>NZ_JBVHPX010000004.1:0-529686 GCF_055567735.1 Streptomyces sp. NPDC026394
TCGCGCAGGTCGCACTGTGAGGTGGGCGCGTGGGCGTTGGCCATCGCCACGAACACCGGGTTGAGATCGACACCACGCACTACATGCCCATACTTCTGGAATCGCGCAAGGTCGCGGCCCGGACCGCACCCGGCGTCGAGGATCAGCGAAGGCGCAGGCAAGGACACCGCGAACCGCTCGACACGATCCGCCATCTTCGGAGCGTGCACCGCCGCGTAGTCGTCGGCATGGCCGCTGTAGACGGCGACTGATTCAGCTACTGGGTCCAACTGTCCCCTGCCGGATGTGGTGCGTGACTTCATTGCACCTACCCTGACCTGCCGCTGCATCGGTATCCAGTGGTCAGAACGAAAGGGGATCAAGCTCATACGCTCGCACCTCACCCATACAGGCGACAGTGCGCCGAAGGACACAATAAGCGTCACCCTGAAGCGCAGAGGTCAGTAACCGGGCCTGGTCACCCAGCGGATGGCCAGGGCGCAGGCGAGCCCCAAGACCGTAAGGATGCCGGCCGTCTCCAGGCCCCACCGGATCCAGGCGAGCCACTGATCGGTAAGGGCGACCAGCAGGAGGCCGCCCGTCAGCACCAGCACGGCCAGGGAGAAGGCGAAGACGGCCCCTTGGGTCCCCTGCGACAGGGGGCGATCCCACCAAGACGGTGAGGATTCAGAACGCATACCGTGACACTCCCTTCCTATAGGCGACAGCCGGGTAGGCGTTCGACGCACCGAGCGCCTACCCGGCGCTTTGTATCAGCGGCCCCCGGTTGGCCAAACCGGGAAATCACCGCACCATTGAAAGTCCACCGCCACTTCTGCCCCGCCGTCGAAAGGCCACCGACACCAGACCTGTCACAACTTCATCCCGGCCAGGACGCCGCCCTACAGCGTCTCGCGCTACGCCGCGGCGTAGCTGAGGCGGAACAGGTCCTGGGCCCGCTCCAGGTCCCGCTCCGTGCGCAGCCGGACCTCCAGGTTGCCGGTGCCGTGGTGGCCCAGCCCCGTTACGTCCCGGGTGAAGCCGGGCACCAGGCCGACTCCTTCGGGTCGGCCTTGAGGTAGACGAGCAGCTTGGTCTGCTGCGGCGGGCACACGCAGGCGAAGTTCCGCAGCCGCCGGTACGCCCGGTAGAGGCGGTTCTCGGTCGTGGTGATGTCCTGCCCCAGGCCCAGCAGTCTCTCGTCGACCGCGGCGGCCAGCTCGGCCATCGCCCCCTGCGTCAGGTGCCCGCGCGTCCTCTCGGCCATGCGCCGGCGACGGGCCGCCCCAAATCCCGCCGTCTGCCCCGTGACGGAGGCCACCGTCTCCAGGCCGACGAGCCGCTCGCCGTAGAAGCGGTAGCGGACCAGGTCGATGCTGCGCCGGTGCTCGCGCACGGCGTGCACGTCGTAACGGGTGAAGTCGCCCGCCACGCAGATCAGCCGCGGCGCGCTCCACCGCACCTGCGAGGCGGCTGCCGCTCCCAGGCGCTCGCGGGCCAGGTGCCCGAACTCGGCGCGGTGGTCCATCAGCCACGCCAGGTAGAACAGGCCCTGGTTGATCACACCCGCATCCGTGCCGCGCTTGTACTCGACGACCACCGGCGCGTCGTTCTCGTCCAGGCCCAGCGAGTCGATCCGCCCGCCGTGCACCGGTCCGGTGCTGTACTCGCTCGCCAGGAACCGCACGCCCAGCATCGTCTCCATGTGCGCCTCGATGAGGTGCTGCACATCCGCCTCGACCTCAGCAAGACGCGGCGCAACCTCGCTCACGCCGCCATTCGCCGTGTGGAACAGCTTCAGCCCCGACACCTTCCCCTCCTCGACTCCGGGACTGCCAACGCCTGCGAGGCCCACGATTGTTCCGCGCAAGGCCGCGAAACGGTGAAGATCATGTGAGAGCCTGGGGGCTGTCCCGCAAAGATCTTGGATCCGAGTGCGGAGCAGCCTGCGGAGCTGGCGAGGTGTTCAGCCGGTGGTTCGTGAGGTGTCCAGGGACCGGGCGAAGTCGGCGAGCGTGTGGAAGTCGTTCTCCCGGAGGCCGATCCGTGGGTTGATGTGGTGGAGGAGCCCGGGCCCTGGGTGGTGGGCGGTCACGTAAGTCTGATCCAGCTCGCTCTGCTCATCGTCCACCCAGGCGAAAGGACGGCCGCCTGCGTGGTCCACTAGCGGTCCGGTCTTCCAGTGGACTCCATCAGGGCGTTCTTGGAGCAGGACGTCGCCGAAGTTCACGAAGGGAAGTTCCGGAAGGCCGAGGACCGGTGCGATCCACCGGTTGGCGTCGTCCATCCATGTGGTGGCCCAGCACAGCTCGAAGCCGAGCCGGAGCAGGATTCGTCCGTGCTCCGGGTTGAGCCAGACTCGCAGGGGGCGTCGTCGGGACGACAGGCCCCTGTCGTCCTGATGGGCGTCGTTCCGGGGGACCCGGAGCGTGGTGTAGCCGTCGGGACGCCTCTCCGGCTTGGCTGCATAGGGGTTGAGTGGCCCGTCCACGTCGAGGAACAGCAGCGGTCGGTTCACGGTTTCCCCCGGTTTTACTCACTGTGGACTGCCTCGATCAGCGTAGCTGTGGGCATGCCTCGGCATGAGGTCGGCCTGAGTGATGATCATGGTGTGACGAGTGTGATCACGGCGTCGGAGCCGTCCTGGACAACCCCGTTCGCAGGGCTGAGCCCGCGCTGCTTCGGCAAGCTGCTGACCGCGCTCCGACGCGATGGAGCAGATGTGATCCACCGAGGCCGTCCGTGGAGTCTGCCGCTGGAGGACCGGGTGTTGCTGGTCACGGCCTACTGGCGAACGAACCTGACGTTGCGGCAGCTCGCGCCGCTGTTCGGCGTCTCGAAGTCCACGGCCGGCCGAGTCATCAACCACCTTGGACCCCTGCTCGCAGTCCAGCCCCGCAAGCGGTTCGCCAAAGACACCGTGCTCATCGTGGACGGCACCCTGGTCCCCACCCGTGACCACACCATCGCCGAGCGGTCGAAGAACTACGTTACTCCACCAACCACCAGGTCGTCATCGACGCCGACACCCGCCTGGTTGTCGTGGTCGGCCGGCCGCTCGCCGGGAACCGCAACGACTGCAAGGCGTGGGAGGAGTCTGGCGCCAAGGCCACCGTCGGCAAGACCCTCACGATCGCCGACGGCGGCTACCTGGGCACCGGCCTTGTCATCCCGCACCGCCGACAGCGAGGCCAGAGCCAACTCCCGGACTGGAAGGAGGAGCACAATAAGTCCCACAAGCAGGTCCGGGCCCGGGTCGAGCACGTCTTCGCCCGCATGAAGACATGGAAGATCCTCCGTGACTGCCGCCTCAAGGGCGACGGTGTCCACCACGCCATGCTCGGCATCGCCCGGATGCACAACCTCGCCCTCGCCGGATAGGTCGTAGGCAGCAGGGTGGCTGGCCCGCTTGCACGAGGCGACTCCAAGATCTTTGTGGGACAGCCCTTAGCTCTGTGGCCACTCGGATCCCTCGTGTCCCCCAGACATCGGAAGCCCGCCGGTCCCCCATGCGTCCCCCGCGCCCCGGAGGACCGCACCAGCGGAGCACGTTTTCCCAGAGGCTGGTGTACTGGGCCCCGTGGCCGGTGTGCAGGACCGCCCCGGCGAGGCTGCCGCGGGTTTGTTCGGCGGCGGTCAGGGCGTCGGTGACCAGGTCGGTGCGCATGTGGTCCGCGATCGCCCAGCCGGTCATGCGGCGTGAGGCGAGATCGATGACGGTGGCCGAATACAGGAACGTCCCGCCGTCCAGCGGGAGATAGGTGATGTCACCGACGTACTTCGTGTTTGGCTCGCGTGCCGTGAAGTCACGGCCGACGAGGTCCGGGGCCTTCGCCGCGGCCGGATCCGCGACAGTGGTGCGGTGCCTGCGGCGCAAGCGCACACCTGCCAGACCGATGCTGCGCATCACCCGCGCGATCCGCTTGTGGTTGACCCGCTCGCCCGCCTCGCGGAGTTCGGCAGTGATCCTGGGGACGCCGTAGGTGCCGTCAGACTCGCGGTGCACGGCCCGTATCCGGGCGGCGAGGCGGGCGTCGGCCGCCTGCCGTGCGGCCCGGTCCGCGGCCGTGCGACGCCAGTAGCAGAAGCTGGAGCGGGCGATGCCCAGGATGGTGCACAGCCGCTTCACGCCGTAGCGGCGGTGGTGGCCGGCAACGAACTGGAAGCGGTTCACCAGTGCGTCTCCCCGGCGAAATACTTCGCCGCCTTCCGCAGGATCTCGCGCTCTTCTTCCAGTTCACGGACCTTCTTGCGCAGAACGGCGTTCTCCGCCTCCAACGGCGTCGGCGGCTCGGTCAGCACCTCCGCCCGGCGCCCCCGGGACCGGCTCGCTCCGGCCACCCGGACCCAGTTCCGCAAGGTTTCGGGGTTGATCCCCAGATCGGCGGCGACCTGCCTGATCGTCGCCTCGGGCTCGGGCACCTCACCCCCGCCGAACACGAGGCCACCCACTACGCGGCCGAACCCCACCCGTCACTCCAGAAATCCAGCTAACTCACTCTCCACCAAACCCGGGGCTTGACAGTCCTCGATCCCTGTCTAGGGACTGGTCGGCGGGTCATGTGACACCCAACTCGCGGTCGGGGTTTACCCGTCATGGTGCCCGGTCTTCCTCGCCGAGGAAGACCGCCTGGAATCAGTAGCACTCAACCCAACGGAGGCAGTTGATCACTCCGCTCATGGTCATCAGCAGAGAGCCCGGCACGAGCGTCCTGCGGGCGTTCTCCGCCGAGACGCCGTCGCAGCCCGTGCGGCTGGCATGGGCCAATCTCTGAAGGGACACCCGCAGGCAAAGGTGTCCCAGAGGTGTCCCGATTCTGGCAGAAGAGGTGGCCGACAAGTCACACTTGCCCAAGATGTGACATAGCATCGAGTCGGACCGCGGGTTGTTGTATTGCTGTCCCAGTGGCCGGTACGGGGGACGGAGCGGCAGTTGGGTACGAGCGTCCAAGTACAGAACGTGCGCGGGCAGTTGGTCGTCGGCGATCACAACGACGTCAACGTTGTGAACCACATCGTCGTGCTGGACCACGGATCGTCCGTGGCGCCGAGCGCTGGGGGGCCACCGCAGGTCCGACGCCGCCCCCGGCCGGCGGAGTGGGTCCGGCCCCCACGAGCGCCTGTGCTGCTCGGGCGCGACGGGGAACGCGCCCGCATCGACACCCGGCTCGCCGAGGGTTATGCCGTCCGGGTGCACGGCCCGCCGGGCAGCGGCAGGACGGCCCTGCTGAGCCGCGTCGCCGCGGACCGCGGACCGGACGCCCCGGTGGTCTTCGTTCAAGCGGCCGGCCTAGGCGTCGAAGATGTACTCCAGCAAATTTTCCAATCCTGTTACGACACCGAGGACTACAAGCCCGGCACGGCGCGCCTGAAGCGGCTTATGGCGCCGGTGGAAGCCCTGGTCGTCGTCGACGACTTCGAGGATCCCGATCCCGGCGGGCTTGCCGCGCTGCGGGACGCGCTACCCGGCTGTGACGTGCTGGCCTCCTCGACCGAGCACGGTTCGGCGGAATCGGGGGCCGGTATCCGAGCCTGCCGGATCGGCGGTCTGCCGGTGAGCGCTTCGCTCGCCCTGCTCGAACAGGAACTCCAGCGGCCGCTCAGCGACGCCGAGGCCCGGGACGCCGCCCGGTTCGCCGCCGAGGTGCACGGGCATCCGCGCGCCTTGGTCGCCTCGGCGGCCCTGTTGGAGGCGGGAGGCAGCGCCGCCGCCACGGCCTTCACCGCAGACGAGGCCGCGGTGGCCTCCGGGCTCGCCGGACGGCTCGGGCAGGAGGCCGCCCGGCTGCTCGGTGCCCTGTGTGCCTTCCATCCGCTTCCCGTGCCCACGGCCCTTCTCGGGGCGGTCGGTGCCGGCATACCCGCGCCGGGGGCCTTGGCGGAGCTACAGCAGTTGCGCCTGGTCACCCGGGAAAGTGGCGGCTACCGCGCCGGTGGTCAGCTCGCCGTCCTGACCGCCCAACGGTCCGGCGCCCTGCGGACCGCGTCCGGCGCCGCCACCGCACTCGCCGACTGGATCAGCCAGCGTCCCGGCCGACGTGAGGTCGCCGCCGGGACAGGGCTGGTGCGGCGCGCGCTCGCGTCGGCGGCACAACAGGGCCACGACACGGCCGTACGGGATTTGGCGCGGGCCGCCGCACCTGTACTGGCCCGCAGCCTGTGCTGGGGTGCCTGGAAGGAGGCGTTGACGCTCGGCGGCGCGGCCGCCACCAGGCTCGGTGCCACCAAGGACATGAGGTACTTCGCACAGGAGGAGGATGTACGGCGCAAGGCTCTGGGCCTGGCGAGTGCGACCGCGGCGCTGGCTTCCGCGGCAGGCGGCATCACCGCCGGCCAGGCCATTGGCGGTACGGGCCCGACGACGGCAGATAGCCCGCAGGAAGGCGGGGCCGAACCGCCGGATGGCTCAGGATCAGCAGCGAGCACTCCACTGGCGGCCGGGATCGGGGTGATGGTGCTGGGCGTGGGGGGCCTGCTGGCAGGACTGCTCACCTCGGGTGGCGACAGCCCGCCTGCCGCCCGCTCCGAGCCCACCTCCCATTCCGCTCCCGGCTTCACCACCGCTCCCGGCCACCACGGCACACACGCCCCCTCGCGCCCGGGAGCGGGCGGGTCCTCCGAGAAGCCTGCGGAGCGGGGCACCAGCCAGGGCGGCAGATCCCGGCTGCCTGCCTCCGGCCCACCGGACATGCCGTCCTATCCCGCCACCCCGCCGTCCTCCAGCCGCCGGCCTTCCGACTGTCAACTGGAGGGTGAGAACTCGTCGCAATTCCCTACCGTGCGCGTGGGGAGCGAAAGCAGCCGCACTTTCACCTACACCGGCTACAACTGTGACACCAAAGAACACGTCACCTTCTCCATCATCCCGCAGACCCAGCCGCCATCCTTGACCGTGCAGCACCAAGGATGCTCGACCACTGGTGACCGGCAGATCGTCTGCACTCTGGTCGTCACCTTCCGCCCCCAAGCCCCCGGCTCCTATACGGCGCGGCTGGAGGTGGCCCACGACAACGACAGGATCGGCATGACCATCCCCGCTGAGGCTTCCGCCACCATGGAGTCGCCGTCGGAGGCAACCGCGAGCCCCAGCATCTGAACAGGCGTGCACCCGACACCATGCGGTCGCTTCCTGGAGCCGAAGTGACATGTGTGGTCACAGGAACGGCAAGAGCGGGCAAAGGAAGTGCAGTCCGAGCGGAGATGGTGCAGTGTGCGCATCCTGACGGGCATCGGGCCACAGGAGGTAGGTTCGACCATGCCCGAGAACCAGATAACTCCGCCCGTCACCGTGACGCTTCAGGCCGGACCCGCTGGCGCCGGAGCACCGACGACTTCGAACTGTTCTACGCCCGCCGCGCAGTGGACCGCTTCCGGACGCTGCTCGGCCGCCAGGGACTCCTCGACCTCTTGGCCGCCGAGATCGGGGAGGGCAACGCCTTCCTGTGCGAAAGCGCCCGTACCTCCGACGGCACCTTCGGGGGGGCACCACCGTGCTCGCGACGAAGGGCCTGAGCTCGGGTGAGTGCCCGGCCTGGATGGACAAAGCCTTCGCCGGCGACGAGAAGCCGCTTCTCACGGCGCACCCCGAGCACTACGTGATGGGCACCGATGAGATCGGTGCGCGCGTGGTGGAGACCATCGGCCCCCACGTCGCCTCCCTCTACATGGACGGCTGGGGCACCGACGCGCTGGACTGGGCCAAGGACGCGGCCGAACTCCTCCCAGAGTCAGGGTTCCTGCGAAAGATGTCCTCCAATCTCTTCCAGGCCGACGGCACCGTCGTCGGGCGAGCGCTGATCCAGTTCGGCGACACCGCCGACGGCTTCACCGCGAACCTGACGGTCTACGTCCCCGTCTCCTGCCCGGACGAGGTCCTGGACCACCACCTGCGGCGCTACGCCGTCGAGTTCATGCGCGCCTGGGCCGGGACGCGGCCGAACTCACCGCGCTCGCCGACCACCTCACCGCCCACGGCCTGGCCCTGGAGATGCTCGCCGGCCCCCTGCCCGATGTACGACCCCCGCGGGCCCGGCCGCCTGCTGCTCGCGTTCTTCGCCGCGTTGGCGGAGAACCAGCGGGAGAACATCCGCGAGTCGCCCCTCGAAGGATTCGACGCGGCGGCCCGCAAGGGCAAGCACGGCGGCCGGCCACCCGTCATCACCGAGGACATGCTGCACACCGTGCTCCGGCGCCGGGCGAACGGCGAGTCGGTCGAGCGGATCCAGCCCGGCCTGATCATCCCCACCGGCAAGCGCAAGGGTCAGGCCCTAAGCGTCGCGAGCATCTGCCGCGCGCTCGCCAAGCGCGGGCAGCAGGAGGCGTACCCCGAAGCCGTCGCCCAGGCACACGCCGACTTCGCCGACCTCCAGGACGCCTACGGCATCCCCGGCAGCCTCGCCGAGTCCGCATCCGGTGGCCGGACGATCCGCTCACCCCGGCGCCGGCCGGAGCGTGATCAATCTAAACGGCACTTTCTGTACCGCAACTACTCACACCCGGCGAGGCCCGTGAGTTCAGTTGAACTGAAGCTTGTTCAGCGGGAACTCGGGGGTCGGTCCGTATGCGTCGACTGGGGGTATCCGTGAGTTCGCCAGGAACGTGGGGGCGGGCTGCACGGTTGCGTGCACTATCCCTGGGCGGTGGGGCGAACCACGATGTCACTTACATCGACACCGTCCGGCTGCTCGACGGCAAAGGCGATGGCGCGGGCCACCGCGTCCGGCGAAAGAGCGGTCTCCATCATCTTGTCGATCTGGGTCTTCACAGCCGGATCCATGCGCTCTGCGAAGTCCGTGCGGACGGCGCCGGGCGAGACGACGGTCACGCGCAGGCTGTCACCGGCCTCTTGCCGCAGGCCCTCTGAGATGGTCCGTACAGCGTTCTTCGTGCCGGCGTACACCGACTGGAGCGGCACGGTGCGCAGTCCGGCGGTGGACACGGTGTTGACGAAGTGCCCGAAGCCCTGCTCCCGGAAGACGGGAAGGGCTGCGGCGATCCCGTACAGGACCCCTTTGAGATTGACGTCGATCATCTCCTCCCAGTCCTCGACGCGCAGGTCATCCAGACGGGAGATCAAACCGACCCCGGCATTGCTGACGAGGACGTCGAGCTTGCCGTACCGATCGCGGGCCAGCTTGACGAGGCCGGACATGTCCTCTCGTCGCGTCACGTCCGTGCGGACCCAGGCGGCATGACCGCCGGCCTTTTCGATGCGGGCGGCCAGACCCTCAAGACGCTCCGGACGGCGTGCCCCGAGGACGATCTTCGCGCCGCGCTCGGCGAGCAGGAGTGCGGTCGCCTCACCGATGCCGCTGCTGGCACCCGTGATCGCCACGACTTTTCCTTCGATTCCCGACATGATGGACAGCCCTTCCAGCGGAGGAGTGGGGGCGGCCGCGCCCTACAGTGAAAGTGGAGGCACCGCCACTTCGTCGGACACTAAGCGGCGGTTCCTCCACTTAGCAAATGGAGACAGGGAAGAGCCGCCGATGACCCGGGATGCAGGACGCCCGCTGCGGGCTGACGCACAACGGAACCGGGACAAGATCCTGGCCGCCGCGGTGCGTGTGTTCACCGAGGAGGGACTGGACGCGCACTTCGAGCGCATCGCCAAGGAAGCGGGCGCGGGAACCGGCACTTTCTACCGCAACTTCCCGACCCGGGAGGCCCTGATCGAGGCGGCGTACCGCAACGAAGTGGCCCGGCTGTGCGACGCCGTCCCCGGCCTCCTTGCGGCGATGTCACCGCCTCAAGCCCTGCGAGCCTGGACTCGCCGATTCATCGACTACGCCACCGCCAAACTCGGCATGGCCGACGCCTTGCGAGCCGTCGTCAATTCGGGAACCAATCCCTACGCCGACAGTCACGAGATGATTCAGGCCGCCCTCTCCTCCCTCATGGACGCCAATACCGCTGCCGGAACGATCCCTCGCGGAACCCTCGCCGTTGGGCCAGGGTGGCGAACACCTCGTCGAACCGGGCCGCGTACTCCTCCATCGGTCCCGGCGCGGGCGGACAGGGACGTCGGGAGGTCATCGTCAGCCTCCAGCACGTTAGTCGAGCTCCTACCACCGGCCTACGGCGAGCCCGTCGTGCCGTCAACCACGCTACGCCGGGTTTAACGAACTACCGGTAAACACCCGCTTCGTCTCTCCACGGCCCCGCCCGGTCGGCGCGAGCCATCCGGGGCGCCACCGTTCGCCTGACGTTCCGCCAGTGCCGGTTTGCTGTCGTGCTGCCGCGGCAGGGCAGCGAAGTGTTCTACTGCGGGCAGGGAGACATCTACACCGACGCAAGCTTCACAACGACGCAGCTTGTGCAACGGAACAACGCGCTGGGGCGGGGAGCCGGGATCGAAAGCAGGCACTCGCCCGGACGGACGGGTACCCGGCACGCTGTCGTCAGCCAGGATGCCGTGAGACCACCGGATGCCTGTCAGCCGGGTCAGTTGTCACCGCCGGCCGTCGGCCGCCGGTTGTGGAGGATGTCGTGGGCCAGGGCGGGCAGCGGGCGGCCGGTGGCGAAGGCCAAGGCGCGCAGGCGCGCGAGGGCGTCGGCGACGGAAGTGTCCAGGATGCCGGCCAGCACTCCGGTGGCCCGGTAGGTGGTGCCCCAGTGCGCGTCGATGGTCTCTGCGGGCTCCCAGGGCAGCGTGTCGTCGGCGGCGAAGTGGGGCAGGCAGAAGTCGGCGACCAGTGCCGCGGCCGCGTCCATGGCCGCAGCCGCCTGAGTCAGCGCCAGAGCATTCAGGCGCAGCGGGTCGAAGCGCACGCATTGCGCGGTGCCGAAGGTGTGCGTGCCGAGGGTGAGCGGGAAGGCGTAGACGGCTGCCACGTGCGCTGCCTCCTCCTGCAGGCGCGGGGCGAAGAAGGGGTAGGGCATCGGCTGGGTGTGCAGGTCGGGGTAGAGCACGGGGCGGCCGGTGGCGGCGGCGTCGGTGCCGGGGCCTTCGCCGGTTTCGAACTGCACCTCTTCCAGGCACAGTGCCGCCGCTCCGCAGGTGCCCAGTACCTGCTGGGAGATTGGGCTGGTGGACAGGCACAAGGACACCTCCTCCACCGGCAGGCCCCGGCACAGGGCCGCGCACAACCGCTGGGGAAGGCGGGCCCGGTCGCGCTTGCGGGCGGCCGCATGCACCAGGCGCACGCCGTCGAACCCGGGCGCCGTGCGCCCCTTGTTCTTCCCACTTCGTTGACACACCGGTGCCGAGTCCCCGTTCCTGTCGTTTGCCAACGTGTCCTTTCGGCCGAACCGGAACGCGACCGTCAGCCCCGGCCGGCCCGGCGCGGTCCTGCGGGACAGCGCACCCGGCCCTCCGCAGAAACACGCGCAAGGGCAGGGAGACGGAGCTGGCCTTCGGTCACGGTCGGCAGCTGCTTCGTCGGCATCATGCGGCTCCTGCATCGCGCTCCGGCATCGCCGTCCAGATTTTCGCCAACGCCTTGTCCGCAAGACTCTTGGGTCTGCTGTGCAGGCGGCCCGCCTCGTGCTCGCATCTCGTCGAGGCGGGCCGCCCGTACGGTACGCCAGCCGGCCCGGGCCCGGAGGCGGAATCGGCAAAGCCCGCCCGAAGACCGCACGGACCACGGACGGCGACACCACGAGGCGCATGGGACACGTCGTCTTTCCATGGCCAGGGGGTGCGGCGAGCCCCGACCGGGCCCTGAGATGCAGCACCCAGCTGGTGCGGCGCACCGCGCCGCTCAGCAGCTTGACGGGGATGGCCGGTAAGGGCCTGTTCCTGTGAGCCGGGCTGCTGACCGTCCTGCTCCCCTGGGACCGCAGGTCGCCGCCAACAGGCGGGGATGACCCGGGCGTGAGGGCGGCGCCCCCGGACGTCCTCACGCCCGCCTTCGGGTGCTGCCGTCAGCCGCAGCGAAGCCGCCGGCCACTTCGGCCGGCTTTCGATCGGTGCCAAGCGTCGCCCGGACGGTCTTGCCGCCGCCCAGATCGCAGCGGACATCCAGCGTCTGGGCTATGGCGCCAACCAAAGCCAGGCCACGGCCGTCTTCCGCTTCCCCTCCGACTGGCCGGGGCCGGAGCCGGGCCGGGCTGTCATCGTGCACTTCGACGCTCAGGTGCCCACTGTAAAGGCATAAGCGCAGGCGGCAGGCGCCATGCGTATGGCGGACGGCGTTGGTGACCAGTTCGGAGACCACCACCGCCGCGTCGCAGGTGTCGACGGGGTGCCGCCCGGTGTCTTCTCGGCCGAGGTACAAGCCGGTCAGGCGCCGCGCCCACAAGGCCGCGCGCTCGGTGTGGGGCAGGAGGTACTCGGCTCGCAGGGTGCGGGCGTGCGGCTGGTACATGGGGCTCGCTTTCCGGGTACGAAGGCGGGACGGCGGGTGAGTGCCGGGTGCCCTCAAAGCCCCTGGACAACCGGCCTGCCCGGCAGTTCCGGCGACACCCGGCACACCGGGCGGGCGTACGCCGGGCGCACGCCCGCCGGGAGACCAGCGACAGCACCGGACCTGTACTGCAAAAAATGTTGCAGGCCGCCGAGAAGCTCGGCCTCTTCTGCACGGTCACGCGGGTTTCGGCCACGCCCCCTGCCGGCCTCCTGCCAGGCATCCGGCAAGCTCATGGCGCCATGCCGGGGCGTGGGGCCAGGCACAGTGCAGGGGGCCAACCCCGCGTACGGCCGATCCTGCGGATGCGGCAGCAGAGCGGACGGCTACGGCCCGGGCCGGACGGCCTGCACAGGCGTCCTGGACGGTGGCGTAGCGGGGAAAGCGTCGAGTCAGTCCGGTCAGCCGGAGCAGCCGGCCGATGGCGGGCTGATGGTAGACCAGGCGCAGCCAGCCGCCGTCGGCCTCGCCGCGGGCCAGGGCGGTTTCGAGTTCGGTGAGGGCGCTGGTGTCCATGAAGGTCACGGCGGTGAGGTCGGCGATGAGGCGGGCCGCGGGTGCTGCCTCGTCTCCGCGAAGGAGGTCGCGCAGCGCCGGGGCCGTCGACAGGTCGAGTTCGCCGGTGGGCCGCACCGTGCGGACCTTCCCCTGCGGTGCGGGACAGCGAATGCTCAAGTGGGACAGCTCCTTGCCGGAAGAGGGCACCTGCGACAGGTGTCCTGCCGACGGTGGGACGCCACCTTACGGACCGCACGGCAACCGTCGGAGCAAACGGTTTCCCTATCAAAGGAATGCGCTCTTCCGCCTCCTTGCGCTCGCGTGCGGCCGTGAACTGACCACATCTGAACGGCCGATGCGGCTTTGAGTCCACCCCCTTCGAACAAGGGACGGGGAGGGGAGCAAGGCTTCGTCCCTCGGTCTTCGGCTGCCGCCCGGTGCCGTGGTCCTCGGCGCGCCATGCTCCTGCGTGCGCCACCCCCTGCCGGTTGCCCCGCGCAGGTGCCCTGCGGCCAGGGACTGGTGAGTATTCTGCGAAGAACAGCTACCCGTGGCAGGAGAGAGGCGTAGAGAACTTCGTTCCGGTGGGACGGAGTGGCGCTCGGGCGGCCGGGTATGTCAGTGGCACGGTCCTCGCGTTGCGCCATGCGAGCTGCGCGCTCTTGGGCCTGGGCGCCCAACTCTGCGACTGTGAGGCTTTGATGACGGCGGCACGGCCTGCTCAGTACCATCTGCTGGCCCTGCCTGACGGGTCGTGCGAGACAGTCAGCTGTCTGGCCTCCGTCATCCGGTGCGGCGCGACAGCACCCACGGTGATTCTTGATGTGTCGGCGGTGGAGCGGCTGAGTATCGATGCCCTGGCCGTTTTGGTCCGCAAGGCCATGCGCCTGCACTCGGTCGGCGGTGAACTGCTGCAGGCCGGGCCCTGCCCCGCCGTACGCAAGGTCATCGAACGGACGGGGACCGGTCCGCTGCTGCCCGTTTACGCCGACACCACTGCCGCAGTCCGCGCGCTGACCGACGACGGCCGCACCTGGCGCCGCCTGGAGCTGACGGCCGGGCGCGGTGCGCTCTTCGCCGAGCCACCGTCACCGCCACCATCGCTGTGACAGCACTGACCGTGACGATTGAGTGAAGGAACCGCAACGGTACGTGACCGCAGGGGCGGGGCTTCGTTGCTCCGTCCAGAAGACCGCCCGGGCCGCGAAGAGGAAGCCGGTGATCATGGCGCACCGTGGAGCACGTGCGGGCCCGACGCCCCTGCCGCGGCGCCGGGCCGGAGTGCTCGACTGGCGGCTCCCGCTGCTGGAGCCGCCAGGTGCGGCTGGTCACGCAGTGCCAGCGGGGCGGGGGTCAGTCGCGCGGGCTCCGGCTGCGGCGCACGAGTGCCATACCGCCGAGCAGCAGAGCGCCGCTCGTGGCAGCCGCAGCACCGAGGTGTTCGCTGCCGGTGTGTGCCAGGGCCGGGGCCTGGGCGGCGTGCCCGGCCTCTCGGCCCCTGCCCCCGGCCGGGGTGGCGGCCGACGGGTTGCGGGAGTCCACTTCTCCGGCGACATCAGCCGGCGGCCGGTGCCCCGGCCCCTGAGGATCAGTGGGCGGCTGGTGACCCCCCCCCCGGCCCCGGAGTCCCGGGTACCTCATGCCCCGGCGGCCGGTCGCCGGGCGGCTGATGGTGCCCCGGGGGCTGGTGCCCCGGTGGCTTATGCCCGGGCGGTTTGTGGCCGGGAGGCTTATGACCGGGGGGCTGGTGGTTGCCCGGCGGCTTGTGCCCCGGAGGCTTGTGGCCAGGCGGCTGGTGGCCGCCTGGAGGCTTGTGCCCGGGTGGGCGGTGGCCGCTGCCGGTGCTGGCGCAGTGGTTGGCGAAGGCGGGGTTGAGCAGGCCGATGACGTTGACGGTGTTGCCGCACAGGTTCACCGGTACATGCGCCGGGGCCTGGAGCAGGTTGCCCGCGAGAACGCCGGGGGCGGCCGCGGTGCGTCCCGCGGCACCTGAGTCGGCATGTGCGCCCACCGCCGTGCCGGCCAGTATTCCGGTCGCCGTCGCGGCGACCAGCACGCTGTGTTTCACGAAGTGCTGCACGTGTGGTCCTTCAACTTTCGAAGATGACGAACCGGGCACCTGGTGCAGACCAGGTGCCCGCATCCCGAAGGGATATCGCCCAGCCCCCTGCGCCGGGGAACGCCGCCCAAGCGGCGAACACCCCGCTCACCGGTCCTTGTTGAGCAGCCATGAGGGAACCGGGCAGGAACGCTGAGCGCGTCGCATCGGATCAAACGATCGGTACGCCGGAAGGCAACGCACGGCTCTCCGCACACCCCACTGCCTGAACGGTTCTCCCCTCGCCCGCAGCGCCGTCGCGAACCCTCTTCGGCATGGACATGCGTTCCCAGCAGCCCACGCCATACCTGCACACCCGTGCGGGAGGCCACCCCCGCGCGCCACGAGCCCGGAAAGGGCCAGTTCACGGACGTGTGCGGTGCGGCGTGCCAGGGGGCGTGTGGCCTACGGCTGGGCGCCGGGGCGTGCATGGTGGACACACAGGGGTTGTGCAAATGTCCGGGTTCTGTAATGGGCCGTCGCATGTTCAACCACTGTCTGCCGCACGGGCGCACAGTGAGTCCGCCCGGCACCCGTCCGGGCATCTCGTCCTACCGGCCCCGCCCGCGGCGGGGCCGTCCGCAGGAGGTTCACCTTGTCCCGTTCCGCCCGTCTCGCGGCCCTCGCGCTCGGCTCGGCCACCCTCGTCGGCGCCGCCGCCCTGCCGGCCACGGCCACCGACACCCGCACCCTGCCCGCCACCCACCGCTCCCCCGTCGTCATCGGCGCGGTGCAGGCCGACAGCCCCGGCCGCGACGACGGCTCCAACCGCTCCCTGAACGCCGAGTGGGTCACCGTCAAGAACACCGGCCACCGCCCGGTCAACCTCAAGGGCTGGACCCTGACCAGCGAGCGTACCCACAAGACCTACCGCTTCAACCACCTGCGCCTGGGCGGCCGCCAGGAAGTGCGCGTGCGCACCGGCCACGGACGCGACACCTGGCGCGACGTCTTCCAGAACCGCCGCAACTACGCCTGGGACAACCGGCGCGACACCGCCACCCTGCGCAACGACCACCACCGCATCGTCGACACCAAGCACTGGGGCCGTCATCTGCGCTAGCCACAGCGCGGGGCCGTCTCCCAACGGCCCCGCCTGCCAGGTGCGCCGCGGCCACGGGGAAGGCTGCGGCGCACCGCCGACTCGCGGCGGCCGGTACCGAGCTTGGGCTCACCGTGCGGTGTCGCAACAATGAGCTTCGCGTCGGCGTGCGCCCGGCGCGAGGAGATGACCATGCTTCCCACCATGGCCACGCACGGCTGCGCGCCACAGCACCACCGCTCGCAGACCGAGGCCGACCACGTGATCACCGAAGAGTGCACACGGTGCGGCTACCGGATCTCCTACGGTCCCGCCAGAGTCAGCTACCCCTTCCTCTTGCCCTTGTCACAGCCAACGCCCCGGCCCTGCACGCAGCCGGTGTCTTTCACGCAACGGGAGGCATCAACGGGGTGGAGCCCACACCGAAGCACCCATTGATCACGCAGCGGCCCCGTACTCCTGCTCCGCGTTGTGCTCCACCTCCGCCCGAACCCGGGCCAGGGCCCGGCTGATCAGGCGCGAGACGTGCATCTGGGACAGGCCCAGCTCGGCGGCGATCGCGCTGTGCGTCATGTCCTCGAAGAACCGCCAGTACAGGATGCGGCGCTCGCGTCCGGGCAGCCTGCGGCCCGTTTCCCGGACGAGTACGTGCGAGGCGCCATCAGGTTCCTGAACGAGAACAGCATCGGCCGCCACTCCGGCTTCGCTGCAGCGACAGGCCGGCACGGCGTATCAGGACCAGCCCGTACGGGACGAACGGGCAGCGGGGCGGCGGCTGGAACCGCCGCCCCGCGGGCTCAACACCCGGCACCGTACGCTCCCCGAGCATCCTGGCCATCGCCGGCCGGTGCCCCTGACAGGTAACCGCACACCCACCGGACAGGCTGGGCCATCCGGTGCTTGTCCAAGCCAACGATCACCTCTGGCCCAGCCTTTCGCGGTCTTCCTCAGAGAGCTGCCGCGGCAGAGCCAACGGTCGAGGTACCAGGGAACCGAAGGGAGCCATGGGCCTACGATCAAGGTGTCCACTTGTGTGACTGTGCAAGGGCAGCCCGGTCACTCTGGAGTCGGCACCGGTTCCAGGTGACCTGTGATGTCCAAGCTCGCCGTCGCGACCTGACACTTCCTTCCGACCGCTGCGCCTGACGGCGACTCGGTGCCGACTACTGCATCCGACACGATCCTCAGCGCGTTGTGCCCCGCATGGGAGGCCAAGCTCCCCGGGCTTATCGTCCACTGGGAGCCCGGTGTCACAGACGGGCTTCGTACATCCTCACGAGGGCCTGACACACGACCTGCGTGCTTCGCGTCAAGGTGCTGGTGCTCTTCAGCCCGATGCAACTGCGTCGAACGCTCCTCGTTCGACGGCCGGCAGCCAGGGGGCGCGGTCCGCCTCGCGCTGCGATGGTGTCCTCCCGCAGCAGTGTCTGCTCGATGGCGTCCTGGCCTTCCAGCAGCATTCGGCGCGCCCGGTCGTCGACCGGGAAATCGGCGCCGCCGTCCGCCCAGCGCAGGCAGCGGGCCCGCAGGTCGACGGTGAGCCGGAATTCGGGGTCGGCCTCCACCCGGTCCACCAGCCCCTCGATCACCGGCGCCGGCAGATCGACCGGGATGAGTCCGTTGTTCAGTGCGTTGCGCCGGAAGATGTCCCTGAATCCGGTGGCCACCACGGCCAGGAAGCCGCCGTCGCGCAACGCCCAGACGGCGTGCTCGCGCGAGCTGCCGATGCCGAAGTCCTTACCGGCCAGCAGGATCGTCGCGCCGCGGTGTTCGGGCCGGTCGATGACGCAGTCGCCCCGATCCCGCCAGCGCTTGAACAACGCATCCGCGTAGCCCGATTTGACCACCCGCTTGCAGAACTCCGCGGGCAGGATCTGGTCGATGTCGTCGGCGCACGGGCACCGCGGTGCCGGTGTGCTGGGTGGAGGGTTGCACAGGTGTGAGACCTCTCATGCCAGGTCGGTGGGGGCGGCGAGCCAGCCGGTGACCGCCGTGGCGGCGGCCACCTCCGGGGAGACCAGATGGGTACGGGCGGCGGTGCCCTGCCTGCCCTCATAGTTGCGGTTGGAGGTGGACGCGCTGCGCACTGCGCCTTCGAGCCGGTCGGTGTTCATCCCCAGGCACATCGAGCAGCCCGGCGACCGCCATTCGACGCCGGACGCC
The DNA here is from genome assembly GCF_055567735.1 of Streptomyces sp. NPDC026394. NCBI lineage: Bacteria > Bacillati > Actinomycetota > Actinomycetes > Kitasatosporales > Streptomycetaceae > Streptomyces > Streptomyces sp. NPDC026394. Next base: position 18,128 of record NZ_JBVHPX010000004.1, read on the forward strand.
AGGAAGACTTCGTGCAGCCCTTCGACCTCGGCTTCCTTTCGGACCTCCATGGAACCGTGGACGACGAGCAGGCGGGTGTCTGCGGCCACGGAGCGCCCCTCGATGACGGAGGCCGCAGCCCGCAGGTCCTCCAAGCGGCCGTTGGTGCACGAGCCGGGAAAGACCATGCCCGGTACGATGGGCGGCGCCCCGAGGACTGCGCCGTACTGCGCGCCGCGCCCTCTTGTAGCTGGCCCGTTGAGAGAGAATGTGGCGCTGTGAGCGCGGGAAGTTCCACCCAGCCTAACCTGGTTGAATTCTCCAGTACCGACCCGGAAGCATGCCGGGCATTCCTGGACGCCGCCTACGGTGCCCGCCTTCAGGTACACGGCCTCGGCCCGCACCAGAAGATCACTCACTGCCGGTACGTTTTAGGGGAGCTCTCCCTCGACCGGATGGTGCTGGCAGCTGACATCACCTATCGCCGTGAGCCCCTGCAGCCCCTGCTCTTCTCGTCCCTCCAGGGCACGCACGGCCGCCTGGAACATTCCTGGGGACACGACAGCCAGCGGTTCGGCCCGGGCGACGTGCTGTTGATCTCCCCGCCCGACGCCCCCTGCGTCGGCCGGGTTACCGATGCCCAATTTCGCACGGTCGGCCTCGCGACAGAACAACTGGCCATGGCGGCGGCAGCTTCGGGCCTGCCCGCTGGTCCGCTGCGCTTCACCGACTCCAAGGCCGTAAGTCCTCAGATGGCCAGGTACTGGAAGCGCACGGTCGCGTTCGCCCTGGCAGAGGTCGCTGCCGGCCCGGAAGCCGTCGCCCAGCCCCTGGTCCTCTCCGGCATCACCCGTCTTCTTGCCACCGCCGCGCTCGCAGTCTTCCCCCACACCCTGAACCACCACAGCGACCCCGCCGCCTCCGCGTCGCGCGACGCGACTCCGTCGACGGTGCGCCGGGCGGTGGCCTTCATCGAATCGCATCCCGACGCCGACATCGGCCTGTCCGAGATCGCTGCGGCCGCGCACGTCAGCCCGCGGGCTCTCCAGCACGCCTTCCGCCGCCACATGGACGTCACACCCACCGGTTACCTGCGGCGCGTCCGTCTCGCCCACGCCCACCAGGACCTCGTCGACGCCACCCCCGGCAGCGGTGCCACGGTCACCGCGATCGCCGCCCGCTGGGGCTTCGCCCACCCGAGCCGCTTCGCCGCCACCTACCGGACCGCCTACGGCCGCACTCCCCAGCAGACCCTGCGCTCCCCGTAGACATCTGGGCGGTGCCAGTGAAGCGGCGGGACCAGCCGTGCCTGATGTCCGGTCCCCGCCGCCCGCCACTCGCGTCGGCGGGGTCGGGGCCAACGCAGGCTGTGAACGGTTCGTACGCAGCCGCTCATCGCTCCATACTCCGCTGCCGCACCGCCCGTGGATAGCACGCAAAACGACACCCGGCACGCACCTGTCCACGAAACGACACCGCGTGGCCCCGTCACGGCGCCATCGGACCGGCCAGCACACGAGTTCACAACGGCGGCGGCGCCGCAGCCGCTGGCTGTCACCAGCGCCGCCGAGGCGGTGCACATCGGCGGACCGGGCGCTGCCGTCACCGGCATCCAGCCGCCATCGGTCCGGCCCGCCGCATCACCCGTCTGGTGCGACCAGCGAAGCCAGCCGGTCATGCCCAGCCATTCGGCCTCCCGCCCCCCGCTGGTAGGGCCGAGCAGACGTGCGCCTGCCTGGAGGTCCTCGTCCCGCCGGGCTCTCCTCCCCGCCGTCCGGCCCGCCGCACCCAAGCGATCGCCACACGATCGTTTCACGGAGCCGAAGTGACCCATGTGGTCGCAGGAACGGCAAGAGCGGGCAAAGGCCGTGCAGTCCGAGCGGCGGTGGTGCAATGTGCGCATCCTGTCGGGCATCGGGCCACAGGAGGTACCCCGGCCGCCTGCGTGACCAGCAGGACCAAGGTCGTGGGTGGGGATGCGCCGTGCGAGATGAGGCACCGATGACGTCAGTGGCACCCCCGCGCAGCAACCCCGGCCGGCCGGAGCTGTTCCGGCAGCTGATGGAGTGCTCGCAAAACCCGATCCTGACCAAGACCGCCGACAGGCGGATCACCTTCTGGAACACGGCCGCCGAGCGCCTGTTCGGCTACCGGGCCGGCCAGGCCGTCGGCCGCCATGTCGAGCTGGTGATCCCGTCCGGTCTCAAGGCCGAGGAAGCCGGGCTGCTGCGCCGCCTGGCCGCCGGGGAACGAATCGAGCACTACGAAACCCGCCGCCTGACCCGCGACGGGCGGCAGCTGGACATCGACGTGACGCTGTGGCCGATCCGCGACCGCAGCGGCACCATCACCGGCGCCTGCTCGACGATGCGTGATGTCACCGGCCGCAAACGCGCGCAGCAGGAACTGGCCGAGCTGCGGCACCTGTCCCTGGCACTGCGGCTGATGGGCGAGGCCGAACGCGTCCCCGGCACCGACGCGGCCGCCCGCTACCTGCCCTCCACCCAGGGGCGCGGGGTGGGCGGGGACTGCTACGACCTGATCGACTTCGGGGCGGGGCGCACCGGGATCATCATCGGTGATGTGATGGGCTGCGGCCTGGAAGCCGCCGTGGTCATGGGCCAGCTGCGTTCGGCGGCCCGGGCCCTGGCGCTGCACGGGGTGAAACCGCGCGAGCTGATGGCGACCCTGGATACTTTCACGGGCCGGCACCACGCTGGCGCTGTACACCGACGGTTTGGTCGAGACCCCGCACAGCGACATCGACACCCGCATCACCGCCCTGACGGCGGCGCTTGGGCGAGCCCGCTCGCAAGCCGGCGACCTGGAGAGGGCTGCCGACCACGTCGTGCAGGCCATGCTGCCCGATGTCACCGCGGCCGACGCCGCTGACGATGTGACCCTGCTCCTGATCGCCTTCCCGGCAGCCCCGCCGAGCACTACGAGCGCCGGTTGCTGAAGCTGCCTTCGCCCCGGCGCCCCCAGGGCGTGGCCACCGTACCTGCGCGCCAGGCAACTGGGCGGATTGACCGACACCGCCGTATCACTTCATCAAGGCTTCGCAAGCCCGCCTATTGACAGCTATCCTGCTTCGGCTCAGATGGCGGGTGGCCACGGCGGCCGACGGCGCCGGGTTCCGCGGTTTCCGGGCCGGGGCAGGCGGCCGGTGCCGGGTTCGCTGCGCCCTGTATGCGGGCCGGCCGCGCCCCCTGACTTTGACAGCGGGGCACACGGTCGGCGTGTGTGGTGTGGCGGTCTGCTGTGAGGTCAGTTGCCGGAGGCGTACAGGGAGATGAAGGGGGCGATGCGGGGCGCGATTGACTGGTTGTCGCCGACGCCGCGGCTGACGTCGGTCCAGTTGCGGTAGGTCCGGTGGTCGACGGTCACCGGACGGGTGGTTTCGCCTCGCAGGCTCTCGTGGACGGCTCTGGACAGAGACGACCACGCGTTCTCCAGGCCTACGCCGAAGTTGCCGAGGTTCTGCACGGTGCCGTCCGACTGGGGGTCCCGTCCGTTGAGGATGACGGTGTCGATGCGTCGCTGGATCCAGCCGAAGCGGGCTGCTTCCGAGGTGGCGCCGATGACCGCGGCGATGTCTCCACGGTAGCGTCGCGTGTCCCCGTCGCGCACATGCCGCAGGCTCTGCATGGCGTTGGCGAAGCGTTCTGAGGTGTAGCGGAAGTTGCCGCGGTCCTCGCCGGGGTCCAAGTCGCGGTAGCGCCCGGTGTAGCCGAGGTTGTTGAAGAGCGGGAGCGGCCCTCCGTAGTGGGCCTGCAGTTCTCGCGCTAGGGACGAGGGGGTGTCGCTGAACCGCCAGTGGACCCCGTCGACGGCGAACCCGAGCAGGTAGAGGTTGCTCGCGCTGAAGTACAGCGCGATGTCCGAACGGAAGTTGTCCCAGATCCGCATCTCGATGATGTTGCTGTTCAGCTCTCGCGGAGACTGGGCCATTCCCGCATCCGCGTAAGTGAGCGGGTGGCTTGCGAGCTCCCGGAGCTGATCCACCATGTACCGGTAGCGGCGGGCGTTGGCGCTCGTCTCTGGAGTGACCTGGCCGGGGGTCTGGTACCGGAGGTAGTTCGACATGTTGAAGTCCATGACGGTCCAGCGCTGGGTGGTCTCGGCGTATGCGGGCTTCGCATTGCCGGTCAGCAGGCTGCACGCGGCGAACAGGGCAAGGCAGAGAATGCCGAGCCGCCGGCCGAAACGCCATGGTGCGGATATCGGATGCATCGAAGGTTCTCCTGAAACGTTCTGGTCGAGGTGGCTGGCCGGCGAGGGTGCGGCCGCAGTTCCGGGGCCCGGCGACCGCAAGACATCAGGCGGCCCGAGGCCGCCGAAGACCAGGACGGACGAGCCACGGCCCACGGCGGGTGTCCCTCACTCTGCCGCGCCGACCTAACGGTTATCTAACGTCGGCCCCCCGCCCTGCCCCATCGAAAACCGCCCACCCCGCACCAGCGTTGCACCAACCCGCCAACCGCCAGAGACAGTCAATGATCAGCGGATACGACACAGGTTCGAACAGGGCAGCCATGCTTTCGCCGCGTACCGCCAACGCGAGGGCACCTCTGAGGAGCCCGCCGGTCGTACCCGCAGACCAAGCAGCAGCGCAGCCGAGCCGACGGCCCCGGGCCCGAGGAACGGGCAGAGCCGACGGGCCTGCTGGGAGATCCCGCCCCTGAAAACGGCGATCCTGAGCTGGGCCTCGGGTACGCGTGGGCCCAGGCGCGCGCCGAGGCTGCCTTCACAACCGGCCACAACCAACGGGGCCCCGCAGAGACTTTTCACCGCAGCGTGCCTGCACGGGCTACGCGCCGGACTCAGCGACGACATCGACTCTCTTGACCGCCACCTCCCGCCCCACATCGCTGCGATGGCCCGCAAGGCGGCGCCTGTCCCGCGTCACGTCGACGCGCCAGCGGGTGCGCTTCTCCGGCGGCGGAGGGGCGAGGACGGTGTAGTCCTCGCCCTCGATGGGCTGCACGATCGGGTGCGGAGCGCTGAGCTCGACAACGCTCGGGCATCGCTGCTTGCTGATGCGCGGCGGGGTCGTACGCCCGGTCCGCACAGCGGTGGTGCGCAGCTTCTCCCGCACCACCGCGCCGGTGAGGACCGCCCGGTCGTAGCGCAGCGGGACGCGGGGAATCTACCGCTCCCCCGGCCCCGGACCGGTAGTCGGCACGAAGCGTGCGCACCGGGGCCGGCCGGCGACTGCGGGTCCTGGTCGGACACGACGGTGGGTGGGCACCGGGCGGGGTCGAGGTCGGACAGGCCCCACCGGGCGGTGTGGAGCCGGTAGCCGGGCTCTTCGCCACGCGGCGTCTTCGGCTCGCTGATGTCCAGACAGTGGGTGCCGATCGCGGCGCTCACGATCTGGTCGTCCAGGCCGGGGTCGCGGTGGCGGCCACGGAGTACGTGAAGTGAACGAAGCCAGCCGGCGGGCTGGGTGGGGGCAGCAGGCGGCCGTGCGCGTCGTAGGTGTAGTCGTAACACTGCCGTTGGTGTCGATCCAGGCGGTCATGCGGTGCGCGTCGTCGTACTCGAAGACCGTCGCGGTGCCGCTGGTGCCGGTCACCGAGGTGAGGTTGCCGCCCTGGGGCATGGCCCGCCTGCACAGCCTGGCCCGATGGGGCCTTGCCCGAGGACGGCCGCTCGGACGGTCAGTGGAGCGCGGTGCACCCGACCCGTTGGAGCACCGTGTGGCCGCTCTGGACGACCGGGACGTCGTTGAGGACCTCGCCGTACAGTTCGGTCCATGAGTGGAAGGCGAACCGGGCTCCGATCGACGACCGTTGCCGGGCGATGATGGTCTCGGCCGGCAGTCCGAGCACTGACAGGTGGACAGCCAGCGCGAATGACCTGGCCAGACACAGTGCGTTGGGCTCGGTCAGCCGTACCACGAGCTGACAGCGGGCCAGTTCCCGGCGGGCGAGGCGGACGGCCGTGGCCTCCGGCAGGCCGCGGTGGGCGCCCGTGGCCGGCCGCAGATCGCGTAGACGGGTCTGCGCCACGCCCCAGCCGTGCCGCCTCAGGCCCCGTAGAGCCCGCGCGGTGTGCACGGCGGCGGCCAGGTGCGCCGATGGGGGCGTGCGAGGCACGGGCCCGGCCGCATCCTCGCCCCACAGCAGGAAGGCCCAGTCCGCGGTCGCCCGGTCAGCAGCCGTCCGGTTCGTGGTCGTCCGGCTCCCGCTCGCCCAGCCCGTCACGGCGACACACCACTCGGCACGATGAGGCGGCTCTCGGCGAGCTGGGCGGCGAGCGAGGTGATGCCCTCGCGCAGTTCGCTGTCGCCGGCGTCGATGCGTGTCGCGAGGTCGCGGACGGCTTCGTCGTAGGTCTCGCAGCGTATGGCCGCTTCCAGGATGAGGGTCGCGGTGGGGTTCAGCTCGAAATAGACGCCTTCGGTGGTGTCCAGGAGGACGCCCGTACCGTCGGCAGGGTCGAATACGGTCTGTTCGGCGAGGCGGATCAGCGGCATCGTAGATCTCCTGTCGCAGGGGCCGGAACCATGGCGGTCGTTGCGTGGACATGGGCCCCGAGGCGTGCGTCCGGTGTTCACGTCCCGGGCACCGGGGCGGTCTTGTGCGCCAGGTCATGCAAGAAGAGTTCGACCATGGCCGTACACAGCAGGTTCTCGGCGTTGCGGCGCAGGGCGCGCGGGTCGGCGAGGACGGTGGCCAGGCGGTGCGGGTCGACGATGCCCAGGGCGGTCAGCCGGGTGTCGGTCCCGCCCAGGATGTCCGCGATGGCGTCCGGGTGGCGCAGGCACCACGTCTCGTCCGGTGAGCCGAGCCAGTCCCGCCCGTAGTGCCGCCACACGCAGGAGGGCACCCCGCGGCGCGCGGCGGCGAGACGCAGTACGGGTTTGTCGATGGTGCGCCCGCCGTACGGGATGACCCGGTAGGCGTTGGGCAGCCGGGCCGACAGCCGGCGCAGGTCGCGCCCGCCCCAGGGCTTGGCGCAGTGGATGCCGTACGGCCGCCAGACCGTGAGGTTCAGTGTGTGCTCCTGCGCGGCCGAGTCCGGCTCGTACCGCTCGGGGCCGGCGTCGGGGGCGGGGACCAGGAAGTCGCTGGCACGCTCGGTTTCAGCGGTTGCTTCGGGGTCTTCGTAGAGCGAGCGTCCGGGGCGGAGGCTGCGGATGATCCGGCTCAGTTCCCATCGGGAGCTGAGCAGGCCGTTGGCCATGGCGAACCGCTCGCGCCACAGCACGTCGGCGACGGCGACGTCGTACAGGCCGTAGCGCAGCGGGCCGAAGACGATGTCTCCGTCCAGGCCGGTGAGCAGCGTACGGACCCCGTCCTGGGCAATCCGGCGGGCCGTCAGGTCCAGGCGGCGGAACCAGACGTGGTTGAAGGGCAGCGGGAAGTCGTGACGGTCGGGGAAGTAGGGCTCGTCCTCACCGGGCGGGTCCACCGTCACCAGAGGAACCGACAGCGCGCGGCACACCTCGCGCGCCCGCGGCGATTCGTCGGCGAGCGGGTCGGTGCTGCGCATGTGGTACGCGGTGACATCGGCCCCGTGGTCGGCGAGCGCGGCGAGCACGGTCGCGGAATCGACGCCGCCCGAGAGCAGGACCCCGGTACGGCCGGCGGACGCGTACCGGCGGGTTTCCTCCCGAAGCAGTTCGTAGCCGACTTCGGCGTAGGTGCGCAGTGAGGTGCGGCGCGGGATCGGCAGTTCCGTTATCTCGTCGTACGTCTCGGTATGTGTGGACCAGCCGTCCGCCACGACGAGCCGGCCGGGAGACAGCCGCTCCAGGCCGGGGAAGACGAAGACGTCCTCGCCCCGGCACGCGCGCCAGAGGGTTTCGTGGTCGAAGCGCGGCGGGCCGTCGACCAGGTCGCGCGGGTCACTCGACCAGCGTGTCCAGCCGTCGGACGCGCGGAAGAAGAGCTGATCGGCGCTGCACACCCCTCGGAAGAGGACAATGCGCCGAGGCGTGACGATTGCGCCGGCGACATCCGGCCCCAGTTGGCGTAGGGCGGCGTACGCGCCGCGGTCCACGTCGCGGATCAGGCTCTGCACCCGTTCCGGTGGTAGTTCGCGCGGGGGCGGTCCGGCGAGGGAAAGGGAGGCATGGGAGAACGGCTGGAGGGTGCCGCTTGCGGGAGTGGCCGTTCCCTCCGGGAGCCACTGACGCACGTAGCTGCCGGGCGGACGGTGGCTGCGGCGGGCGCCGAACGGTACGTACGCGTGGTCCACGACGGTCGCACCGGCGGCCACTCGTCCGGAACAGCCGGGAAACTCCGTCAGGTACTGGACGGCCATCGCTCTCCCCGCTCCCCGGGTTGGTCCCCGGCACGGGGCGGAACCGTCCGGCTCCGCCCCGTACTGAGAGTCGGTCAGAACAGGTTGCCGTGGCCAACCACGTCGGGGGTTCCCCGCCGCAGCTGCCCGGTCAGCTTCTCGACTCGCCCGATGCGGACGACCTTCGGAGGCGTGTAGCGCAGGCGCATCATCGTCACCTTCCTTCTGCTGTCAGGTCGGCGCCGCGCAGAACTTACGCGACATATAGGGTATTTTTCCCTCTATTTCCAGCGTGAGGGGTGCAGCGTGCCACGTCAAAAGGAAGCGGACAGATGAGCCGGACGGCGAGCCGGGTGGGCTGGTCAGCGGGGCCGCGCGGCCGGGCGCCGCACGTCGGTCGTGCACCGGGAGCGGGACGGTGACCGGCGCCGGAGACGATGCCGGTCACACCGATCGCAATGATCACACCGACGACGGTGATCACGCGGGCCGCACCGGCGAAGTCGGCCATGCTGACCACACCGCCCGGTACGCGATCTGCGTCCACGGCCTGACCAAGCACTATCCCGGCACGGAGGCGGTCCGCGGAGTCGACCTTCATGTGCACCCCGGGGAGACGTTCGCCTTTCTCGGTCCCAACGGCGCCGGCAAGACCACCACCATCGCGATGCTCTGCGCCCTGGCCCGCCCCACCTCGGGGCAGGCCCGGGTGGCCGGGGCCGATGTCCGTACCCAGCCGCAGCAGGTACGGCGCGGTGTCGGCCTGCTGTTCCAGCACAGCGCCGTCGACCCCGACCTCAGCATCGAACGCAACCTCCTCCTCCACGCGCGCCTGTACGGCCTCTCCCGCAGCCGCTCCCGCGCGCGCAGTGCCACACTCCTGGAACTGACCGGGCTGACCGAGCGGCGCCGGGACCGTGTACGCACCCTCTCCGGCGGGCTACGCCGCCGCTTGGAGATCGCCCGCGCCCTGCTCCACGAGCCCGGCGTGCTCTTCCTCGACGAGCCCACCGTCGGCCTCGACCCGCGCGCCCGCGTCCAGGTCTGGGACCACCTGGCGCGGCTCCGCGCCGAGCACCGCACCACCCTGTTCGTCACCACCCACTACCTGGACGAGGCCGAGCACTGCGACCGCATCGCCATCCTCGACCACGGCCGCGTCGTCGCCCACGGCACCCCGGCGGCCCTGAAGGCCGCGATCGGCGACGACCAGGTACGCGTGCACACCGGCGACGATGCCGCGGCGGCCACCGCCCTGCGTCACGACCTCTCCCTGCGCCCGGCCACCGGACCGGACGGCCTGACGGTCGCCGTGGCGGCGGGAGCGCAGCAGGTGCCCCGGGTGTGCGCCGCCCTGGCCGCGCGCGGCATTTCCGTGCATGCCATCACCCTCTCGGAACCCACCCTGGACGACGTCTTCTTCCACCACACGGGCCGCCGCATCACCCACCCCGGCCCGCCACCAGGCCACGTCGACACGGCTCCCGGTCACGGTGGCGCCTCGCCTGATCACAAGGAGGGGAGACAGCGGTGACGGCCCCCGCAGATCGCCCCGCACCACCGCGGCAGCCGGCCCCGGCGCCACCCGCCACCGACACGCCGGGCCCTCTCGTACGGGAACTGCGCGCCGTCCACGCGCTCGTCCTGCGCGACCTGCTGCGCATGTTCGCCCAGCCCGCGCAGACCACCCTGATGCTGGTCCAGCCCCTGCTGTTCCTGCTGCTCCTCGGCGGCGGCCTGGCCGCCCTGGTGCCCGCTACGGCCGTCGGCAGCGACTACCGCGCCTACCTCTTCCCCGGCGTACTGGTGATGACCGTGCAGACTCCCGCGGTGACCGTCGGCATGCGCCTGATCACCGACCGCGAGAGCGGCTACCTGCGCGAGACACTGATGGCGCCCGTACGCCGCTCCACCCTGCTGTACGGCAGCTGCCTCGGCGGTACCACGGAGGCCACCGTCCAGGGCGCGGTCCTGCTCGCCACCGCAGGCATCGTCGGGCTGCCCTACGAACCCGTGCTGCTCCTGTCGCTGCTGGCCACAATGGCGTTGACCTCGTTCGTCCTCACGATCCTGGCGGCGGCGCTGGCCATCGGCATCCGTACGGTCGAGTCCTTCCACATCCTGCTCAGCCTCGCCCTGATGCCGCTGCTCTTCCTGTCCGGAGCCTTCTTCCCGCTGACCGCTCTGCCCGGCTGGCTCGCCCAGCTGGCCGCCGTCAACCCTTTGGCCTACGCCGTCGACGTCCTGCGCCGCAGCATCGCACACCACGTCCCCGGCTCCACTGCCGCCACCGGGGTGCTCTGGGACGACTGGCAGCCCCCGGCCGCACTTGAAATCGTGGTCCTGGTCCTGCTGGGCGCGGGCGTGCTGCTGTGGGCCGCCCGCCGTTTCGGCCGACTGGAATGAGGCGCGGGAGAACTTTCCCGAAGAGCAGGACCCCCACCCCGAACCCGTTGGAAGAACCTTCTTTCTCATACGAGTTCCAAGTCGGGGCCGCTTTCGTATGGCACCGCACTCGCCAGCACGGCGAATCCAGTGAGGGCAAACGCGGGCGGGGGCAGTCACACCCCCGTCCACACGTCTTCCACGCCATACCTCGTTCAGGCGGCCGCAGGTCTCGCGCGACCGAGGCGTGAACCAGGCTGGTCATCGAGCCTGGGGCATCGGCGTGGTCGTGGTCGTTGGCGCGAGCGTACGAGTGTGCGGCCAACGGTCGGTGGCGCTCTCCCCCGCGGTGTGGCGGGACCGGCGAATTTCCGCGCAGCCGCCCCGAAGCCTCGCCGGCATCTTCGCCAACTGCCCTGAGCTGGCCGCCGCCGAACAGCTCATCCGCTCCTTCGCTGAAATCCTCACCAGCCGCTCCGGCCAGCATCGCAAGGACCGGGTCATCGCCGCCCACATCCGACTCCGCCTCGCCCGGCCGCTGGCCGCGGACCTCCGCCGCCCCTGGGGGAAGCCGGCCGGGCCCGGCCGGCTTCCCCGAGAGCGCTGTCCCGACACCGGTGGCTGACACATCCCAGGGGTGGGTGCTCAACGACGCGACGAGGGTGGATTCGGCCGGCTCCCAGTGGCGTACCGCGCCTGCGGCACCCTCGATGTGAAGCTGAAAGAGCCACCCGCCGCTGGACCGGTGCCACCGGCTCGGCAAGAACCTGTTGTCCAGTGTCCAGTAGCTGGTGACATACAAACGGATGCTGAACAATGCGGGGCTCGGGGAGGTGGGGCGATGCCTCGCGCAGAGCGACCCCTTGATCCTGGGGACAGCCCGCTGCTGCGGTTCGCCGCAGATCTGCGGCGGCTGCGGGCTCAGGCCGGTGGTCCTACGTACCGGGTGCTGGCGGAGCGTGCGCACTACTCGGCCGCGGCCCTCTCCGGAGCCGCTGCGGGGCGGCAACTGCCCAGCCTGGCGGTGGCGGTGGCGTATGTGCGCGCCTGCGGAGGTGACGTCCAGCAGTGGGAGCGGCGCTGGCGGGAGGTGGCGGCCGAGCTCGCCGCCGAGGCCGCAGTGCGGGAGACAGCCGGCGCGAAGGACGCAGAGCGTGCGCCGTACGCGGGGCTGGCAGCCTTCCGGGCGCAGGACGCCGACTGGTTCTTCGGCCGCGAGCGGCTGGTCGAAGAGCTGGCCACACGCCTGCAAGGACAGCGCTTCGTGGCCCTCTTCGGTGCCTCGGGAGCGGGCAAATCCTCACTGCTACGGGCCGGCCTCGTGCCTTGCCTGCGTGCCCGGAACGCGCAATTGCTCCCCCTGCTCTTCACGCCCGGGAGCCACCCGCTGGAGGAGTGCGCGATTCACCTGGCGCCGCACGTCGGCCGCTCCCCCGGCTGGCTCCGCAGCGACCTCTCGGCCGACCACGCGGAGCTGAACCGGGTGCTGCGCCAGATTGCCGTCCTGGCTTCGGACGAGGCAGAGGTCGTCGTGGTGGTGGACCAGTTCGAGGAAGTCTTCACCGTATGCGGCAGTGAGCGGGAGCGTGCTGCCTTCATCGCCGCGCTGGTCACCGCGGCGCACGCCCCGAACAGCCGCTGCCGGGTGGTGCTGGGCGTGCGCGCCGACTTCTACCCGCACTGCACCCAGCACGCACAGCTGGTGGAGGCATTGTGCGACGCGCAGGTCACGCTGGGCCCGATGACCAGTTGCGAGCTGCACCGGGCCATCGTCCAGCCGGCCGCCCGCGCCGGATGCCGGGTGGAGGGGGCGCTGCTGGCGGCGCTGACCGCGCAGGTCCACGGGCAGGTGGGTATGCTGCCGCTGCTCTCTCACGCTCTGCTGGAGACCTGGCGGCGCAGGCAGGGCACCACGCTGACGCTGGCCGGCTTCCAGGCGGCCGGTGGGCTCGACGGTGCGCTGGCCCAGAGCGCGGAAGGCCCTCTACACCGCCCTCACCGGCCGCCAACAGCGCCTGGCCCGGCCTCTGTTCTTGCGGCTGACCGCCCTGGGCGAGGGCACCGAGGACACCAAACGCCGCATCCCGCGCAGTGAACTCGACGAAACCGCGGACCTCACGACCGTCTTGGACCATGCGGCCTGCGCCCGGCTGCTCACCTTGGACCGTGGCCATGTGGAGATCACCCACGAGGCGCTGATCCGCAGCTGGCCGCGGTTGCGCCGGTGGCTGACCGAAGACCGCGACCGGCTGCGCCTGCACCGCCAGCTCACCGAGGCCGCCCAGGAATGGGAGGCGCTCGGCCGTGATTCCGGCGCCCTGTACCGGGGCACCCGCCTCGCCCTGGCCAAGAGCCTCCTCAAACACGACGAGACCGCCCTGACCGTGCGTGAGCGGGCGTTCTTGGACGCCGGCCTGGCTGCCGAGGCAGCGGAGAGCGCCGCGGCCCGCCGCCGCGCCCGCCGACTGCGCCGACTGGTCGCGCTACTCGTCGTGTTCGTGGTGTTGTCCGCCGCGGGCGCGCTCTACACGGTGGGGGCCGAACGCCGGGCGACCGAAGAACGTAACAGTGCGCTGGCCCGCAAGGCGGTGGCGCAGGCCGCCGCGCTTCAGGTGAGGGATCCGGCCTTGGCGGCGCAGCTACGGCTCGCCGCCCACCGGCTGGCCCCGCAGGACGAGACGCGCGACAGTGTGCTCGGCACGTCCTCCCAGCCGTACACGACGCGGCTGACCGGGCACCACCGCGGCACCACCCACGCAGCCTTCAGCCCCGACGGCACCGTGGTCGCGACCACCAGCATGGACCGGACCATCAAGCTGTGGGACGTCAAGAACCGGCACCGGCCCCGGCAACTGTCGACCCTGAAGGGGCATACCGCCACCGTCCAGGCTGCCGCCTTCCGCGCGGACGGCCGCGTACTGGCCACCGTTGGCTGGGATCGGACGATTCGTCTGTGGGATGTCACCGATCCGCGACAGCCCCGTCATCTGTCCGTGGTCACGGGTCACTCAGCGGACATCAGCGCTCTGGCCTTCCACCCCACGGGCTCGTTGCTGGCCACAGGAGGCCAGGATGGTACGGCCCGGCTCTGGGACGTGGCCGATCCCCGCAGGCCCCGCGCGCTGGCCGTCCTGAGAAAGCATCGCGACAACGTCAGCTCCGTGGCCTTCAGCCCCGACGGCACGACGCTGGCGACCGCCGACTACGACGCCACGACCCACCTGTGGGACGTCACCCACCCCGCTCGTCACCGCCACCTCACCACGTTGACCTCGGCGGGCTATGCGACGGCCTTCAGCCCCGACGGCACGACGCTGGCCACCGCCGGGACCGGCCGGACCATCCAACTGTGGGATGTCACCACCGCCTCCAGGCCCCGTTCGCGTACCGCATCGCTCGCCGGCCACACCGACGTCATCAACGCTCTCACATTCAGCCCCGACGGCGATATGGTGGCCAGTGCCGGTACCGACGACACCGTACGGATCTGGCTCACTGCCGGACCGGGCGGCCCCCCGACGCTGCTGACCGTCCTCGCCGGTCACACCGACATGGTCTCCTCGGCCGCGTTCAGCCCGGACGGCACCACGCTGGCCACCGCCAGTGACGACTACAGCGTCCGCCTGGAAGACCTGCGCGCCCTGACTGCACGCCACACCGGCATCGTCTACAGCGTGGCCTTCAGCCCCGACGGGCGGATACTGGCCACCGGGAGTGCCGACCGCACGGTCCGGCTCTGGAACGTCACCGATCCCGCCGCGCCCACCCGCCTGGCCACCCTGACCGGCCAGGGCGAGGCCGTCCATACGGTGGCCTTCAGCCCCGACGGCCGAATGCTCGCCACAGGCGGCGCGGCGCACACCATCCAACTGTGGGACGTCAGCAACCCTCACCGCCCCGAGCGCATCACTACTCTCCCCGGTCCCACCGGTACTCCTGGCGGCCCCGGATCCGGTGTCATGTCGGTCGCCTTCCACCCCCGCGGCCGCCTCCTGGCCGGTGCCGGCACGGACCAGACCATCCGCCTGTGGGACCTCAGCCGTCCGGCACGCCCCCGCCGCCTGGCCGCCATTCCCAGCCGTACCGGTTCCCTCGTGTCCGTGAGCTTCCACCCCAGCGGCACGGTCCTGGCCGCCAGCGGTGTCGATCCCACCATCCGACTGTGGAACATCGCCGACCCCCGGAACCCTGAAAGGCTGCGCAGCGTCACCGGCCACACCGACATCACCGGTCTGACCTTCGTCTCCCATGGCGACCTCATGGTGAGCTACAGCGCGGACCGCACTGTCAGACTGCGTGCCGTGACACCGGCCGGGTCGGCCCGTGAGCTGTCGGTGCTGCGCGCACACCGCCACCCTCCAGGACGCGGCCTTCAGCCCCGACGGCACCCGCCTTGCCAGCGCGGGCAACGACCAGATCGTCCGCTTATGGGATACCGCCGATCCACGGCACCCCGTAGAGACGGCGCGGCTCACCGGGCACACCGCCAAGATCTACTCAGTGGCCTTCCAGCCCCGCGGGACCGCCCTCGCCTCCACGGACGCAGACGGCTCCGTGAAGCTGTGGGACACCGACCTGGACCGCGTCACCGCCCGCATCTGCCGCACCGTCCATCCAGCCATCACCCGTGCCCAATGGGACCAGTACTTCCCCGGGGTCGCCTACACACCACCCTGCACGGAACCATCCACCAGTCACCGGGACCGGGGCTGAGCCACGTCCCCACCTTTCGCCACCCGCCCGGCCCATTGTTCGGTGTGTGTTTGTTCAACGCGCCGCCATGACCCTGAACAACGAGCCTCCGGTATACCCGGCACACATGAAGCGCCCATCGGCGGCCGCGCAGGCAAGAACTGATCGGAGACGCGGCAGCCGACGGTGCGCCATTCCTTCGGCCGGGTGGCCGTACGGCCCGGCTACCGGGAGGAAGCCGGGCCGGCGGGAGCCCGGCCGATGGGGAATGTGTCGTTCTTCCACACGGGAAAGGACTGTCCTTCCATGCGTGCTCTCAGACGCACCGCGGCCGTCGTCGCGGCCGTGATGCTCCCCGGGGTGGCACTGACCGCTACGGCGAACGCCGCCGAGACGGCGCCCGTCTCTTCCAGCACGTCCACCGCCCCCACAGCCGTTTCGCCGGCAACACCACCGACGCCACACCCGGGCCCTCGGACGCCGGGCCCCCGGTCCGCGATGCCCCGGCCCAAGATGACCGCCGAGGACTGCCTGACCGTCCTTGATCCGGTCAAGCCAGGACAGCGCTTCTCCCGCGTTGTCTCGCGCACCTGCGGACAGCGCGCCGAGAAGCCGCTGGCCGAGGCCAAGCAGGCCCGGACTCTGCTGCTGAAGGTCTATGAGCACGAGCAACTGCGCGGCAACTGGGAGGTCTACAGCAGCAGTGACGGCTCCTGCGACGCCAGCGGGTACGGCATCAGGGACCTGGGCCACACCGCGAGCACCACAACGACTTCCTTCGTCATGTACAACAACTGCACACAGGTCACGGCCTACCAGGCCACCGACTTCCGCGGCCTGTCCGAGGACTACTACGGCGACCGGGTCGTGAACGTCGGGCTGAAGATGAACGACAGAATCTCCTCTGTCCGGCTGAAGAACGCGCCGCGCAGACTACCGCCAGGCGAGACCGTCGCGGTGGCCATGGGCGACAGCTACATCTCCGGCGAGGGCGGCCGCTGGAACGGCAACTCACCCACCGGGGACCTGACCCGTAACGGATCCGACCGGGCGGCCACCTGCACCATACTGTCCTGCGACTACGACCCGGCCAGGATCTACGGCGGCACCACCGCCGACGGCGGCAACGGATGCCACCGCTCGGACACCGCCGAGATCGAAGGCAGAAGCTCCGGTCTCCCGGTCACCACACGCGTCAACCTGGCGTGTTCGGGCGCCGAGACCACCCACGTGCGCAACACCACCTTCAAAGGGGAACCACCCCAGGTCGACCAGCTCGCCAACATCGCCGCCCAGGCACAGGTGAAGTACATCGTGTTGTCCATCGGCGGCAACGACCTGGATTTCACCGGTATCATCACGGACTGCGTACGGCGCTACGCGATCGGCCTGGGCCCTTGTAACGATCTGCACCAGCCCAACGTCGACCGCAAACTTGCCGACGTACGCGCCGGCATCGCCGCAGCCATCGCCGACATTCGCACCGCGATGGGGGCCCAGAGCGGCTACCGCATCATCTTGCAGTCCTACCCCTCACCCCTGCCGCGCGGCAGCGAGTCCCGTTTCCCCGACCGCCCCGACTCGAACCGGCGCGGCTGTCCGTTCTACGGCGCCGACGAGGACTGGGCCCGCGACCGGCTGATCCCGCAGATCTCCGAGAATCTGCGGCAGGTCGCCCGGGAGAACAACGTGGAATTCCTCGACCTGCGCAATGCCCTCGAGCGCCGGGAGGTGTGCGGACGGGACACCCGTCAGGCCGACGAGCAGAACCCTGGCGACACTGTCAGCGAATGGGCCCGCGACATCTCCTTCTTCCAGGGCCACATTCAGGAAGACGCGCACCCCAACGCCTACGGTCAGACCGCGCTCGGCAACTGCCTGCAGAAAATGGCCGTCCTGTCGCCCGGTTTCTACGGATGCGACAACGGCGGTCCGGGTACGTCCGCAACCGCGATGACCGTACGGCCGATCCCACCGCAGGCGAGGGCCCGCACGTAAGGCCCCTGGGCACATGGCGCTCCCTGCGCCCGGGCCCGGGCGGCGTCCGCCGGTACGCCGCCCGGGCCCACCAGTCCCGCCGTTGATTGCCCCGGACGTCAGTGGGCCCCGGCGACGCCTGCCGGGGCCCACTGACGCGATCTGCCCTCTGAACCGCAGGCAGCCGCTCAGCACGTTGTCATCCCGCGGAACCTGCTACGTGCCGCTGCCATCGGTGCTTACTTGCAGTAGGTGACCCCGGTGACACTCGTTGGCTCCGGAGGATAGGAACCCGCGGGGAAATACCACCCCTCGGTGTGGCCGGGCGCGATATACTGGCAAATCCGGACGTAGGTGTAGGTGTTCCCCTTGCCGTTCGAGAAGACCGGGGTTTCGCTCAGGCCGTGGTTGTCCGCCCAGCAGTTGTTCCAGTAGATCCAAGCCGGGGCACCCGTACCTCCCGGCTGGTCGACCGACAGACCGCAAGGCCGTTTCTCCGCTTTCACCTCGGCCGCGGTGAGCGCTCGGGGCTGTGGCGCGGTCTTCTCCGCATCACCACTGGCCTGGCCTGCTGCGGGCACCGCGACGGCAACGACCAATGCGGCAGCTGCCGCGACCCCGGTCTTGACGAATCTCATGAAGCCCTCCCCAACATTGCCGGAGAAGCGGCGCACCGTTTCCCGTTGCACGCCGCCCCGATCGGTTCCCAGCCGCATCGCCGCAACGAGGCGGCCTGTTGGTGTCCGGTATAGCTGCGACTCGTTGTTCAGTGTCAGGACACCGCACTGAACAAACACACGCCGAACAATCGGCTGAGTCTCCATTTAGTCCTGGGCAAGCTGGGAAACACCACATATCGGCTGTCGTCGCTGCCCGGGACGTGCCGACCGCGTCTGATCAAGAACAACACCCTGCTCCATGCCGATCAGCCGATTGCTTGCCGTGCCCACTTGGACGGCTTCCGGAAGCCGAATGCTCCAGCCAGCCAGAATCGGGGCGCTTCACCCCCGATCCGGGCCAGGAGACAGACTCGTGCTATTCCACCGTTTTCCCGTCGACGATCAGTTCCGGGAAGGGCAGCGCGTCCAGAAACCTGCCTCGCACGTGGTGGCCGAGCGTGGCGAGGCTGCTGGCCGCCGCGCCCGTCATCACGGCCGCGGTGCTGCGGGCACACTCGGCTGTCAGGGTCTTGTCGTAGACGGCATTGCATCTGCCGAGGTCCGCGCTAAGGGCCCACTGGAGCATGCCCCGTCCTTCCTCAGGGACAGCACGACGCCGCTGCGGTCATGCAGGCCAGCCGCATCGAAATCGAGGACGCGGACGCCGTGTCCGGACAGGCTGTCCCACACCGCTACCTCCAGCACGTGGTGCGGGTGCCCGTCGAAGCGTCGAAACGCCAGCGTGCCCGGTGTCGTAGGTGACGAGCCTGACCGGGCCGGCCGCGATGTGCTGTGCGGCCGCGGCCCGTTGGACGATCTCGTCGTCGACGACTTGACGAGCACCCAGCTTTCCCGAGGTGCGGAAAATCTGCCTAGAAAATCACTGAAGATGTCGGAGAGTCTGGTCCCGGCTCAGAAGGGCCAGGACCAGACTGCGGGTATGCAGGGGGCCGAGACTCCTCGTCGGGTGGGGCCTGATGTGCGGGCAGTGTGCCGGGAGTTGATGCCGCAGCAGAGTGCGTCCGCGTGCCTGGCCGAGCACCGGGAGGCGCAGTTCTCCGCGGGGACGTTCGCGGACGGGCCTT
This sequence comes from Streptomyces sp. NPDC026394, assembly GCF_055567735.1. NCBI lineage: Bacteria > Bacillati > Actinomycetota > Actinomycetes > Kitasatosporales > Streptomycetaceae > Streptomyces > Streptomyces sp. NPDC026394. The sequence continues at coordinate 37,158 of NZ_JBVHPX010000004.1, forward strand.
ACCCCTTGATCTTGGACACGCGAGACACTGGATCCTGAGGATCTGAGAACGGACATTTCGTGGTCATGAAGAACGATCCGCCGCAGTTCAAGGCGGACGCGGTCGCGCTGTACCAGTCGCGGCCCGAGGCGACGATCAGGCAGGTCGCCGCAGATCTGGGGATCGACCCCGAAACCTTGCGGAACTGGGTCCGGGTGGCCGGAGCGAGCCGGTCCCGGGGGCGCCGGGCGGAGGTGCTGACCGAGCCGCCGACGCCGTTGGAGGCGGAGAACGCCGTTCTGCGCAAGAAGGTCCGTGAACTCGAAGAAGAGCGCGAGATCCTGCGGAAGGCGGCGAAGTATTTCGCCGGGGAGACGCACTGGTGAACCGCTTCCAGTTCGTTGCCGGCCACCACCGCCGCTACGGCGTGAAGCGGCTGTGCACCATCCTGGGCATCGCCCGCTCCAGCTTCTGCTACTGGCGTCGCACGGCCGCGGACCGGGCCGTGCGGCAGGCGGCCGACGCCCGCCTCGCCGCCCGGATACGGGCCGTGCACGGCGAGTCTGACGGCACCTACGGCGTCCCCAGGGTCACTGCCGAACTCCGCGAGGCGGGCGAGCGGGTCAACCACAAGCGGATCGCGCGGGTGATGCGCAGCATCGGTCTGGCAGGTGTGCGCTTGCGCCGCAGGCACCGCACCACTGTCGCGGATCCGGCCGCGGCGAAGGCCCCGGACCTCGTCGGCCGTGACTTCACGGCACGCGAGCCAAACACGAAGTACGTCGGTGACATCACCTATCTCCCGCTGGACGGCGGGACGTTCCTGTATTCGGCCACCGTCATCGATCTCGTCTCACGCCGCATGACCGGCTGGGCGATCGCGGACCACATGCGCACCGACCTGGTCACCGACGCCCTGACCCCTGACCGCCGCCGAACAAACCCGCGGCAGCCTCGCCGGGGCGGTCCTGCACACCGGCCACGGGGCCCAGTACACCAGCCGGGCCTTCGCCGATGCCTGCCGCCAGGCCGGCGTCCGCCAGTCCATGAGCGCGATCGGCTCCAGCGCGGACAACGCGCTCGCCGAGTCCTTCAACGCGACGTTCAAACGCGAGACGCTTCAGGGCCGAAAGCACTGGTCCAGCGAACACGAGGCTCGCCTCGACGCGTTCCGCTGGCTCAATCGCTACAACACCCGACGCCGTCACTCCCGCCTCGGACAACGCAGTCCCATCGCCTACGGGACAGCACTCGACATAACATCAACTACTCTGGCCCAAGCCGCATAGCCCGTGTCCAAGATTCCGGGGCAAGGCCCGTTCAAGCGGCCGGGGCTTCTCGGGCGTGCGGCGGGCCCTGCTCCGGCCGGCCGGAACGGGCCGGACCGGGGCAGGTCGGACCGGAGCAGGTCAGAACAGGAGGTCGTAGATGTTCCAGCCGCCATCGACCGGGATGGCCTTGTTGGGAACGATCCCACCCTGGTAGCGCATTCCCTCGTAGACCGACAGGTTGCCGTCGAGGTCGCGGGCGGTCAGATCGGGCAGCTGGTCGCCGTCCAGGTCCCGGATGCCGACGAAGTCGGCGTAGATGTTCCAGCCGCCGCCCACGCGGGCCCGGCTCTCGAAGGGCCGGGAAGGGTCGCTGGAGCCGGTGGCCTGGTACTTCCAGAGCACGCCGTCCGTGTCGCGGGCCAGGAGGCCGTTGCCGAAGGTGGTCAGGTGGTCGTAGACCTGCCAGCCGCCGCTCACCCGCACCGGCGGCGCGAACGGGGCGGAGGGCTTGCCCGTACCGGCGTAGAAGTAGAGGCCGCCATCGGTGTCGCGGGCCACCAGGTCGTTCTTGCCGTCGTTGTTGGCGTCGCCCGCACCCGTGATGCTGATGTACCGGTCCCACCCGTATCCGATGGCCTGCCGAGACTTGAACGGCGCGGACGGATCGCCGCTGCCCTCGTAGAAGTACAGCTTCCCGCTCCGGTCGACGGCCGCGACGTCCCCCGTACCGTCGGCCGACGTCCCCCCGAGCGAGGTGATCTGCACATACTCGTCCCAGCCCCCACCGATTCTCGCCCGCGGCCGGAACGGCGGAACGGTCCACCCCGTGCCCTCGTACTGCCACAGCACACCGTCGTGGTCACGGGCGTACATCGCCGTACGCTCCGAGGCGGGCCGGGGCTGCGCCGACGCGGCGGCCGGGCCGGCGGCGGCGAGCGGCAGGGCGAGCGAGGCCGCGACGGCGGCGGCGATCAGAGCCGGACGGAAACGACGGCGGATGCGCTGCATACGTAACATCAAGTCCCCTTTGTACACGTGCCGTTACGCCCCCCATGTCCGGAAGACGGACGGCATCGACCGTTTTCCAGGACCATACCGACGAGTGACCGTTATCTGAGCAGGACGTGAAGATCGGTGACCGAATGGTCATATTGCGGGGCGTACGGCGGGCCGCGAGGGGCACGCGTACAGGCGCCCGAGGGGGCACCTCCAGCGGAAGGAGTCGTCGTGTCGTTTCTGTGGGCCGTCATCGCGGGCCTCGTCGTCGGGCTGCTGGCCAAGCTGGTCCTGCCCGGGCGGCAGCCCGTTCCGCTGTGGCTGACGATCATCCTGGGCATGATCGGCGCCGTTGCCGGCAACGCGCTCGCCACCGCCTTCGGCGTGCGCGACACCGGCGGTATCGACTGGATCCGCCATATCTTCCAGATCGGCATCGCGGCCGTCCTGCTCGCCGTCATCACCCCGCTGTGGGCCAAACGGCACACCTGACACGCCGTACGGGCCGGCTCCGCCGGGCACCGGCGGGAGGTGCCGACTCGCAGCTCAGCGGCTCGTCGTCAACCGGCGCTACAAGGAAAGGAACGTCGCCATGCTCCGGGCGGCCGGATTCAGACCAGATTCCGGCCGATGATCTCGATGAAACCGTCGAGGACGGGGACGACGTCGTACAGGGCCTTGCCATCGGCCCATGATGCTGTTCTCGGTTTTCCGGTCATGGACGAGACCTTCTCAAGGACTACGGGGGCACACGAACCCACCGGTTACGCCGACTGACCTGCGCGCTTAACCTTCGACAGGCCAAGCGCTGCCCGCCGCTCGCCGAAGATCACTCAACGAAACCGGTGCGAAGGAACGGTACGTAGGGCCTCTCGCGATACCGCTTGAGCGACTCTCAGCGCAGGCCGGGCGTTCTGAGTCTGAGTACGAGAACTCATGTGCGCCCGGACGTCGGCTGGCAAGCTCCACGGTATGCACAGCGGCAGAAGGGCACTGACGGCCCTGCATCTCTTCCTGGTCTGGGCGCTGACGGCGGCCGTGGTGCCGACGCTCGGCTACGGGCTGGTGCTGTCGAACTGGGGTGGAGGGGCCGGTGCGGCGGTGCCGGTCTTCGCGTTGGGTGTGCCGCTGACAGTGGGCCTGCTGGCCACGGCGGGCCTGCCGGCGCGGACCGTGGTGCCGCTGTGCGGCTCCGCGTCACAGCGGCTGGGCTGGGCGGTCCTGGTCTTCGTCCTCGGCACGCTCGGTGTCCTGGGCGGTCTGGCCGCCCACTTCGGGGAGGTCGAGCTGGGCAGCGCCGGTATCCGCATCGCGCTGACGGGGGTCCCGTACGCCGTGGCCGCGGCGTTGTTCGTGCCGGGCCGCTGGGTGCGGCTGGGGGCGCTGACCGTACTGGCGTCCGCGGCAGCCTACGGGGGCTACATCGGCCCGGCGCAGGCCCAGCAGCGCCAGCACGAGGCGGAGGTCGCGCGGTACCGAGAAAAGCCGGAGCTGCTGTACCTGGGCGCTGCCCCGCCGGGTATGCAGGTCTCCCGTGCCGAGGTCGGCCCGGCCTCCTTCAGCGTCGAGTACCTTCCCGTCCGGGCGGGGTACGAGGTCGGATACGTGGGCCTGACCGTGAGTCCGCCGCTTACGCCGGCACTCCGCTGTCCCGAGCCCGCGGACACACGCATGACCTGCGCGGTCGACGCGCACGGCGAGATGCGCATCGTCCGCGGCCTCACCGGCGGCTCCCGCGAAGTCACCCTAGTCCGCCGCCTTGGAAACGCGGAGGCCCAGGTCACCAGCCAGACCCTCGACGAACCCGGGCTGCGCGATCTCCTACGCACCCTGCGCCCATTGTCGGACACAGAACTGGAGAAGCTGATGCGGGAAAAGAAGATCAACTACAGGAACTGAGCCATGCGCTCCCGGGCCTCGGTGCCGAACGCCTGGTGTGGTGCGGCCGGGCGTGACACGTCGAGCACAACAGAACGCATGACCGATTTTGAAGGGCTTGAGCGGGACCCGCCATGGCGGCGGGCCTTGTACGTCTTCGACCAGGGCGCCTGGACGTGCGACCGGCCACAGCCCGCCCCGTCGAGGACCTCGTGGTCCGCTCGTCATGCTCTTCTGTAAGGCCACTTCCCCGGAAGCAGAGGGCGCCCGCACCCGGCCAGACCTGTTGGCCCGCTCCGTCGGCGCGCCTGCCGGCATCCGTAGCCGCACCAACCGCCGCCACCGCGAGAAGTAGGACACCGATCATGAATGAGCCACGCCAGTACGACGTCGGCTGGACCGACGAGAACCACCCGAAGATCGTGATCGCGCAGCCCGGCCACGACGCCATGACCCAGGCCGAGGCGCAGCAGGCCGTCGGCCGTACCTACCGGGTCGCGGCGCTCGGCGAGGTGTCCTCGGTTCCGGTGCTGCGGACCGTGTGGCTGGAGGAGCACAACCGCAAGGCGGACGCATGAGCGGTGGCGCGTACACCGCTCCCGCGGCGCTGGCCGCCGCCCTGGAACGAGGGGCCGCCCAGACACAGGCAGCAGTGAACACCGTGATGCGGCACCGTACCCAGGCGCTGGTCGAGCAGGTGCAGCACAACACCTCCGGCCGCCCGGGACCACGCGTGATCACTGGCAAATTAGGGGCACACAGTCCGACTCCTACCGCCCCCGCGGCCTCACTCCAGCGGAGCCACATCCGACGGGTTTCAGGATCCGGCCCCAGGCCCCACCCGCCGACCATCGACGATGGCGTTCATAGACGGTCTTCCACTTCCCGTACCGCAGGGGCAGATCCCGCCAGGGATCGCCTGTGCGCTCTCGGAGATAACTGCCATTCAGCACACGACGATGGTCATTCCACCGCCCGCCCCGGCCACCGTTGGCAGGCAGGTGCGGCGAGAGCCGAGCCCTCTCCTCGTTCGTCAGATCGCCACGTCCCACACTGCCCAAACGATCAAGGGAGGCGCTTCAAGATCGAATGACGATTCACCGGACGCGGCCTAGTCGAGGCTTTGGTGGGCCAGGACGTACTGGGCGGTGTGCAGGAGGGGCTGGTTGTGGCGGAAGGAGTGGGCGCGCAGGCGGGCGAGGGCGTCGTCGGGGGTGAGGCCGTACTTGGCGGCGAGGATTCCGGCGGCGATGTGGACGGTGGGCGGGTAGCCCTGGGGGCCGGGCCGGGGCGGGCGGTTTCGCGGGGTGAGCAGGTGGGGGTGCTCGTCCAGGGCCAGGAGGGCGATGATGCGGGCGTAGGCGCCGGCCCGGGCTTGGTGTTGCGGGGTGAAGGGGGCGGGGGTGCAGCGGTAGAGATCCAGGGCACCGATGGCCCGGCTGCCGAAGGTCAGGGGCAGGGCCAGGACGCTGCGGGCGCCTTGTTCGCAGGCGGTGGGGGCGTAGGCGGGCCAGCGGGGGTGTGCGTGCCGCAGGTCGGTGACGTCGACGGGTTCGCGGTGGGTGTAGGCGTCGATGCACGGGCCTTCGCCGGTGACGAGCTGGGCGTCTTCGACCAGGCGGGCGCGTGCGTCGGTGGCGCCGGCCAGCAGGCGCAGCTCTGCGGCGGTGATCAGGGTGGTGCCGGCGAAGTCGGCGTCCAGGTCGTCGGCGCAGGCCCGGCAGGCGGTGGTGAGGGTGAAGCCGCCGGTGGCGACGGCGTTGCTCAGGTGCTGCCAGGCTGCGGTGTGATGGTCGTGGTCCATGGGGTGTCCCTACAACAGGGTGGGTGCCGGGCCGCAGAGCGGGAGGGACACGTCCTTCCGCCGGGGTCTGGGGCGGATGCCGGGCCGGGTGGTGGGTCAGGGGCGCCGGATGGTGCTGGTGTCGAGGGTGCCGTCGATGAGCTGCTGGCACATCCTGGTCAGGGGCAGTTGGTGGGCGCGGGCGTGGCGGCGCAGGGCGTCGAAGGCGTCGTCGAGGGTGGTGTGCCAGCGTTCGGCGAGTGGGCCTGACCCTGGCGGCCGATGCGGCCTTGGCGCAACGGGCGTCCCTGTGCGCCGCCGGCCCGCTGGCCGACCACGGCGAGAGACTGCAGATCAACCTCGGTGAAGGCCCCTGCGTCCAGGCCCTGACCCAGGGCACCCCCGTGCTCGCCAATGATCTCGCCGACCCCCACACCACACGCCAGTGGCCCGTCTTCGCCCAGCAGGCCCAGGCCCACCACATCCGCGCCGCCTTCGCCCTGCCCGCCCTCCACGGCCCCGACCCCGCCCAGCAGTCCGGAGTGGCCCTGACCCTCTACCGCGACCAGCCCGGCCCGCTCTCCACGGCCGATCTGCACACCGCCCAGCTGCACACCGACGCCGCGGAACTCCTGCTCCTGGCCGCCCCCCAGCCTGCCGAGGACGACCTCACCTACGCCTGGTACCTGCCCGCCGACGCCGTCGTCCACCAGGCCACCGGCATCATCAGCTACCGCCACACCCTCACCACCGGCCAAGCTCTCGCCCTCCTGCGCGCCCACGCCCACACCACCGACACCGACCTCACCACCCTCGCCCACGCCATCGTCCACGAAAACCTGCACCTGCCCGACCCACCCGACACCGGCCCCACCGACACCTGACAGCCCCCGACGACCTGAGCACAACGGATGTCGGTGCGCATCCTCTGAAGTGACGGTTGTGGTCAAGCAGTGAGGTTGTATTTCTGGCCGGTCAGGGCCGAGGCGGAGGCGTTGATGTTCACGGGCGGTATGGGTCACGGTGAGTTTTTCTGCGGTCCAGATCTCGGCCTCACGACTGCCGACCGGGTGGGTGGCGTGCGCGGCCGTCGAACCGTACTCGACGGCGATGACGAAGCCGAGCAGCACGTGAGGGTGGATGCCGCGGCGGGCGGCTTCGGTGTGGGCCAGATCGGGCTGGCGGCGTGTGCCGTCAACGAGCACGATCCAGTCCCGAGACGTTGCGGGCCTCGGGGAGAAGACTTCGGCAACAACCTGCTCCGGAGGACGGCTCACCGAAGCGACACACCATTTCCGCTCTGCTCTCGGGCGCCGGCCGGACCTCACTGCAGCAGGGCTGGCAGGGGGCCGCAGACTGCGTTTCCGGCTAGGATCGAGCGGTGGGCGACTACGCTGGCACACCCCCGAAGGGTCCAGAAGACGACACGGTGCGCGCTCAGCTCATCACTGTCGCGGAGGACTGGGCGGCTGCGGTCGTCTCCAACGATGCCGCACGGATCGGCCGCTTCATGGCCGACGAGTGGGTGATCGTCTCGGCATCGGGCGTCGCCTGCAGGGAAGACTTTCTCGCGGTCGTCGAGTCCGGGGAGCTGACCCACTCGGCCATGAACCTCGTGAATCAGGCCAGGGTCCGGGTGTACGGCGATACTGCGGTTTTCACCGGACGAGTGACGAACACGGCCCACTACCGGGGACAGAGCTTTGACGCTGCCGAGTGGACGACTGATGTGTTCGTGAAGCGGGACGGCCGCTGGCTGTGCGTGCTGAGCCACATCACAGCGGCAGCCCCTGACTGAATCCTCGCGAGGGGTGATTGAGCGGGGAAGACGCTGACTGGCGTGCGCCGGTGCCACTGTGCGATCGCAGCCCCGCACTGGCCACAACCACCGAATACGCCCGGCGCCTGGCCGCCGCACCGGACGGTGCCACACAGTCCCCCTGTACGCCTTCGCCGACGGCAGCTGGTTGGTGGTCCCCACCAACTTCGGCCGCGACCGCCACCCCGCCTGGTCCACCAACCTCTTGCACCACCCGCACGCCACCCTCACCTGGCGCGCAGCCGACAGCACCAGGTCGCGTGGTGCGGTCGTACAAATTCCCGTACTCTACAGCGACGTGGCGACATAAACTTAACTCGGCCCTGAAAGGTCGGGGACTCCTGCGACTAGGGAATGCAGAGCACTGAGTGATTTTGCGATGTTGTCCGGACTGAAAACTATGGCGCCCTCTACGTTCATTAACGCTGTATGCAGGGCTGCATCCCCGACGCGATCGGCTGATTCGATCAAGTGCTTTAAGTGCCGAACGACCTGCTCGCCCTCGTGAGGGCCTTTAAGTTTCGCCTCCCCCGCTGTTAGGGCCGCCAGAACATGCGCAAGGCAGTCGATTGCTCGGCCAGGTTTAGGAGGTGTTGCACCTTCGGCCCAGGTGACGTGCGCCAGGAGCCAGAGCGGCAAAGTTGAAGCCAACCAGTCCCTTGCCTGCCGACGCGCAGCAAGCATCGGCCCACTGAGTCGACCAAGCCCTCCGTGAGAGATGTCGGTGATCGCGGCAGAGGTAGCCGCCACTCCACCCAAAATGGCCGAGTTATCCAGGTCTTGCCCGAAAGCTAGCAGCGTGAAAAGTGACGATCCGATGCCGTAAGTCAACGAGCGCACGGTAATTTGCCGGTACCGCTCACGGTTACTCAACTCCGAGCGCGGTATCCCGCGGAACACTTCACTGGCCATTTCGTCACGAACACGGTTCTGCTGCTCCGGCAGGCCGTGATCCAAGAGTAGACGCTGCGTGTAAGCGACCAGCCGGTCAGCAAATTTCCGAGCGCGGTCCGTATCCGAGTACCCCGGCAAGAAACCTGCATGATTGAGCGCCTTAACACCTCCAGGATGTCGGGCTGCGGCCTCACCCCAGAGCCGCAAGCGATCCCAGTAGGTATCGCGGAACACACTGTCAAATCTGGGATACCTAACGCCATGGGTGATCCGTTCCCGGAGCCAACGCCTCATCCGGACCATGCGGCCCCGCGCGACCTCCATGGGAACTTCAGTAGTGTCGAGTATTGCGCAGATCGTTAGTGCGGCTTCATTAACGGCCGCAGGCACGGGCCCTTCGGCCGTCATCAGAGCCCTCAGTACGGCCTGCAAGCGGAGGTACGAGAGCCACTTACGTTGCCGAAAGATTCGCCATGCCAACTTGACTCCGCGATAGGCGCTCGCCCCACCCCGGGAAGCAGTCGTGATGTCAGTCACACTAAGAGACAGTAGGGGCGAGAGCGCCATCCCGCCCCAAGATCCGTCGTTCTGCTGGGTGTGAACTTCCCTCCCCCAACAGGTGTTGCCCAAGGGGCCTGGTTTCGAGCCCACCGAGTCAAGCCGGTACATATTTGCCCGTATCCTGCGTCACCTTCCAGGCAAACGCACCATGCCGGACGAGACTTCTCTTCGCCCACCTAAGGGCTGTCCCACAAAGATCTTGGAGTCGCCTCGTGCAAGCGGGCCAGCCACCCTGCTGCCTACGACCTATCCGGCGAGGGCGAGGTTGTGCATCCGGGCGATGCCGAGCATGGCGTGGTGGACACCGTCGCCCTTGAGGCGGCAGTCACGGAGGATCTTCCATGTCTTCATGCGGGCGAAGACGTGCTCGACCGGTCGATGGAGCAACTCGCCCGGTCCGCGGGCCTGGTGAGCCTGGCCCACACGGCCTACCACCTCATGTGCCTCGAAGCCGCCCGTACCATGCCGCTCGTCCGCCTGCCCGCCACCCAGTGGCTCGACGCCCCCTTCGACGGCCTCGGCGGCGGCCCCGAAGGCGAGCGCCTTGTCAACGCTGCCCTGAAGGTCTGTGCAGTGACCGCCGGCGACGACGCCCAGATCATCCTCACCACCCCCCAGGTGCTCCCGGCCTCCACGGCCGGACTGATCGTCACCGAACACGAGAGCACGCGACCGCTGATCCCGCACGCTCGCCCTGAGAGCGAGGAGTCGTGAGCGGCGTCCGCATACCGCCCCCGTCCAGGCGCCGCCGGCCAAGGATCAGGCTGCCCCCTGCGCATGGGTACAGACCGTAGGCATCGACGACATCATCCTCAGCTACTCAAGCGAGCACTGGCTCGCGCCGTGGCACGACGACAGCGTCCAGCGCTGGGACATCAGCATGCACCTCAAGGACGAAGGCCCCGGCCCCTGCTTCGGGACGATCGAGCTGCACGTCGTCGACCACTGGCGCTCGCCGGACATCGTCGAGAGCCTCGACGCCGTCAGCGTCGATCTCTGCGAGATCGGGACCGCCCTGTACGACCCCGAGCAGGGGGGCCTACGGGACGAGTTGTACGAGGACCTCGCTCTTCCGGGCAAGACCCCGATCGTTGACCGCGTCAGGATGGACCGGCGCTTTCGCGGACAGGGGCTCGGCGTCTACCTCACCGGGCTGGCCCTGGACTACCTCAGCCACGGGGCTGGGGTGATCGCCTTGTTCCCCGGACCCCTGGACGACGCCCCCATGCCTCCTACGGGCTCCTGGAGGGAAGCGGACGAGGCGGCCCTCGCTGCGGCTCGCGCTCGCCTTGGCCGCGCGTGGTCGCGCCTCGGGTTCGAGCACTACCGGGACGGGACCTGGATTCTCGACCCGGGCATGCGGACATTGCATGACGCGCTCCGCCGCGAACAGCAGCGGCTGCAGAACCGCAGGTGGAATGTGACCTTCACCGACGTGGCGACCATTGGGACGGACATCTCTGCGGGGATCGCCAAGGTCACCATGCCGAAGTCAGCCCCGCATCCTCTTCGCTCTGGCGGGATCGAAGGCCCGTAGCGTCCTGAGCGGTACCGCCCTGGGATCGAAGTGAACCTCTCAGGCATGCAGCAAGGCCGCCGTCCCACAAAGGGACAGCAGCCTCCCCCACTCCGACATCGACATCATCCGCCAGGAAAAGGACGAGCTGCAGCCGACGCGAAACCAAGGGAGGAGCACATCACCTGAACCGCCTCTAGACCTGCGGGCACCCATGCAGCACACGCGCGGGTCCGCAGCACCAACCGCGGCCCGCCGATAGAAAGAACAGCACACAACCCGATCCGGCTCCCGGGCGTAGCTCCTACGTGACCAAACCAGGCCCACGCGCCACCGGAAGGCTCGACTGCGTCACGCAGCGTGCGCGGCGGAAGCTCAGCGGAGGGGCTGATAGCGCACGTTGCCGACGTCTGCGGCGAGTGCTCCCTGGGGAGAATTTGGGGAGTATGGCCCCCGGTGGGGAGTGGTTGGGGAGAATCGGCCGCATAACGCGGCACGGCCCTGAAAGACGCAGAAAGAGGCATCGCTGCAGGTCACAGACACGCGGGAGCGCATACGCGCAGGTCAGCCCAGTGCGATAGACGACTTCATGACGTACGTACCGAGATCGTCTGCCTTGACGATTTTCGGAAGCGACCCTCTTTCATGTAGAGCCCACGACCTTACGGTTTCGCAGCCGAGCATGCGCCCGCTTACCGACGCGTGGTGGTCGGCAAGCGGGTGCAAGGAACTCATGAGCGGTCGACAGTCGCGCCCATCATCTCGCGACTGAGGCAGTCATCTCCCTGTCGGGAGCCGCTTTCGCCTCACTGACGCCCCCAGACCCAGATCGAGCCCCCTCGCGGCCGACACGGAGCGTAACCAGTTTGCACCTGACGCTCCATCAGGAAAGTCCGCATCGAGTCAGCATCAGTACGACCACAGGCGGCCTGAGATGATCGAACTTGCACATCCACCCCGACCCGCCACACCTCCTGTGACCTGCAGAAACGCAGGTCACAGGAGGTGTGACTGACACCACGCGCGCCTGAGTCGGGCGATCCCCCGCGTCGCCCGACTCAGGCGGCTCTTCCGGGTCCTGGCCGCGTCGGGGCGGACATCCGGAGACCTGCTGAGTATATTGGCTCTCAGCCAGTCAACGCAGGAGTTAACAGCATGTCCCCCCGCAGCCCCTCGGTCAATGAAGAGTTGCGGCGGCGTTCCCGGGAGCGTCTGTTGCAGGCGACCGTCGAGCTGGTGGACGAGCGCGGGTACGAGGCGACGACGCTCGGGGACATCGCCTGCCGTGCCGGGTCGGCGCGTGGGCTGATCTCGTACTACTTCCCGGGCAAACGGCAGCTTCTGCAGTCGGCCGTGCACCGGCTGATGCACCACTCGTTGCAGGCGGCGCTCGACCGTGAGCCGGTGCCGGCGGGCGAGGACGCGGGCCGTGAGCGGCTGGCGCGGGCGATCGACGCGATTCTGGGGCTGGCGCAGGAGCGTCCGCTGTTGATGCGTACGCACATGGCCGGGATTCTGACGGCGGAAGGTTTCATCCAGTGCCCCGAACAGCAGCGGCTGGCGTTTCTGCTGCGTGACACGGTGGAGCGGTACGGCACCGAGGACGCGGACACGGACTACCGGCTGTTGCGGGCGTTGTTGATGGGGTCGGTGGTGGCAGTGTTGTTGCCGGGGGCACCGATGCCCGCCGCGCGGCTTCGGGCGGAGCTGTTCCAGCGGTACGGCCTGGACTGGGAGCTGGGGACCCCGCCCAGCGAAGGGCCGGAACCGCCGCTGGAGGGTCCGCCTCCGCTTCAGGACCCGCCGCCGGCGCTGGCTCCGCCGTCGGCACAGGGCCCGCCACCAGTGCTGGGCCCGCCACCAGTACAGGAGTCGCTGCCAGTACAGGAGCCGCCGGTACAGGACCCGCCGCCGGTGCTGGGGCGGGAAGGTGCTGCTGCGGAGGGGTAGGCGCAGGGGCAGGGCCAGGGAGAGGGCTCCAGGGCGCTGCGGAAATCGCTTGATCGGGTGAATGCCGATTTGGGTGCGAGGTTCACCCTGGAGAGTTACGGGGCGCTGTCGCCGTTCCGTGGGGCAACTCCGGCGGCACACCTCCCGCGTACCCCGCACCGGTGCGACTCTGGAAGTACTCCGCGGGAAGGGGCCTTCCGTGCTTCGTGTCGCAGTGATCGGTTCGGGACCCAGTGGCGTCTACACCGCTCAGGCGCTGGTCGGGCAGGAGGCCGTACCGGATGTCGAGGTGTACGTGCTCGACCGGCTGCCGTGCCCGTACGGGCTGGTCCGCTACGGTGTCGCGCCCGACCACGAGAAGATCAAATCGCTGCAGCACAACCTCCGTACGGTGCTGGAGCACCCGCGCGTGCACTTCCTCGGCAATGTCGACGTGGGGGCCGACGGCCTCGGGCCACGGGAGCTGCGGCGCATGTTCCACGCGGTGGTGTACTGCGTGGGAGCCGCCACCGACCGCCACCTCGGCATCCCGGGTGAGGACCTGCCCGGCAGCCACTCCGCCACCGCCTTCGTCTCCTGGTACAGCGCGCATCCGGACGCGGCGGACGGCCGTTTCCCGCTGACCGCGCGGTCAGCGGTGGTGATCGGCGTCGGCAATGTCGCGGTGGACGTGGCCCGGATCCTCGCCCGCGGGGCCGACGAGCTGGCGCGTACGGACGTGCCGCAGGCGGCGCTCGGCGCGCTCGCGGAGAGCCGGGTGGAGGACGTGTGGATGGTGGGGCGGCGGGGGCCGTCGCAGGCCAAGTTCACCACCAAGGAACTGCGCGAACTGGGTGCGCTGCCGGGCGCCGACGTGCTCGTGGACCCCGGGGAACTGGCGTTGGACCCGGCGTACGGCGACCCTTCGGGGCTGCCCGCGGTGAACCGCCGCAATGTGGAGGTGCTGCGCGGCTGGGCCGAGGGGAAGGGGGCGCAGGGAGCGGAGGGGGGAAGTGAGGAAGTGGCCGGCGGGCGGCGGCGGGTTCGGTTGCGGTTCTTCCTACGGCCGGTCGAAGTGGTCGGAGACGCGGACGCGGGGGTGCGGGGGGTGCGGTTCGAGCGGACGGTTCCGGACGGGCTGGGCGGGGTCACGGGGACCGGGCAGTACGAGGAGATCGCGGCGCAGCTGGTCCTGCGCTCGGTCGGGTACAAGGGGACGCCGCAGCCGGGGCTGCCGTTCGACGCGGCCACCGGGACCGTGCCGCACGTGGAGGGCCGGGTGCTGCGGGAGGGTGTGCCGTGTCCCGGCGAGTACGTGGCGGGGTGGATCAAGCGGGGGCCGACCGGGGTGATCGGCACGAACCGGCCGTGTGCGAAGCAGACCGCGGCCGCGTTGCTGGCGGACGCGGACGAGCTGGCGCGCGAGCCGCTGCCGGAGGATCCGGTGGCCGCGTTGCTGCGCAGCGGGCAGCGGCCGGTCCGCTGGCCGGGCTGGCTGGGCATCGAGGCGGCGGAAACCGCGCTCGGCCGGGGGCTGGGACGGACCACCGTGAAGATCGCCGACTGGCCCGAGCTGCTGGCGGCAGCCAGGTGTGGGGGCGGTGAGGGAGAAAGGGGCGGGAAAGGAGGTGGGGGCGGGGACGGGGGTGAAAGTGCGGGTGGGGGGTGTTGAGCCGGGACGTCGGGAAGGGCCGGCGCGCCCGGGTGCCGCTACGCCCTGTCAGCCGGGGCGTCGAGGCGTTCGTCCTGGAGTTCCGCCGCCTTCAGGACGCGTTCGATCAGGCCGGGGAAGAGTTCGTCCAGGTCGGCGCGGCGCAGCACGTTCATCTTGGCGGTGCCGCGGTAGATCTGGCTGATGACGCCGTGCTCGCGCAGTACGCGGTAGTGGTGCGTACAGGTGGACTTGCTGACGGGCAGCTCGATGACCGTGCAGGACAGTTCGCCCTCGGCGGCGGCCAGGCGGCGGACGATCCGCAGCCGCATCGGGTCGGCGAGCGCGTGCAGTACGTCTTCGAGACGGATCGCCGAACGGTCCGGGTGGTCCAGGACGCGGGCACCGGGCCGGTCGGCGGATGTCGTCGTGGTGGTCGTCATGGCGGCTCCTGGAAGTCGGCTCCGGGCGGTCGGTTCCTGCCGGGGATCATCATTGTACGAGGAACGTCGTATTTTGACATCCTCGCAGGACGCGGGGCGGACGGCCGGGCCGTGGCCGGTCGGATCCGCCGGCGCGGGCGGGCTGAGGTGACCTCAGCCGCCGGTGGCCGACATGCATCCGGCCCGCCGGGGCACCCGTGGCGAAAGAGTGAACCGGCGGAGTCCGGCGGGCCGTGGGAGCCGTGCCGGGGACGAGTGAGGTACCTGTGAGGTACGCGTGAGGCACGGGTGACGTACGCGTTGAACAACGGCTGACCACGATCGCCGGACCGCGACCCGGTCGCCGGTTCGCGCCGGAGGGGCGATGACGAACAGGACCGGCTCGTGATCCGCGCATGGCGGCCCCTTGCGCGCCGGGAGCGAGGACTGCCGTCCCGGGGACAGGGCCCCCGGGAACAGGACCTGCCGCGCCGGGAGCGGGGGCTGTCGCGCCGGGGGCAGGATTGCGTCGATACGAAACGGCGGCTTCCGCGTGCCGAGCGGCGGCCGCCTGGTCCGAAGACGGGGCGCTCGGGGCCGGGGCGGCGTCCGGCGGACGTCGGCCGAGCGGCCGGCGGTTCGCGGGAGCGCGCGCCCGGTCTGCCGGCACGCACCGGCCGGGCCCTCCTGGCGCAGTGGCACCGGGTCGCCGGACCGACCTGGACGGCGCTGTGCCGTCGCCGACTGGCCGCGGTACCGCTGACGGCGGCCTCCGTGGTCCTCGTGATCGTCTTTCACGCACTCACCCTGACGGACGCCGGAGAACGGCTGGTCTGGTCGCTCGGCGGTGTACGGGCGGACGTCCCGGTCCGGCTGGTGCTGCTGCGACTGCCGCTGTCGCTGTTCGCGCCCGCGCCGGGGCTCCCGTGGTGGGGAGCGCTCCTGCAAGTGGCCGTGATCTTCGGAGTGGCCGAGTGCGTCCTCGGGACACTGCGCACCCTGGCCGTGTCCCTGGTCGTCACCGCCGCGGCGACGTTCTTCGCGCGCTTCCTGCTCACCCTCGGCCCGGACCATCCCCTGGCGGTCCCGCCGGCCGAGGCGACGCTGGCCGACACCGGCCCGTCCGCGGCCGTACTGGGGCTGCTGATCTGCACCGGCTGGGCCTGCCGGGCTCCCGTACTGAGCGTGGGTACGGTGGTGACCTTCTCGCTGGAGTGCGTGCTGACCGCCACCCTCTCCAGCCGTGCCCACCTGGGCGGCATCGCGGCCGCCCTGTTGTGCGCCGCGGTGGCCTGCCGGGCTCCGGCCCGCGCCGCTCCCCTGCCTCCCGCGCCTGTCACCACCGGCCAGGACGCCGTGGGGTGATTCCGGCCCGTACGCCCCGGTACGCGTTGCGGGTGTCGGGTATCGGCCCGTGAGCGTGCGCTCACGGGCCCGCCAGCCAGTCGGTGTACCAGGCGCGAAACCCGGGGCTGACCGGTACGAAGCCGCCCCGGTCCGGATCGATCTGCCAGACCTCGCCCGCGTACGGGCCGTTCAGGACGAGCCGGACGAAGATGCCGCAGCCCTGTTCGGCCAGCATGAGGGTGCCCCCGGTCAGTGCACCGGCCCGCGCCCCGATCCGGCCGGGCAGAGGGGCGGCGAGCGGGAACGGTTCGGCGAGCCGGCCCGGCAGCCGGTCCTCCGCCCACTCGTCGTCCGCGGCCCACTCCTCGTCGGCCTCCGGGCGAGGGACGGTCAACGGCATCAGGCCGTGTCCGGGCCCGGCCGGGCCGTCGCCCACGTCGGCGACGAAGGACCGGTACTCCACCGGCAGCGCGATGCCGTGGGATTCCCCGAACGCCCGGATCTCCGCCTCCGGGAGCCGTGGCGCCAGGGCATAGCCGTGCGTGCACGCACCGAGAGGCCCCCGCTCCGGGTCCCGTGCTGCCATCTCCCGTATCCGCGCGCGGACACCGTCCTGGTGCCAGTTCCCCATCCGGCGACCGTAGCGATGACCTCCGCGCCCGGCCCATCCGGCCCACCCGCCGGCATGTCCGGTCGTCGTGACGCCGGAAGGATAGACTCGAACGCGTGAGCGAATTGCCCCCTGATCTGCCGCGTCTCCGCACCCTGGAGACGTGGCTGCGCCTGCAGCTCGCCACCGTCCGGGCCCGCATCCAGCACCTCGAACAGGCGGAGCGCGACCGCCCCGCACCGGTGCGGCCTCCCCGGCCCGACTGGCTGCTGGAGACCGAGCGCCTCGGAGGCCGCAACGGGCGGCCCGTCCGTGTCCATGTCGGCGGGTGCGGCCAGGCACGCGGCCGGGCCATCAGCCGTGCGCAGGCGGCCGACGCCCTGAGCCGGGGCGTGGAGGCGTGTTACGGCTGCCGCCCGGACACCGAGCTGGGCATGCTGGGCTGACGGCACTGGAGGGCGAGCCGCGGGCGGAGTCACGGGCGCGCACGCAGGGTGGCGATCAGCGGTACGGCGGGCTGGACGAGGATGCCGGTCCGGTGGGGCACTTCCTCCGATGGGAGCTCCAGGTGGAAGCGCTGCGCCAGAGTGGCCAGCAGCAGCGCCGCCTCCACCTGCGCGAACCGCGCGCCGATGCAGCCACGGGGACCGCCGCCGAACGGGAACCAGGCGTGGTCGGGGATGACGTCGGGGGCGTCGGCGTCCCAGCGTTCGGGGCGGAACACCGCCGGGTCGGGGAACCAGCGCGGATCGCGGTGGGCCGTCCACTGGCTGCACCACACCGCCGTACCGGCCGGGACGGCGGTGCCGCCCAGCACGGCGCCCTCCCGGGCCACGGCGGGAATCACCCAGGACGGCGGGTAGATCCGCAGGGCCTCCTTGACGATCTGCCGGGTCCAGGTGAGCCGTTCGTAGTCGTCGACGGTGGGTGGGCGCCCGCCGAGGACCCGGTCCAGTTCGTCGTCCAGCCGGGCCCGCGCTTCCGGCGACCGCGACAGCAGGTACCAGGTCCAGGTCAGCGCGGTGGAGGTCGTCTCGTGACCGGCCGCCCAGAGCGTCACGGCTTCGTCGCGGACCTCCTTGGCGGTGAGCGGACGGCCCTCCTCGTCCCGGGCTTCGAGGAGCCGGGCCAGCAGGTCGTCGCCTCCGCCCTCGTCGCATGCGCCCGCGCTGCCGGTACCGTCGGCGGCGGCCGGTCCGTCGCGCCGCGCGATGATCAGTCGGTGCACCTCGGCGTCGATGACGGCGAGGGCGCGGAGCAGTCGCCTCCGGGAGGGCGTACGCACCCGGTCCGGCAGGAGGAGCCCGACGCCGCGCAGCTCGCGGGCCATCACCTGCTCGGCCACCGCCATCGCCGCGCCGACCGCCCGGGCACGGTCACCGAGGTCGTTGCCGAACAGCGTACGGATGACGACGCGCTGGCTGAGGACCACCATCTCCCGGTGTACGTCGACGCGGCCGCCGTCCTGCCACCGGTCGGCCGCCGCGAGCGCGCTGTCGACCATGACCCGGGCGTACTGGCGCACTTGACGCGGGCGGACGGCCGGCTGGACCAGGGCCCGCTTACGGCGCCACTCGGCACCCGTACTGCGTATGACGCTCTCGCCGGTGATCTGCTGGAACGACCAGCCGACTTCCAGGAGGCCGTAACTGTGCTCCCGGGAGGCCAGGAATTCGGCGATGTGCTGCGGGTGGGAGAGGAACAGGCTGCGCCGTGGCCCCAGGGACCACGTCACGGCGTCCCCGTACTCGTCCCGCAGCCGGGTCATGAAAGCAAGCGGGTCCTTGCCGAAGGCGAGGAGGTTCCCGAGCCACGGCAGGCCGCGGGGGCCGGGGACGGGACGGAGCGGGACGGTCTGCGCGGGCACGGCTCCTCCAAGTGGGGTGCGGGGACGGGTCCCGGCGGCCTCCCGCCGGGGCCGCCCGGTGTCCGGTCTCACTGTCCAAGGTCCCAGATCGCCGCCTGCTGCCGCTTCACCTCGTCGATACGGTCCGCCGGAAGGAAATTGCGGAAGAGACCGGATTCCTCCTCCGCGACCCGCACGAAGAGTTCGACGATCTCCTCGGGGTCCTGCTGGCTCTCGCCGGTCATCTCGTGGTAATCGTCGGCGAGCCGGACCTCGACGCCCAGGTCCGTGGTGAAGTGCTCGGCGCTGAAGGATTTCTCCCGGTCGAACCAGACGCGCAGCGCGTCACCCATCCGGTCGTTGAAGCCGGTCTGGTACGGGCCCGGGTTGATGGTGCACACCTGGACACCCAGCGGTTTGAGTTCATCGTGCATCGCCTGGGCGATCGACTCGATGGCGTACTTGGACGCGCAGTACGGACCGAGATACGGATTGGTCGTCAGGCCGGCGATGGACGACAGCCAGACGATGCGGCCGCTGCCACGTCCGGCCATCTGCCGGGCGAATCCCTGGGCCAGGGCGAGAGGGCCGAAGACATTCACCTCGAAGACCTGCCGGACCAGTTCCAGGGGGATTTCGGACAGCGGGCCCATTTCCCCGACGGCGGCGTTGTTGAACAGCACGTCCACGTCCCAGGTGTGCGCCTGGCGGCGATGGAGTGCGCTGGTGACGTCCAAATTCTCCACCCGGAGCGGGATTTCGCGCCGGTCCGCTTCCCGGGTCAGCTCGGTCATCTGCGGGCGGTTCTCGGCCGCCGCGATGACGTGGTGTCCGCGTTCGGCGAGGCGCAGGGCGGCGGCACGGCCGAAGCCGGAGCCCGCGCCGGTGACGAGAATGCGTTTGCCGGCTGTCACGGCAGCTCCTTTCCGCGGGCGGTGACCGGCTTTCGACGCGGTAATCTCACCCGTTCGACGACATGCGCAGACAGTAGCCGAATGACTACCCTTTGCATATGAACCGAGGGGGCTGCCGGGGCCACCGATCCGTGGGACGGACCGGTGCCCTGGTGCTGATCGCCGTACTGATCGCCCTGTGCGGCGCGGCACCCGCGGCCCTCGAACCGGGTGCCGGGCCTGCCGAGGCCGCCGCCATGTCGGCCGAGCCGGCGGCCGACGACAGCCTTCCTCAGGCCGCCGCGTCCCGGGCGGCCCGGGCCGGACGTACCGGCCGCTCCCCCGAGGCCCGGGCCCTCGCACGATCTCTTCCGTGCCACGCCGGACGTCTCGCCAGGCTCCTCGCCCGCTGGGCGGATCTGCGGTCGGACGTACGTGACGCCGCCGGCGACCGCGCGCACCACACCGTCCTGCGCTGCTGACCGGGACCGCGCTGCCGCACGTACGCGGAGCGCTCCCGCACCAGCACAGCAGCGATCAGCAGGAGAGGTGTGTCCATCATGTCCATCGACCCCCAGCGCGCGCTGGAAGGCTATCTGCGGGCTCTGAGCTACGACCCGTACGAAGCCGAACCGAAGTCCGAACCGAAATCCGAGCCGAAGTCCGAGTCGGGCTCCGGGGCCGAGTCCGCTCCGCGCAAGACGCCCGTCCCCGCTCCCGCGACGGAGCCGGCGCCCGCTGCCACGGCCGGGCCCGGTCTTCTGGGGCGGCTGCTGTCCCTGCGCCGCGGCCCGGCGACCGCCGAGGGGACGCGCCGGGCCTGAGCCACGCCGGTGTCCGCGGCTGAACCACACCGGTGCCCGCGGCCAACCGCAGCGGTGTCTTGGCCGGCCTCCCTCCCGCCGCCCCTCTCACCGGGTCTCCTCCCGGCGCGAGGGGCGGCCGGTACACCCTTCCGGGTGGCGGCGGCCTCCCCCGTGCCGTGGGCACCGGCGATCCGGCCGCCGCCGGTGCCAGGCTGTCGGTGGCCGGTCGGCGGCCGCGCGCCGGCCCGGTGTGCGCGCCGCGCGGTACGGGACGGCGTGCCCGCGTCGGTCTCCGGCGTGGGCCGGGCGGAGGTTCATGGTCATCGAGGCTGGGCAGGACGCGCGCACGGAGGGCGGCGCGGCGCTCCGCGACGACGCGGCGCCCCGCAACACGGTGGGCCGCGCGGTGCGCCGTTGGCTGACCACCACCGATCACAAGGTGATCGGAAATCTCTATCTCGTGACCGCCTTCGGCTTCTTTCTGCTGGCGGGCGCACTGGCGATGGTGATGCGCGCCGAACTGGCCCGCCCCGGGATGCAGATCGTCAGCAACGAGCAGTACAACCAGCTCTTCACCATCCACGGCACGATCATGATGCTGCTGTTCGCGACGCCCATGTTCGCCGGGTTCGCGAACGCGGTGATGCCGGTCCAGATCGGCGCCCCCGACGTGGCCTTCCCGCGGCTGAACGCCCTGACCTACTGGCTGTTCCTCTTCGGCGGCCTGATCGTGGTCTCGGGATTCCTCACCCCGGGGGGCGCCGCGTCGTTCGGATGGTTCGCCTACGCGCCGCTCAACAGCGCCGTCCGCAGTCCGGGCGCGGGCGGCGACCTGTGGACCATGGGCCTGGTGGTGTCGGGGCTCAGCACCACGCTGGGCGCGGTGAACTTCATCGCCACCATCATGTGCCTGCGCGCCCCCGGCATGACCATGTTCCGGATGCCGATCTTCACCTGGAACGTGCTGTTCACCTCGATCCTGGCGCTGCTGGCCTTCCCCGTGCTGACCGCCGCGCTGCTCGCCCTGGAGGCGGACCGGAAGTTCGGCGCGCACCTCTACGACCCCGCCTTCGGCGGCGCGGTCCTGTGGCAGCACCTGTTCTGGTTCTTCGGGCATCCGGAGGTCTACATCGTCGCCCTGCCGTTCTTCGGCGTGATCACGGAGATCGTCCCGGTCTTCAGCCGTAAACCGGTGTTCGGGTACCTCGGCATGGTGGGCGCGACCATCGCCATCACCATGCTCTCGGCGACCGTGTGGGCCCATCACATGTTCGCCACGGGTGCGGTGCTGCTGCCGTTCTTCTCCCTGATGTCCTTTCTGATCGCGGCGCCGACCGGGGTGAAGTTCTTCAACTGGATCGGCACCATGTGGCGGGGCAGTGTCTCGTTCGAGACGCCGATGCTGTGGGCGGGCGGTTTCCTGGTCACCTTTCTGCTCGGCGGGCTGAGCGGCGTGCTGATCGCGTCACCGCCGCTGGACTTCCACGTCACCGACTCGTACTTCATCGTGGCGCATCTGCATTACGTGCTGTTCGGGACGGTGGTCTTCGCGATGTTCGGCGGTTTCTACTTCTGGTGGCCGAAGCTGACCGGCCGGATGCTCGACGAGCGGCTGGGGAGAATCCACTTCTGGTCGCTGTTCACCGGTTTCCAGCTGACGTTCCTGGTGCAGCACTGGCTGGGTTCGGAAGGCATGCCCCGGCGTTACGCCGACTACCTGGCCGCCGACGGATTCACCGTACTGAATTCCCTCTCCTCGGCCGGTGCGTTCCTGCTGGGGATCTCCACGCTGCCGTTCCTGTACAACGTGTGGCGTACGGCGCGGTGGGCGCCGAAGGTGCTGGTGGACGATCCGTGGGGGTGGGGCAGATCGCTGGAGTGGGCGACGTCCTGCCCGCCGCCCCGGCACAACTTCCACGCGCTGCCCCGAGTACGGTCCGACTCCCCCGCCTTCGACCTGCACCATCCCGAGGTGCTGCGGCTGCCCGCTCCGCAGCGCGGCGCGGACGAACCGACTCCCGATCCGCACCGGGAGCGTCATCCGTGAAGGCCGAGGCGCTTCTCTTCGCCGGTGTGGCGGGGTTCTTCTTCGTGGCCGGGCTCGGTTACGCGCTGTGGTCGCGGGAGCCCGCCGGTACGGCGGCGCTGGCCGTCTCGTGTCTGATGGCGCTGGTCGTGTGCGGGTTCTGCACGGTCAACCACCGCAGGCGCGGACCGCGGCCGGAGGACCGCAAGGAGGCGGAGGTGCGCGAGCGGACCGGCGGGATCGGGTTCTTCCCGCCGCGCAGCGGCTACCCGCCGCTGACCGGCCTGGCGGTGGCGTTGACCGCGCTGGGGGTCGTCTTCGGCCTGTGGCTGTTCGTCATCGGGGTGGGTCTGCTGGTGGCGGGGGTGGTCGGCATGGTGCTGGAGTTCGCCGCGCGGCCGTGAGGGAGGCCGTACGGGAAGGCCGTCAGCCGCGGTCCGGGCTCCGGTCCGAGCCCTGTCCCCGACCACGATCCGGGTTCTCGTCCGAGCCCTGCCCGGGACCACGCTCCGAGTTCCCGTCCGGGCTCCGGTCCGGACTCCACCCCGGTGCGGCCGTCCGCTCGGCGATGCGGGCCCGCTGTTCGGGAGTGACCGGCAGTTCGACCCGGTCATGGTGGTACCAGTTGCTCAGCGCCAGCCGGATCCGCTGCCGGCGCGCGGGGCGGGCGGTGCCCGCAGGCGGCAGGAGCGGCTCGGGCAGGTCGCGCACGAGCAGCCGGTACCGGCGGTCGGCGGACAGGCGGCGGCGCCCCTCACCGAGTCCGCCGCACACGTCCTGCGTCACCTCACCTGTCTCCTCCCCTTCCGCCAGCGCGTCGCGGTCCTCGCTCTGGAGGGCGAGGCAGATCCGCTTGGTGAGCCAGAAGGCGAGGACCGGGGCCGCCACGACGGCGATACGGAAGAACCAGGTCAGGGCGTTCACCGAGACACGGAAGCCGAAGGCGGTGACGTCGTTGCCACCGGCGGCGAGGAGCACGGCGTAGCAGACGAGGCCGGCGACTCCGAGGCCGGTGCGGGTGGGCCGGTTCCGCGGCCGGTCGCACAGGTGGTGTTCCCGGCTGTCCCGGGTCAGCCAGGCTTCGCAGAACGGATACAGGTACAGGACGAGGAAGAGCAGGCCGGGCAGGATCACCGCGGGGACCAGGACGCTCCACAGGACCGTATGGCCCAGGAGGTCGCTCTCCCACGGCGGCATGAGCCGCAGCGCGCCTTCCAGGAAGCCGACGTACCAGTCGGGCTGCGCGTCGGTGGCGACCTGGTCCGCACGGTACGGCCCGTACTCCCATACGGGGTTGATCTGGGCCAGTGCGCCGAGGAGCGTCAGAACGCCCGCGGTCATGAAGAAGAGGCCCGCGGACTTCGCGGTGAAGTGCGGGTACATCGGGCGGCCGACGACGTTGCGATTGGTCCGGCCGCGCTCGTTCCACTGGGTGTGCTTGAGGTGGACGACCAGGATCAGATGTGCCGTGATCAGCGCGACCAGGACGCCCGGGACGAGCAGGATGTGCAGCCCGTACAGCCGGTTGACGAGGTCCGTGCCGGGGAACGGGCCGCCCCACAGGAAGAAGCTCAGATACGTGCCGGCGAGCGGGATCGACAGCACGATGGTGTGCGCGGTGCGCAGGCCGGTGCCGGACAGTGAGTCGTCGGGCAGCGAGTAACCGGCGAAGCCCTCCAGCATCGCCAGCATGAACAGCGTCACTCCGATGATCCAGTTGACTTCCCTGGGCCTGCGGAAGGCGCCGGTGAAGAAGACGCGGAGCAGGTGGACGCCGATGGCGGCGACGAAGACCAGCGCGGCCCAGTGGTGGATCTGCCGGATCAGCAGTCCGCCCCGCACGTCGAAGCTGATGCGCAGCGTGGAGGAGTACGCCTGCGACATGGGCAGTCCGGACAGCGGGGTGTGCCGGCCGTGGTAGACGGTCTGCGCGGTCACCGGGTCGAAGAACAGGGTCAGGTACGTGCCGGTGAGGACGAGGACGAGGAAGCCGTAGAGCGCGAGTTCGCCGAGCAGGAACGACCAGTGGTCGGGGAACGCCTTGCGCAGCAGGGCTCTGGCAGCCTCGGCGGCCGGCAGGCGGCGGTCGAGTGCCTCGAAACCGGTGCGTGCCAAGGCACCGCTGCGAGGCGGTGCGGGTGGCTTCCGCCGAGGAAACGCCATGGGGCGTGGCCTCAGCCGTTGCCGAACGAGCCGCTCTTCCCCTCGTTCCACGGCGGCGGTTCGTCGGAGTCGCCGGGGCGCGTCCCGTACTCGCCCATGTCCTTGACCCCGGCAGCCGGTGCCGCGTCATGGCTCTCCCGGGACACCCCGTCGGTCTCCCGTGCCGAAGTGCCGTGCCGGGCCGCCGTCCTGGCATGCCGGGGCCGTGCGTGGGCGCGCGGCGGGCGGTCCTTGTTGCGCGCGCGGCGCCGGTAGCCGTACACGACGGCACCGATGAGCAGGAGGACGACGACGATGCCCGCGATGAGGGGGCCGATGCCGATGGCCAGGTGGGAGGCGGCCGTCGGCGCTTCGACCGGCAGGGGGGCGGCCATCAGGGGAGCATCGAGAGACATGGGGGCTGCTTACCCGTTGGCCCCGGTTTGCCATCAAAGGCGCCCCCAAACGAGTGGGGGCGCCGGTGGACACGGGCGGGTACGGGCGGCCTGCCCGTACCCGCCCGTCCGCGCCCTACCGTTCTCCGGCGTGCGCCTTGCGGACGGCCGCGAGGTCGATCTTGTGCATCTGCAACATCGCCTCGGTGGCCCGCTTCGCCTTCGCCGGGTCGGAGTCGGTCAGCAGCCGCAGGAGTTCCGTGGGGAAGACCTGCCAGGACACGCCGTACCTGTCCTTCAGCCAGCCGCACTGGCCTTCTTCGCCGTCATCCGTGAGCCGGTCCCAGTAATAGTCAACCTCTTCCTGGTCGGCGCAGCGGACCTGGAACGAGACGGCTTCGCTGAACGTGAACTCCGGTCCGCCGTTGAGGCCCATGAACTTCTGGCCGTTGAGGACGAACTCGACCGCCATCACCTCGCCGGGCGTTCCGGGTCCCGCCTCGTTGTAACGGACGATGTCGCCGAGCTGGGAGTTCTTGAAGATGGACAGGTAATGGTGTGCCGCCTCCTCGGCCTGGCCGTCGAACCACAGACAGGTCGTGAAACCGTCGATCGCCATGGTGTGCCTCCCGTCGTGTGGGCTCGTGTATACCCGTACGGCGGAGGCCGCGCCATAACCAAACCGTTGTTCGAACCGGAGTGCACGGTGATTTACGGAGGTGCGCCCACGCCGCGTACACCATCGTGCCTACGGTCCGGCGTGGCCGCACCCCGTGCCCGCGGGCGTGCGCGGTGCTCTCAGTCGGTGGAGAGGGCTTCGAGGAGGTCGCCCGCCTTCGAGTCGGGCAGGGCGCGGGCGACGTCGGCCAGCGCGACCATGCCGACCAGGCGGTGGCCGTCGATCACGGGCAGACGCCGGACCTTGTGCCGGGTCATGGTCGCGAGGATCTCCTCCGCGCCGTCATCGGCACCGATCGTCACGGCCTCGCCCTGGGCCAGTTCGCCGGCCTTGGTCCGCGCGGGGTCCTTGCCCTGGCCCAGCACCTTGACGACGATGTCCCGGTCCGTCAGGACACCCTTGAGCCGGTCGTCCGTACCGCAGATCGGAACCGCTCCGACGCCGAGGCCGGTGAGCTTGCGGGCCGCGTCGAGGACGCTCTCCTCGGCGCCGACGCACTCGGCTCCGGGAGTCATGATGTCGCGTGCAGCAGGCATGGTTCCGCCTTTCTTCGTTGGGATGTGCCGGTGCGTGACCGCGGCCGGACGCCGCTCGTGGAGCGGAGTGAGCGCCCGGTTCCGGCCGCCAGCACACGCGTGCCCCTTTGTTCGGATCGCTAACGTCGCCTGCGCGGGATCGGGCCGGATGTCGTCCCGCGCCGCCGCTCAGGCCACGGCGCGTCGAGGGACAGCGAGCGGTAGGTCTCCAGGGCGTCCAGACCGAGCGGGACGTCCTCCTCGCCGAGTCCGGTGTGCCCGGTGTGCCCGCGAGCTGGGCGACGGTCGGCGAGCGGTCGGCGAGGTTTTCGCCGCGGTCGCGCAGATGGCGGGCCAGGCGGTGGGCCACCGGTGGCCAGGCGGCGATCACCCGCCGTCGGACGCCGGTGCGGCGCGCCCCGTCGGACAGTCCGGTCAGGAGCCGGAGGTCCTCGGCGGCGTCCGGGGCAGCGGGGCGGCGTGTGCGGCGTGCGGGTGCGGTGGTGGCCACGGCGGCCCTCTTGCGCACGCTGTGGTGCGTTCGGGCGGCTCGCGAGGGCACGCCGGCGGATGACATCGAACGTGTGGTCCCGCGCGGGCGCCTGTGGTGCCGGAGCACTGATGCCGGGCGCCTGTCCACGGGGAGGTGTTCCGCACCTCCTGGCACGCGGGCCCCGCGGAACCCACCCTCCGGCCGCCCCGGCTTCCGGATGTGCGCGCGGTGGTCCGTTGCTCTACTGGGAGGTCAGGCCGCCGCGGTCCGCGCGGCCGTCGCCGGACCGGAGGGACCGATCGTGGCCGAGGCGTCGCCGGGGAGCGGAGCGGAGCGTTCCGAGCGGGTCGGCGCGCTCGTCGTCGGGTCCGGCTTCGGCGGTTCGGTGGCGGCGTACCGGCTGGCGGAGGCGGGTCTGTCCGTCGTCGTCCTGGAGCGCGGCCGGGCGTATCCGCCGGGGAGTTTTCCCCGGACCCCGGCGGAACTGGGGCGGGCCCTGTGGGACCCGAGCGAGGGGCTGTACGGCCTGTTCGACGTCTGGCGGTTCGGGGGCTGCGACTCCCTCGTCTCCAGCGGGCTCGGCGGCGGTTCGCTGATCTACGCCAACGTGCTGCTCCGCAAGGAGGCGCACTGGTTCGTACAGCGGGAGGAACTGCCCGGAGGCGGCCACGAGTGCTGGCCGCTGACCCGCGCGGACCTCGACCCGCACTACGACGCGGTCGAGTCGGTGCTGCGCCCGGTCCCGTACCCGGTGGACACCGAGCCGTACGCCCGTACGCCGAAGACGCGGGCCCTGCGGGAGGCGGCCGGGCGGGTGGGGCTGCCGTGGTCGCCGGCGCCGCTCGCGGTCAGCTTCGCACCGCGCCCCGGCGCGCCGCCCGGCCCCGGCCTGCCGCTGGCGGACGAGCCGTACGGCAATCTCCACGGCGTGCCGCGCGGCACCTGCCGGCTCACCGGTGAGTGCGACCTGGGCTGCAACAACGGCGCGAAGAACACCCTCGACCACACGTACCTGTCCGCCGCGCGTCACCACGGCGCCGAGCTGCGGACCGGGCACCAGGCCGTGACCGTGGAGCCGCTGGAGGGCGGCGGTTACCGCGTGGGTTACGTCGTGCACGACGTGGACGGCGGGCCGCCGGTACGCACCGCCGATCTGCCGCGTCGGCACATCGACTGCGACCGCCTCGTGCTGGCGGCGGGCACGTACGGCACCGTCCACCTCCTGCTGGCCAACCGGGCGCGGCTGCCCGGCCTGGGCCCGGCGCTGGGCACCCGGTTCTGCGGCAACGGCGACCTGCTGACCTTCCTGTACGGCAGACGGGGCACACCGGTGCCGCCCCCGGACCGGGGCCCGGTGATCACCGGCGTGGTGGGCGAGGCGGACGGCGGTCCGGGGCGCGGGCACATCGTCCAGGACGGCGGCTATCCGGGCTTCCTGAACTGGCTCGCGGAGGGCGTGCGGCTGGTCGGAGGTGCCGGGCGGCTGGCCGCGTTCGCCGCCGGCCTGGCGCGGGACCACGTCCTCGGTGCGGCGGACAGCAACCTCTCCGGCGAGATCGCCGCCCTGCTCGGCCCCGGCGGAGGCTTCCCCGGGGTGCTGCCGCTGCTGGGCGTGGGCCGGGACGTACCCGACGGGGTGATGGGACTGCGGGACGGCCGGCTGGACATCCGGTGGACGACCGCCACGAGCCGGGCGTACTACGAGGGCGTCCGCACCACGATGCGGCGGCTCGCCGACGCGATGGGGACGGGGTTCCTGGACAACCCCGTCTGGTGGTGGCGGCGGGTCGTCACCGTCCACCCGGTGGGCGGCGCGCCCATCGGCGACCGGCCGGAGGAGGCCGTCTGCGACCCGTACGGCGAGGTGTTCGGGCACCCGCGCCTGTACGTGGCGGACGCCGCGGCGCTGCCCGGACCGGTCGGGGTGAACCCGTCGCTGACCGTCGCGGCGCTGGCGGACCGGATGAGCACCCGGCTCCTGGAGGACCGGCCGTCCCGGCGGGCGCACCGCCCGGCTCCGGCGCCGGCCACGGCCCTGACGTTCGCCGAGGTGATGCGCGGCGCGCTGGCCGACGG
This sequence comes from Streptomyces sp. NPDC026394, assembly GCF_055567735.1. Lineage (NCBI taxonomy): Bacteria > Bacillati > Actinomycetota > Actinomycetes > Kitasatosporales > Streptomycetaceae > Streptomyces > Streptomyces sp. NPDC026394. The sequence goes on from NZ_JBVHPX010000004.1 coordinate 65,685, forward strand.
GCCGGGGCTGGTGCTGCGCCTGACCGTCACCGTCGACGACGTGGACGCCTTCATCGACTCGCCGGACCACCGGGCCGCCGTGCGCGGCGCGGTGGACTGCGATCCGCTGGGCGGCCGGCTGCCGGTACGGGAGGGCTGGTTCAACCTGTTCGTACCGGACGGGCGGCCCGGACGCCGGCGGATGCTCTACCACCTGCACCTGGACGGGCCGCGGGGCCGCCCGCTGACCCTCACCGGCCGCAAGGAGGTGGGCGACGACCCCGGGCCCGACCTGTGGGCGGACACGACCACCCTGGCGGTCGAGATCCGTCACGGGCGGCAGGCACCGGATGCGGAGACCGGGCAGCCGCCGCTCTGTTCCGGCGTGGTGCGCGTGGGCCGGCTGGCCTTCGTCCGGCAACTGGCCTCCATGCGCGCGACGGGTCCCGCTCCGCTCGCCGCGCTCGCCCGGTTCGGGGAGTTCTTCGCCGGGGAGCTGTGGGGGGTGTACGGGCCGGGGCGGTGACGTGTCCGAGCCGCGAGGGCGTGCCCCGCGTGTGCGGGTCACCGCGCGTGCGCGTCCAGGAAGGCGGTCAGGTACGGGAAGATGTCGCGTGCGCTGTCCTTGCCCATGAACACGTCCTGGTGGCCGTAGCCCGGGAAGACGTGCAGCCGGGACACGCCGGGTGCACGGGCGGCGAGTTCGCGCTGGCAGGCGGGGTTGGAGTCGGCCATGACACGGTTGTGCTCGCCGGTGGTCAGCAGGAGCGGGGTGGTCAGGCCGGCCGCCGCCTCCAGGTAGTCGTCGGGCAGGTCGCGGTACGCCGGATCGCCGGGCCGGTACTTGACGGCCCTGCCCGCCCGGACGATCGCCCGGATGTGCCGGTAGTAGTGCACCCCCGTGGCGCCGAACAGGTCCGCCACGCGCTCGTGGGTGACCGGTGACATCAGGGCGTGGTCGTACAGCGCGGGCCGCCCGGAGCCCCACATCGCGCTCACCATGTGGCAGGCGGGCTCCCGGCATTCGGGGTGGAAGAGCGACACCAGGCGGGCGATCATACGGCCGCGGGTGAACCGGGCGTCCTGCGGCCAGGCGGGGTTGAGGTAGGGCAGGCCGAGCACGTACTCGGTCAGTCCGGGGACCACGAGGAGCTTGCAGCGGGACCACCGGGGCGGCCGCAGGACGAGGGCGGAGCTGTTGACGACCGCGCTGGTCACGCCGGTGACCAGGCCGGCGGCCAGGCTCATGGCGAAGGTGACCCCGCCCAGGCAGTGCGCGATCACGTGCAGCCGGGCCGCCGGGCCGATGTGCCGCCGGATCTCGGCGAACGCGGCGGGGAAGTCGTGCAGGGCGACGTCGTCGAGGGTGAAGCGGTGCGCGGCCAGGTCGTACGGGAAGCGGTTGCTCATCCGGTGGTCGAGGGCCCAGACGTCCGGGTAGCCGTGGTCGAGCAGGTAGGTGGTGAGGTCCTCGTGCTCGGGCATGACGAACATGTCGCTCGACGTGGTCAGGCCGTGCACGAGCAGGACCGCGTCGGCCGGTGCGGTACCGGCGGCCCGCGGGCGGCGGTAGCGGGTCAGGGTCAGGCCCAGCCCGTCGCCCGCGGCGAACGGGTGGACGGTGACCTCGGCGTCCCGGACGCCTTCACTGGTGAACAGGGGGATGCGGCGGCGCTGCATACGGCACTGGCCCTCCTCGGCCCCCGTCGCTCGGCCCCGGGACCGAGCATCGCTACGAATTGCCCGGATAGTTCCTATAGACCAAAATATTCCATTGGGGCGACCTCCGCCGTTCACCCGTCCACCCACCGCACGCAATCCGAACGAAACCGGCCCGCCCGATGCCCGACAGTCCCGTACCGCTCCACGGCAACCGCGCACTCGTCGGCCGCACGGAGGTCGTACGGCTCCTCGGCGCGGAGGCGGAGCGGGCCGCCGCCGGCGAGTTCCGGCTCGTCGAGCTGACCGGGGACCCGGGGGCGGGCAAGACCAGACTCCTCGGCGAGACCGCCGGCGCCGCGCTCCGGCACGGGCTGACCGTGCTGCGCGGCCGCGGCACCGAGTACGAGAACGACGTCCCCCTCTCGCTGGCCGTGGACGCCCTGGACGACGAGGTGGAATCCAGGGCCGAGCAGGTACGCGCGGCCCTGGACCCGGAGAGCGCGCGGCTGCTCGCCGACGTCTTCCCCGCCCTGTCGGCGGACCGGCCGGGCCCGGACCCGGCGGCGGCCCCGAGCACCGGTCTCAACCGCTACCGCGTGCACCGCGCCGTACGTCTCCTGCTGGAAGCCCTGGCAGCTCCCGGCGGCCTCGCCGTCCTGCTGGACGACGTGCACTGGGCCGACGAAGGCTCGGTGGAACTCCTCTCCCACCTCGCCCGGCACCCGCCGCGCGGCCCCCTCCTGCTCGCCGTCACCTATCGCACCCGCCAGGCGGGGCCCCGGCTCACCGCCGCCCTCGCCGACGCCGCGCCGGAGCTGCGTACCCGGATCGAGGTCGCGCCGCTCACGCTCCGGGAGACCGGTGAATTCCTCGGCCCTGCTGTGGGTGCCCGGCGCCGCCGCGCGCTGTACGAGGCCAGCGGCGGCAACCCGCTGTACCTGGAAGCGCTGGCCCGCTCCGCTCCGTCCACCGCCGCCCCCACGGGCGACGCCGTCGAGAGCACTGCCCCGGACGACGACGGCCTGCTGCCGAACGCGGTACGCGAAGCGCTGGCCGCCGAACTGGCCGCGCTCCCCGACGACGTGCGGCTGGCCGCCCAGGCCGCCGCCACGCTCGGCGACGAGTTCGAGCCGGGCATGGTGGCCGTCGCCGCGCCGACGACCGAGGCGGAGGCCCTGGCGGCCCTCGACGAACTGGCCGTACGGGACGTGGTCCGCTGCGCGCCCGCCCCCGGGCGGTTCCGCTTCCGCCACCCCGTCGTCCGGCACCTCGCGTACGCCTCCTCCGGCGCGGGCTGGCGGGTCGCCGCGCACGCGCGCGTCGCCGCCGCACTGGACGAGCGCGACGCGCCCACCGTCACCCGCGCCCGCCACATCGCCCGCTCGGCGCGCTTCGGGGACCTGCTGTCCGTCGGCGTGCTCGTCGAAGCTGCCCGCGCGACCGCGTACCAGTCCCCCGCGACCGCCGCCCAGTGGCTGCGGACCGCCTTGGACCTGCTCCCCGAGAAACCCGGCAGCACGGCGACCGGGCCCGCGCCCGACCGGCTCTCCCTGCTCGTCGAGCTGGCCCGGCTCCAGGGCGTCGGCGGGCGGCTCGTCCAGGGCCGCGACACCGCGCTGGAGGTACTGCGGCTGCTGCCGCCGGACGCCTGGGCGCAGCGGGCCCGCGCCGCCCGGTTCTGCGCCATTTTGGAACGGCTGCTCAACCGGCAGGCGGAGGGCCGCGCCCTGCTCCGCTCCGAGCTGGGCCGAGTGCCGCCGGAGCACGCGGTGGACGCCGTCCCCCTGCACCTCCAACTGATCGGCGACAGCCTCATCCGCGCCGACTTCACGGGGGCCGCGGAGCAGTTGGACCGGCTGACCGCCGTACTGTCCCGGCCCGGCGGCGGCGCCGGGACGGCCGGTGACCCGCCCGACGACTGGATGCCGCTGGTGACGCTCCGGCTCGGCTGCGCCTACGGCGCGGGCGACCTGGACGCCGCGCACGCCCTCGCCGCCAAGGCCGAGCGGCTGACGGAGGACGCCACCGACGCCGAGCTGGCCCCGTGGCTGGAGTCGCTGGCCTTCCTGTGCTGGGTCGACGCGATGATGGGCCGGCTGCCGCAGGCCGCCCGCACCGTCGAACGGAGCCTGGCCATAGCCAACGCCACCGGGCAGAGCTACCTCTCCCCGTGGATCCTGACCGCTCAGGCGTTCACGTACGGCCGGACGGGACGCCTCGCGGAGGCCGTCGACCGGGCCGAGGACGCGGTGGACGCCGCGCGGCTGCTCGGCTCCGACGAGTGCGTGGCCCTGGCGCTGGCCGTCAAGTCGCTCATGGTCCGCTGGACGGGCGACGCCGCCGCCGCGCTGGCCCTCGCCGACGAGGCGATCCGGCACGCGGACGGCCGCCGGGAGTGGTGGGCGCGGCTCGGCGCCGTCGGCCGCGGGCTAGCCCTGGTGGGGTTGCAGGAGGTGGACGCGGGGGCGGCGCAGGTGCTGGACGCGTGCGACGAGTTCGTCACGCCGCTGCTGGAGCGGAGCTGCCTGCTGGTGTGCTGCGAGGCGATGGCCGACGCGGAGGCGGAGCGCGGCCGGCCCGGTGCGGCGGCGGGCTGGGCGGACCGGGCCGCGGCGGTGCCGGGCGGCGGCGCGGGATCGGGGCACGCGGTGCTGGCGCGGGCCCACGCGGAGCAGGAGAGCGACCCGGCCGCGGCGGCCCGTGGCGCGGTGCGGGCGGCGGAGCTGTTCGAGGGGACGGGTGAGCGGCTGTCCGCGGCACGGGCCTGGCTGCGGGCCGGTACCGCGCACGCCGGCTGCGGGGAGAAGGCCGCCGCGCGTACGGAGCTGGCGCGGGCGGCGGAGGTGTTCGGCGCGTGCGGAGCGCTCGGGCTGCACGCCAGGGCCGTACGGGAGCAGCGGCGGCTGGGCGTACGGGCCGGACGGGCGGCGGCGCAGACCGACGGGCGGCTGTCGCGGCGGGAGGCGGAGGTGGCCGAGCTGGTCCGGCAGGGCTTCAGCAACCAGCGGATCGCGGAGCGGCTGTTCCTGAGCCCCCGGACGGTCGAGACGCACGTGGCCCACGTCTTCGCGAAGCTCGGGGTCTCGTCGCGAGCGGCGGTGGCGGGGAGGCTGGCGGAGGTGCGGGGGCCGGAGAGCTGAGGGGGCGGCGCCGGAGGGATGAGGGGCGGGGGCCTGAGGGGGCGGGGTGAGGCCGGGGCGGGGCAGGGGCACGGGGGCAGGAGCCTTGAGGGATGAGGACGGGGCCTTCGGGGGCTCAGTAGCGGGTCTTCCCGGCTCCGTACCGGTTCAGTAGTCGGGCACGTGTTTTCCCCGATGTGGGGAGGGGCCGCCGGGGCGCACGGTGAGGGAGTCAACCTTCCCACCGTTCGGAAACGAGTCCCCGAAATGCCTGAGCTGATCGAAACCCCCACCCCGGCGGCCGCCGCCACCGAGCCGGCCGTCCTCACCGAACCGGCTCCCCCGGCCACCGCCTCCCCGGCGGCTCCGCCGGTCCCGCCGCCCCCGGAGACCCCGGTGGTTCCGGAGACCGCTCCGGCCCCTGAGGCCCCGGAGGTCCCGCAACCCCCGGCAGCCCCCGAGGTCCCGCCGCTGGAACCGTTCCTGGACCCGTTGCGGATTCCGCCGGTCCTGCGGCCGGAGACGGACCCGGAGACCGGCCGCGCCGAGCTGACCGTCACGACCCGCCCCGTCCGCATTCAGTTGCACTCGCAACTTCCCCCGTCGCTGATGTGGGCCTACGAGGGTCAGGTCCCCGGGCCGACCGTCGAGGTGCGGCGCGGCACCCGGCTGCGGGTGTCCTGGGCCAACGGGCTCAGCGGCCCGTACCCCCTGATCAAGGTGGAGACGCGGGTGCCGGCGAACATCGTGCGCCCCGGTTACGACCCGGCGGCCGACACCTTCGACCGCAAGGTGGCCGCGCTGCCCCCGTGGACCGTGGTGCACCTGCACGGCGCGCGGACCAGCGGCGTCAACGACGGCTGGACCGACAACGCCGTGCCGCCGGGCGAGACCCAGCTCTCCGAGTACGTCAACGACCAGGCGTCCTGCACCCTCTGGTACCACGACCACGCCATGAACATCACCGCGCTGAACGTGATGACGGGCCTGGCCGGCATGTACTGGATCCGGGACGACGAGGAGACGGCACTCGGCCTGCCGGACGGCGCCCGCGAGATCCCCCTCGTACTGTGCGACCGCAACGTGGACACCGACTGGAAGGGCCGCCCGACCGGTGTGCTGATGCACAAGGTCCTGCGGGACGACCAGGACGTGCCGCGGCCGTTCTTCGGCCCGTACAACGTCGTCAACGGCGTCGTGCAACCGCACCTGGACGTGGCCGCGCGCTGGTACCGCCTCCGGATGGTCAACGGCTCCAACGCGCGGTTCTTCACCCTGCGTCTGTGCCACGAGGACGGCACGCCGGTAGACCCGGAACTGGTCGCCCGCGCCTTCCACCAGATCGGTACGGACAGCGGGCTGCTGCCCGAGCCGGAACCGCTGCCGGAGCAGGGTCTGACCCTGGCCCCCGCTGAACGCGCCGACATCCTGGCCGACTTCTCCGTCCTGCGGGGGATGCGCGTCCACTGGACCGACACCGCCACCAACCCGCCGGGCCCGGCGCCCTCGCCCGAGGTGCTGCAGTTCCGGGTCGCGGACGAGGCGGTGGACGACCCGTTCACGCTGCCGGGCCGCATCAGCCCGTCCTACGTACGGCTGAGCCACGCCACGGCCCCCGACCACGAGCACCGGTGGATCGTGCTGACCCCGCCCGCCGTGACCGGGATGCCGATGATGTGGGAGATGGAGACCGTCGAGGACGCCTCGTCGGTGGAGATCCCCAGTGACGGCATCGTGCAGGTGCAGCGGCCGGGACAACCGCTGCTGACGCTGCGCCGGGTCGCCGAGATGTTCAACGACACCACCACGATCATGGCGCGCGAAGGCGGCTGGGAGCAGTGGAACGTACTGAACCTGGGCGGTCCCGTGCACCCCTTCCACATCCACCTGATCCGCTTCCAGGAGACCCGGCGCCAGAACTACGACGGCCGCGGCTTCCAGCGGCTGACCAACGGCGACGGCACGGTACGCGGTCACGGCACCGTCACCCCCGTCACCTTCACCGGGGACCTGCCCATCGAGGGCGCCGACCTCGGCTGGAAGGACACCGTACGGGTCGGCGACACCAGGCCGGCGCCCGCCGGGTCCGGCCAGCTGGTGTCCGTACTGGGCCAGTTCGACGGCGGCTCGGGGCGCTACATGTACCACTGCCACATCCTCGAACACGAGGACGAATCGATGATGCGGCCGTTCACGGTGATGCCCGGTCCGGTGATGGACATGCACCCCGGCATGCACGGGGGCGGCGGCCACGGAGGCTCGGGGGGCCACGGAGGTCACACGTCATGACATATCCGCTTCCTACCCCGCAGAACCCCGTCCGCACCGCCCCGAAGGAGCGAACCACCATGATCACCTCGACGGACACCCCCGGCACACCGCACCTCCGGCACCGCGACGGACGCCGGGTCCGCCCCACCGGCGGCCAGACCCGCGTCCTGCCGGTGGAGAGCCCCGCGCAGCTCTGTGAACGGCTGCCCCTCACCTACCACGCGGCGCACACCGTCATGACGGCCCGGCACGACGCCGTGCGGGTCCTCGACGGCCGGGACGACCGGCTGCTCGTCATCGTCGGGCCGTGCTCCGTGCACGACCGGGCGGCCGCCCTCGACTACGCGTCCCGGCTGCGGGACGCGGCGGCCGGACTGGCGGACGACCTGCTCGTCGTGATGCGGGTCTACGTCGAGAAGCCGCGCACCTGCCTCGGCTGGCCCGGCCTGGTCGGCGACCCCGGCCTGGACGGCGGCGCCGACCTCGGCCGCGGCCTGGCCGAGGCCCGGTCCCTGATGCTCGACATCGCCGAGTCGGGGCTGCCGGTGGGCTGCGAATGGGTCAACCCGGCCACCCCGGCGTATCTGTCCGACGTCGTCGCCTGGGGCTCCGTCGGGGCCCGTACGGCGGCGAGCCAGGTGCACCGCGACCTGGCCAGCGGCCTGCCGATGCCGGTCGGCGTCAAGAACGGCACGGACGGCTCGGTGCAGGTCGCGGTCGACGCCGTACGGGCCGCGGCCGCACCGCACACCTTCCTCGGCGCGTCCGGCGCCGGGCCGGTGTCCGTGCTGCGCACCAGCGGCAACCCGGACTGCCACGTCGTCCTGCGCGGCGGCGCGGACGGCCCCAACTACGGTGCGGCACACGTGCACCGGGCCGCGGAACTGCTGGCCGAGGCCGGGCTGCCGGTCCGCGTCGTCGTGGACGCCAGTCACGGCAACAGCGGCAAGCAGCACGAGCGGCAGCGGGTGGTCGCCGACGACCTCGCGGTGCGGATCGCCGACGGTGACACCACCGTGCGCGGCCTGCTCCTGGAGAGCTTCCTCGTACCCGGCCGCCAGGACGCCGGAGCCGGCCGTGAGCTGGTCTTTGGACAGAGCGTCACCGACGCGTGCATCGGCTGGAGCGGCACCGCCCAGCTGCTGCGGGAACTGGCCGGCGCGGCACGTGCCCGCCGCGCCTCCTGCCCCCGCCCCCGCCGGGCGGCGGACCCCGATTCCGCCGTCCTCGGCACCACCCCCTTCATGGAGAGGACCTGACCGTGTTCACCCCGCTCCGCTACCCCAGTACCGACCGCCACCCGCCGGACGGCGGCGCCGGCGACCGGTCCCCCGGCCGGCCGGCCACGCGGCCCTTCGACCTCGGTGACGTCGCCCGCTTCAGCAGCCCGCTGACCCGGATGCTGCTCGCCAGCGACGGACTGACCACCACCCTGCTGGAATCCGCGCTCGCCACGCCCCTGCGGCTGCGTGTCCTGCACCAGGGCACCGCGCCCGCCGCCGCGCAGGACGCGCTGGCCCGCCGCTGCCTGAGCCTGGGCCGGGACGAACAGGTCCTGGTACGCCGCTCCGCGCTGGCCGACGCCGCGCTGACGCCCGTCTCGCTCAACACCGTCGTCGGGCTGGTCCCCGACGACCCGGCGCTGGCCGCGTGCCTGACCAGCGGCCGTACGCCGATCGGTTACGGCCTGCGGGCCGCCGGCGCGATGCGCACCCGGCGGCTGGTGGAGGTCGGCGTGGCCGGGTGGGAACAGGACGGCCGGGTCCGGCCCGCCGTGTTCAAGGCGTACGTGGTCCTCGACGGTGACCGGCCCTGGCTGTTCATCCGCGAACTGTTCAACCCGCGACTGGTGCCCGCCGGTACGGAGTACGACGGGCACGGGGGCCCGGCGCCGGGCAGCGGTCCGGCGCCGGTCCGGCCGCACCCGGTCGTCGTCCCGTCGCCGCCGGCCCGGCAGCGGCTGGCGGGCCGTCCCCGGCCCCTCACCGAGGAGATCGGTCGCTCCGGGTCCGCCGTACCGGACCCGCATCCGGCGCTGGCCCCGACGGCGGGCGGCGAGGCGTTCCTGCTGCACCTCGGGCGCCACGCGACCGGAGCGCTGACCACGGTGGCCTCCGGGCTGGCCCACTACGTGGCCGGTGTGCCCGTCACCGTCGTCACCGGCGGGCACCCGCCTCCGGGCGTGCTGCCGCGCGAGGCACGGTGGGTCGCCGAGGAGTACCGCGCGACGGCCCGTTCCCACCCCTGGCTGGGCGACTTCCCGCAGCTCATGTCGTTCCTGGACGCCTGCCCCCCGGCCATCGCCGGGCAGGTCCGGTGGACGGCCGACGGTGACCGGGTGCCGCCGCCCGGCGCCGTGGTCGGGCTGCGTCCGCGACCGGGTTGTCATCCCCGTGCGGTCGCCGCGCGGTGTGCGGCGCTCAATCCGGGCCGGGTGCCCGGGCGACTGCTGCTGGCGGTACGGCTCGCGCCGGACCGGATCGTGGCCGAGCTGCCCGCGCTGATCGAGGCCGTGGCCTCCACCGGCACCCCGGTGACGTGGGTCTGCGCGCCCCGGCCCGGCGGGGCCACGGCGGCGGCCGAGGTCGACACGTTCTTCGACACCCATTACTCGGTGGGCAGCCGGCCCGGCGGTCTGCTGCTCGACGAGAACGGCCGTACACCGGCCGAGGTGCTGCGGACGGTGCACACCGCCGCTGCCGCCTGGCAGCCGGTGCCCTGACCGGCCCGGGTCTCCCCCTTCCCCTCCCCTCCTCCCACCTGCAAGGAAAGCGAGCCTCTCATGTCCGGCCGACGCCACACCGACATCGCTCTCATCGACGAACAGGGCCCTCTCGCCCGCCGCGCGCTGCGCGCCGCGGTCACGGACCGGGCCGCCGAGCTGGCCGCGCTGGGGCTGCGCCCCGGCGACCGGGCGGTGCTCTGCCGCCCCAACGGCCGCCGGTGGATCACCGACTACCTCGCGCTGGCGGAGCTGGGCGCCGTGGGGGTACCGCTGAACGCCGCTTCGGCGCCGGACGAGCTCCGGCACGCGGCCACCGACAGCGGCGCCGCGCTCCTCCTGACCGCCGAAGGGCCCGGCCCACCGCCACCGCCGCCCGACTCCGGGTCACCGCCCCGCTCCCCCACCGCCGAATTCACCACCGACCTCACCGGTATCGCGACCATCGCCTATACCTCCGGCACCACGGGACGCCCGAAAGGAGCGCTCCAGACCCGGCGCGCGGTGCGGCTCGGCGGGGAGAACATCGCCCGGCGGCTCGCGCTGGGGCCCGGTGACACGGTGCTCAGTCCGCTGCCGCTGGCCCACACGTACGGCACCAACGTCCTGAACGCCGCGCTGTCCGCCGGGGCCGCCCTCGTCCTCCTCACCCGCTTCACCGAGGAGGCGGTGGCCGAGGCGCTGCGCCGCCACCGCCCCACCGTGCTGGCCGGGGTACCGACGATGTACCGGCGGCTGCTGGCCCACGCGGGGCTGCCGCTGGAGTCGGTGCGCTGTTCGCTCTCCGCGGGCCAGCCCGCCGGTGAACGGCTCGCCCGCGCCTGGCAGGAGCGGTCCGGTGCCGTCTTCGCCGAGGGCTGGGGCATGACCGAACTGGCCGGCCTGGCCTCGCTCACCCCCGCCGACGACCCCGGCCACCCGGGCACCGCGGGCCCGCCTGTGCCGGGCGCCGGGGTCCGTACGGGCGAGGACGGTGAACTGCTGGTACGCGGGCCGTTCGTCACTCCGGGCTACCTCGGCTCCCCCGAGGCCACCGCCCACGTCCTGATGCCCGGCGGCGAACTGCGCACCGGGGACGTCGGACGGATGACGGGCGACGGCGACGTGACCGTCCTGGACCGCCTCAAGGACGTGATCCTGTGCGGCGGTTACACGGTCTACCCGGCCGAGGTGGAACGGGTGCTCGCCACCCACCCGTCCGTGGCCGCGGTCGCCGTCACCGCCATGCCGGACGCGGTTCGCGGCGAGGCCCCGCAGGCATGGATAGCGACCGCCGAGGGCGAAGCCGCCGACGAGGCGGCGCTCCTCGCCCACTGCCGGGCCCACCTGGCCCCGTACAAGATCCCCCGCCGTACGACGTTCCTGCCCGAACTCCCCACCACCGCGGGCGGCAAGGTCGCGCGCGGCCGGCTGCCCCGCTAGGAGGCCGTCATGAACACCACCGCTGCACCGCACGTCCTCGTCGTGGGCGCGGGCCCGGTCGGGCTGGCCACGGCCCTGCTGCTGCGGGCCCGCGGTCCGGCCGTCACCGTCCTGGAGGCGGCGGCCGAGCACGCGCCGCGGCCCGGCAGCCGGGCGATCTTCCTGCACCGGCAGTCGCTGGCCACGCTGGCCGCCGCCGATCCGGCGCTCGGCGCCGCGCTGGTCGGCAACGGGCTGGTCTGGGGCGCGCGATGTACGACATTCGAGGGCCGGGAGGTCCATCGCCGTACGTACACCCCGCCTCCGGCGGACCGCGCGCCGTTCTCCAGTCTTCCGCAGCCGGTCATGGAGGAACTGCTGCGCGCCGCCTGCCGCCGCGCCGGTGCCGACATCCGCTGGGAGAGTCCGGTCACCCGGCTCGCTTCCTCGCCCGAGGGCGTGGTGGTGCGCACACCGGAGTCCGAGCACCGTGTCCCGTACGCGGTCGGCTGCGACGGGGCCAGGTCGGCTGTGCGCCGGGCCGTCGGCGTACGGCTGCGCGGCCCCCGCTCCCCGCACGCGTTCCTGGTGGTCGACGTCGCCGACGACCCCGCTCGTCTCCTGCCGTGCGAGCGGGCGTTCCACTACCGCGATCCGCGGATGGCCGGGCGCAACGTGCTGACCGTGCCGTTCCGCGGCGGCCTGCGCGTGGACGTCCAGTGCCGTCCGGACGACGACCCGGAGGCGTTGTCCGAGGCCGCGGCGGACTGGCTGCCCGGCCTGCTGCCGGACGGGCACGCCTGCGCGGTCACCTGGTCCTCGCACTACCGCTTCCAGCAGGTCGTCGCCGACGATCTCACCGACATGCACGGCCGGGTGCTGCTCGCCGGGGAGGCGGGGCACCTCTTCGCCCCCTTCGGGGCACGGGGCCTGAATTCGGGCATCGCCGACGCGGCCGCGGCCGCCGACGCGATCGCCACCGGCGACGTGGCCGGCTTCGCGGCCGCCCGCCACCGGGCCGCCCTGCTCAACCGTCAGGCGGCCGGGCGCGCCCTGGGCCACCTCACCGCGCCCGCTCCCTGGCAGCGCGCCGCGCAGCGGCTGGCGGCCGCCGCGGCGCCCCGGTGCGCCCGCGCCGGGCGCTGGCTGGACTCCGCCCCGTACGGCCCGCGGGACGCCGGTGTCCCCGGGAGCCGCTACTGAGTGCCCGCGTCGCGCGTTCCTCTCCCGTGCGGCGCGGACGGCTCACTCCGTCATACCTCACCGGCCTCATACGGCTCAGCCGTCACCTCTGCTCCCGAACCACCTTGCGCAGGGCCCCGATTGCTGCATCCTGGTCACTCACGACGGTGGCCACGAGGGGGCGCGGTGCAGTCCCGACGTGATCTGATGATCCGGGAGTTCGTCGGTCGGCGGCTCGTCCGGGCGCGCGGTGAACACACCCAACACCCGGCCCTGTTGCTGCTCGGGCCCCGCGGCTGCGGCAAGACCACGCTGGCGGGGCGGCTGGAGACCTGGGGCCGCCGGGCACCGATGGCCGCCCTGGACCTCTCGGCGCTCGACGACGGGGTGCACCACCCCGTCGACGTCCTGGCCCGTATCGCCTTCCAGCTCAACGCCCGCCGGCCGGACTTCCCGCCGCTGGCCCTGCCGTCCTTCGCCGTCCTGCTGATGGCGCTGTCCGCCGAGGCCGACCCGGAGAGCCGGGACGCCGCGCTCGGCCAGATGCGCGAGGCGCTGCGGACGGGCCGTGCGGAGGACCATTCGCTGGCGGTGCTGCGGGATCTGGTGGCCTCGGTCGGTGTGCCGATGGGGCTGCCCGGCTGGTCGGCGGCGGTCGTGCCGCTGATACAGGGGTGGCAGCGGGCCCGGGTGTGGTGGGGCGTGCACCGGAGGGTCGGCCGGGTACCGCGCGGCGGCTCCCGGCCCCAGGTCCCGGCGGACGCCCTCGTCGAGCTGAACCAGCACTTCCGGCACGGCACGGCGGCCCAGCGGGAGCGCGCCGAGTCGGTGCTGCTCCAGGCGTTCCTCGCCGATCTCCAGGGCGCGTACACCCGACACGGCGGCGACCGCGCCCGCACCCTGCGCTGCCTGGTGCTGCTGGACAACGCCGACAGCGAGCTGGGCGACGCGTTCCTCCAGGCCCTGGTCGAGGCGCGGGCCACCGCGGGGCCGGAGCACCGGGACCCGCTGGTGGTCGTGGCGAGCGCGCGCCGCGCGCCGGACGTGCTGCGGCAATTGGAGCAAGGGCCCCGGCCGCTCGGCAGCTACCTGTCGTGCTGGCAGCCGCCGGAACAGGAGGACGGACCGGAGTCGTTCGTGCCGCGGACCGTCGCCCGGCCCGGCGGCGGCGCCCGGCTGGAGGTGGCGCAGTTGCGTCCGCTGGACCGCGCCGAGGTGCAGGAGCAGGCCGGTCCGTACGTGAAGCGGATGCCGCAGGCGGCGCTGGCGGGCATCACGCATCCGGTCGCCTGGCTGGGCCGTACGGTCCACGAGCTGACGCGCGGCCACCCGGCCGCGACCGGTGCGGTGCTGGCCGCACTGGAGGACTTCGCGCCGGACGTGCCCTGCGGGCAGCGGCTGCGCAGGGTGCTGGCGCCCGAAGGCCCGCACTCCGTCGCGGACGAGCTGCTGGAACTGCTCCTCCAGGACCTGCCGCGGGAGCTGGCCGACGGCGCGCTGCCCCGCGCGGCCGCCGCCGTCACCCTCGGGCAGGCCGCGAGCGCCGCCGACCTGTGGCGGCAGGCCGACGCCCCGCCGCGGCTCCTGCGCGGCCTGGCCCACGACGACCGGCACGCCGAACGGATCATCTTCGACGGACAGCCGCACAGCGCGCTCCCGGCCATGGTCCGCACCCTGCTGCTGGGCCGGCTGTCGCTGGCCACGGCGCCTGCCGACGCCCGTGTGCCGTGGGTCCGTACGCACGAGATCCTGCGGGACGCGGCCGAGTCGGGGCGGGCCGGGGCCTACCACCGGCTGGCGGCCGGTGACGTCCAGGGGGCCGCGGCCTATCTGCACGAGCGCTTCCTCGACGTGTGCGGGGGCGGTGGCTCGGCGCAGGCGTGGTGCGCGGAACTGTCCTTCATCCAGCGCGCGCCGCGCCGCTGGGAGGCGGACACGCTGGAACGCTCGGCGGGCGCGGAGTTCCAGCACCGGCTCGCGCGGGCGCAGAGCCCGCCCGAGCAGTTGACGGTCACCCGCCTGCTGGTCGCCGGGTGGATCACCACCCACCCGGCGTCCGATCCCTGCGCGTCGCTGTGGTCCGACCCGTTGGGCGACCCGGTGGCCGAGCTGTACCCGAAGATTGCCGATGCACTGCAGACCCTGAGCGGCCGGCTGGGCGACGAGACGGACCACGACGTGCTGTGGCAGCGGGCGGCCGCCTACGAGAGGAAGCCCTGGTGACCGTCGGATGAGTGGCGAGGACCAGCTCACGGCCCCGCGGCCGCAGCCCCGCAGATGGCTGCGGGCCGCCGTCGCCGTGGCCGTCGCGGGCGCCCTGGGCGTGGGCGGGTACTGGGTGTACGACAGGGTGTTCGAGCGATGTGCGGACGGGGTGCGGGAGCAGGGGCCGCGGAACGAGTGCGTGGGCGTCAGCGACGGCTCGTACGTGTTCGACGCCTCGCTGCGGGACATCTCCCGGCAGATCCTCGCCGAGAACCGGCGGGTGGCGGCGTCCGGCAAACCCTGGGTGTCGGTGGCCTACCTCCAGCCGATGACGACGGGCACCGGGGACCGGGGGCGCGACAGCATACGCCGGGAGCTGGAGGGGGCCTACCTGGCCCAGCGCGAGCTGAACGACCCGCGGCGTGGCGGGCGCGGCGACTCGCCGCAGATCAAGCTGCTGCTGGCGAACAGCGGTGCCGGGTCGGCGCAGTGGGAGCCGCTGGTGGACCAGCTCAAGGAGATGAAGGACGGGGGCCAGCACCTGGTCGCCGTGGCGGGTCTCGGGCAGAGCCGCCGGACCACCCAGCAGGCGGTGGACGCCCTGCGGGAGGCCAGGATTCCCATGATGGGCTCGACGGTGACCGCCGATGCCATGAACCGGCCGGGGCAGACCGGCTTCTGGCGGGTGGCGGCGACCAACTCCGACCAGGCGTCGGCCGCGGTCCGCCACCTGCGGACCCTGCAGAACCGCCCCGGGCAGCAGCGCCCGTACCGCGTGACGACCATCAGGGACCGCAGCGAACAGGACACCTACAGCACCTCCCTGTACCGGAGTTTCAGCGCGGCCGCCGCACGCCACGGCCTGAAGGTCACCGACCTGGGCCTGGCCTACAGTTCGGCCGACCCGGCCACCGCCAACGCCTTCTCCTCGCTCGCCGACCGGGTGTGCGCCGACCCGCCGGACGCCGTGTACTTCGCGGGCCGGGGGCGGGCGCTGCGCGTCTTCATCGAGGCGATGGCCGCCGCCGGCCGGCGCTGCCCGACCACGGTGGTCACGGCGGACGACGTGGTGGGCGTCTTCGACGTGCCGGAGAGCTACGAGTCGCGCCAGGCGTTCCGGAAGGTGTGGCAGCGCAGCCGGGTCACCGTGCACCACACCGTGCTGGCCCACCCCGACCAGTGGACGGACGCGTACCCCGGCTCCGTCAACCCGCTGCCGCAGTTCCGCGACGCCTACCGGAAGGACATCCGCCGGCTGGACACCGAACTGGCCGACGGGCAGGCGATGATGGGCCACGACACCCTGCTCACCCTGGGGGTGGCGATCCGCGAGGGCGCCGGCCGGCAGGGCAGCAGCCCGGTCACCACCGGCAGCACCCGCCAGATGCTGCTCCAGATCAGCGGCAGCAAGCCGGTGTACGGCGTGAGCGGGCCGATCCGCTTCGACGACCACGGCGATCCGGTGGGCAAGCCGCTCGCGCTGGTGGAACTGAAGCCGGACGGCTCGTACGACTTCCGGAAGGTGGTGTGGCCGTAGGGCGGCTCTCCTACGGCCCGCAGGGCGGCGTTCACGCGGCTCGCGCTGTCCGCGGTGCGCCCGCCCGGGCCCGCAGTCTGCTGCCGTAGCGGCGCAGGAGCAGGACGGCGGTGGTGGCGAGGCCGGTGAGCAGGCCGAGCCAGATGCCGAGGGTGTGCAGTCCCGCGGCGAAGCCCAGGAGCCAGGCGGCGGGCAGGCCCACGGCCCAGTAGCCGACGAGGGTGATGCGGAAGCCGCTCTTGGTGTCGTCCAGCCCGCGCAGGAGACCGACGCCGATGTTCTGGGCGCAGTCGAAGAATTGCAGGACCATGACGACCAGCAGCAGGTGGGTGGCGATGGTGACGGCTTCGGTGTCCCGGGCGCGGCCGGTGTCGAAGAACGGGGCGAGGACCGGTCCGGGCAGCGTGACGTAGACGACCGCGACGACGGCCATGACGGCGCCCGCGCAGGCCAGTGCGGAGTTCTTGATGCGCAGCGCGGTGTCGGTGCGGCCGAGGGCGAGTTCGCGGCTGACGTTGACGGACGCGGCGTGGGAGAGGCCGACGGCGACCTGGAAGACGATGTAGACGAGCTGGTTGACGGCGGTGTGCGCGGCCAGTGCGGCGCTGCCGAACGAGCCGGCCATCAGGGCGGTGACGGAGAAGAACCCGGCCTCGGACCCGTAGGTCGCGGCGATCGGCACTCCGAGCCGGACGATGCGGACGGCCGCGGCGCGGTCGGCCCCGGCGATGTTCAGGCTCAGGTGGGGGCCGAGCACCGGGTCGCGTTTCGCGGCGGCGTACAGCGCCAGGAAGGAGAGGAAGTACACGAGGGTGGTGGCCACGCCCACGCCGGGCAGGCCCAGCTCGGGCAGCCCCCAGGTGCCGTGGATCAGCCCCCAGTTGAGCGCGGCGTTGACGGCGACGGAGGCGACGGTGATGCGCAGCAGCGCCTGCGGCCGCCGCATCCCCACGGTGAACTGGCGGACGGCCTGGAACCACAGACACGGCAGCAGGCCCGGCGCGAGGGCGAGCAGCATCGTCCGCGCCCGGTCGACGACGTCCGCCTCCTGGCCGAGCCGGGTCAGCGCCTGGCCGATGAGCAGCATGAGGACGGCACCCGCCAGTCCGGCGAGGGTCGCCACGGCCAGCCCGGCGCGGACGGTCGTACGGATTTCTTGGTCCCCCGCGCTCGGGCCCGTGTCCGCCGGCCCGGCCCCCGCGGCTTCGGCCCGCGCGGTCTCGGCGCGCGCCGAAGCCGCGGCGATGCCGTTGCCGACGGAGGTGACGAGGCCGACGCCCATGGTGCGTAGCTGGTTGAAGACGACGATGGCCAGCCCGCCCGCCGCGAGGTCGGTCGTGCCGAGCGTCCCCATCATCACGGTGTCGGTGGTCGTCAGGGCGACCTGGGCGAGCTGGGTCAGGACGAGGGGGACGGCGAGGGCGGCCAGGGCGCGGCTGTCGCGGAGGAGCGTGGTCACCCGCATGGGTCGGCTCATGTCCTGCGGAGTTTGGTGAGCGTCTCGTCGATTTCGCGTTCCAGGTCGCGGTCGAGGAGGGCGCGGGCGTGCATCCAGTCGTCGTCGAAGACGGTGTCCAGGTACTTCTCGCCGCCGTCGTTGACCAGAGCGACCATAGTGGTGCCGGGCGGGGCGGCGGGGAGCCGGGACAGGGCCTCGTGGACGACACCGCCCGCGGAGCCGCCGATCAGCAGGCCGGTCGCGCGGGCGACGGCGCGGGCAGTGGCGAATGCCTCGATGTCGCCGGCCTTCACGCCGTCGTCGATCAGTCCGAAGTCGACGAGCGCGCCGATCTCGGCGCCTTCGGGCGTGCCGGTACCGGACTGGTAGTAGTCGTGGGCCGGTCCGCCGAAGGCGATGGAGCCCTTGGGTTCGACGCCGACCGTCCGGCAGCCGGGGACGAGGGCGCGCAGTTCGCGGGCGGTGCCGCAGAGGGCGCCGCCGGTGCCCACCGCGCCGATCAGGACGTCGATCCTCCCGTCGAGGGCCTGGTGGAGCTCGTGGGCGACGGGGAAGTAACCGATGCCGTTGCTGGGGTTGTTGTGCTGTTCGGTGAAGACGGTGTTGTGCTGTCCGCGGGCGATCTCCGCGGCCAGTTCCTCCCGGGCGGCGGTGGCCAGCTCGTCGGTGCCGTCGTCGGCGACGTGGACGAGTTCGGCGCCCAGGGCCCGCATGGCGCGCAGCTTGTCGGTGCAGGCGTGGTGGTCGACGACGGCGGTGAAGGTGTAGCCGCGCTCGGCGGCGATCACCGCGAGGCCGAGGCCGGTGTTGCCGGAGGTGGACTCGACGATGCGGCCGCCGGGCCGCAGTTCGCCGCGTGCCTCGGCGTCGAGGACCATCTGGCGGGCCATCCGGATCTTGGCGGTGCCGGTCGGGTTGAACATCTCCAGTTTGAGCAGCAGGCGGCTGCCCGTCTCGGTGCGGCACAGCTCGTACAGCGGGGTGCGGCCGATGAGGTCGGATATGCGGGAGACCACGGCGGGGCGCGCGAGGGCCTCTTTCACTGGGCGGCTCCTGGGCGGGGAAGGGCTGGTCACGAAGGGGGGCGCGACGACGGGCCGAGGCGCGTTCCTCAGCGGGCGGGGCGTCGGTCGAGACGCCAGCGCGGCCGGGGGTCCAGGCGGTCCACGACGACCTTGGGCGGCAGCGGCAGATCGTGGAACGGGGACTCGTTCGAATCCATCTGGTACCCGGCGGTGTTCGGGTAGACCAGCAGGTCGCCGACGCGCGGCCGGGCGGGGAACGGGACCTTGCGCCAGGTGAGCAGGTCCGACTCCAGGCACGTCGCGCCGCCGACGCACGCGGGGTGCACCGCGTCGCCGCGGGCCCGTCCGTCCGGGGTGACCAGGTACGGGTCGGGCAGGTACTCGCTGTTGAA
This sequence comes from Streptomyces sp. NPDC026394, assembly GCF_055567735.1. Lineage (NCBI taxonomy): Bacteria > Bacillati > Actinomycetota > Actinomycetes > Kitasatosporales > Streptomycetaceae > Streptomyces > Streptomyces sp. NPDC026394. The sequence continues at coordinate 84,639 of NZ_JBVHPX010000004.1, forward strand.
CCACTGCTCGGAGAGGCTGAGGCTGGTGCCGTCGACCGTGAGGACGCGGTAGCCGTCACGTTCCTTGACGCCCTGGACGCAGAAGACCGACGCGCCGGCGCCGTCGAGCAGGGCCCGGCCGGGTTCCGCCATCAGCAGCGTGGCGGTCTCCTTGAGCCGGTCTGCCAGGCGGGTACGGCCACCCGCGGGGACGGCGGCGAGGACGGCGCGCAGGGCGTCGGCCCCGGCGACGGGCGAGTGGTACGGATAGAAGCCGTCGGCCTCGAACGTCTTGTGCGCGTGGTAGTGCGCGGGGCGCTGCGCGGCGAGGAACGCCTGCCAGTGGCGGGCGCTGCTGTAGTCGACGGCGAAGCCGCCGCCGATGCTGATCCGGTCGGCCCGCAGGCCCAGTTCCCGCGCGCGCAGGCACCGGTCGAGAAGCTCCCCGGCGAGGTCGGCGCGCGGCTGGACGGCGTATCCGGACAGGTGGAAGCTGAAGCCTTCCATCCGTACGGCGTCCCCGGCGCGTACGCACCGGTCGAGTGCGGTGTCCAGCTCGGCGGCCGTCATGCCGAAGCGGCTGTGCGGCTGCGCGGGCGGCAGGCGGCGCAGCAGCAGGCGGGCGGGGCGTGCGGTGCCGGTCAGGGCGAGCGTGACGAGGAGGTCGAGTTCGTCCAGGGCGTCGACGGCGACCAGGCAGCCCTGGAGTGCGGCCAGGCGCAGCAGTGCGTCGCTCTTGGCCGGCCCGGTGACGACGATGTGCTCGCCGCGTACACCGTGGCCGAGGGCTTCGCGCAGTTCGGGGACGCTCGCCACGTCCACGCCCGCGCCGTGCGCGGCGCAGCGTTCCGCCCAGACGGCGGCCTTGTTGGCCTTCTTCGCGTAGTACACGCGCCCGGCCACCCCGGCGTCGTCGAGGGCGGCGCGGAAGGCGGTGAGGTTGGCGTCGAAGCGGTGCGGGAGCAGGAAGTGGAAGGGGCCGCCGAAGGCGTAGGACAGTTCGTGCAGCAGACCGCTGTCCATGATCCGGTCGGTTCCGGGGTCGGGGTGGGCGGGCAGCGTCGGTACGTCGGCGGGGCGCAGTCCGGTCACCGCCACAGTGCCACCTGCGTTCCCAGCCCCTGGTCGAGGGCGAGTCGGGCGAAGCGGTGGCCGAGGGCGATGTCGGTGACGACCAGTCCGCTGTTGTAGGCGAAGACGCGTTCCCGCGCCGTGCCGCGGCCGGTGGCGGTACCGGCCAGTACGGCCGGGAACTCGGCGTCCACGGCGGGCAACCGGCCCGCCGCGTCCGCCATGTCGGTGCCGGTGACCTTCATCTGCGCCTCGCTGGTCGCCACGACCCGGTCGGCGCGGTGCAGGGTGGACGGCGCCAGTCCGTGTCCCACGAGGACGGACAGCGCGCCGGGCCGGAGCCAGTCGGCCTCGACGGCCGCCGTGGTGTGGCCGCCCGCGGTCGCCACGACGACGTCGGCGTCGCCCGCCGCGGCCCGCAGGTCGGTGACGCGTTCCACGTCCCGGTCCGGGAAGTGGGCGCGCAGTTCTTCGCGTACCGCCGCGATGCCCTCGGGGTGGCTGCCGTACAGCATCAGGCGTTCCAGGTCCGGCAGGGTCGTCAGCAGGAACGGGAGGGCCAGGCGGCCTTGCGTGCCGGTGCCGACGACCAGGGCGCCGCGGGCGCCGGGCGGGGCGCACTCGCGGGCCAGCAGGGCGGAGACGGCCGGGGTGCGCAGCGAGCCGATGCGGCCGCAGTCCATCAGGGCGACGGGCAGGCCGGTGATGTCGTCGTAGAGCGTCAGCGTCGTGTAGTAGTGCTGGCTCCCGCGGTCCTTGTCCAGGCCGTGCTTGTACGAGGTCTTGACGGCGACGACGTCGCGGGAACCGTCCCGGCCGAGCATCGCGTAGGCGACGGAGTGTCCGTCGTCGGGTTTGACGGTGAGTTTGCGCGGGTTGTCGGAGCCGCCCGCGGCGAGGGTGCGGTAGGCGCCTTCGACGGTGGCCACGACATCGGCGAGCGCGATGCCGAGGCCGGCCAGGTCGCTGGTGGTCAGGATGCGCAGGGTGCGGTCGCCGGCGGATATGGAGCGGGAGCAGGCGGCCACGGTGCTGTCGGTCATGTCCGTCCTCGGGGAGCTGCGGGCTGTCATCCGGTGCGGTTGGTCATCCGGTGTGGGCTTCGACGGCGGCCTGACCGTAACCGTGCTCCGACGCCTCGGCCAGGGGGCGCGTACGGCGCGCGGGGACACGGACGGAGGCACGCTTGAGCCAGCGGTCGGTGCCGTCGTAGCGGGCCCGGAAAGGCACCCGGCCGTGTACGACCAGGTCGTTGTCGACGACGAGCACCTCGCCCGGTGCGAGGCGCACGGCGCCGGATACGCGGGCGAGTTCGTGCTCCAGGCGCTCGTAGGCGGCGCGATGGGCGGGCGGCGCGTCGTCCAGGGGGGTGTAGGCGGGGTCGAAGCGCAGGGTCAGGCCGTCGTCCGACCGGAAGAGGGTGGGGACGGCGGGCGGCGGGCCGCCGTCGAAGTTCTTGGCCTCGGTGTACGCGTCGTCAGGCAGGATCGGCAGCAGCGCGCGGCTCAGCAGCTCGATGTCGGCCGCGTCGAGCCGTACGTTGCGGATGCCGGCCGCCGTGGTGGCGATGCGGTCGTGGTTGCGCATGCAACTGAGCATGAGCAGGTGGGCGCGGCCGGGGTGGAAGGCGTCCTCGGTGTGCGGGCCGAGCAGCACGGTGCTGCTGGCGCCGGTCTGCTCGGCCTCGTGGCCGGGGGCGGGGACGATGTTGTGCACGAAGCGGCCGTCCTGCTGGCCTTCCCAGGCGAGGGGGTTGCCCATGGCGGTGGCGAGCAGCAGCAGGACGACGTCGTGCACGGCGCCGCTGTCGCCGGCGGCGGCCCAGCCCGCCGGGGTGGGGCCGAGTCCGAGGTCGTCGACGTGCAGGCCGCGCAGTACGAACAGGCCGTCGTGGGTGTCGACCGGCCGCAGTTGGTGCCGGACCGTGCCGGGCAGTACGGCGGCGGACTCCGCGACGCGGGCGAGGAGATACGGGGAGGCGGCGGAGGTGCCGGCCGCGGCGAGGATCTTCTCGGCGGTGCGGCGCAGTTCCGTGGCGTCGACGGGGTCGAGCTGGCGGACGGGGGCGGCTCCCGTGGTCATGTCGAGGCAGTCCGTTTCCGTTGAGGGTGGGAATCGGGTCCGGTGCGGCGTCGCGCGGGCAGGGCGCGGCGCGCTCGACGGGCCGGGCAGGGGCGGCCATGGCTGCCGTTCCGTGTCCGGGGTCCAGCGGACAGTAACGACGCTACCGATCCAACTTAGGTAAGGCAAACCTCACTTCTTTTGTCGTACTCGCCCACCTTCCAGCAACTCCCGCCCGTTAAGGCCCAGTTGACGACCCCCAAAAGGCGCACTCGGCGGCGAGCGCCCTTGCGCACTCGGATCTCATTAGGGTAGGCAACCCTAAGTGACCGAACGAACAGAGCGAGGCGGCGTGGACTTCACCAGAAGGCAACTGCTCGCGGCCGGCGGGGGCTTGGGCGCGTCCGCGCTGCTCTCGGCGTGCGGCGGCGACGGCGCGGCACCCGCCGCCGGCGGCTCCCCGCGGCAGGGCGGCACCCTGCGCATCGGCGCCCTGGGCCGTCCCTCGGCGATCACCCGCGACCCGCACGGCACCCAGGGCAACGAGAGCGACTACCTCGTCATCGCCCTCGTGTACGACACGCTGACGGCGCCGGGCGACAAGGACAACACCGTCGGCCGCCTCGCCTCCGCCTTCACCCCCTCGAAGGACCTCAGGACCTGGCGGTTCACCGTCGCCGAGGGTGCCGCCTTCCACGACGGGACCCCCGTCACCGCCGACGACGTGGTCTGGTCGCTGCGCCGCCTGCGCGGCACCCCGTCCGGGGCGGCCCGGCTGCCCGGCGTCACGGCGGACCACATCACCGCCGACGGCAAGCGCACCGTCGTCCTCGTCTCCGACTACCCCAACGCCGAACTCCCCCTGCTCACCCGGCTGTCGACCTTCGTCCTCAAGAAGGGCACCGCCGGCAAGGACATACCCGAGGCCCCCGGGACCGGCCCCTTCAAGCTGGACTGGTACCGCGACGGCAACGCCCGGCTGGTGCGCAACGCGGACTGGCACGGCGGCGCGGTCCACCTCGACGCCGTCGAGGTCACCATGTTCCAGAGCCCGCAGGCGATGTCCAACGCGATGCTGTCCGGGCAGATCGACGTGGCGTCCAACGTCGGCGCCGTCGCCGCCCGTACGGCCAAGGCGCGCCGGGACATCCGGATCGTCCGGCGCCCGGACGACATGGCCATGCCCATCGTGATGCGCACCTCCAGCGGCCCGTTCGCCGATCCGAAGGTACGCGAGGCGATGAAGCTGCTGGTGGACCGCGAGGCGATGGTCGCCCAGGTGCTGTCCGGGTACGGGACGGTCGCCAACGACATCCTCGGTACGGGCGATCCCGCCTACGTCAAGGACATCCCGCAGCGCAAGCGCGACCTGGCCAGGGCCGAACGGCTGCTGGCCGACGCCGGGTTCGACTTCTCCCGTACGTATCAGCTCGTCACCACCGAGGACGTCGCCGGACTCGCCGAGTCCGCCACCCTCTTCGCCTCCCAGGCCCGCGAGGCCGGCGTCAGGATCGAGGTCGTCAAGCAGGAGTCCGGCGCCTTCTACCAGAAGACCTGGCTCAAGGGCGACTTCTACACCAACTACTGGGGCACCAACGACTCGGTGGTGTTCTTCGCGTCCAAGACCCTGACCACCGGGGCCGGCCAGAACGAGGCGGACTGGTCCGACACGGCGTTCGACGCCGCGTACCGCAAGGTCATGGCCACCGCCGACCGCGCCGCCCGCGCCGCCGCCCTGCGCGATCTCCAGCGCATCGAGCACGAGCGGTCCGGCTACCTGCTGTGGGGCATGGCGGACGGCATCGACCTGGCCGCGCCGAAGGTGCACGGTCTGCCGAAGCTGCCCGGCTACGGGCGCGTCCAGCTCGAAAACGTCTGGCTCGCCCCGTGACGGAGACCGGCACCCGGCCCGCCGAGGCCGCCGTCCGGCCCGTGCCGAAGCCCGCCGCGCGGCGTGCCGGTGCCCTGGCCGCACGGGCGGCGGCCGTCCTGGCCAAGCGCGTCCTGATGCTGGTGGTGCTGCTCGCGCTCGTCTTCGCCGCGATCGAGCTGCTGCCGGGCGACGCGGCCACGGCCACGTCGGAGCGCGGCGAGGGCGCGGCGGGCGTCGCCGCGCGCCGCCGCCTGCTCGGCCTGGACCGGCCGGTGTGGGAGCGCTTCTGGGACTGGATCACCGCGCTGCCCACCGGCGACCTGGGCACCTCGGCCCGCGGCGAACGCGTCGGCGACCTCCTCGCGGCGCCGCTGCCCAACACCGTGCTGCTGGGCGGCACCGCCTTCGTCCTGACCGTCCTCGGCGCACTGGCCCTGGGGGCCTGGGCCGCCGCGCGCCCGAAGGGCCTGGTGGACCGGGCCGTGGACCTCACCTCCACCGCCGCCTTCGCGCTGCCCGAATTCGTGGTCGCCGTCGGCCTGTTGCTCGTCCTGTCGCTCTGGACGGGCTGGCTGCCCGCCGCCACCGTCACCGGCGCCGACGGCGCCCCCGCCACTTGGACCATGCTGGTGATGCCGGTGCTGGCGCTGACCGTGCCGCAGACCGGCTGGAACACCCGTATCGTCCGCGGCGCCCTCGCCGACCAGGCCGCCACCCCGCACGTCGAGGCGGCCCGCCTGGACGGGCTGACCACCCGCCAGGTGCTGCTCCGGCACGCGCTGCCGGGCGCCTGGCCCGCCATCGCCACCGGCGTCGCCACCTCCACCGGCATGCTGCTCGGCGGTACGGTCGTCGTCGAGACGCTCTTCAACCACCCCGGCATCGGCACGGTGCTGGCCGGGGCCGTCGCCGACCGCGACACCCCGGTCATCGCGGCCGTCGTCGCCTGCTCGGCCGCGCTGATCACCGTCGTCCTGCTGCTGGCCGACCTGGTACGCGCCCGTACTCTGGGAGCCCGCTCGTGACCGCCGCCGAGGTGCACGCCCGGCCGGGCCGGCTGGAGCCCCGCGTCCTGGCCCCCGTCGTCCCCGCCGTGCTGCTCGTCCTGGTGGCCCTGGCGGGTCCGCTGCTCGCCGCGCACCCGGTCGACAAGCCGGTCACCGCGCCGTACGGCGAGGCGGGCGCGGGCGGCGCCGCGCTGGGCGGGGACCAGCTCGGCCGGGACGTGCTCAGCCGCCTGCTGAACGGCGGGAGCGCGCTGATCGGCAGCGCGCTCGTGGTGGCCGTGGTGGTCACTTTCCTGGCGACCCTGCTGGGGTGTTTCGCCGTCCTCAGCCCGCGGCTGGGGAGGCTGGTCGAACGCGCGGCGGACACCGCGATCCTCCTTCCGCCGGTGCTGGGCATCATGCTGCTCGCGCTGGCCTGGCCGGGCGGCGGCCGCCTCGCGATCACCGTGGCCGCTGTCCTTCTGGGGACTCCGTACGCGGTACGGATCGTCGCCGGTGCGGCGGCGCCGGTCGCCGCCACCGGGTTCGTCGAGGCCGCCGTCGCGAGCGGCGAGCACCCGGGGCACCTGGCGCTGCGGGAGATCCTGCCCAACCTGCGCGCCACCGTCCTCGCCCTGTTCGGCCTGCGCTTCGTCGACGCGGTGTACGTCATCTCCATGGCCGGCTTCCTCCAGCTCGGCCCCCGGCCGCCGGAGGCCGACTGGGCCCTGATGATCCGGGAGAACGGCCCCGGCATCCTCCTCAACCCGTGGGCGGTGGTAGCCCCCGGCCTCGCCATCGGCCTGCTCGCCATCAGCGTCAACCTCGCCGCCAGCGCCCTGGCACCCGCCACCGCGCGCAGGGCCGCCCTGCGCTGAGAGCCTGTGTCATACCCCCGGCCGCCCGCGCTCGCGCGCCCGCTCCCCAGGACTCCGCCGTGACCGACTCCCCGCCGCCCGTCACCGTCACCGGCCTCGAAATCGGCCTCGCCACCGGGCCGGTGCTCCTGCGCCGCACCGGCCTCCGCCTGCGCGGCGGCCGCATCACCGCCCTCACCGGGCCGTCCGGCTCCGGCAAGACGACGCTGCTGCGTGCCGTGATCGGCGAACTGCCGCAGGGCGCACGCGTCCTCTCCGGCAGCGTCGAGGTGCTGGGGCAGGACGTACTGACGCTCGCGCCCGGAGCGCTGCGCACCCTGCGCCGCCGGCACGTCGCCTATGTGGGCCAGGACCCGGGGTCCGCCCTCAACCCGCGGATGACGGCCCGCCGTCTGATCACCGAACTGGCCGCCGACCCCTCCCCCGAGGCCGTCGAACGGGTCATGGCCGAGTGCCGTCTGCCGCCCCCGCTCGCCCATCACCGCCCCGGAGCCCTGTCCGGCGGGCAGCAGCGACGGCTCGCGCTGGCCCGCGCGCTCGCCCGGCGTCCCGAAGTGCTGCTGCTGGACGAACCCACCGCCGGACTCGACGCGGACCTGCGCGACGACATCACCGCGCTCCTGCGCCGGCTCGCCGCCGAACACGGCCTCGCCGTCATCATGGCCAGCCACGATCCGCACGTCGTCGGGGCCTGCGCCGACTCGGTCGTCACCCTGGACGCCGGAGCCGGGGCCGTTCCGTACGCATCCGCCCCTACGGCGCTGCCCGCTCCGGGCCGTCCGGCGCGCCGCTCCGGTGCCGCCTCCGGGGTGGCTCCGGCGTCGGCTTCCGCTTCGGCTCCCGCGTCGGGGACGGCTTCCGCCTCGGTGTCCGCACCGCTGTCCGTTTCGGGTTCGGCCTCGGCCGAGGGGACCGCGGCCGCCCCCGGGGGCCTGCGCGCCGACAACCTGCACGTCGCCTTCACCCACCGCGGCCACACCCATCACGCCCTGGAAGGCGCCGGCCTCCACATACCCATCGGCTCCGCCACCGGCATCACCGGTCCCTCCGGGTGCGGCAAGACGACCCTCCTGCGGACGCTCGCCGGCCTCCAGGTCCCGCAGACCGGCACCCTGACCTGGAACGGCCACCCGCTGCCCGCGAACTCCCGCAAGCGCAGCCGCGACCAGCAACGGCGCATCCAGTTCGTCCCGCAGAACCCCCTGGGCGCCCTCAACCCCTCGCGCACCGTCGGTGCCACGCTCACCCGCCCGCTCCGGCTCCACCGTGTCGTCGCCGCCCGGGACCTGTCCGAACGGGTCGGCAGCCTCCTCGAAGCCGTCGGCCTCCCCCGCGACATCGCCCGCCGCTACCCGCACGAACTGTCGGGCGGGCAACGCCAACGCGCCTCCATAGCCCGCGCCCTCGCCACCGAACCCGACCTCCTCCTGTGCGACGAGGTCACCTCCGCCCTCGACCCGGCGACCGCCACCGCGGTCCTGGACCTGCTCACCCGGCTGCGCGCCGAACGCCGGCTGACGCTCGTCCTCGTCAGCCACCAGCTGGACCTCGTGGCCGACTGCACCGACACCGTCCACCACCTGCGGGCCGGGCGCATCGTCCGGCCCGCGGTCCGCCGCCAAGGCGCCGCCTCGGCCTGACAAGCCGGTCAGGGAGGGCTGTTCGGCCCGGTGAAGGGGCTGTTCGGCCCGTCCCGGGGCGCCCGCCGACGGCGGATCCTGAGGACATGGGACCCGCCGGTCCCGGAGGCCCGCCCGGTACCGCCGCGGGCTCCGGTACCGCGCAGGAAGGGGAGGTGGCGCGGTGAGGACGACGAACGCACGGCTCGGTGCACTGCCCGCGGAACACCGTGAGCGGCTGATGGCGCGGGCGCGGGAAGTCTCCTTCCCGGCCGGGACACGGATCTTCGAGGAGGACCGGAAGGCCGACCGCTTCTGGATCCTGCGTACCGGAGCGGTCCAGCTCGACCTGCGGGTACCGGGCCGCCGGCCCGCCGTCGTCGAGACCCTGCACCCGGGCGACCTGCTGGGCTGGTCGTGGCTGTTCCCGCCGTACTGCTGGCACCTGGGCGCGGAGACGCTGAGCCCGGTGCGGGCCTGGGAGTTCGACGCGCGGGAGATACGGGCGCTGTGCGAGGAGGACCCCGCGCTCGGGCACGCGCTGGTGCTCCGGTACTCCCAGGTGATCGGGGACCGGCTGCGGTGCGCGCGGACCCGGCTGCTCGACCTCTTCGGACCGTACGGGAGCGGCGCGCACTGACCACCTGTGTCCGGGCCCTGGCCGGGCGCCCGGGGCCCGGGCACAGGTTTCCGGCCGTCGGGGCCGGCGGATCCTCCTCACGCCGCCGGCCCCGGCTCCGGGCCCGGTGGACGGGTGTGTGGTGCACGGGCCCGTGATGCACAACCCTGGGGGAAGGAGCCCGCGCTGAAGGAGTCCGTGATGCAGGAGCCCGTGACGCCAGGGAACAACAACCCCCGCACCGTCGGCGACGTGATGACCCACACCGTGATCAGTATCGGCCGTACCGCCCCCTTCAAGGAGATCGTCCGCACGATGGAGCAGTGGAAGGTCAGCGCCCTGCCCGTCGTCGAAGGGGAGGGCCGGGTGGTCGGTGTGGTGTCCGAGGCCGATCTGCTGCCCAAGGAGGAGTTCCGCGACCACACCCCCTCGCGCATCGAGCAGATGCGCGTCCTGGACGCCCTGATCAAGTCCGGGGGCGTCACGGCCGACGAGCTGATGACGGCCCCCGCCGTCACCGTGCACGCGGACGCCAGCCTCGCGCAGGCCGCCCGCACCATGGCCTGGTACCGGATCAAACGGATGCCGGTGGTGGACGCCCTCGGCAGGCTCGAAGGGGTCGTCAGCCGCAGCGACCTCCTGAAGGTCTTCCTCCGCGAGGACGAGGACATCGCCGAGGAGGTGCGGCGGACGGTCGTCGGGCAGCTCTTCGCGTCCCGGCGACAGCAGTTGACCGTCGAGGTGTCCCAGGGCATCGTCACCCTCGCCGGGGCCATCGCCGACACCTCGCTCATACCGGTGGCGGCGCGGCTCGCCCGGGCCGTCGAAGGGGTGGTCGACGTCGACATGCGGCTCAGGGGCGACAGCGGCGCCTGAAGCGCGGGGCGGGGCGGGCGGTGACGTCCGACCGCCTGTCTTGCCCCCTCGTCCTCTCGGCCCCGTGACACCGCGACGCCGTGACACCGCGGAACGGCTGACCACGGCCCCGCCTCCGGTCAACGCGCGACCGCTCCCCTCATCACTTCGCGGCGTGCCGCGCCGCCGTGCGCTTCGCATCTCCGCGCGTGTCGGTAATGCGGGCGTAGGCCGACGCGCACGCGGGGTGTCCGCCGCGCGCAGAGAGATCGAGGTGGGCGAATCATGCATCGAGGCGAGCGACTTCCCGGTCGCCGTATCGCACTGGCCGGTGCCCTTGCCGCCGGGGCGCTGGCCCTTGCGGCCTGCGGGAGCGACGACGACGGCGGGCCGCGGACGGCGAGCGGTTCCGCCGCGGCGTCCCCCGGCGGTTCTCCGGAGGCGGCCGCGCACAACGACGCGGACGTACGGTTCGTGCAGCGGATGATCCCGCACCACCGGCAGGCCGTGGAGATGACGGAACCGGCCGGTGCCCGCGCCTCCGACCAGGAGGTCAAGGACCTGGCCGCGGCGATCTCCAAGGAGCAGACCGCCGAGATCGCCACCATGCGCGGGTGGCTGCGGTCCTGGGGTGAGCCGGAGGCGGCCGCGACCGGCTCCGGTGATCCGGGGTCGCCCTCCGCCGAGCACAGCCCGCACGGCATGGACCACGGGCAGCTCGGGCGGGACGAGACGGACATGGACGGGATGGTGTCCGACCAGGACATGGCCGCTCTGAAGGACGCCGAGGGCGCCGCCTTCGACCGGAAGTTCACCGAGCTGATGATCAGCCATCACGAGGGCGCGATCCAGATGGCGCGCACCGAGCGCAAACTGGGCCGGGACGCGGGCGCGAAACGGCTCGCCGACTCCGTCGTACGGAGCCAGTCGGCGCAGGTGGCCCAGCTCAAGGCGGTCCGCGACCGGCTCTCGCCCCGCTGACCCGCCCCGCCACGGCGGCGGCACACGGCCCGGCCTCCCCTGCCGTCCCCCCGAGGGGAGGCCGCCCGGGCCGTGTGGCGTGCGCCACGACGCACCACACCCCAGGCCCTCCCTGCACAAGCAAGCGCGCCGCGCCAGACACTTTTCAGACATCACACGTTGTTCATCAGCAGGACACCTTCATACGGCAACCAATTGTTAGCTTACCGAGAAGTAGTAATCGCCTACATCAGTAGGGAGACATACTTCATGACCACCGAATTCCTTGCCGCAGAGGTGAATTCCCCGACGAACGACTTCCGCTCCTATGTCGAATCCGTCCTCGGCGTCCTGGCGGAAACTCCGGACCGCCCCGTGGTCACCACGGCGGACGGCCGCGAGGTCACCGCCGGGGAATTCCGCGACAGCGTGTACCGGATCGCCCGGGAACTGTCCGGCTGGGGCATCGGGCGCGGCAGCACCGTGTCGCTGCTCTCCGGGAACCGGCCGGAGGCCCTCATCACGCGATACGCCGCCAATCTGCTCGGCGCCCGGGCCGTCTTCCTGTACCAGGGCATGGCCCCCGAGACGCTCGCCCACATCACGGAGAGCGTGGACACCGCGCTGCTGCTGATCGACCCGGACCTGCCGGACGCCGCCGAAAGCCTGCTGACCCGCGCCCGGCCTCCGTACGTCCTCTCCTTCGGCCCCGGCCCGCACGGCCAGGACCTGCTGGCGCGCGCCGCACGGCACGAACCCTCCCCGGTGCGGAGCGCGGCTCGCCCCGAGGACGACTGGTGCATACGCCACACCGGCGGCACCACCGGCGTCCCGAAGGGCGTGCGCATGGCGCACGGCCCCTACCGGGACATGCTCGCCTTCGGCTCCGCCGGCGCGGGCGAGCCGCCCCGCTTCCTGGCCTGCACCACCCTCGCGCACGTGGCCGGCAACATCGCCGACGCCACCCTCCTGGCCGGCGGCTCCGTGGTGCTCCAGCACTCCTTCGTCCCCGGCGAGGTGCTCGCCGCCGTCGAGCGCGAGCGCATCACCCACCTGTGGCTGCTGCCCCCGCTGCTCTACCGCCTGCTCGACCACCCCGCCCTGGCCGGTACCGATCTGTCCAGCATCCAGCGGATCACCTACGGCGGCTGCGCCGCCTCGCCGGCACGGCTGCGGCAGGCGCACGAGACCTTCGGGACGGTCCTGTTCGGTGGCTACGGCCAGTCCGAGACGGGCCACATCACCGTCATCGGCCCGGACGAGCACCGGGACCTGTCCCCGGAGGGGCAGGCCACGGTGGGCCGGGTGGTCCCGGGCGTCGAGGTCTCCCTCCACGACGAGCGGGGCGCGCCCGTCCCCGTCGGGTCGGTGGGCGAGATCCGGGTCCGTTCCGGCCAGACCATGACCGGCTACTGGAAGCAGCCCGGCCTCACCGCCGAGGTGCTGCGCGACGGGTGGGTGCACACCGGCGACCTGGGCTACCTCGACCACCAGGGCTACCTGTACCTCGTCGACCGGCTCAAGGACATGATCATCGTGGTGGGCGGTCACGTCTACACCGGCGAGCTGGAGGACCTGCTGCTCACCCACCCGGCCGTCGCCCACTGCGCGGCGTTCGGCGTGCGCCGCGCGGACGCCGGCGAGGAGGTGCACGTCGCGGTCGTCCCCGCACCGGAACGCCCGCTGGACCCGGACCAGTTGCGGGACTTCGTCACCCGCCACAAGGGCGAGATGTACGCGCCCACCGGGCTGCACCTGGTCACCGAGATCCCGCTGACGCCGGTCGGCAAGCCCGACAAGAAGCGCATCCGGGCCGTACTCGGCGCGTGAACGGGCCGCGCGCGGGCCCGCACCGGTCCCGGCCGCCGCCCATCGGAAGGCCGGGGCCGGGTGTTCCGGCGACTTTCCTGACGTTCCCTCAGCGATCCGGTTCCGCGAAGAAATCGAGGATCGCGGAATTCACCGGGCCGGGCTTCTCCAGATAACCGAAATGACCGCACCCGGATATCTGGGTGTAGCGGCAGCCGGGAATGCACGCGGCCACTTCCTCGGCCAGCCGCGGGCGGACGACCCGGTCGTCCGAGAATCCGACGACCAGACACGGACACCGGATGTGCCGGTACGCGGCCCGCCGGTCCTCGATCACCTGAAGCCCGAGCTGCCCGCGCATTCCGGCGGAACTCGCCGTCGCCGTCATTTCGAACACGTCCAGCCAGCCGCGCAGCCGGTCCGGATCACCGAGCGTCTCCCCCGACAGGTACTGCAACGCCTGGACGTAGGCCGCGTACCGGGGCGGAAGCGCGACCCCGCTGTCGCACAGGTCGATCTCGGCCGCCGCCATGGCGCGGACCAGTGTGTCCGCCCGGCCGATGGTCGCCATCAGCACGGCCCTGCGGACCAGCTCCGGCCGGACCACGAGCAGTTCCTGCACGACGACCGAGCCCAGCGAGAAGCCGACCACACGGCAGGGCCCCGAGCTGACGTGGGTGAGGAGACCGGCGAGGTCGGCCGCCAGGTCGTCGAGGGTGAAGGGCTCCCCGGACGCACCGTCCGGCGACAGGCCCCGGTGGTCGAACGTGATCACCCGGTACCCGGCCGCGGTCAGGGCGGGCACCTGGTGGGCACGCCACACCCGTCCCGGCGCGCCGGTCCCGGTGACCATCACGACCGGCTCCCCGGCGCCGTACTCCTCGTACCCGAGACTGATCCCGTTGGTCCGCACCACCGGCATGGCCCGCCCCCTTCGTCCGCCTCATGGCGTGCCCCTCCATCAGAGCAGCTCCGGCCCGGCTTGTACGGGTGTCCGACCGACCGCGCACCGGCCCCGCGGGCGCGGCCGCCCGCTCCCGCCCTCATCGCGCCACTCCGTGGCCGCCCGACCCCTTGTGCCGTGCCGCGCGAGCGTTTCCCATGTCAGCAGACACGAAAAAGCCGTCCTGCTGACCGTCGCCGGTCGAGAGAGGCTGTCGTATGCGGAGTGTGGGAGTGGAAGAAGAGCTTCTCCTGGTGGACCCGTACTCAGGAAAGCCACGAGCTGCTTCCGGGACCGTACTGGCCACGTCTCCGGAGGATTCCACCCTGGACAAGGAACTGCACCGCGAGCAGCTGGAGATCGCGACCCGGCCCCGGCTGCTGATGGAGGACCTGGCCGCGGAGGTCGCGCACTGGCGCGGCGAGGCGGCGCGCCAGGCCCGCCGGGCCGGTACGGAACTGGTGGCCCTGGCCACCTCGCCGCTGCCCGTCGTACCGTCCCTCAACGTCGACGAGCGCTACCAGCGGCTGGCGGAGGAGTTCGGCAGCACCGCGCTGGAACAGCTCGCCTGCGGCTGCCACATCCATGTGTCCGTCGAGTCGGACGACGAGGGCGTGGCCGTGCTGGACCGTATCCGTCCGTGGCTGCCGACGCTGCTCGCGCTGAGCGCCAACTCGCCCTTCTGGCAGGGCGAGGACACCCGGTACAGCAGCTACCGGAGCCGGGTGTGGGGCCGCTGGCCGTCGTCCGGACCGGTGGAGCTCTTCGGCTGCGCGGAGAACTACCACCGGCGGGTGCGGGAGATGCTCGCCACGGCGACCCTGCTCGACGAGGGCATGATCTACTTCGACGCCCGGCTGTCGCGGCACTACCCCACCGTCGAGATCAGGGTGGCCGACGTCTGTCTGCAGTCCGACGACACGGTGCTGATCGCCGCCCTGACCCGCGGGCTGGTGGAGACCGCCGCCCGCGCGTGGCGCGCGGGGGAACCGCCGGACCCGGCCGGGGTCGGCCTGTTGCGGCTGGCGGCCTGGCGGGCCGGCCGGTCCGGACTGTCCGGCCGCCTCGTCCATCCGCTCACCTGGACCCCGGCCCCCGCCGAGGCCGTGGTACGCGCCCTGCTCGACCACGTCGGCGAGGCGCTGGAGGACAACGGCGACCTGGGGCTCGCCAAGGAGGGCCTGGACACCCTGATGGGCCGCGGCAACGGGGCGCACATCCAGCGGGAGCGGCTGCGCCGTACGGGCAGCCTGCGGGCGGTCGTCGAGGAGTGTGTGCGGCGTACGACGCTGTGACGGCCGGGCGGCCGCGTGTCAAGGCCCGGCCTGCGGTCGGGCTTCGGTGCCGCGCGGGGCCTGTGGTGCCTCTTCGGTGGCCTTCGGTCCGTTCTTCGGTCACCCCGTGGTCGTACCGTGAAGACCGCCGCCCGGCCTCCGCCGGAGAATCGGGGTGGCCGGTTCCCGCCCCGCCGGGACCGGCGACCATCGATCGACGGAGGCGAGATGCTGACCGGTAGCGACCGGCTGGACCCCGGTACTGCGGAGGGCGCGGACTGGGTGGGCGCGCACATCTTCTACGACACCGGCCAGGACGCGCTGCTGACCGACGGTGTCCGCCCGCTGGTCGCACGGCTGACGGCCGACGGTCTCGTCCAGCGGTGGTTCTTCCTGCGGTACTGGGAAGGCGGGCCGCACGTCCGGCTGCGCTTCCTCCCGGCCCGTACCGCCGACCGCGCCGAGATCGAGCGGCTGACCGCCGGGCACCTCCGCGCGTATCTGGAGGGCGCCCCGTCCCCGGACGTCGTGGACCGTACGCGCTTCGCCCAGGTCTCCGAGGGGCTGGCCGGGCTGGAGGGCCGGTCCGACCAGGAGCAGCAGGAGGAGGTGCGGCCCAACAACACCCTGGAGCTGCGGCCGTACGAGCGGGAGAACTCCGACTTCGGGTACCGCGCCGCCATCGCCGCCGTGGAGCGGCACTTCCACGAGTCCAGCGAGCTGGCCCTGTCCGTCGTCGGTACCGGCGCGACCGTCGAACAGCGCGCGATGCTCGCCTTCGACCTGGTCGTGGGAGTGTTCGCGCTCCTCGACGAGGTCCGCGACCGGTGGTCCCGCAACGGCGGCCCGCCCCTGCCCTTCGGCAGCGGCCCCGAGGCCGAGGACGTCGAGCCGCGGTACCGCGCCCAGCAGGCAAAGCTCCAGGAGCGGGCCCGGCGCGTCTGGCGGCTGGCAGCCGCGCCCGAGGAGTCGCTCACCGGCGCGGGCGCGGACCCCCGCGCGTACTGGATGGCGTCCCTGCGCCGGCTGCGGGACGCGCTCCACGTGCTGGAGGACGCGGGGAGCTTCACCAACGAGTGGACGGACTCGCCGCTCGCGGGGCCGCTCGAACTGGCCGAAACCGCACACCCCGCCACGAGCCTGGTGCTGCTGCGCAGCGGCCACCTGGTCAACAACCGGCTGGGGCTGACCCTGTGGCAGGAGAGTCAGGCGCGGTTCCTCGTCGGCCGGGTGCTCGCCGAACTGCCCGAGGCGCTGACCGCCTCATGAGCGGGGCAGCCGCCACGTGGCACAGCGTCCATGTCCACCACCACGACGAGAGCACCGAACCCGCGCTCGTCCTGGACGCCGTCCGCCCGGCGTTCGAGGCCGTCCGGGCGTCGGTCGACGGCGCCTGGTTCGGCCGTCACTGGCTGCGCGGCCCGCACCTGCGCCTGAACTTCCGTACCACGGCCGAGGCGTGGGCCTCGCGGGTACGCCCGCGGGTCGTCGCCGCGCTGGAGACGTACGTCCGTGACCACCCCTCCACGGCTCGGCTGGACGAGGCCGCGCTCGCGCCGGTGCACGAGCGGCTGGCGGAACTGGAGATGGAGACCGGCCCCCGGCATCCCTGGGTGCCGGACAACACCGTGCTCGAACAGCCCTACGACCACCGGCTGCCGGTGCTGGGGTCGATGCGAGGCAGCGAGGTGCTGGCCGACTTCCTGAGCGACACGAACGACCTGGCGTTCGCGATGTACGAGCACCTGCGGGACGGCGGCGCCCTGCCGGTGCTGGCACTGGACCTGATGTGGACCACCGCGTCGGTGGCCGCCGTACCGTTCGACGAGGGCAGCGCGCCGATCGCACGCGGGTTCCTGTCCCTGCGGTCCCACGCCGACGCGTTCCTGTCCCGCACCCACGACCCGGCCGGCTACCGGGCCGCTTTCGACGAGCGGTACCGACGGCAGGCCGACGCGCTGACCACCCGGCTGCGTACGGTGGAGTCCGTCCTGTCCGCGGAGCCCGGCTCCCCCGCGGCCGCGGACGCGGGCGCCACCGTGCCGTTCGTCCGGGAGTGGGCCGAGGCCGTACGCCGGTGCCAGCGCGTCGCGTACCCGCTGCTGGAGTCCGGCGAGCTGACGCTCAGCGGCGCCGGCCGGGCCCCGCGACTGCCGACCCGGCAGCTCAGCGACTTCCACCGGCTCCTGCAGACCGGCCACGGCCACGACGGCTTCCTCCGGGACGACCACTGGTTCGCCTCCTTCCGGCTGGTGGTCAACTACCTCTACCTCCACCTCAACCGCCTCGGACTGAAACCCGTGGACCGCGGCCTGCTGTGCCACCTCGCGGCGAACACGGTCGAAGCGGTGCACGGCGTCACCGCGGAGGACGCCTTCCGCCGCCACGTCGTCTCCTCCTCCCCCACCGAGGCCACCCCCGAGTGGTCCCGGCTGAGCAAGGAGTGGGCCGACGGGCGGGCCGCGGGCGCGGGGCCCGTGGAGTGACGTCCCGTTCCGGGTGGGCAGTACCGCGGGGGTTGTACATCCGCCGCCGTTACCGCGGTCGGTGGAGCGCGGATGTCAGCTTCTGGTTGCGGCGGTCTGCACTCGTGGGCTGACGCCGGGGGCCGCTCCGGCGGATAGCTTCTTCCCGTACCGCGCCGGGGCGAACGGGGAGCACCATCGCCAGGGTCGCCGCTGCGCCGTACGGCCATGAGGGGGTACGCCGAGGCGTCCGGCGACGTACGCGCCGCGCGTGTCGGGCGGTGCCCCCGGAACTCGAAGGGGGAAAAAGGAATGCGACCCGATGCCGTGACGAGGACCTTGGTCAGTGTCACCGCCGCCGTGGGGATCTTCGCCGGCGGCCTGGCGGGGGCGGGCACGAGCTTCGCCGCCTCCGCGCCGGCCGCGCAGCCCGCGGTGACGGCCGAGGCCGTCGCGCCGCTCGCGGTGAACAACCTCGGGCTGAGCGCCGCGCAGGCCAAGAAGGTCCAGGGCTGGCTGAAGAAGCACTGGCAGTACCGCGGGAAGATCGACGGGGCGCTGGGCACCGGGAGCTGGCAGGCGTTCCAGCGCTGCCTCAAGAAGTACTGGAAGTACCAGGGCAAGATCGACGGGAAGCCCGGTGTCAATACGGTGAAGGCGCTGCAACGCCTGCTGAAGGACAGCTGGGGGTACACCGGCAAGATCGACGGGGACCCCGGGGCGAAGACCAAAGCCGCGTTCAAGCGGTTCGCCAACGCCCTCTAGAACCCCGGCTCCGGGGGTGAACGGCGACTGACGCCGTCGGGTGGCGCGCCGGCCGGGTGCGCCGCCCGATCGGAGGTGCGGGGCTGGTGCTCACCGGCCCAGCGAGGCCGCCGGTCGAGCGGAGCCACCGATCCAGCGGGGCCGCCGGTCAAGCCGAGCAGCCGGTCCGCCGTCAGCCGAGCAGGCGGACCGGTGAACCCGCCAGGTACGCCTGGATGTCCTCGACCGCCTGGCCGTAGTACGTACGGTAGTTGTCCCAGGTCACGTAGCCGAGGTGGGGCGTGGCCAGCAGCCGGGGCGCGGTCCGTACCGGGTGGTCGGCGGGCAGCGGCTCGGTGTCGAAGACGTCGATGCCCGCGCCGGCGAGCCGGCCCTCGTGCAGCGCGGCGAGCAGGGCGTCCTGGTCGACGATGGCCGCCCGGGACGTGTTCACCAGGTACGCGGTCGGCTTGAGCAGCGCCAGCTCGGGCGCGCCGAGCAGGCCCCGGGTACGGTCGCCCAGCGCCAGGTGGACCGAGACGAAGTCGCTGGTGGCGAGGAGTTCCTCCTTGCTCGCCGCGCGGCCGACGCCGACCTCGGCGGTCCGCTCCGCGGTGAGGTTCTGGCTCCAGGCCACCACGTCCATGCCGAAGGCCGTACCGATCCGGGCCACCCGGCTGCCGATCTTGCCCAGTCCGAGCAGCCCGAGACGCCGGCCGTGCAGGTCGGCGCCGACCGTGGACTGCCACGGGCCGCCCCGGCGAAGCGCGTCGCTCTCGGCCACCACGCCGCGTGCGAGCCCCAGGAGCAGCGCCCAGGTCAGCTCGACGGGCGGGGTGGCGGCGCTCTGAGTGCCGCACACGGTCACCCCGTGCTCCGCCGCCGCGGCGAAGTCGATCACTGAGTTGCGCATGCCGGAGGCGACCAGGAGCCGGAGCCGGGGCAGCCGGGCGAACAGGGAGGCCGGGAAGGACACCCGTTCGCGCAGGGTGACGACGATGTCGAACCCGGCCAGTTCCGCCGCCAGTTCGTCCTCGGTGGCGAAGTGCCGGGTGAAGGAGACGACGTCCACGCGGTCCCGGACGGGGCTCCAGTCGGCGGCCGTCGTGGCGATGTCCTGGAAGTCGTCGAGCACGGCACAGCGCAGGGGCATGGCAATCGTCTCCGTAGGTGCGGTACGTGATGGCGGACCCCGGGGAGCCCGGGGAACACGTGGCAGGATGATCACATTACGGTGGCCGGAAGCGCTTGTGCACGGGGGTCGTTCGGGCCGGCGGACGCGGGAGCCGAGGCGGCCCCGTACGGCTCCAGCGGCCTGGCGGCCCGGCGCGGTCCGTCCTCCGTGTGTGGCGGGGCCCGGCCGGATCCGACCGCACCGGACTCCGGAATCGGGAGGAGGAGTGCATGAACGACATCTCAGGTTTCAGCGGCGTCCCGTCGACCACCCTCGCCGATCTCTTGGGGCGCGGGCAGGTCATGGACGCCGGTATCCGCCCGCTGTGGTCCCCGGTCCCGTGCGTCGCCGGGCCGGCGTTCACCGTGCGGTGCCCTCCGGGTGACAACCTCATGCTGCACGCGGCGGTCCACCGCGCGGAGCCGGGCTCGGTCCTCGTCGTCGAGTCGGGCGACATGGACCACGCGCTGGCGGGCGGAAACGTGTGCGCGGTGGCGCAGCGCCGTGGTGTCGCGGCGATCGTGGCCGACGGGCTGACCCGTGACCTCGCCGAGGTACGGGAGGCGGGCTTCCCCGTGTACGCGCGCGGCGTCATCCCCGTGCCCGGCACCAAGGCGGCCGTCGCGCCGCTCAACGGCCCGGTGCGCTGCGGCGGGGTGAGTTCGGGCCGGTGACATCGTGGTGGCCGACGAGGAGGGCGTCGTGGTCACCCCCGCGGCCCGCCGGGACGAGGTGCTCCTGACCGCGGAGAAGAAGCTGGCCAAGGAGGCCGCCGAGACCCTCGACCAGTGGGAAGCGGCCCACCGGGCCCGTATCGACACGATCCTGCGGGAGCAGGGCTTCACGGGCTGAGCGGCCCCTGCGGGGTACCGGCCCACCGGGTCGGCACCCCGGCCCTCACCCTTCGCCGCGGGCCGTCCAGCGGACCGGCACCGCCACCGGCAGCGTGACGGCGTAGTAACGGTGCCAGGCGATCTCGTCGGCGGGTACCGCCAGGCGCAGGTCCTCGGTCCGCTCCAGCAGCACGCGCAGGGTCTCCGCGGCCTGCATCCGGGCGACCGGCCCGCCCGGGCAGCGGTGCCGCCCGTCGCTGAACCGCAGGTGGGGTCCGGGCGGCCGGTCGATGTCCAGGCGCTGCGGGTCGGGGAAGACCCGCGGGTCGTGGTTGGCCGCGTCGGTGGACACCAGGACGAGGTCGCCTTTGCGTACCAGGACGTCGTCGAGCAGCACGTCCTCGCGGGCGTTGCGGGGCAGCGCGTCGCCGAGGAAGACCGTCCAGCGCAGCAGTTCGTCGACCGCCTGCGGCAGCAGCGCGGGGGCCGCCCGCAGCCGGGCCAGCACCTCCGGGTGGCTCATCAGCCCTACGCTCGCGGCGCCGAGGAAGGTGGCCGGGTTGCCGAACTGGGAGATGAGGAGGAAGACGAAGAGGTCGGCGACCTCCTCCTCGTCGAGCACGCCGGACGCGTCGCTGAGGGCGAGGAGCCGGCCCAGCAGACCGGTGCCGTCCGCGCGCAGGCCGGGCAGCCGCTCCAGCATCCATTGCTGGGCCAGCGCCCAACTGTCCGGCACCGCGGGGAGGCTCTGCGGACCCGTACGGAAGATTGTGAAGAGCGTGGTGTTGTCCGGGCAGCCCTCCGGGTCCAGGCCCAGCAGTTCCATGGTCAGCGCGCGGGAGAGCGGCATGATGAACCCGTCGACCAGGTCGCCCGGCTGCTCCCCGGCCAGGAACGTGCCGAGCAGGCCGGCGGCGGTCTCCCGGACGCGTTCCGGCGTCAGGTGCTGCTGGTGCGGGCCCACGCCCCGGAAGAGTTCCTGGAGGAGGCCGGCCTTCTCGCAGTGGGTACGGATGTCGGTGATCGAGAGCGGCGGGACGAGGGGGTCCTGCCGGGGCATCCACGGGTCGGAGGTCAGGGTGAGGCTGAAGCGGCGGTCCCGCAGGACCGAGCGCACCTGCTCGTGGCCGGTGACCAGCCAGGCGTCGGTGCCGGTGTTGGTGCGTACGCGCAGGATCGGCCGGTGGGCCACCGACTCGGCCAGTTCGGGTGCGAGCCGGTCGCCCCGGAAGCAGAAGGGGTAGCGAGGGAGTCCTCCGTCGTCAGGCATGGGGCTGCTCCTTGTCTCGGCCTGGCGGGAGGGGCGGGAGCCGCCCGTCCCGTCCAGTGGCCGCCTCACGGGGTGTCAGGTCTGTCCGGGACCGATCGCGGCGGGCTCCGAGTGCGGGCCGGGCGGCAGGGCGGCCAGGTGCAGCGCGTCGTCCACGGACTTGGCGTGCCGGACGAGCTGCCGGTCGGCGTCGGAGAGGAACCCTTCGTCGCGGGCGTGGTCCAGCATCCTGGTGAGCGGGCCGAAGAAGCCGCCGTCGTCCAGCAGCACGATGCGCTTGTGGTGCAGGCGCAACTGGGCCCACGCGGTGATCTCGAAAAGCTCCTCCAGCGTGCCGTAGCCGCCCGGGAGGGCGAGGAAGGCGTCGCTCTGGGAGTGCATCAGGGCCTTGCGTTCATGCATCGAGCCGACGATCCGCAGCTCGGTCAGGTCGCGCCGCCCGTACTCCCGGTCCATCAGGGCCTGCGGGATCACCCCGGTGATGCGGCCGCCCGCCGCGAGGACCGCGTCGGACAGCGCGCCCATCACGCCGACGCCACCGGCACCGTAGACGATGCGGATACCGCGCCGGGCGCACGCCTGCCCGAGTCTCGTGGCGAGTTGGACGTGTGTGGGACGCACGCCCGCGCTCGCGCCGCAGAACACGCACAGGCTCCGCAACGCGTGCCCGGCCGGTGGGCGGACCGGTCCGGCGTCGCCCGGCCGGGGTGTGTCCGACCGTGCGGAGGGCCCGTGGCTGCGTTCGGTGTCCGGTGTCATGAAGGGGTCCTCGTCTCTCCTTCGGTACGAGCCGCCCGCGGCGGTCCCGCCGCCGCGTGCGACGGCAGCAGGCCGGCCAGGCGCGTGGCGGGGTCGACGAGCAGGTCCCGCTCGGCCGGTCCGGTACCGGCCGCGGCCACTTCGACGCCCAGGAAGTCGGCGATGTAGCGCAGGAAGTCGCGGGCTTCGGGCGGGAGCTGGTCGTAGCGGGTCAGGCCGCGCGTGCTGCGGCGCCAGCCGGGCAGCCAGCAGTACAGCGGGCGGCAGCGCTCCAGGTACGCGTTGTCGGGTACGAACTCGCCGTACCCGCCGTCCGGCAGGACGTACCCCACGCACACGCCGATGCGGTCGAAGCCGTCCAGGATGTCGAGCTTGGTCACCACCACGCTCGTGTAGCGGTTGAGGCCGGCCGCCCACCGTGCGTGCGCGAGGTCCAGCCAGCCGCAGCGCCGGGAGCGGCCCGTGGTGGTGCCGAACTCCTCCCCGGTCCGGCGCAGCCGGTCACCGAGTTCGCCGGCGTCCTCGGTGACGAACGGGCCGTTGCCGACCATGGTCTGGTACGCCTTCAGCACGCCGACCCGGTGGCCGACGAGCGAACCGTCCAGACCGGTGCCGCTGGTGACGGAGTAGAAGGCGGTGGGCGAAGTCGTCACGTACGGGTACGTGCCGTGCTCCACGTCGAGCACCGGTCCCTGGGCCCCCTCCAGCAGGATCGAATAGCCCGCGTCGGCCGCCGCGCCGAGCAGCGCGACGGTGTCCGCCGCCACGGACAGCAGCGGATCACGGTACGTCTCCAGCCAGGCCAGGTCGGCATCGGCGTGGCCGGACGGCAGGCCGAAGAAGCGCACGTTCTGCTCGATCCGGCGCCGCAGCAGGTCGGGATCCCGCAGGTCGCGCACCCGGATGCCGATGCGGTTGGCCTTGCTGACGTTGGCCGGGCCGATGCCGCGCCGGGTCGTGCCGATCACGTCCGAGCAGCGTCCGCCGCCACTCTCCTGCCGGCCGTCGACGAGCCGGTGCAGCGGCAGGACGAGATGGGCCCGGTCGCTGACCACCAGCCGCCGGCGCAGCTCCGGTGCGTACGCGGCGGACGACGCGATCTCGCCGGCCAGGGTCCGCGGGTTGACCAGGACCCCGTTGGCGATGACGGCGAGCACGCCGGGGTGGCGCACACCGGAGGGCAGCAGATGGTTCTTGAGCGTGTGCACCTCGTCCGCGGCGTTCGTGAAGACCGTGGTGTGCCCGGCGTTGTCACCGCCCTGCACCCGGACGACGATCTGGTGGGCCGGGGCCAGCCGGTCCGTCATGGCCCCCTTGCCGCCGTCGCCCTGCTGGAGGTCTCCCACCCAGGTGATGTGCTGCCGGTGCGGTGGCGGTCCTGCCGTGCGCGTCAGCGGGGCGAGCAGCGCGCCGCGCCGTGCCTCCCGCGACGCGCCGAGCGCGGGCCACAGCGCCCGCGGATCACGGGACGGTGCCCGGCCGTTCGCGTCGTCGGGCGGCCGGGCAGGGCGGCCGACGGACGGCGGGCCGGGGCACGGTGACACCGGTGTCTCCTCATCAGGCATGCGGGGCCTCCACGGGGCGGTACGGGGGCAGCGGTACGAGGGGCGGAGGTGGGGTCGCGGCGGGTTCGGCGGAACCGGCGCGGTGTCGGGTGCGGATCCCGTTACGCGACGTGCTCCGAAGCCGGTTGCCGTACGCCGTGCCGGCGCCCGGCCGAGCACGGACGGACATGCCGAGGACGGACGTGCCGAGCACGGACGGACGTGACCGGACCGGCCCTGGACGCGCGGTGCCCGGGTGTTCGGCCGACGGCGTGCGGGCCGGGGAACCGGCGGCCGGTTCCCGAAGGCCCGACGCCGGTCCGTCCTCCCGCACATGAACACGTCCGCCACGATTTCTTCGCATCCGGGACTGCTCGCAAACCCTTCGTCCGGGTCACGCCTCCCCGGCCGAGGGGCGCATCGCGGTACGGGCGGTGGTACACCGCTCACGACGAGGCTCACGTTTGCTCACCGGAACGTTCCACATCATCCGCAAGAGTGAACAGCGGCATCGGATTGCTGGGTAACTGCCTAGTGCACCCGCTTTTTCGGGTGGCATGGAGGACACGCCGGAACGGGCTCCCGGCCCCGGTGCGGCCCGGCCACGGGGACCCGGCGGTCCACCGTCGGCGTGACCGTCCGGATGCGGCCCGCGCGGTGCCGCACCGCCGCCTCCGTCTCCTCTCCCACCGCCTTCAGCCGACCCGGGCCACCCGGTTCCGCCCGGAACCCGGCGCCCCGGCCGTCCGGGCGCTCCGACCGTGGCACTCCGACCGTTCCGAGGTATTGACCATGCTGCGACCCTCCCAGGTGCCCGGCCGGCCGGACCGGCACGCGCCGTGGAACGACACGGCCACGCCGTACCCTCGCGACCGCTGCCTGCACGAACTGTTCGAGGAGCGGGCGCGGGCCGCCCCCGGGGCGCCCGCCGTCCGGCACGGCGACCGTACCCTGACCTTCGGCGAGCTCAGCCGGCACTCCGACGCCCTCGCCCGGCGGCTGCTGTCCGCCGGTGTCCGTCCCGGCAGCACGGTCGGTGTGCTCGGCGGCCGGTGCCCCGAGGCGCTGGTGGCGTTCCTCGCCGTCGTCAAGTGCGGTGCCGCGTACGTGCCGTTGGACGACGCGTACCCGCCCGCGCGGTTGCGCGCCATGGCCGAGGAGGCGGACGTTCGGGTGGCCGTCGCGCTGCCGGGCAGCACGAGCCGGGTGCGCAGGCTGCGGGCCTGTGTGGACGGCGGTCTCGCCGCGCCGGACCCGGGAGCGGACGCGCCGGCCGGCGTTCCCGCTCCACCGGCCGGAGACTCCGCCCCACCGGCCGGCGACCCCGCCCCTCCAGGCGTGACCGTCGCCCCGGAGGACTGCGCCTACGTCATGTTCACCTCCGGCTCGACCGGCCGCCCGAAGCCGGTGGCCGTCCCGCACCGCGGCGTCGTGCGGCTGGCCGCCTCCGGCCCCTGGCTGTCTCCCCCGGTGCCCGGCGAGCGGGTGCTGCACGCCTACAGTTGCTCCTCGGACGCCTCGACGATCGAGATCTGGACGGCGCTGCTGTCCGGCGCCTGCCTCGTCGTCGCCGAGCGGGAGCAGTTGCTGTCCGTGGACGCGCTGGAGCGGCTGCTGCGCGAGGAGGACGTGGCGGTGGCCTTCCTGACCGCGGGGGTGCTGCACCATGTGGCGCGCACCCGGCCGGAGGCGCTGCGGAGCCTGCGGTTCGTCTCGGCGGGCGGCGAGGCGCTCGATCCGCGGCTGTGCCGCCGCGTGCTGTCCGCCTGCCCGGGGATCACCCTCGTCAACTTCTACGGGCCCACCGAGAACAGCGTCGTCTCCAGCGCGTACGTCGTACGGGACCTGCCCGCCGACGCTGCCTCCGTGCCCATCGGGCGCCCCTTTCCCAACTCGACCTGCCACGTGCTCCGCGACGACGGCACCCCCGCCGGGCCGGGCGAGGAGGGCGAGCTGCTCGTCGGGGGCGACGGCATCGCCATCGGGTACCTCAACGACCCGGAGCTGACCGCCGAACGCTTCCTCGACGACCCGTTCGGCCCCCGTCCCGGCGGGCGCCTGTACCGCACGGGTGACCGCGCCCGGTGGCGGCCGGACGGCACGCTGGAGTACCGGGGGCGCCGCGACCGGCAGGTCAAGCTGCGCGGATTCCGGGTGGAACTGGACGAGGTCGAGGCGCGGCTGCGCGCGCACGAGGCGGTCGCGGAGGCCGTCGTGGAGATCGACGGGGAGGGGACGCGCGCCCAGCCGGTGGCCTTCGTGACGCCGGCCCGCCCCGGCGCGGCGGTCCCGGCCGACCAGGTGCGCGCCTACCTGGGATCCTGGCTGCCCGCGCCCGCCGTACCGGGGCGCATCCACGTCCTGGACCGCTTCCCGGTCACCGGCGCGGGCAAGGTCGACCGGCGTGCCCTCCTCGCACCGGCGGCGCCTGCCCGGCAAACGCGTGCAACAGGAAACGGCGACACGAACGCAAACGGGCAACTGCCCCTCAAAGGGCTGGATTCCGAGGCTTCCGGAGGCCCAGCGGACGGAGTCGGCTCCGGCTTGCTGACCGTGCTCGCCGGCGTCTGGGAACACGTCCTGCGCGTCCGGCCGGCTCCCGACGACGACTTCTTCGCCCTCGGCGGCGACTCGCTGCTCATCGCCGAGGTGACCACCAGGACCATGACCGCGCTGCGCATGGACGCGGCCCACGGCACCTTCCTCGTGCGCAGCCTGCTGCGGGCACCGACGCTCGGCGCGTACGCGACGGCGGTGGACCGGGCGCTGCGGGACAGCCGGGCCGGCCGCCGGTCCGGCTCCGCGCCCGCGTCGGAGGCGGACTTCCTGAAGGAGGCGCGGCTCGGGCTGCGGTTGCCGCCGGTGCAGGGCCCCGTCCCCCGCCCACGTGACCCGGCGCGCGTCCTTGTCACCGGCGCCACCGGCTACATAGGAGCGTTCCTGCTCGACCGGCTCGCGCGGGTCACGGGCGCCGAACTGCTGTGCCCCGTACGGGCCCGGGACGCGGCGCACGCGCGGCGCCGGGTGTGTTCCAACGCCGCCCGGTACGGCCTGGACCTGTCCCCGTACGAGCAGCGGCTGACCTGCTTCCCGGCCGATCTGACCGTCCCGCGCCTGGGACTGCCGGAAGAGCGGTTCGGGCAGCTCGGCGAGACCGCCGACCTGATCCTCCACGCCGGGGCGCACGTCAGCTTCCTGCACCCGTACGCCGCGCTGCGTGCGGCCAACGTCGGCGGCACCCGGGAACTGGTCCGGCTGGCCGCCGGGCGGCGCGTCCCGCTGCACTTCCTGTCCACCGTCGCGGTGCTGGCCGGTTTCGGCACCGCCGGGGTGCGGGAGGTGGACGAGGACACCCTGCCGGCCCACGCCGACCATCTGTCGATGGGGTACGCGGAGAGCAAGTGGGTGGCCGAGCGGCTGCTCGCGGAGGCGGCGGAGGCGGGGCTGCCGGTGGCGGTGCACCGCCCGTACGAGGTCACCGGCGAGGAGCACACCGGCATCTGCAACACCGAGACGGCCATCAGCTCGCTGTTCCGCGTCATCGCGGAGACGGGTGTGGCGCCGGCCGTGCCGCTGCCGCTGGACTTCGTGCCGGTCGACCATGTGGCCGCCGCCGTGGTGCACCTGGCGACCCACGAACCGGCCGACGGCCGCACCTACCACCTCACCAACCCCCGGCCGGCCCGGCTGGCCGACATGGTGGACCGGATGCGGGCGGCGGGCTACGACATCCGGGAACTGCCGTACGACGCCTGGGTGGCGGAGCTGGTGCGGCATGTCGCGAGAAATCCCGGCAGCCCTACGGCTCCGTTCGTCTCGCTCTGTGTGGACCGCAGCAACAAGTCCGACATCAGCGTGAAGGAGATGTACCTCGATGATGTCTTCCCACGGCTCGGACGCGCCAACACCGAACGGGGCCTGCGGAACAGCGGACTGCGCTGCCCGCCCACCGACGCCGCCCTCCTCGACCGCTACCTCGCCTTCTTCCGCTCCAGCGGCTTCCTGCCCCCACCGCTCCCCCGCGCCGGCGGCTGAGCCGGCCGGCGGTCTCCGCGGAAGCCTGCCGGACGACGTCCTGGCCCGCGACTGGGTGTCCCCGGCGCTGGCGGACCTCTGGTCGGCCGAGCGCAAGGTGGTGCTGGAGCGGCAACTGTGGCTGGCGGTGCTGCGGGCGCAGGCGGCGGAGGGGGTGGCGGTACCGCCCGGTGTGACCGCTGCGTACGCGCGGGTGGTGGACCGGGTGGATCTGGACTCCATCACGGAGCGGGAGCGCCGGACGCGGCACGACCTCAAGGCCCGGGTGGAGGAGTTCAACGCGCTCGCCGGACATCAGCACATCCACAAGGGCCTGACGTCCTGCGACATCACCGACAACATCACGCAGGTACGGGTACGGCTGTCGCTGGAGCACCTGTCCGGCCGGGCCGGGGCCGTCGCGGAGCTGCTGCGCCGCCGGGGCCGTGCCGCTCCGGTCGCGCACGGCCTGCGCCGGGCCGCCGTGCGGCTGCGGACACTGGCCGACGGGTACCCGCTGCGGGGCGTCAAGGGCCCGGTCGGCACCGCCCAGGACATGCTCGACCTGCTCGGCGGCGACCGCGCCGCGCTGGACCGCGTCGAACGGCGTGTCGCGCGGCACCTCGGCTTCTCCCGTGTCATCGGCTGCGTCGGGCAGGTCTATCCGCGCTCCCTGGACCACGAGGTGCTGACGGCCCTGCCCGGCCTGTCCGCGGCGGCCGCGCTGGGCGGGGACCCGCGCGCCCGGCCCTGGAACCGGGCCGGCGAACTGGCGGTACTGCTGCGCGGATACACCGTCATGGCGGCGGGGGTGGCCGGTGAGCAGTGGCACGAGGGCGACGTGTCCTGCTCGGTCGTGCGGCGGGTGGCCCTGCCCGGGGCGTTCTTCGCCGCGGACGGGGTGCTGAGCGTCCTCGAAAGCTGGTGCCGCGGCGGTGGAGCGGGCGACGGTTCGGAGAAGCCGGGCCCGGCGCCCGGGGAGCTGTAGGCACCCCGGGCGCGCGGTGGGGCGGTCCGGCCGGTGGCCGCCGGGCTTACAGCGGCCGTGCGCCCGCCAGGAGTTCGAAGGTGCGGCGCTGCACGTCGGCCGGGTAGTTGTCGGCGAAGGCCGTGCTGTTCAGTTCGTCCTCGCGGACGCAGTCGAAGACGACGGTCGGGCCGGTGCCGGTGGCCCGCTCCTTCTCGTGGTAGCAGACCATCAGGTGCATGATCGCGGTGTCGGGCAGTACGTGGATACCGTCGGTGGGGTGCGAGCGGGTCGCGAAGCCCCACAGCACGTCACGGACGTCCGTCGGGTCGATGTCGTTGTCCAGGACCATGATCCGGGTGACCCACCAGCCGCCGTGCGGGAAGGCGTCGACGGCCTCGCCGACCGCCCGGCACAGCTCCTGCGACGACGTGAACGAGGTGCGCTCGCGCCAGTCCGGGTCGACGGTGACGGCCAGCACGTGCACGGCGGTCTCCGGGATCATCCAGGCGGCGGCCACCGGGATGCCGGCCTCGCGCAGGTAGTGGGTCCAGCGGGCCGAGTGGGTCAGGCCGATCAGGGTGTGGTCCTCGTCCACCGGCTTGCCCGCGCACACCACCGGCATGACGGGGTCGTCGCGGTGGGTGACCGCGGTGACGTGGTAGGCGGGCAGCGACCAGCTCCCCTCGGGGACGTAGCCGGCGAACTCCCCCATCGGTCCCTCCGGCAGCAGTTCGTCGTGGTCGATGTACCCCTCGATGACGATCTCGGCGGTGGCGGGCACTTCGAGGTCGACGGTCTTGCACCGTACGACCTCGACCGGCTCGCCGAAGTAGGACCCCAGGTAGGCCGCTTCGTCGACGTGCTCGGGCAGCGACATGGTCGACACGAGCGGGACGGCCGGCTCGGCGCCCAGGACCAGCGCGAAGGGCGTCCGTTCGCCGCGCGCCCGCCACATGTCGTCGATGACGCCGATGTGCTGCGGCGAGCCGGTGAAGGCGACGATGCGGCGCGCGTCGTGCAGCATGGCACGCGCGATGCCCCAGTTGGTCCACTTGCGGTCCGGGCTGCGCAGCACGAACGTGCCGACGGTGTTGGCGTACCGGCCGCCGTCGCCCTGGTGGAGCAGCGGGAACGGCAGCCGGGTCAGGTCGATCTCGGAGCCGAGCAGAACGTTCTCCTGGCACGGGCCGGAATCCAGGGTGACGGGCGGTACGGGGGGTGCCGACTGTGCGGCGACCAGGCCGTCCATCAGCTTCCGTGGCGGCGTGTCCGGGTGCAGGCCCAGGGCGAGCGCGAGCCGCGCGTAGGGCGCTCCCGGGCGGCTGCTCAGGGCGGCGGGCGCGGTGAGGACCCGGAAGCCGGGCCGGCAGCCGCGGATACGGGAGAGCAGTTGGGCCGGGGCCCGGTGCTCGGTGGCGTAGCGGGCGATCGCGCCGATCTCCAGTACGGGGTCCACCTCGTCGTCGATCACCCGCAGGTCGTCGAGTTCGGCCAGGGCTTCCAGGTAGTCGCGGAGGCTGGTGAGGTGCTTCATGGGCGGCTGCTCATCCTTTGTCGGTGGGGCGGGGCAGGGCAGGGCGGTGCGGGCCGGGAAGGACAGGAGGGGCGGTGGTCAGGGGAGGCCGGGGGCGGGCACCGCGGCCGCGCGGTGCTCCGCCGCGGCGCCGGCCTGCCGGCGGGCCGCGAACATCCCGTTCCAGCGGTACGCCTTGGGCGTGTCGATGCCGAACTGGTCGAGCACCCGGGTCACGGTGTGGTCCACGATGTCGTCGACCGTCGCCGGGTGCTGGTAGAAGGCGGGCACCGGCGGCAGCATCACCGCGCCCATCCGGGCCAGCGTGAGCATGTTCTCCAGGTGGATCTCGCTCAGCGGCGCCTCCCGCGGCACCAGCACCAGCTTGCGGCGCTCCTTGAGGGTGACGTCGGCGGCGCGGGCGATCAGACCGTCGGCGTAGCCCATGCGGATCGCGGCCAGCGACTTCATGCTGCACGGGGCGATCACCATGCCGTCCACACGGAACGAGCCGGAGGAGATCGCCGCGCCCTGGTCCTCCGGGCTGTGCACGACATCGGCGAGCGCGCCGACCTCGCGCACGCTCATCGAGGTCTCCCACTCGATGGTGCTGCGCGCCCACCGGCTGATCACCAGGTGGGTCTCCACGCCGCCGTGCGCGCGCAGCCGCTCCAGCAGCCGTACGCCGAGCACGGCGCCGGTCGCCCCCGTGATGCCGACCACGAGCCGCGCCGGGGCGGCGCTGCCGCCGCCGATCATGTCTGCCCTGTCTGCGGTGCCTGCGGTGTCTGCCATGTGTGCCATGTGTGCCTCACGTCCGGGTACGGGTGGTGCGTCGTGCGGGTGCCGGGGCCGGCCCTGGGCGCAGGGCCGGCCCGGCGTGCCGTGCGGTGTCATCGCAGGTGCGTGGTGAGCCACTGGTGAACGGCGAGCGCGGTCGTCTCCGCGTGCTCGTCGAGCATCGAGAAGTGGTCGCCGGCCACCTCCACGCGGGCGTGTTCCAGCAGCCAGGCGGGCCTGCGGCCGTCTCCGAGCAGTTGGTCCACGGGGGTCCGCGCGGCCACGAAGAGGGTCGGTGTCGTCACCGGGCCCGGCCGCCAGCCGTCCAGCAGCTCCGCGTACCAGGCCATCGCGGTGAGCTGGTCGCCGTCCAGCGGCAGTTGGGGGAACCGGTCGAGCAGCAGGCGCGAGATCCCGGCCATCCGGTGGCACAGGGACTCGCCGGTCGGGTCCGCTCCGCCGGTCGAGCCGGGCGAGTCGAGCAGGACCAGTGCGGCCGGCGGGGCGCCCGCCGCCTCCAGGCGCCGTACGACCTCGTGGGCCGGCCAGGCCCCGGAGGAGTACGCGGCGAGGGCGAACTGCCGTCCCGCGAACCGCCGGAGCAGGGCGTCGGCCTGTGCTGCCGCCGCGTGCGCCAGGGTCTGCGGCAGCGCGTCACCGGTCCCGTAGCCGGGCTGCCCGGCGGTCCACACCTCGCGCCGGCCGCGGAGTGCGGCGGCGAACTTGACGTACTGGTACGGGCCCGTGGGGGCGATCAGGGACGGCAGGCAGACCAGCGCGGGCCGCTCCGCGCCGTCCGCCAGCCGCAGGATCTCCGGCTCGTGGCCGGTCTCGGCGGAGGTGAACCGCGGCCGGAGCCGGGCCGCCGCGGTCAGCAGTTCACTGCCCTGCTGGAGGTTGCCGGCACGCGAGGCCGCCTGGAAGAGGGCGCTGACGGAATGCGCGGCGGGAGCCGCTTCCCGGGCGGCGGCCGGCGGTTCGGCGGGGGCGGGCGCGGTGACGGGCGCGGGCGCGGTGGCCGGGTCCTCCGCCGCCGGTTCCGGCCGCAGCCCGGCGACCAGCGCGTCCACGCGGTCGGCCGAGGCGGTGAGGAAGTGGGCGCACAACTGGTCCACGGACTCGGCGTCGAACAGCAGCGTGGAGGAGACCTCGCCGAGATCCTCGCGGAGTGCGTTGGTCAGTTGCAGGACGAGGATCGAGTCCATGCCGTACGTGCTGAGCGGCTGGGCGGCGTCGATGCGCTCCGCGGGCACCCCGAGGGTCTCGGCGGCCTTGTCGCGGAGGTAGGCGGCCAGGGCCGCGGCGCGGTCGGCCTCGGTGGGGGCGGCAGGGGCGGGGGCCGGCGCGGCGGGGAGGGCCGGCTCTGTACGGACGGGTTCCGTACGGACGAACTCGGGATCGGGCACGGCCCGGTCCACCGTACGAGCCACCTCCGTCACCTCCGTCACCTCAGTCACCGGAGCCACCGGAGCCACCGGAGCCACCGGAGCCACCGGAGCCACCGACCGACGATCACCCCCCATCACCCGCTGCCGGGCGATCCCGTCGCTCTCCGCGGCGATGATCTGCTGTCCCAGCTCCCGGGCCTGCGGCAGGACGAAGACGACCTCCGGGAAACCCTCGCTGTGGAGCACGTCGCGCCAGATCTCGGGCGACAGCGCGGGCGATCCGGGGATGCGCAGCGGGGCGTCCTCGAACAGCCACCAGCCTTCCAGCAGGCCGAACGTGAGGTGGCTGAAGACGTCGAACGCCACCAGTTCGTTCAGCAGGAGCCAGCCGCCGTCGCGCAGGGCGGCCTTGGCGTTGCGCAGGGTGTTGCGGGTGTCGCGGGTGGCGTGCAGCACGTTGGCGGCGACGACCAGGTCGTAGCTGCCGGCGTCGATGCCCTGTCCGGACAGCGGCTGTTCGGCGTCGAAGCGGGTGCAGGAGAGGTAGGGCGCGTCGGGTCCGTAGGCGGTCCGTGCGTGGTTGAGGAACGCCTTGGACAGGTCGGTGTAGGTGTAGGTCTCGATGTGGTCCCGGTACGGGCGCAGCGCGGCGAACAGGCCCACGCTCGTACCGCCGGTGCCCGCGCCGATCTCCAGGATGCGCAGGCGCGCGCCCGGGTCCTGGCGCAGCCGTTGCGCGACGATGTCCACGGCGGCGCCGGCCAGTGCGCGGTTGTAGGTGTCGGCGACCCGGTTGTCGCGGTAGCAGCCCTCGACCAGTTCGACGGAGCCGCGCGGGAAGAGGATGTCGGTGGGGCGGGTCCGGCCGGTCAGGATGTCGGGCAGGGCCCGCAGGGTGGCGTCGACCAGTTCCAGTTCGGCCTTCTTGTCGGGGTCGGCGGACCAGGCGGCGCGGCGGTCGTCCCACTCGCGGAAGAGCGTGGCGAGCGGCGGGGCGGTGTCGGGCAGGACGCGCAGGGCGTGTTCGAGCCAGGTCGTGTAGCGGTCGAGGAGGCCGGCCTGCCGGCCGATCCGGCGGGCGTCGTCGCGGGTGATCTCGCCGGGGGCCGGGGTGTCCGGGCCGACGGCGCCGAGCGCTTCGAGGTGGCCGCGGAGCATACGGCCGAGCATCGGGTCACGTGCGGTGCGCCGCCAGTCGGCCACCGCGCTCAGGTTCGCGGCGTCCCCCGCCAGGTAGTCCGCCGCGCCGACGGTCACGCGGGCCGCCGGGGACCGTCCGTAGACCGTGGTGCGGAGGGTGGGGTCGACGGCTTCCAGGGCGTCGGGCCGGGTCAGCTTGGTGAAGCTGATCTGCGGCTGCGGGCCGCCGAGGAGGGTGCCGAGCGCGTCCATGGCCTCGGGCGGTTCGATCGAGGCGAAGCCCCAGCCGGTCATGCGCCGCCGGTGGTAGTCGGAGGACGCGCTGCCCAGGCTGCCCCACCAGCCCCAGTTCAGCACCTTGACCGGGCAGGTCCACTGCCGGGACAGCTGGTGGGCGTAGGCGTCGGCGAAGGTGCAGCCGGCCGCGTAGTTGCCCTGACCCGCCGCGGTCGTGAAGGACTGGACCGAGGAGAAGAACACCGCGAAGTCCAGGGGCTCGCCGTCGAACACCTCGGCCATGGCCGCGCTGACGCCGACCTTGGCGGCCAGGCTCGTCCGCAGGGCGGTCTCGTCCATCTTGGCGAAGCTCTGGTCACGCAGGACGAGGGCCGCCTGCACGACGCCGTGGATGTGCGGGTGCCGGGCCTTGATCTCGGCGTGGGCCCGGCGCAGCGCCGCCGGGTCGGCGGCGTCGGCGGAGAGGTACCGCACGTCGCCGCGGCCGCTGACGGTCCGCAGTTTGGCGTCCACCGACGCGTCGTGCGGGCTGCGGCCGATCCAGATGACGTGGGCGCCGTACCGTTCGACCAGGTGCTGGGTCCACGCGGTGCCCACGCCCCCGGCGCCGCCGATCACGACGTACACACCGCCTTCGCGGTACGGGGCGGCCGGCGCGGGACCGGCGTCGCACGGGGCCCAGCGGCGGACGAGCCACTGGCCGGCGCGCCGTGCCCAGGTGTCGCCCTGGGAGTGGGCCGGGAGCGCCGCGACGGCGGCGAGCCAGGTGTCCGGCGCCTCCTCCGGGGCGCCGGAGGGTTCGTCGAGGTCGACGCGCCGGACCGTCCAGTTGGTGTACTCGCGGCCGAGCGAGCCGAACAGGCCGTGCAGGCCCGCGTGGGCCGGGCGGATGTCCTCGGCCGTGTGGGTGGCCAGGCCGCGCCGGGTGACGAGGGTGATGCCGAGCGGGCGGGCGTCGTGGTCGGTGCGGAGCAGGGCCTTGATCATGCGGAAGGCCGCGACGACGCCGTCCTCCTGGGCGGCCACCACGGCGGCCGCGTCGGTGAGTGCGGGCGCCGTGCCGGGGGCGAGCCACAGGAGGTGGTCGACGGGCCCGGCGGCGGCGAGGAACGCGGTGACCTCGTCGAGCGGCGCGGACGGGGCCAGCGGCCAGGCCGTGGCGCGCGGGTGCCGGACGGCGACCGCGGCGCGCTCGGCGGCCGTACCGCCGACGACCAGGACCCGGCCGGTGCGGGACGGGACGGCCGCCTGCTCACCGCCGTCCGTCCCGGTGCCCGGCAGCGGCTCCCACACGGGCGCGAACAGGGACGGCAGCGGCTCCTTCACCCGGCGCGAGGTGTAGCCGGTCATCCGGACGCACACCGCCCCGTCGGTGTCGAGCAGGTCGATGTCGAGCTTGCTGAGGGCGCTCGCCGCGCCGTCGTCGGCGACGCGGACGACGGCCCACATGGAGTCCGTGCAGGGCGCGAAGAGTTCCAGCCGCTCCAGTGCGAACGGCACCACCGTCTCGCGGGACGCCTCTCCCCCGGCCAGTTGCAGGGCGATCGACGCCTGTACGGCCGAGTCCATCAGCGCCGGGTGCAGGACGTACGGCGTGGCGGGCCGGTCGGCGGTGTCGGGCATGCGCAGTTCGGCGAGGACCACGCCGTCGCCCGCGTACGCCGCGCGGACCGCGCGCAGCGACGGGCCGTGGGTGATGCCCATCGCCACCAGCGCCGCGCTGATGCGCTCGGGGGTCACCGGCGTCGGGCAGAGCGCGCGGAGCGCGGCGAGGTCGGTACGGGGCGGGCGCGGTGTGTCGGAGCGGCTGACGCGCCCTTCGGAGCAGACGGCGGGGTCGGCGGTCCCGGAGGTGACGCGGAAGGAGACGGTGTGCTCGTCCACCGGGCTGACGAGGACTTCGACCTGGGTGGGCGTGCCGTCGGCGACGAGCGGCTGGACCCAGGTGATGTCCCGTATGCGCAGCGGTGTGGTGGCGTCGGCGCCCAGGGCGTGCCGGGCCGTCTCGCGGGCCATCTCCAGGTGGGCGACGCCCGGCAGGATCCGTCGGCCGCCCACCGAGTGGTCGCGGAGGATCGGTTCCTCGCCGGTCAGGACCGTTACGGTGCGCACCGCGCCGGCCGTGCCGGGCACGGGCGACGGCGCGACGGCGGTGAGGGAATGCGGCGCGGGCGCTGCGGGCCGTGCAACGGCCGGTCGTGCCGGCGCGGGCCGGAACGCTTCGGTCCGGGCGGGCGGTGTGTCCGACGCCCAGTGGCTCTCCTTGGCGAACGGGTACGTCGGCAGGGGCACGCGCAGGTAGGCGCCGGGGGTGAACAGCGCACCGTGGTCGAGGTCGTGGCCCCGTACGTAGCGCTCGGCGAGGGACTTCAGGCCGGCCAGGGTCTCCGCGTCCGTACGGTCCGACGCGCCCTCGGTGCTGCTGCCGAGGCTCGCCGTGCCGCCGTCGGAAGCACCCGGGCCGCCCGTGAACGCGTGCGGCCCGTCGAGCCCTTCGTCCAGGATCCGCAGCAGTTCGGCACCGTCCCGTACGACACAGGCGAAGCGGTGCGCGAAGTGCTCCCGGCCGACGACGAGCGTGTGGGCGAGGTCGCCGCAGTCCGGCGACGGCTCGCGGCGGCAGTGCGCCGCCAGGCGCGTCACCTGCTCGGCCAGTTGCTCACGGGAGTGCGCGGACAGCACCACGAGATGGCCCGGGGTCCGCGGGCGGGGCCGGGAGCGCGGCACCGGCGGTGCCTCCTCGACGAGGACGTGGGCGTTGGTGCCGCTGGCGCCGAAGGAGCTGACGGCGCCGAGGCGCGGGACGCCGGGCAGCGCCTGCCACGCGTGGGTGCGGGTGCTGAGGTAGAAGGGGCTGCCGTCCAGCGGTACGGCCTCGTTCGCCTTCTCGAAGTGGAGCGAGGCGGGGATCTGCCGGTGCCGCAGCGCGAGCAGGACCTTCAGTACGCCGGCCACGCCCGCCGCGAACTGGGTGTGCCCGAGGTTGGTCTTGAGCGAACCGAGCGCGCAGTAACCGGTCTTGTCGGTGCTCGCCCGGAACGCCCGGGTCAGCGCGCCGAACTCGATGGGGTCGCCGAGCTTGGTGCCGGTGCCGTGCGCCTCGACGAGCTGGATGTGCCCGGCGTCGACACCGAAGCTGTCGTACACCTCGCGCAGCAGGCTCTCCTGCGAGACGGAACTCGGGGCGGTGATGCCGTTGGTCGCGCCGTCGTGGTTGGTGCCGCAGCCGCGGATCACGCCGTGCACGTGGTCACCGTCGGCGAGCGCGTCGTCGAGCCGCTTGAGGACCAGCACCCCGACGCCCTCGCCCGGCACGAAGCCGTCCGCGCGGTGGTCGAAGGTGTGGCAGCGCCCGGTCGGCGAGAGCATGTTGGCGCGCCCTGCCAGCTCGTACAGACGCGGTGTGGGCTGGACGAAGACGCCACCCGCCAGAGCCATTTCCGTCTCACCGGACCAGAGGTCCTTGCAGGCGAGGTCGAGGGCGACGAGCGAGCTGGAGCACGACGTGTCGACGGCGACGGCCGGGCCCTTGAGGTTGAGGAAGTACGAGACCCGGCTGGGGATGAAGGAGGCGGTGTTGCCCCAGAACGCCTGGGCGGGGGCGTCGGCGCCGATCAGCTCGGCGTAGTCGCCGTTCCAGCAGCCGACGTAGACGCCGCAGCGGCGTTCGCTCAGCTGCCGGCCCGCGTAGCCGGCGTCCTCCAGGGCCTTCCACGACTCCTCCAGCAGGAGCCGCTGCTGCGGGTCCATGGTGGCGGCCTCGACGCCCGAGATGTTGAAGAACAGCGGGTCGAACGCGTCGATACGGTCGAGGAAGCCGCCCCGGGTGCAGCGGCGCGCCGCGTCGGCGGGGTCGGGGCCGGACAGGTCCCAGCGGGTGGCCTCGGTGACGAGTTCGTCGCCGTCGACCAGGTGCTCCCAGAGGTCGTCCAGCGTGTCGGAGCCGGCGAAGCGTCCGCTCATGCCGACGACGGCGATGGGCGGCCGGGGGCCGGCGGACGCGGAACGGCCGGGCCGGGACCGCGTCCCGGCGGCGGGTACGGGGACGGATGCGGGCTCCGCGGCGGATACGGGGACGGATGCGGGCTCGGTGACGGGTACAGGAGCGGTGGCGGCCTGTTCCGGCGTGTCGGTGAACGTGATGGCGTCCCGGTGGTCGGTCAGCAGATGCGCGGTGAGGCGGTCGGCCGAGCTGTGGTCGTAGATGACGCTCGTCGACAGGTCGAGGGCGAGCGCTTCGTTGAGTTCGTGGACGAGACGGACACCGAGGATGGAGTCGACGCCGTAGTCGGCGAAGGCGAGCGCGCCGTCGATCTCGTCCTCGCCCATGACGAGGGCCCGCGCCAGCTTGTCCCGCACCACGCGGGCGACCCGCTCGTCCAGGCGCTCCGAGGGTTCCAGGTGCCCGGAGGGTTCCACCGGCACCGAGGGTTCAGCGGTCACCGGCTCGGTGGCCGACGGCGGCCCGTCGGACCGTCCGCCTCCCGCGGCCTCCTCGCGCACCGGGTCGAGATCCGCGATCCAGTAACGGTCGCGCGTGAACGGGTACGTCGGCAGCGCGATCCGCCGGGGGGTCTCCGCCCCGTGCAGTACGCGCCAGTCGAGCGGCACCCCGCCGATCCAGAGCGCGGCCAGCCGGTCCAGCTTTCCGGCCCGTACCCAGCGTTCGACCAGCAGTTCCTGGAGGTCGTCGTCGGCAGCCAGCTCCGCGAAGGCGCCTTGTGCGCTCCCGGCGGTGCCCCGGTGGGCGCCCGGCACCGTGTCCGCGCCGTCGAGGTGGGCGAGCAGGGCGCTGCGCAGGTCCCGTGCCGAGGCCGCGACCACCGCGAGGCGTTCGGTCATGGCCTCGCGCCCCGTCTGGAGGGTGAAGGCGAGGGCGGCCGGGTCGGTGTCCGTACCGCTGTCGCTGCCAAGGTGGGCCGCCAGGCGTTCGGCGGAGCGGCGCAGGTGCTCGGGGGTACGGGCCGACAGCACGAAGAGCTGGTCGCGGCCGGCCGCCGTGCTCGGCGCGGGACCGGCGCCGTACCGCTCGCCGAACTCCTCCAGGATGACGTGGGCGTTCGAGCCGCCCGCGCCGAACGAGGAGACCGCGGCGATCCGCGGGCCCCCGTCCGTCTCCCACGGTGTCAGCTCGCGCTGTACGAAGAACGGTGTCTTCTCGAAGGCGATGTTCGGGTTGGGTTCTTCGGCGTGCAGGCTCGGGACGAGCTGCCGGTGCTGGAGCTGGAGCACGGCCTTGGTGAGCCCGGCGATGCCCGCCGCGGCCTCCAGGTGGCCGATCGCCGACTTCACCGAGCCGATCGCGCAGAACTGCCGGTCCGCCGTGTCCTGTTCGAAGGCGCTGGTCAGGCCCTTGATCTCGATCGGGTCGCCCAGTTCCGTACCGGTGCCGTGCGCCTCGACGCAGCTCACGTCGCGCGCCGCGACACCGGCGCGCGCCAGGGCGTCGCGCAGCAGTTCCGCCTGGGCCCGGGGATTGGGCACCGTGTAGCCGTTGGACCGTCCGCCGTGGTTGATGCTGGTGCCCCGGACGACCGCGCGGATGTGATCGCCGTCGGCGAGGGCGCGCGAGAGCGGCTTGAGCAGGACACAGCCGACGCCTTCGCCCGGGACGAAGCCGTCGCCGCCGCTGCCGAAGCTGCGGCAGCGGGCGTCCGTGGACAGCATCGTGGAGCGGCAGAGTTCGACGTAGTCGAGCGGGTGGAGGTACAGGTTCACGCCACCGGCGACGGCCATCTCGCAGGCGCCCCGGTAGAGGTGTTCGCACGCCTCGTGGACCGCGGTGAGCGAGGCCGAGCACATCGTGTCGATGGTCAGGCTCGGCCCGCACAGGTCCAGGACGTACGACGTACGGGCGCTGAGCGAGGCGAAGGACAGCGCGGGGACGACGGTCTCCCCCGAGGGGAGGCGCCCGGCGCCGTGCCGTCCGTGGCCGGTCTTGGTGACTCCGGCGAACACGCCGACGCGCTTGCCGTGCCGGCGCGCGATCTCCTCGCGGGAGTACCCGGCGTCCTCGAACACCTGCCACGCCGCCTGGAGGAACAGCCGCTCCTGCGGGTCCATGGCGTAGGCGTCCCGCGGCGCGATCCGGAAGTGCAGCGGGTCGAACGCGGCGAAGTCGTCCAGGAAGCCGCCCCACTTGCTGTAGCTGCGTCCGGTGGCGACCGCCTTCTCACGGTCCGGCTCGAAGAAGCCGTCCAGCGGCCAGCGGTCGGCGGGTATCTCGCCGACGCAGTCCCGCCCGGCCTTCAGGTTCTCCCAGAACGCGGCGGGGTCGGCGGCCTGCGGGTAGCGGCCGCTGAGACCGATGATCGCGATGGGTTCGCGCTCCGCGGGGGCGGCGTACGGCGCGGGGGCGGCGGAGCGGAGCGCGGGAGCGGCGTTCGGCGCGGGTGTACGGTCCGCCGCCGCACCGGAGAGCGGCGCCGGGGCAGCCGTCACCGGCTCACCGGTCCAGGCACGCGCCGCCTCCGGGTGCTCGGCCGCCAGGTGACCGGCGATCG
The DNA here is from genome assembly GCF_055567735.1 of Streptomyces sp. NPDC026394. NCBI lineage: Bacteria > Bacillati > Actinomycetota > Actinomycetes > Kitasatosporales > Streptomycetaceae > Streptomyces > Streptomyces sp. NPDC026394. The sequence continues at coordinate 124,900 of NZ_JBVHPX010000004.1, forward strand.
CGCGCAGGGTCGGGAACTCGTAGAAGAGCGTCGTCGGTACGTCCGCGAACACGGCGGCCAGCTCCTTGTTCAACTGGACGATCAGGATCGAGTCGAGGCCCGCCGCGCCCAGTTCCCCGTCGGCGTCCACGGCCCGCGCGGGGAGCTTGGTGACCCGGGCGAAGAGCGCGACCAGCAGGCGCAGGGTTTCGCGCGCGAGGCGCCCGTCCGCCGGGGCCGCTGCCGCTCCGGCCGCCCGTACCGGCGCCTGCGCGGCGGCGGTACGGCCCGAAGCCTCCGGCACCCGTGCCGCGTCACCGTGGTACACCCACACCTGCTCCGCGCCCAGCCGCCAGGCGCGGGTGAGCGCCGCGAGCCCGTCGGCCGTCTCCATCGGCGCCAGGCCACGGCTGCGCCACAGCCGGGCGAGCGCGCCCGCGTCGACGGTCATCCCGCCGTCCTTCCACAGCGGCCAGGCGACCGAGAGGGTGCGGCCGGCCCGCTCCCCCACCGCGACCCGCGCGTTGCGGAGCGCGGCGAACGCGTCGAGGAAGGCGTTGGCCGTGGCGTAGTCCGCCTGGCCCGGGTTGCCGGTGATCGCGGCGCCCGAGGAGAAGGTGAGGAAGAAGTCGAGCGGGTCGTGCCGGGTGGCCCGGTCGAGGTGGACCAGACCGTCGGTCTTCGGCGCGAGCACCTCCGCCCAGTCCTCGGCCGTCTTGCCGGTGAGCGAGGCGTCGCGCAGGACGCCGGCGGCGTGCACGACCCCGGAGAGTTCACCGGCGTGCTCCCGGACCCGGACGAGGAGGTGGCGTACCTCCTCCCAGCGCGAGACGTCCGCGCACTCGTAGCGGGCGACGGCACCCGTGGCGCGCAGTTCGCCCAGGAGCGCTTCGATACGGGCGTCCTGCGGCGACCTGCCGACGAGGACCAGCACCGGACGTTCGACGTCCCGTGCGATGCGGCGGGCCACGGCCGCGCCGATACCGCCCGCGCCGCCGGTGATCAGGTATCCGCCGCCCGCGCGCCACGGCAGGTCCGCGGCGTCCGCCGGGGGCGCTGCCGGGTGCCAGGCACGTACGGAACGCTCGGCGCCCTCGTGGCGAATCAGGTCGGCGTCCGTGTCGCGGGCGTCCGCCACGACGGCGGCGGCCACGGCGTCCTCCGTTCGGGCGCCCTGGAAGGCGATCAACTGGGCTGTCAGAGAGGCACATTCGAGTGAGGCGGTGCGGAGCAGCCCGGCGAGAGCCAGGGTGACCGCCTCGTCGCCGTCCGCCGGTGTCACGACCTGGACGAGGGTGGTGCTGCCGCCGGGCGCGTCGGCGGCGACGTCCCGGACCCTCTCGAAGACCTGCTGTGACACGTCCCTGAAGCGGCTGTCCAAGCGCTGCTTGGCCGACTCGACGGTCAAGCAGCGCACACCGGGCACGCTGCGCTCGACCGCTCCGCGCGCGGAGGTGAGCGCGCCGCACAGGATCACGACGCGGTGGTCGGCGGTGCTGCCGGCGTCGGTGCTCGGCGGCACGGGCCGTGGGGTCCACCGCGGCGTCAGCAGTGTCGTACCGATCGCCGGACTGTGGTCGGCCGCGCTTTCGGATGCGGCCTCGGGTGCGTCCTCGGCGCGCGTGCCGGGAATCCAGTAGCGCCCGCGGGCGAACGGGTACGTGGGCAGGTGGGCCCGCTTCGGTACGCGCGGCCCGTACAGCGCGCGCCAGTCGACGGCCGCCCCCTCGGTCCAGCGCGCCAGCACCTGACTGCGGGCCGCCTCGCCCTCCGGCCGTTCTCCGCCGGTGACGAACGCGCGCAGCTTGCCGATGAGTTCCGCGCGCGAGCGGACCACCCAGCCCACCCGCTCGGCCATCGCCTGGCGTCCCGCCTGGAGGGTCCAGGCGACCGAACGGAGGGCGGCCGGCTCGGGGCCTTCGAGGTACGCGAGGAGGTTTCCCGCCGCCTCGGTCAGCTGCTGCGGCGTCCGTGCCGAGAGGGGCACGATCACGTCAGTGTTATCGGTGGTGTCGGTGGCGTCCACTGTCTCGCTGGCCTCCGGGGCCTCGGTACCGGCATCGTCCTGCACGTATTCCTCCACCACGACATGGCAGTTGGCGCCGCCGAAGCCGAAGCTGCTCACGCCCGCGCGCCGGGGCGCGGACCGGCCGTCCGCCGTGCGCGGGCGCGGCCACGGCTCGTTCTCGCGCACGATCCGGAACGGGCCGCCGTCGAGTTCGATGTACGGGTTGATCTCGCGGCAGTGCAGCGTCGCCGGAAGGACGCCGTGCCGCAGGGCGAGGACGACCTTCAGGAGCCCCGCGATGCCGGCGGCCGCCTCCAGGTGCCCGATGTTCGTCTTGACCGACCCGAGTCCGCAGGCGGCCCGGCCGGTGGCGCCGAGCCGGCGGAACGCGGTGTGCAAGGCCCGTACCTCGACGGGGTCGCCCAGTGCGGTGCCCGTGCCGTGCGCCTCGATGTAGCCGACCGTGTCGGGGTCGGTGCCGCGCATCGCCGTGGTGACCAGTTCGGCCTGGGCGTCGGCGTTCGGCGCGGTCAGCGAGTTGGCCCGGCCGCCGTGGTTCTCCGCGCTGCCGCGCAGCACGGCGAGGATCGCGTCCCCGTCCCGTTCGGCCGCGGCCAGCGGCTTGAGCACCACGGCACCGACGCCCTCGCCGCGCACGTACCCGTCCGCGTCGCTCGCGAAGGTCTTGCACCGGCCGTCCGGGCTCAGCATCCCGGCGCGGTGCGCGCTGACGAAGGTGTCCACGCTGAGCAGCAGGTTGACGCCGCCGGCCACGGCCGCCTCGCACGCGCCCGACCGGATGGCCTCGACGGCCCGGTGGACGGCGACCAGCGAGCTGGAGCAGGCGGTGTCGACCGGCTCGCTGGGACCGCGCAGGTCCAGCACGTACGAGATGCGGTTGGCGAGCATCGAGTGCGCGTTGCCGGTCGAGGTGAACGCGTCCGGCTCCACCCCGTACGTCGTGAGCAGCGTCGCGTAGTCGGTACCCGAGACACCGAGGAACAGGCCGGTGTTCCGGGGCAGGTCGGCGGGCGTGTACCCGCTGTCCTCCAGCGCGCTCCAGACCGTTTCGAGGGCGAGGCGGTGCTGCGGGTCCATCAGCTCCGCCTCGCGCGGGTAGACGCGGAAGAACTCCGCGTCGAAGGCGTCCACGTCGTCCAGGACACCGGCGTGCCGGGGGAAGTCGGCGGCCTCGGCGACGCGCCGGTACGTCGCGTCGTAGCGGTCCAGGGGGAAGGCGGTGACCGAGTCCCGGCCCGCGACGAGGTTGGACCAGTAGGTGTCGAGGTCGGGCGCGCCGGGGAAGCGGCCCGCGGCGCCGACGACGGCGATGGGCTGTGCCGGGTCCGCCGGTGGCGCGGGGGCGGGGGCCGGTACGGCCGCGGGGGCCGGTGCGGTGCGTGCGGAGGCCGTCGGCTCAGGGGTGGCGGTGGCCGCCGGGGCGGCCCCCGCGCCCGCGCTCCCCGACCGCTCGTACGCGGCCCGCACGGGCTCCCCGTACTCCGCGACGAGGTGCCGGGCCAGCGCGTCGAAGGTGTTCACGTCGAAGAACGCGGCGGGCGTCACCTCGGCGCCGAACCGTTCCCCGATGAGCCGGGCGAAGGTGACGAAGGAGATCGAGTCGAAGCCGAAGGCGTCGAAGCCGGTGTGGGCGTCGAGTTCGGCGGGCTCGTACTTGAGGATGCCGGACGCCAGGGTCCGCAGCTCGGCGACGGCGAACGCGGTGAGGCCGTCGCCGGGGGCCACGGGTTGCGGGCGCGCGACGCGCTGCCGCTCGCGTGGTTCGTGCGGCACGTCGTCACGTACGCCGTCGTCGTCGCACCCGACTCCCCCGCACTCCGCAAGCACCTCGCCGCTGCCGTCCAGCAGCCGGACGGTGCCCTGGAACGGCCGGTCACCGGCGGACGCGGGGTCCGGCACGAGGACGACGTGCGCCACCTCGCCGTCATCCGCCGCGCCGAAGACGCGCACTTCCGCGATCCGGTGCGGCCGTGTCTCCCGCCAGTGCGGCAGGCCGCGGTGCTTCGCGTCCAGCCGCAGGCCCTGGGCGACGGCCGCGAGGACGTGCGGGGCGATGGTGACGTTGCGCCGTACGGTGTCGCGCCGCAGTTCCGGCACGGTGACGTCCAGGACGAGCCGTCCGTCGGGCAGCCAGTACGCGCCCGCGACCCCGGAGAGCAGCGCCGGGTGGACGATTCCGCCCTCGGCGAGCTCCGCCCGGACCTCGTCGGCCCCGAGCGCGCGGACCGCGCTGTCGCGCAGGCCGGCGGGGGACGTACCGCGCTCGGAGCGCCGGGCGTTCGGGCCTGCCTCGTGCGCGTCGTACACCTCGAAGGCGGCGACGAGCGTACGGGGGCCCGACGCGCCCTGCGCGAACACCGCGCCGGTCGCCGCGCCTTCGCCCGCGGGCTCGATCACCGTCGTGACCAGCCGCTCGGTGGTGTCCCAGGCGACCGGGGCGGGCAGCCGCAGGCCGCGCACCACGGGGTCGGCCGTGAAACCGGAGACCTTCGCCGCGGCGAGCGCCAGGTCGACGGCGAAGGTGGGGACGACGCGGGGTTCCTTGTCCTGCTGGTAGCCGTAGTCGCCGAGGTCGTCCAGGTGCACGTCGAGGCCGTACCGCAGGCCGTCGAGGTCGGACTCGTTGCGGCCGAGGAACGGGTGGAGCTTGTCGCGCAGGGCGAGCGGCGCGAGGACGGACGGCGCGCCGTCCTCCTGCGGCACCCAGCACCGCACCCGCTCGAACGGGTAGGCGGGCAGCGGGACCCGCCGCAGCCGGCGCGGTCCGGTCAGCCGGGCCCAGTCGACGCTCTTGCCGCTGGTCCAGGTCACGGCCAGTTCGCGGGCCTCAGCGGCACGCGGATCGTCGCTCGCCAGGGCCGCGTCGAGGTCGTCCTCCCCCGCGAGCCGGCGTTCGACGGCCCGCAGGGCTTCTTGGACGTCCTTGGCGAAGAAGGCCCAGCGGCGGGGCAGTTCGTTCTTGCCGACGCGCAAGGTGTGGGCGATCGACGGCAGGTCGGCCGGGTCGGCCTGTTCCAGATACGTGCGGAAGCGGACGAGGGACGACTCCAGCGCGGTGTCGGTCATCGCGGAGAAGACGAAGAGTTCGTCGCGGCCGTCGGTGGCGGCGTACGGGCGCGCGGCGGCGTCCGGGACGTACTCCTCGATGATGATGTGCGAGTTCATGCCGCCCGCGCCGATGGAGGTGAGCCCGGCGCGCCGCGGGTGGACGACGGTGCGTCCGCCGTCCTCGGTGACCGCCGGTTCCCAGGGGGCGAGTTCGCGCTGTACGCGGAAGGGCGTGCCGGAGAAGTCGATGTCGGGATTGAGTTCCGCGCTGTGCAGGGACGGGACGAGGGTGCGCTTGTCAAGCTGGAGGAGGACCTTCGCCAGGCCGACCATGCCGGCCGCGTGCAGCAGATGCCCCATGTTGGACTTGACCGAGCCGAGGGCGCAGAACCCGGAGTCCTCCGTGTGCTTGCGGAAGGCGGTGGTCAGCGCCTTGACCTCGATGGGGTCGCCGAGCGACGTCCCCGAGCCGTGCCCTTCGACGTAGCTGACCGTGCGGGCGTCGATCCCCGCGTCCTGGACCGCCTTGTCGATCGCGCGGGCCTGGGCGTGCGGGCTGGGGACGGTGAAGCCGTTGCGGGCGCCCGCGTTGGACAGGGCGGTGCCCTTGATGACGCCGTACACGTGGTCGCCGTCGCGTTCGGCGTCGACGAGCGGTTTGAGGACGACGGCGCCGACGCCCTCGCCGAGGATCGTGCCGTCCGCGCCGAGCCCGAAGCTGCGGATCACGTCGGAGGTGGCGGTGGTGAAGTGCTCGTGCGAGGAGGTGACGAGGTTGTAGGGGTGCAGGAGCAGGTTGACGCCGCCGGCCACGGCCATCCGGCACTCGCCGGCGCGCAGCATCTGGACGGCCTGGTGCACGCAGGTGGACGAGCCGGAGCACATCGTGTCGAGGAAGATCGACGGGCCGGTGAACCCGTAGAAGTACGACAGCATGTTGGGCAGCGTCCCGGTGTAGCTGCCGCTGGCGGGTGAGCCGCGCAGCAGGCTGTTCTGGAAGCCGTGCAGCCCGTAGTGGTTGCTCATGGCGCCGACGAGCACGCCCACGTCGCCGTCGTACTGCCGTTGGAGGGTCTCGCGGGAGTACCCGGCGTCCTCCAGGGCTTCCACGCCGGTCTGGAGGAAGAGGCGCACCTCCGGGGACATCAGTTCCGCGTCGCGCTTGGAGATGCGGAAGTAGCGCGGGTCGAACCGGTCGATGTCGCGGAGGAAGGTGCCGGTGCGGATGGCGCTCTTGCCGGGGACGCCGCGGTCGGGGCTGTAGATCGCGTCGTGGTCCCAGCGGTCGCGCGGGACCTCTTCGAAGGTGTGGCGGCCTTCTTCGAGGAGCGTCCACAGCTCGTCGAGCGTGTCCGCGCCCGGGTAGGTGCCCGAGATGCCGATGACGGCGATGTCGTGGCGGTCGTGGCGGTCGTCGCGGTCATCACCGTCGTCGCGGGCGTCGCGCGCGGGTGCGGCGGGCCGGGCGGGGCCGGTACGGGCCGGTGCGGTACGCGCTCGGGCCGTACGGGCGAACCGTGCTCGCGGGGCGGGCGGTTCGCCGGCCGGTGTCGCTTGCGTGTCGTCGCCGCCCTCCGGCCCCTCCGCCGCTCCCAGTACGGCCAGCAGCTTGTCGCGGTGCGTTCCGGCGAAGTACTCGGCGACCCCTTCGATCGTGAGGTACTCGAAGAAGATCGTTTTCGGTAGCTGGCCGAAGAGCGCTTCGAGGCGCGCGGTCATCTCCAGGATGCTGAGCGAGTCGATCCCGTACTCGACGAGGTTGACCGACGCGTCCATCGCGGCCGGATCGTGGTGCAGCACCTCGCCCAGGTGGTGCTTGAGCAGGTCGGCCGCACGCTCCAGAAGTTCACCGTCGCCCAGCTCAGGAGCGGTCGCGGGCTCACCGGACGTGCCGGACCCCCCGGACGAGCCGGACGTGCCCGGCACCGCACCGGCGGCGGGCAGGCGGCGCTCAAGGCCGACGGTGGCGTCCGCCCCGAAGGCCACGACGACATGGCCGGGGGCGTCGTCGTCCAGGACGCGGCCCAGGACACGCAGCCCGTCCTCGGTCGGCAGGGGTTCCCAGCCGCGTTCCGCCCGCATCGTCGCGCGCGTCACGGCGTCGGCCGTCATGCCACCGTCGGCCCACAGGGGCCAGCTCACGGCGGCGGTGCGACCGGAGCGTTCCCCGACGCCGACGAGGGCCTGGCGGTGCTGCGCGAAGGCGTCCAGGAAGGCGTTGGCCGCGGCGTAGTCGGCCTGCCCGGAGTTCCCGTACACGCCTGCCACGGAGGAGAAGACGACGAAGAAGTCGAGCGCGAGGTCACGGGTCGCGGCGTCGAGGTGCAGCGCGCCGCGTACCTTGGGCGCCGTCACCAGGGGGACGTCGGCGGTGTCCTTGTGCAGCAGGTACCCGTCGCGCAGGACGCCCGCGGCGTGCACGACGCCGTCGAGCCGGCCGTGCTCGCCGGTGATGGTGCGGACGGCGCGCTCCACGTCGTCCTTGCGGGCGATGTCGGCGGCCACGTAGTGCGCGTCCACACCGGCTTCGCGGAGCGCGGCGAGAGTGGCGCCGCCCGTTTCCGGGAGTTCCGTCCTGCCGCTCAGGACGACGGTGACGCCGGGGCAGCGCGCGAAGTACCGCGCCAGGTGCTGTCCGAGCCCGCCGAGGCCGCCCGTCACCCAGTAGACGCCGCCTTCCTTCAGCGGCGGCACGCGCGGCCCGTCGCCGAGCGCGACGTCCACGGGACGCCACTCCTGGCGGGTGGCGGCACCGTCCTCGGGGCGCCGGAGTTCGCAGGCGTCGTACGGGTCGGCACCCTCCTCGGCGAGGAGTCGGGCGATCCGCTCGGGCGTGGCGGTGTCGAGTCCGGCGACGCGTACCAGGCGCCCGCCGACGAGCGGATTCTCCAGAGCGGCGGTCCGGAAGAGGCCGGTGAGCGGCGCGTGGAAGTGCCGGGGCACCCGGTCGTCCACGAGGACGACGAAGCGGTGGGCCCGGTCCGGCCTGGCGCCGAGCACGTCCCGCAGCCGTCCGACGAGGAGCCCGAGCACGGCGTCCACGCCGTCGGCGACCCGGTCGGCGGTGACGGCGGGCAGCGCGGTCACGGGGATTCCGGCGGCGTCCGCGGCCGCGGCGGCGTGGCCGGCGGCCCGTCCCGCGAGGAAGCCGTGCACCGTGGTGGTGCCGGGCCCGTCCGTGGCGGGCGGCGCGTCCACCCAGCGGCAGGTGCCCGCGACGACACGCGGCGCGGCGCTGCCGGCGGCCGGGGCGCCGGGCTGCGCGGACGCGTCTTCGGCCGGCGCGGCGCGCTGCACCAGTCCCCGCAGGCGTGCGCCGACGACGCCCTCGGCGTCGCACAGGTCGATGTCGAAGGTGTCGGCGCCGCCGCTGTCGCCGCTGCGCCGTACCCAGGCCCAGGTGCCGGAGGTGCAGGGCCGGTGGATGTCCACCTGGTCCAGCGTGAAGGGCAGCGCCGGCCCTGCGGCCGGGCCGGACGCGGTGTGCGCCATCAGGACCAGGGTGGCCTGGAGGGCAGCGTCCAGGACGCTGGGCGGCAGGACGTGTCCGGTGCCCTCGTCGCCGGAGCGCGGCTGTTCGATCCGGACGAGGAGTTCCGAGTCGCCCAGCCGGAGTTCGGTCATGCCGCGCATCGCGGGGCCGTACTGGAGTCCCTGCTCACGCAGTGCGACGTACGCGTCGGCGGGCTCGTGCGGGGTCGGGCAGGCCGCGCGCAGCGCGTCGAGGTCGAGGGCCGGCGGCTCCTCGGGGGCGTCCGTCTCGGCGGTGCCCCAGCAGTGGACGACGGCCGTCGGATCGAGTGCCGAGGGACCTGTGTACACCGTGAGCGAGACGGCGCCGTCGTCGTCCTCCCCGGGGAAGAGTCCCACCTGCACCTCGGCGGGGGCGTCGGCCACGATCAGCGGCCGCAGCCACGCGATGTCGCGCAGGCGGACGGCCGGGCTCGGGCCGTCGCCGTGTCCCACGGCCGCCACCACCGCGGCACGGAGCATCTCCACGTACGCGGCGGCGGGCAGCACGCGGGCGCCGCGTACCTGGTGGGAGGCGAGGAAGGGCTCGTCGCCCGTGAAGGCGGAGGTGTAGCGCTGTTCGGAGAGGCTGGAGGTGTTGCGGTGGAGGAGCGGGTGCAGCGCTGTGCCCGTCCCGGGGTCCGGCGCGCTGCCCGCCGTGGGGGCGCGGAACCAGTGGCGTTCGCGGGCGAACGGGTAGACGGGCAGCCGTACGCGGCGCGGGCGGGCGTTCTCGTCCTGCGTGGCGTACTTCGCCGCCCAGTCCTCGTCGGGGCCGCCTTCGGCCCAGCGCGTCGCGGCCTCCAGGAGCCCGGCCGCGTCGTCGGCCGCCGTCCCGGCGCCGGTGTGCACGGCGGAGTCCGCGAGTGTGCCGTCCAGGAAGGCGCCGAGGGACGCGGCCAGTTCGGCGCGGTCGCTCACGAGGAACGCGACGCGTGCGGCCATCGGTTCGCGGCCGGTCTGGAGGGTGTACGCGATGTCGGCGAGCCGCTGTACGGGCCGCAGCCCGGCGGTGGGGCCGTCCCCGTCCTCCGACGCGCGCAGATGGCCGAGGAGGGCGCTGGCGACGGCGCGCAGCCGGTCGGGGGTCTTCGCGGAGAGCGGTACGAGGTGCGGGCCGCCGGGCTCGGCGGCCGGCGCGTCGTCGGCCGCCGGCCGGTGCTCCTCCAGCACCACGTGCGCGTTGGTGCCGCCGAAGCCGAAGGAGCTGACGCCCGCGCGGCGCGGCGCCGCGCTGCCGTCGGGCGCGGGCGGCGGCGCGTCCCAGTGCTGGGTGTCGCGCACGATGCGGAACGGGCTGCCGTCGAGCTTGACCAGCTTGTTCTGCCGCGTGAAGTTGACCGTCGCGGGCAGCGTCCGGCAGGCGAGGGCGCCGATCACCTTGACCATCCCGGCGACGCCCGCGGCGCCTTCGAGGTGCCCGATGTTGGTCTTGACCGACCCGATGCCGCAGCTCTCCGGCCGCGGCTCGGTGCCGTACGCGGTGTGCAGGGCGCGGAACGCCCGCTTGAGCGCGACCACTTCGATCGGGTCGCCGACCGGGGTGCCCGGCCCGTGCGCCTCGATGTACGTCACCGAGTCGGGGCGGATGCCGGCGCTCGTGTAGAGCCCTTCGACCAGATCCGCCTGCGCGGCCGGGTTGGTGACGGTCAGGGAGCTGGTCCGCCCGCCGTGGTTGGTGGCGATGCCCTTGATCACGGCGTGCACCTGGTCGCCGTCCGCCATCGCCCGCGCGAGGGGCTTCAGCACGAGGACCGCGCCGCCCTCGCCCCGTACGTACCCGTCGGCGTCCTGGTCGAAGGCGCGCGAGCGGCCGGTGCGCGAGAGCATGCCGGCCTGGCTGAAGGCGACGAAGTGCTTCGGCGACCAGACCAGGTTGACGCCGCCGGCCAGTGCGAGGCCGCACTCGCCGTTGCGCAGCGCGGTGACCGCTTCGTAGACCGAGACCAGCGAGCTGGAGCACGCGGTGTCGTTGGTGATGCTCGGGCCCTGGAAGTCGAAGAAGTACGAGACGCGGTTGGCGATGACGGAATACGCGGTACCGGTGGGGAAGTACACGTCGGTGGGCGCCTTTTCGCGCTCCATGAGTTCCGCGTAGTCGGCGTGGCAGACGCCCATGAAGACACCGGTCCGGGTGCCCGCGAAGGCGCTCGCCCGGTATCCGGCGTCCTCGATCGCCTGCCAGGAGAGTTCCAGCGCGAACCGCTGCTGCGGGTCCATGCTCTCGGCTTCCCGCGGCGAGATGCTGAAGAACGACGCGTCGAAGCGGTCGGCGTGCTCGATGAAGCCGCCCCAGACGCTGCTCGTGCGGTCGGTGCCGCTCTTCGGCTCGCCGAAATAGCGCTCTTTGGACCAGCGTTCGGGCGGCACCTCGGATATCAGCGACCGGCCCTCGACGAGATGGCCGAACAGCTCCGGCAGGTTCTCGGAGCCGGGAAAGCGGAGGGCGAGGCCGATGACCGCCACGTCGTCCGGGTGCGGGGCCTGCGGATCGCTCATCGGGTTCCTCCGGCGCTCAGCCGCGCCCGGCGGTGGTCCACGGTCGTACGCAAGATGAGCCCGGCTTCGGATGGGTTACCCATATACCTTTCCCGGTCGAGGACGAACTGCTGGTGGAGGACCGCGGTCGAGAGCAGGTAGACGAACGCCTGGTCCTCTTTGGTGCTGATCTGCTCGTCAGGGGTGGTCATGATCTTGTTGACGAGTTTTCTCGCGAAGACGGGATCGACCCAGTCGAGATTGGCCAGCTCCGCGTCGGAGAGCAGCAGGTCCAGATAGTCGGGACGCTGCTTCTTGAACACGGCGGCACCCGGCGCGCGATAGGGCTGTTTGGGGCGGGTCAGGCTCGATTCCGGCAGTTCACCGCGGAACGCCTTCTTGAGGATCGCCTTCTCCTCGAATCCGTCGTCGAAGCGCAGATTCACCGAGGCGGCCGCTCGGACGACGGCGGGATCGAGGAACGGACAGCGGTTCTCGACGCTGTGGGCCAGACTCATGCGCTCCCCCTGCGTCGAAAGGAGATAGCCGGCCAGCAGCGTCTTGTATTCGAGCCACTGCGCCTTCTGCACCGGCGACAGGGCCGCGAATCCGGGGTCCGCGCGCACCATGGCGAGGAGATCCGCGAACGGTTCGTCGCGTTCCTTCAGGAGCCGTACGGCGAAACGGCCGTTCTGGTAGCGGAGTTCGTGGGAGAACAGCCCCGGCAGGCTTTCGGTGGCGAACTGGCGGAACAGGCCCGTGAGATGGGTGCGGTGCGCGGGGCCGAAATGCTCCAGCTCCGGGTAGAGGCCCGCGAGCCTGCGCTGCCTCTCGTCCTCGTCCAGGTCGTCCCAGGACGCGCGCAGCAGCGTCTCACGGAACAGCGAATACCCCAGGAACGCCTCGTCGGCCCCCTCGCCGCTGAGGACCGTCTTGATCCCGGCGTCCCGTACGTGGCGCGACAGCAGGTACATCGGCACGAAGGCGGTACGGAAGGCGGGGACCTCGGCGTGGTACACCGCCGACTCGAACCCCTCGGCGATGTCCGCGCCGGAGACGGAGATGGCGGAGTGCCGGGTCCCGAGGTGGCCGGCCACCACCCGCTGGCTGTCCGACTCGTCGAACGACGCCTCCTCGAACTGGACGGAGAAGGTGCGCACCTGGTGCGGCGAGAGATCGGTGGCCAGCTTGGTGACGATGGAGGAGTCGAGGCCGCCGCTGAGGTAGACGCCGACCTCGACGTCGCTGCGCAGGCGCAGTTCGACGCTGGTGCGCAGCGCCTCCCGGACGTGGGCGGCCGCCTCGGCCTCCGTCCCGGTGAACGCCGGTGCGTCGACCCGCAGTTCCTCGTACGTGCGCAGGCTGCGGCGGTCCCCGCGTACGGTCAGCACGCCGCCGACCGGTAGCTGGCGGATGCCCTGGAACGGGGTGCGGTCGGGCAGCGGGGTCCACAGGGCGTAGACGGAGGCCAGCTCGCGCGGGTCGAGGGTGAATCCGAAGCCCGGGAACGCGCGGAACGCCTTCATCTCCGACGCGAAGAGGAAGGCGTCGCCGTGGTCGGTGTAGAACAGCGGGCGCTTGCCGTACCGGTCGCGGGCGAGGACCAGGTCGCCGGAGTGCGCGTCACGGATCGCGAGCGCGAAGGCGCCGTTGAAGCGCGGCAGGCACGCCTCGCCCCACTGGATCCACGCCTGGAGCACCACTTCGGTGTCGGAGTCGGTGCGGAACGGCCGGCCGAGCCGGCGCAGCTCCTCGCGCAGTTCGATGTGGTTGTACAGTTCACCGTTGAAGCAGATCCAGTACCGTTCGCCGGGGTCCGCCATGGGCTGCGCGCCGGTGGCGAGCCCGACGATCGACAGGCGTACCGCGCCCATCGTGACGCCGTCGTCGAGGTAGTACCCCGCCTCGTCCGGCCCCCGGTGCCGGATGTGCGCCAGCATCGAGGTGATGACCCCGGGCGCCTCGTCGGCCGGGAGCGCCGGGGCGATGAAGCCGGCTAGTCCGCACACGGTGCGCCTCCTTGTCCGGCACCCGCTCGGGCGCGTTTTTCGGCCATCTCCGCGACGAAGGCGTCGAGGTCCGCGAGCGAGACGAAGACGTTCGCGAGGAGATCGTCGTCGGAGATCCGCAGGGCGAACTCGTCCTCGATGAAGGACATGAGCTGGATGTAGCCGAAGGAGTCGATGACTCCCGCCTTGAAGAGGTCCGTCTCGGGCGTCACCTCACCGCCGAACTCGACGAGGAAGCGCTCCTCGATGAATTGCTGGATCTTCTGTGTTCTGTCCATGCCTCAGGTCCTGGGTTCGTGGGGGCCGGGGAAGTCGTGGGGGTCGGGGAGTGCGGGCGGGGTGGCGGCCCGGATCTTTTCCACCATGCGCAGCAGTGACTTTCCGCCGATCTCTTCGCATTCCGTTTCCGGGTCGACGGAAAGGAGGTGGCGGACACTGTCCGTCCAGCGCACCGGTTCGACCAGTTGTGCGCTCAGCGTGGCAGCGACGGCGCCCTTTTCGTACGGCCGCCCGGTGACATTGGCGATGACGTCCGGGTCCGGGTCGGCGAAGGTGAATTTCCGGAGGTATTCCTCGAATTCGGCGCGGGCGGACGCCATGTAACGGGAATGGAAGGGCGCGCTGACCCGGAGCGGCGCGAAGCGGATCTTCCTGCGCTCCAGCGCTGCGTGGAGGGCGCCCAGCGGTCCGGCGGGACCGGCCACGACGATCTGCTCGTCGGTGTTGTACCCCGCCACGTCGATGCCGTCGATGCCGTCCTGCGCGAGGATCTCGTCCAGCCGGGAGGCGGTCGTGTGCAGAACGGCGGTCATTCCGCCGCCGCTCGCCGCGGCCATGAGTTCGCCGCGCTTCTTGACGAGTCCGAGGCCCGTCTCGAAATCGAATACGCCGGCCGCCAGAAGGGCGTTGTATTCGCCGAGGCTGTGCCCGAGGTAGCAGTCGGCCGGCCGGTCCTCGCGCCGTGTGCGTTCGAAGGTGTGCAGCGCGTTGACGGTGTAGAGGGCGGGCTGGGTGTACCGCGTCTGCGAAAGCAGTCCGTCCGGGTCGTCGCGGCACAGCGCGACGAGATCGTATTCCAGGAGGTCGCAGGCGAACCGGGTGAGACCGGGATACCGTCCGAAGACGTCCGCACCCATACCGCGGAACTGCGCCCCCTGACCGGGGAAGAGGATCGCTGAGCGCACGGCACCCCTCAGGCGGTCGCGGGCCGACGGGCGGCCGGGGAGCCGGTGCGGTCCGCGCCGGGGTGCGCCGGGCGGCGCCCGGCGCTGCTGTCGTGGCCTTCTGTGAGCATGTCGTCCCTGTTCGCGAGGTGGTTGCTTCGGTCCGGTGCGACGCGCCCGCCCGGGTCCGGCGACGGGTGGTCGGCCGGACCGTCGGGCGGTCGGCGCCATCGTGTGCCACCCCCCTTGCGGCCCCTTGGTCCGGCCGCTGGCGGACGCCTGCCGGCCATCCCGCCGCGGCTTTCCGCTTCCTTGTCGTTCCGCTTGCCGAACGATTGCCCGTGGCTGGTTGCCGATCTTTGAACGCCTCGCCACATATGCCATGATCACTTTCCGGATGGATCCGGTTACGGTCCGGCACGTCCCCCTGCACAGCCGCCGGCGTGAGAACGATTGGGACCGACATGTGCACACCCCACACCCCGCCCCCCACACCCCTGCCGGAGCCTCCGGGCACCGCCGGGCCCCGGCCCGCCCCCGAGCCCGTACTGCGCGTCCTGGGCCCGATGTCCGCCCGGCTCGGCGGTGCCGACCTCCCCCTCGGCCCGCCACGGCGGCGGGCCCTGCTCGCCCTGCTGCTCGTCCGCCTCGGCAGAGTCGTCCCCACCGAACTGCTCGTCGAGGAGCTCTGGTGCGAGGGGCCGCCGCGGCACCCCGTCGCCACCCTCCAGAGCCACCTCTCCCACCTGCGCCGGGTGCTCGCCCCGGCAGCCGGCCAGGGCACCTCGTCCGTCCTGCGCTACCAGGCTCCCGGATATGTGCTCCAGCTCGCCCCGGAGCAGGTCGACGCGTTCCGCTTCGAGCAGATGGTCGCCGACGGACGGCAGCTCCTGGACCGGCGCGACCCGCGCGGCGCCCGCGACCGGCTCACCGAGGCCCTGGAGCTGTGGCGCGGCGCGCCCTACACGGAGTTCGGGGCCCAGCCGCCGCTCTCCGACGAGACCGCCCGCCTGGAGCAGGTCCGGCTCACCGCGCTGGAGTCCTGCGCGGAGGCCCGGCTCGCGCTCGGGGCCGCCGAGGAGGTGGCGGCCGAACTGGGCCTGGAGGTACGCCGCAACCCGGCCCGTGAACGCCTCGTCGGGCATCTGATGACGGCGCTGTCCCGCCTGGGACGGCAGGCCGAGGCGCTGGAGGTGTACGAGCGGACGCGCTGCCACCTGGTGGAGGAGTTCGGCGTGGACACCGCCGCCGAACTCCAGCGGGTGCACACCGCCATCCTCCGGCAGGAACTGGACGACGGCGGTCCGGCGGCCCGCCTCGCGGCCGCTCCGGCCCCCGACGGCCCGGCCGGCTCCCCCGACTCCCCCGGCCGTCCGGGAAGCGCGTCGCGGGGAGCGGACTTCCCGTCGCAGCACGCCGCGGCGGACGCGGCCGCGCGGCCGCAGGAAGCCGCCGCGCCGGCCCGGGCCGCGCGGCCCCGTCGCTCCGCGCGGAACGCGGACCGAGGCGCGGCGGTGCAGGGACCGGCCAGAGGCACACGGGTGACAGGGCCACGGCGCCTGCACGGCGTCGCCCGCCCGCCCGTCCGGCCGGCGCCCGCCCCGGACGACTGCCCGGGCTCCGGGCCCGAAGGGGCGGCAGCGCCCTGGCCGTTCACCGGCCGGGACCAGGAGCTGCACCGCCTGACCACGGCATCGGCCGGCGCGACCACCGGCCACGGGTACCTGGCCTGCGTACTCGGCGCCGCCGGGGTCGGCAAGACGCGGCTGCTGATGGAGCTGGCCCCGGCGCTGGAAACCGCCGGGGACGCGCTCGACGTGGTCTGGAGCCACTGCTTCCCCGGTGAGGGCGTACCGCCGTACTGGCTGTGGACCCAGGTGCTGCGCCATCTGTCGGCCACCCGGCCGGACGCCTTCCGCACCGCCACCGCGCCCTTCGACACGCTGCTCGCCCCGGTGATGCCCGAGCGGTCGGCCGGGCCCGGCGGGCAGGGACACGAGAACGACTGGGCCCAGGCGCGGTTCCTGACCCACGACGCGGTGTGCGAGGTGCTGCTCGCGCTGGCCGCCGAGCGGCCGCTGGTCCTGCTCCTGGAGGACCTGCACTGGGCCGACGCCGCCTCCCTCGACCTGCTGCGGCTGCTCGGCACCCGCCGCCACGGGCACCGGATCAGCATCGTGCTCACCGCCCGGGACTTCGAGGCGGACTCCGACGCCACGATCCGCCGGGTGCTGGCCGACGTCCTGCGGGGCCCCAGGACCGAGACCCTGCGGCTCGGCGGGCTGTCCTGCAGTGCCGTCGCGTCCCTGGTGGAGGCGCAGGCCGGGCGCGGGGTCGGCGCGGACGTCGTGGACGCGCTGCACGAGCGCAGCAAGGGCAACCCGTACTTCGTCATGCAGTTGCTGTCGCTGCTCGGCGACGCGCGGCGCCTGCACGACGCGGACGCCACCGACGTGCTGCGGGCGCAGGTGCCGACCGGGGTGCGGGAGGCGCTGCGCCAGCGGTTCGCCGCGCTGCCGGAGCCCGCCCTGCGGGTGCTGCGGCTGTGTGCCGTCATCGGCACCGAGATCGACACGGACCTGCTGCACCGCACCGCCACCGAGGACGAACCGGTGGCGTCCTCCCTGACGGCGGCGATACGGGCGGGTCTGCTCGGCGAGGACCCGCACCACCCCGGGCGGCTGCACTTCGTGCACGCGCTGGTCCGCGAGACGCTGCTCGACGTGCTCGCGCGCGACGAACGCCACCGGCTGCACGCCCGGGTGGCCGAATCGCTGTGCACCCGCGGCGGCGCCCAGGTGGGTGACGAGGAGTTCGAGCGCCTGGCCCACCACACCTGGCACGCGCAGGACGCGCTGCCCGCCCGGCAGGCCCTCCCCCGGCTGTTGCGCGCCGCCGAGCAGGCCGAGCAGCACCTGGCGTACGAGAAGGTCGAGACGTGGCTGCGCCGGGCCGTGCACCTCGCGGGCCTGCTGCCCCGTGACGACGCGTCCGCCCGCGCGCTGGAGCAGCGGCTGTACATCCAGCTTGGGCAGTTGCTCGCCATGGTCCGCGGGTACGGTGACGCCGAGGCGGAAGCGGCGCTGACCCGTGGCCGCGCCCTCGGGGCGGTCACCCGGGCGCCCGAGGACCCTTCGGTGCTGTGGGCGCTGTGCTCGGCGTTCCTGGTCACCGGCCGGTACGACGAGTCACGGCAGTTCTCCCGGCTGCTGCGGGACATCGGCAGCCGTACGCGCCATCCGGTGGCCCTGCTGGGCGCGGCGTACGGCAAGGGCGTCGCGCTGCACGTACGCGGCCGGCTGCCGGAGGCACTCGCGGAACTGGAGCGCGGTGTCGGGCTGGCGGATCGTTTCGCCCGGGAGGGCCGCGCCCTGGCCCGTACGTTCCAGCACGACCCGCGGGTCTCCTGCCGGTCCTACGACGCCTTCACCCACTGGATCCTGGGCGACCGGGACACCGCCCGCGCCCGCCGGAGCCAGTTGCAGGGCCTGACGGCGTACGAGAGCAGGCCCTCCGACCGGTCCTTCGCCCTGTACGTGGACGCGGTCCTCGCCGCCTGGGAAGGCGACGCCGAGACCGCGCGGGCCTCCTCCGCCGAAGGGGCACGGCTGGCCGGGGAGCACGGGCTGCTGTACTGGAAGGCGATGCTGCGCCTGACCGAGGGCTGGTCCCTGGCCCACCTGGGCCACGACGACGAGGGCGTCACCCAGATGCGGGACAGCCTCGCCGAACTCCGGCCCTCCCGCTCCCACTTGCGGCTCCCCCTGCACCTCGGCCTGCTCGCCCAGGCCCAGCACCACGCCGGCCGCCGCGACGACGCCACGGCCACCCTCCGTAAGATGCTCGCCGTCATCGAGCACCGCCGCGAGCACGTCTACCTCCACCACGCCCTGCCCACCACCGCCCTGCTGCACGACCTCCTGGGCCGGCACGTGACCGACGTCGCCCTCTCGGGCTGAGAGCCTGTGCCACGGTCGGCCGGCCCGCTTCCTTCGGGACGCGCGGCCGGTCAGCCGGACGCGGTGACCACGCGTGTACGCATCCACGGCCCGCCCCACCACATCCGCCAGCCCGCCGAGCGGACACCGAGCCCGCTGACCGGCAACGCCCCCAGGACGTCGCGGTAGAAGGGCACGGAGCCGCCGATGTCGACGATCACCAGCCGCCCGCCGGGACGCAGGACGCGCACCGCCTCGGCCACCGCCCGGCGCCGCCCTTCGGCGCCCTTGATGTTGTGGATGGCCAGGCTGGACAGCACGACGTCGAACTCGCCGTCACCGAAGGGCAGGTCCCGCAGGTCGCCGGTGCGCAGCTCCACCCGGTCCTGGACACTCTCGGCCCGCGCGTTGCGTTCCGTGGCGCTCTCCGCGTTGCCCGTCTGGTCGACGCCGCGCCACAGGTCCACCCCCACCGCCCGGCCTTGCGGCACCCGGCGGGCGCCCGCCAGCAGCACGGCGCCGCGCCCGCACCCGAGGTCCAGGAGCCGCTCGTTCCCGCGCAGCTCCAGCCCGTCCAGCAGGTCCTCCCAGACGGCGAACTTGCCCCGCCGGGTGGCGTGCACGTACAGCGCGAAGGCGACCGCCATCACGAGCGCACACAGGAACGGCAGCCAGGCCACCCCGATCCCGGGCCCCGACAGCGTGCCGAACCCCGCCAACGTCGACCCCACCGCTCCGCAGCCGAGGCCGAACAACGCGTACGGGGCATCGACGCCGTACGCTCCCTGCCGCCGCCCGCGTCCTCCACCGGTCCCACTCGGCACGATCCGGCCCCTCCAGAAAAATCACGATCAGTTCCGGCGTCATCGTACGAGTCACCCTCACACCCGGCTTGAGCCGCTTACCCCCGGGAGGTTCCCCGCCCGGGGACGAGGCCCGCGCGTCCGGTTCCGGCAGTGGACGCCAACCGTCCGTTCCGGGCCAATACGGCGTACATTTTCCGCGACTTCAGGACATCTGAGCCCATTGGGGGTTGTGAGGCGGCCGCGGTCCATGACACTCATGTGCTCGGGAGTGCTCCGTGAGCCGCCGCCCCCTGAAGCCCGAGCGCCGGCGCGCCGAGCGCGCGCCGACGGCGGCAACGCGTCGGCCGCTCCCTGCCGTTGCGCATCGCCGGGCGCACCGCCGCCCGGCAACGGCTGCCCGAGAAATCTCCCGGAACGTACCCGAACCCACTCGGACGAGGAGACATCATGCGCGCATCCAGACGCTGGAAGACGACGGTCTGCGGCGTGATAGCCGTCACCGGCATCGCCCTCGGCACGGGCACGGCCCATGCCGTGCCGATCGGCCAGACCATGAACGGCAAGATGACCTACTACAACGACAAGGGCTACGGCGCCTGCGGCACGCCCATCGACGCCACCTCGCAGGACCTGGTCGCCGTCTCGGCCTCCTACTGGACCTCGCCCAACCCGAACAACGACCCGCTCTGTGCCGGTATCAAGGTGCAGGTCTCGTACAACGGCAGGACCATCACCGTGCCGGTCAAGGACAAGTGCCCGTCCTGCGCCCCGACCCACATCGACCTCAGCCAGGCGGCCTTCCGCAAGCTGGTGCCCGCGGGCACCGACATGGTCCCGCAGGTCAGCTGGAAGTTCGTCCGCTGAACCGGTCGCGGCCGGCCGTCCTGATGTGACGGCGACGGCCGCGGCGGAGCGGGTCCGACGGGCACCGGTGCGCTCTCGCGCCGCCGCACCCGCCCTCGGGCCCGCTCGCGTTCCCGTGACCCCGCAAATACTTGCGTCGTTTGCGCTAGCGTTGCGTACATGACGCGACGACTTGCGCAGGTGGCGAAGAAGGTCGGCGTCTCCGAGGCGACCGTCAGCCGGGTGCTGAACGGCAGGCCCGGTGTCTCGGAGGCCACCCGGCAGGCGGTACTCACGGCACTGGACGTGCTCGGTTACGAGCGGCCGACCCAACTGCGCGGCGAGCGCGGCAAGCTCATCGGGCTGGTGCTGCCGGAGCTGTCGAACCCGATCTTCCCCGCCTTCGCCGAGGTCGTCGGGGGCGCGCTCGCCCAGCGCGGACTGACCCCCGTCCTCTGCGCCCAGACACCGGGCGGCATCCAGGAGACGGACTACGTCGACCTCCTGCTCCAGCAGCAGGTCTCCGGCGTGGTGTTCGCGGGCGGGCTGTACGCCCAGGCGGACGCGCCGCACGACCACTACCGGCTGCTGCACGCCAGGAGCCTGCCCGTGGTGCTGGTCAACGCGCCGATCCCGGGCCTCGACTTCCCCTGCGTCTCCACCGACGACGCGGTCGCGGTGGAGCAGGCGTGGCGCCACCTCACCTCGCTCGGGCACGAACGGATCGGCCTGGCGCTCGGCCCGTCCGACCACGTGCCCTCGCGGCGCAAGCTCGCCGCCGGGCAGGCGGCGGCCCGGGCCGCGGGCGGCGCCGGGCTGCCGCCGGAGCACGTGGTGCGCGGGATGTACTCGATGGAGGGCGGCCACGCGGCGGCCTCCCGACTGCTGGACGCCGGGGTGACCGGCATCGTCTGCGCCAGCGACATCATCGCGCTGGGCGCGGTGCGGGCCGCGCGCCGGCGCGGGCTGCGGGTGCCGCAGGACGTGTCGGTGGTGGGGTACGACGACTCGCCGCTGATGACCGTGACGGAGCCGCCGCTGTCGACCGTCCGGCAGCCGATCGACGCGCTGGGCCGTACCGCGGTCCAACTGCTGACGGCGCAGATCGACGGCCGGGAGGTGGTCCGCGACGAGATCCTGTTCGAACCGGAGCTGGTCGTACGGGGATCGACGGGGCCGCGCGCCACGCGGTAGCCCGCACGGCCGCCGGAAAGCCGCCGAAAGTGCCGGAAGCCCCGGCAGCGTCGGCTTCGAGCTGCCCAAGGCGCTGTCGATAATTTGCAGATTACGCGCGCGATATTGCGCTCCCCTGACCCCAATGCTTGAGTGAGCGCCAGTGCCCGCCGCCTCGCTCGCTGCCTCGCTCACGCTCAGAGGGGTCCACCGATGTCATCCACGAGAAAACGCGGACGCACGCTCGCCTGCCTCGCCGTCGCGTCCCTGACCGCGCTCACCGCCTGCGGCACCAGCAGCAGCGACAGCGCCGAGGACGCCCCGGGCGGCACGGTGCGGCTCACCGTCAACGGGCAGCCGCCCACGACGCAGGCGTTCGAGCGCGCGCTCTTCGACAAGCATGTGCAGCAGTTCGAGAAGGCCAACCCCGGCATCGACATCGTGCCGCACGAAGGCTTCATGGACCCGAAGACCTTCAACGCCAAGCTGGCGGGCGGCAAACTCGAAGACGTCTTCTACGTCTACTTCACCGACGCCCGCGGCCTGCTGGCGAAGCATCAGGCGGCCGACCTCACCGACCACGTCAAGGACATGCCGCACCGCGCGGACGTCCAGGACGAGCTGATGAAGGTGTTCCAGGACGAGAAGGGCCGCCAGTACGGCCTGCCGACCGCCAACTACTCGATGGGGCTGCTCTACAACCGCACCCTGTTCAAGAAGGCCGGGCTCGACCCGGACAAGCCGCCGCGGACGTGGGCGGACGTCCGGACCGCGGCGCAGCGCATCGCCGCGCTCGGCGACAACACCGCCGGTTACGCCGACTTCTCCAAGAACAACCAGGGCGGCTGGCACTTCACCGCCGAGCTGTACTCCCGGGGCGGCCGGATCGCCACCGAGCAGGACGGCCGCTGGAGGGCCGCCTTCAACTCGGCGGCCGGCCGGGCCACCCTCCAGGCTCTGCACGACATGCGCTGGAAGGACAACTCGATGGGCAGCAAACAGTTGCTCCAGGCCGAGGACGTCCAGCGCATGATGGGCAGCGGCAAACTCGGGATGTACATCGCCGCGGCCGACAACATCACCGTCATCGCCAAGCAGTTCGGCGGCAGGTACCAGGACTACGGGCTCGCGCCCGTACCCGACGGCAGGGCCACCCTGATCGGCGGCGAGGGGTACATGATCAATCCCAAGGCGTCCCCGAAGAAGATCGCGGCCGGGATCAAGTGGCTGCAATGGAAGTACCTCGACCCGGACCTCGTCGAGCAGAACATCCGGGACAACCTCGCCGCGAAGCTGCCCGTCGGACTGCCCATGCCGCCCACCCCCGACATCTGGAAGGGTTCCGTCCGCGACCGGGTGGAGGCGGCCAAGCGCAGGTACGCCAACATCCCCGTAGGCAATTACCAGCCCTTCATGGACGCGGCGCCCCGCGTCACCGGTGTCCTCGAACCCCCGGAGGCACAACGGGTCTACGCCGTGCTCGACAACGCGATGCAGGCGGTCCTCACCGACGAGGACGCCGACATCGACGCGCTGCTCGCCACCGCGCAGAAGAAGGCCGACCAGATCTACAGCGCGCTCCGATGACCACCGCGCCCCTGCTGAAGAAGCCGTCGTCCCGGTCACCGGCCACTGCGACGCACGGGCGGCGCGCCGCCCGCCTGCGCCGCTCGGTGCGCGAGCACCTGACCGCGTACGGGTTCCTGTGCGCCGCCGTGGTGGTCTTCGCGCTGTTCTCGTGGTGGCCGATCGTCCGCAACGTGCTCCTGGCCTTCCAGGACGTCAACTTCGCCACCGGCAGCACCTGGACGGGTCTGAGCAACTTCGAGAAGCTCTTCGCCGACCCCCTGCTGGCCACGGCGTGGCGCAACACCGCGGTGTTCACCGCGTACGCGCTGGTGCTGGGCTTCTTCGTGCCGTTCCTGACCGCGGTGCTGCTGAACGAGTTCCGGCACGCCCGCGCGTACTTCCGCGTGCTGGTCCACCTGCCGGTGATGCTGCCCCCGGTGGTCGTGGCGCTGATGTGGAAGTGGTTCTACGACCCGGGCCCGGGGCTGCTCAACGAGGTCCTGCGCACCCTCCACCTGCCGACCTCCGCCTGGCTCGACTCCTCGTCCACCTCACTGGTCTCCCTGGTGATAGTCTCCACCTGGGCCAACATGGGCACCGCCACGCTGATCTATCTCGCCGCGCTCCAGACCATCCCGGGCGAGCTGTACGAGGCCGCCGAGCTGGACGGCGCCGGCCTCTGGCAGCGGCTGCGCCACGTCACCGTTCCGCAGACCCGGTTCGTGCTGCTGGTCCTCCTGCTGCTCCAGATCGTCGCGACGATGCAGGTGTTCACCGAGCCGTACGTGATGACCGGCGGCGGGCCCGACGACTCCACGGTCACCGTGATGTTCCTCGTCTACCGCTATGCCTTTGTCTACAACGACTTCGGTACCGCGAGCGCGCTCAGCCTGCTGCTGCTCCTCGTCCTCGCCGCGTTCTCCGCCCTCTATCTGCGCCTGACCCGCACCAAGGAGGGCTGATGGCCGCCTCGACCCGTACGCTCGTCCGTCCCGCCGTCCTGCGCACCCGCAAGGGGAAGCTGGTCTACTGGTCGGTGCTGGCCGTGGCTCTGGCGCTGTTCACCGTCGCGTTCCTGGTGCCGCTGTACTGGGCCGTGACGGGCGCGATGAAATCGCCGGCCGAACTGGCGCAGAACCCGCCCACCTACGTCCCCGCCGAGTGGCACCCGGAGAACTACGGGCGTGCCTGGCGGGAGATGGACCTGACCCACTACTTCCTGAACACGGTGCTGCTGGCGGGCGGCGCCTGGCTGGTCCAGCTCGCGGTGCAGGTACCGGCGGCGTACGCGCTGTCCAAGCTGCGGCCCCGGTTCGGGAACGTGGTCCTGGGGCTGATGCTGGTCACCTTGATGATGCCCGCGACCGCGCTGCTGGTGCCCGTCTACCTCACGGTCGTCGACGTCCCGCTGTTCCACCGCAACCTGATCGACAGTCCGAGCGCGGTCTGGCTGCCCGCCGCCGCCAACGCCTTCAGCATCTACCTCCTGAAGAACTTCTTCGACCGCGTGCCGGACGAGCTGCTGGACGCCGCCCGCATCGACGGTGCCGGGCCGCTGGGCACCATGTGGCGGATCGTGCTGCCACTGTCCCGGCCGATCCTCGCCGTGGTGTCGATCCTGTCGGTCGTCGCCGCGTGGAAGGACTTCCTCTGGCCCCTGCTGGTCCTGCCGGACCCGGCGAAGCAGCCGCTGAGCGTCTTCCTCCAGCGCGTCGCCCAGGACACCCCGCTCAACAGCCTGGTGGCGGGCCTGGTCCTGGCCTCGCTGCCGCTGATCGCGCTGTTCCTGGCCTTCCAGCGGCAGATCGTCGCCGGTCTCGGCGCGGGCGGCCTCAAGGGCTGACCGCACCGCGCCGTCCCCCGCTCCCCCGTACACCTCGCACCGCGTACGAAAGGACTCCCCTTGTCCCGCACGGGCTGGTGGCGCACCGCCGCCATCTACCAGGTGTACGTCCGCTCCTTCGCCGACGGGAACGGCGACGGCACCGGTGACCTGGCCGGGGTCCGCGCCCGGCTGCCGTACCTGGCGGAACTCGGCGTGGACGCCCTGTGGTTCACCCCCTGGTACCTCTCCCCCCTCGCCGACGGCGGCTACGACGTCACCGACTACCGCACCGTCGACCCGGCCTTCGGCACCCTCGCCGAGGCGGAGAAACTGCTGGCCGAGGCGCACGGGCTGGGCCTGCGCACCATCGTGGACATCGTGCCGAACCACGTCTCCGACCAGCACCCGTGGTTCCGGGCGGCGCTCGCCGCCGACCCCGGATCGCCGGAACAGGACCTGTTCCACTTCCGGCCGCCCTCCACCGAGCCGCCGAACGACTGGGTGAGCGAGTTCGGCGGCGTGCCCTGGACGCGTACGGAGCACGGGCAGTGGTACTTGCACCTGTTCAGCCCCGGGCAGCCGGACCTCGACTGGAGCCACCCGGAGGTCCGCCGCGAGCACGAGGACGTGCTGCGGTTCTGGTTCGAGCGCGGCGCGGACGGCGTACGCATCGACTCCGCCGCGCTGCTCGCCAAGGCCGACGGCCTGCCCGACATGCCCCGTGACGGCGGCCCGCACCCCTTCCACGACCGGCCGGAACTGCACGGCATCTACCGCTCCTGGCGGCGGCTGGCCGACGCGTACGGAGCCGTGCTGATCGGGGAGATCTGGCTGCCCGACCCCGAGCGGTTCGCCCGCTACCTGCGCCCCGACGAGCTGCACACCGCCTTCAACTTCGACTTCCTGGCCCGCCCCTGGGACGCGGCCGAACTGCGCGCCTCCATCGACCTCACGCTGGCCGCGCACGCCCCCGTCGGCGCCCCCGCCACCTGGCTGCTGGCCAACCACGACGTGACCCGTACGGTCACCCGCTACGGGCGTGCCGAGGACACCGGATTCGCCTTCGCGCGCAAACGCTTCGGAGTCCCCACCGACCTCGCCCTGGGCACCCGCAGGGCCCGCGCCGCCGCGCTGCTCACCCTGGCGCTGCCCGGGTCCGTCTACCTCTACCAGGGAGAGGAACTGGGCCTGCCGGAGGCCGAGATCCCGCGCGAGCTGATCCAGGACCCGATGTACGCCCGGTCCGGCGGGACCGCCCCGGGCCGGGACGGCTGCCGGGTGCCGCTGCCCTGGCACGCGGACGGCGACGGCCCGTCCTGGCTGCCCCGCCCCGACGGCTGGGAGCGGTACGCCGCCGAACGGCAGGCCGCCGATCCGGACTCGATGCTCTCGCTGTACCGCACCGCGCTGCGGCTGCGCGTCGCCTTCCGGGACGCGGGCCCGCTGCGCTGGCTGCCCACGGACGCGCCGCAGGTGCTCTCCTTCGCGCGCGACGTGCCGGGCGGCGGCAGCGTGCTGTGCCTGGTCAACCTCGGCACGGCTGCCATGGCGCTGCCCCCGCACTCCGAACTTCTGTTGGCATCGGGCCCGCTGACTCCAGTGGGCGCGCTGCCGCAGGACACGGCGGTCTGGCTGCGGGCCTGACCCGGGCACGGCCGCCGCCCTCTCCCCACAGAAGGGAAAGTCATGGGCTCCACACAACACACCACTCCATCACGCAGAAGGGCCTGGCGGCCCGTACTGGCCGCCGTGCTCAGCACCGGCCTGCTGGCGACCGGCTGGCAGGCGTTCGCCGCCGAAGCCGCCACCGGACCGGCCGGCTCGGGCGCAGGCCCGCTGGCGGCGCGCCTCGGTGGCGACGGGGCAGCCCGCGCCCACGACGGCGACCCGGACACCTACGCGAAGGGCAGCGCCGCCCGCTGGGTACAGGCCGACCTCGGCGCGACCCGCCGCCTGGACCGGGTCGAGCTCACACTGCCCGGCAAGGCCCAGCAGGTCCAGCTCCAGGGCTCCGCCAACGGCCGCGACTTCGTCGAGCTGTCCGACTCCCGGTCCCGCCAGGGCCACGTCACCCTGCGCCTGGACGGCGCGCCGGTGCGGTACGTCCGGGTGGCCGGAGCGCAGCGGGTCGGCGAACTCGCGTTGTTCCCCGCGGCGTCGGGCGACACGGCGCCCCCCGAGGCGCCGCGCGACGTCCGGCTGGACGGCGCGACGCTGCGCTGGGAGCGGGCTCCGGGCGCGTCCGGGTACGACGTCTACGCCGACGGCCGGCTGCGTGCCGGACTGCCTGCCACGGCGACGCACTGGGAGGACACCACCGCGCCCGGCGGCACGCCGCACCGGACCGCCTACACCGTGCGGGCCCGGGACGCGGCAGGCAACCAGTCCCCCGACGGGCCTACGGTCACCCGGACCGTCGCGGCGGGCCAGGGCTCGTCACGCGCGGCCTTCAGGCCGTCGCTCGCGAAGCCCGCACCGCAGCCCCGGCGGGCCGGGGCCGGAGCCGCGACCGGCGCGACCATGCCGTACACCACCGTCGAGGCCGAGTCCGGCGCCACCGGCGGCGGCGCGCAGGTGGTCGGCCCGAACCGCAGGATCGGCGACCTGGCGGGCGAGGCGTCGGGGCGCAAGGCCGTGACCCTGAAGCAGACCGGCCAGTACGTGGAGTTCACCACCCCGGTGGAGACCAGCACCCTGGTCACCCGCTTCTCCATACCGGACGCACCGGGCGGCGGCGGCACGAACGCGAAGCTCAACGTCTATGTGAACGGCCAGAAGGCCAAGCCCTTCGACCTGACGTCGAAGTACGCCTGGTTGTACGGCCCGGAGGCGGCCCCGGTGAACGACCCGGGCGCGGGCCCGGCCCGGCACATCTACGACGAGGCGCATCTCGACCTCGGCCGCACCGTTCCGGCGGGCAGCAAGGTCCGGCTCCAGAAGGACGCCGACAACCCTTCCACGTACGCGATCGACTTCGTCGACTTCGAGAAGGTGGCCGCGGCGCCCAACCCGGACCGGCAGGCGTTCGTGGAACCGGCCGGTTTCGGTCACCAGGACGTGCAGAACGCGCTGGACCGGGCCCGGATGGACACCACCGGCAGGATCAAGGGCGTCTATCTGCCGCCGGGCGACTACCAGACATCGAGCAAGTTCCAGGTCTACCTGAAGCCGGTGAA
Organism: Streptomyces sp. NPDC026394; assembly: GCF_055567735.1. Classification (NCBI taxonomy): domain Bacteria; kingdom Bacillati; phylum Actinomycetota; class Actinomycetes; order Kitasatosporales; family Streptomycetaceae; genus Streptomyces; species Streptomyces sp. NPDC026394. Next base: position 152,446 of record NZ_JBVHPX010000004.1, read on the forward strand.
GGTGCTCGGCGCCGGGCCGTGGTTCACCCGCTTCCACGCCCCGGCCGGCCAGCAGAACACCGACGTGGGCTTCCGCGCCGCCGACGGCGCCGACGGCTCGACGTTCGCCGGCTTCGCCTACTTCGGCAACTACACCTCGCGCATCGACGGCCCCGGCAAGGTCTTCGACTTCCAGAACATCTCCGGCATCACCATCGAGAACATCTGGGCCGAGCACATGGTCTGCCTCTACTGGGGCGCCAACACCGACCGGATGACGATCCGGAACAACCGGATCCGCAACACCTTCGCCGACGGTCTGAACATGACCAACGGCTCCAGCGACAACCTGGTGACCAACAACGAGGCGCGGGCCACCGGCGACGACTCCTTCGCGCTGTTCTCCGCGCTCGACTCGGGCGGCGGCGAACAGACGCACAACGTCTACGAGAACCTCACCTCCAAGCTCACCTGGCGGGCCGCCGGCCTGGCCGTGTACGGCGGGCAGCTCAACACCTTCCGCAACGTCCGCGTCGTGGACACCCTGGTCTACGCCGGCGTGACCATCTCGTCGCTGGACTTCGGCATCCCGATGAACGGCTTCGGGCCCGGACAGACCACGTTCGAGAACCTCGGCATCGAGCGCGCGGGCGGCCACTTCTGGAACGGCCAGACCTTCCCCGGCATCTGGCTCTACTCGGCGTCGAAGCCCTTCCGGGCGATCCGGGTGAAGGGCGCCGCGATCACCGACCCGACGTACCACGGCATCATGTTCCAGACCAACTACGTCGGCCAGCAGCCGCAGCACCCGGTCCAGGACACCGAGCTGTCCGACGTGACCGTCTCCGGGGCGAAGAAGAGCGGTGACGAGTACAACGACCGGTCCGGCTTCGGTGTCTGGGCCAACGAAGCGGCCGGCGGACCGGCCGTGGGCCAGGCGGCCTTCCACCGTCTGACCCTCCGCGACAACGCGGAGAACATCCGCAACACCACCTCCACCTTCAAAATCAACATCGACTGACGCGCCCTTCCCGCCCGGGGTACCGCGCCCCTCCCCGAACGGCCACACCTCGCCCCGCTCTCCCCACGCGTCCGGAAGCCGCCCACCGACTTGTCGGGTTCGTTGTCGGGGTGAACAGCCGGCCGCTTGCATGTTCCCGTCCACAACAGTGACGGCTGCGAACCGTGCGGCAGAGGGCGGAAGGAGTCGCCTCGCGTGAGTGCGGGACAGGGGACGGGAGACCGGTACGGGAAAGACCGGAGGTCCCGGGCGGGTTACGCGGGCCGCGTGGAGCGGCCGGTGCGCGTAAAGGTTTCGCCAGTGCGGCGGCGCTGCTGGGCGCCGCCGCACTGGCGATTTCGGCGGTGCCCGCCGGAGCGGCGCCCTGCCCCGGCGAGGTGGTGCCGGGGCAGCGCAGCGCCACGCCGCTGGTGGAGGGCGCCCGGGAAGCGGCCAAGGGCACGGGCAGCGCGGCCGACGCGGCACGCGGGCACCTCGTGGCGAAGGAGAGCCGGTACCACATCGGCGATCCGGGACGCGACCTGCGGCCCGTAGGGACCGTGGCGGCCGGCGGCCGGGCGCCGGCCGCCCGCCTCCGGCAGGGGGACGGTCAATCCGGCCCCGACCTGGATAAATAATACGCTGATTCGATCTCCACCCTAAATAGAGTGAACACCTTCCGTTCTTCGCGACAAACGGCGCCGCATCGGGTTGATTGGTGGTCGGCGGCCCACCAGCCGTGGTGGCGGGCACCGGGTGTCCCCGCCAGGCCGCCTGTCCTTTTTCTCAATGTACGAGGAGCAACATTCCATGTCGCGTGCCATCAAGACTGCCGTCGCCGCCGCGGGAACCTGCGCCATCATCCTGGGCGGCGCGAGCCTCGCGACTGCCGACTCCGGGGCCCAGGGCGCGGCGCTGAACTCGCCGGGCGTGGTCTCCGGCAACACCGTTCAGGTTCCGGTCCACGTGCCGGTCAACGTCTGCGGCAACAGCATCAACATCGTCGGTCTGCTCAACCCGACCTTCGGCAACACCTGCGTCAACGACTGACGTTGACCACCTGACGCGCCACCGCCCCCGGGCGGGCCGGCGTGCGATGCCCGGTGCGGGGCGGCTGTACGGCCGTCCCGCACCTTCGTCGTGTGCGCGTGGGTCCGTACGGTCAAGCGCTGGTGGCATCGCGCGGCAGGCGCAGGCGCCCGGCCACCACATCGCGGGCCACCTCGGTGATGGGGCGTTCGGTGGCGAAGGCGTGGGCGCGCAGCCGCGCCAGGGCGCTGGCCAGCGGCACCCGGAGGTGGACGCTGAGGATCCCGGTGGCCTGGTGGACTTCCGAACGGTGCAGGTCCGCAGGGTTCAGGAACCGCGGACCGGCGTGCCGGCCGCCGAGCAGGAACAGGGTCAGCGCGTCCGCGAGCGTCAGCGCGCCGGCGGCGCTCTCCGGCGGTAGCCGGTGGGGCGTGCGCCGGTGGCAGGTCAGAGCGCCGACCCGCAGCGCACCGAGCCGCAGGGGGAAGGCGAAGACCGCCCGGATACCCAGTTCCCGTGCCTGTGCGGCGAACATCGGCCACCGGGAGCCGCAGCGGGACAGGTCGGCGACCAGGCACAGGGCGCCGTCGCGGGCCGCGTCCAGGCCAGGTCCCTCGCCCAGGGTGAACTGGAGATCGTCCAGACGTGCTCCGTCGGGGTCGCTGTGCCACAGCAGTTGCGAGCCGTCGAAGTGCAGCGAGATCGCCGTACCGTCCACGTCCAGCAGGACGGCGCACTGGGCACACCACAGACGGGACGGCCCCGGTCCACCGGGCTGCAGCTTCTCGATCAGGTTCGCGACGGTCTGTCCCGACATGCCTCCCCCACCCACCCGCGCCGGACCGGGCCCGCCGCTGTCACGCCAATGTATTGCAGCCCCGGACCGCCAGGTGGGCCGAACGCGGTCTCACGGCACCATGTCCGCACCCCGAAGGCCCGGGAAGGCGTCGGAAGTTGCCCAGCCGCGCAGTACGGCGTCGATCGTCGACCGGAAAGCGGTCTCGGCTGCGGCGCCTTCGAGGGCGCCGGCGAGTTCGAGGGACACCAGCCCGTGCAGGGCGGCCCACAACGAGACCGCGATCTGTGTGGTGCCGCCCGCGAGGACACGGTCCGCCACGACGCGGTCGATCGCCACGACCAGCGGCCGCACCGGGTCGCGGTCGCCGACCCGGTCCGACGGGACGAAGGACTGCGCGCCGCCGACCTCGGCAGCGACACCGCGTCCGCCTACTGCGCACGGGACGCGCGCCGCGTTCCGGTCGAGGACACGGCGCGGAACTTCTCCTTCAGCGCCGCCGCCAGCCTCCGTGTCCAACAAACGATCGAGGACTCCCCCTCCCCTTCCCTCGCCCCGCTGCTGAAGCGGTCCCGGACACCCGCGACGCTGATGATCGCGGAGTGCACCTCACAGGTTCGGCAGTGGGAGACCGGCGTCCTCGCGGCCGACCCCGCCATCCGGCGCACCCAGTGCCTGCCCGGCGTCGGCCACCACATGTGGAACGGTCTGGACGACAACGACCGGCGAGCGGCAGCCGTCATCACCGCGTTCCTCGACGACCGGCCCGCACCGCTGCCCGACTACCCGGCCCGGGCCGGCATCCCCGCCTTCCTCCGCGACCACAGGCGAGCGGCCGGGCACCTGTTCCGGCCCGCCCGCCCGGAGTCCCGCCGTCAGGTCTTCTGCCCGGAAGCGGCGAACGTGCGGATCATCTCCTCGATGTCGTGCAGGGCCAGCACATGGTCCACCGCGCCGGCCTCCAGCGCGGCCCGGGGCATGCCGGGGTAGTCGGCGGATTCCGGGTCCTGGACCACGACGGTACCGCCGCCGTCCTTGACGGCCCGGGCGCCCGCCGCGCCGTCGCGTCCGGTCCCACTGAGCACGAAGGCCCAGGCACGGTCCTCGTAGGTCTCGGCGACCGAGGTGAACAGCCGGTCCGCGGCGGGCCTGACCCGGTTCACCCGTTCCGTGTCGGACAGGGTCAGGATGCCGCCGGGACCGATGAGCAGATGCCGGTCGGGCGGCGCCAGGTAGACCCGCCCGGCCGCGGCCCGTTCACCGTCCCGGGCCATGGCGACCGGCACCCGCGTACGCCGCTGGAGGATCGTGTCGAGCAGCGTGCGGTGGCGCGGGCTCAGGTGCTGGACGACCAGGGTCGGCACCGGTGGCCCCGTGGTGAAGGAGCCGAACAGCTCCAGCAGCGCGAACACGCCTCCGGCCGAGGCGGCGACGGCCACCACGGCACAACTCTCGCCGATGCACCGTGCCGCTGCCATACGGCGAGCCTAGCCCCGGGCGGTCACGACGACGCCCCGCACACCCCGGCTCACTTCCCCGGCGGCGGCAGCAGCGTCGGGTTCTCGCCATCGAGTATCTGCTGGGCCCGGTGCCTGATGTGGTCCCGGTATTCCGGGTGGGTCAGGACGTAGAAGCGCTCCTCCCGGATGGCCCGCACCACCTCGTCGCCGATGGTGCGCGGGGGGACGCCGAAGTCCTCGAAGGCTTTCCGGGCCGCGTCGGGCGACCAGTTGCCCGGGACCGGGCCAGCGTCGGAGTAGCGGGGCGGCCGGTTGCGCTGGGAGCGGTAGATGTCCGTGTCGACCAGGCCGGGGCACAGTACGGACACGCGTGGCTTGCGCCCGCTCTCGACGAGTTCCAGGTGCAGCGTCTCCGAGAGGGAGACGACGGCGGTCTTCGTCGCCCCGTACAGCGAGCCGCCCGGGAGGAGACCGGCCATCGAGGCGGTGTTGACGATGTGCGCCTCCTCGTTCTGCTCGATCATGACGGGCAGGAACGTGCGGATGCCGTGCACGACGCCCATCAGGTTCACGCCGAGAATCCAGGCCCAGTCGTCGAGGGTGCTCTCCCAGCTCGGCTTGCTGCCCGTGTGGACACCCGCGTTGTTGCACAGCACATGTACGGCGCCGTAGGCGCGCAGGGCGGATTCGGCGAGCGCGGTGACCTCGTCCGCCTCGGCCACGTCGGTGACGACGGCGTGCACGTCGGCGCCGCCGTCCCGCAGTCCCGCCGCTGTGGCCTGGAGCGCCGCCTCCTCCACGTCGCCCAGCACCACCCGCATGCCCTCGTGGGCGAACGCCTCGGCCATGCCCCGCCCGATACCGCTCGCGGCACCGGTGACCACGGCGGTCCTGTCCCTCAGGTCGTCCATGTCCCCTCCGATCACGGCAGGCTGTCCGGAGCTGGGCGGGGCCCGCTCCCCTGACCGTACCGGCAGCGGGCCCGTCTCAGTCGAGCGTGCGCCGTACGCACTCGGTGACCACGCCCCGCAGACTGCCCGTGCTGCGCAGCAACTCCCGCTGTACGCGGGCGCCGTTGCCCGTCTTCAGCAGGGTGGCCAGTGCCTCCTGCGCGGGCACGAGGTCGCCGCTGTCCTCCAGGGCGTCGCGTACATGGTCGAACAGGGCCCGTACGACGGCCTCGGCCGGGGCCGGACGCATCGTGACGGGGTGGATGAGTTCGCCCTCCAGCCCTGAGCGGGCGGCGCGCCACGTGGCCAGGCGCAGCAGCGCGACGGTGTGGCGGCCGGGCGGGACGCCGTCGTGCCACTGGCGTACCGACGTCTCCACCAGGCCACGGATCAAGGTGGCCAGCAGCACGGTGGTGGACGGGTCCAGGCACACGTCGGCGACGCGGGTCTCGACGGTGGGGTACGTACGGGAGAGGCGCGCGTCGAAGTAGGCCATGCCCTCGTCCTTCAGCACGCCGCTGGCGGTCATGTCGCCGACCTGCTCGTGGTAGCGGTCGGCGGTGCCGAACACCTCGACCGGGCCGGCCGACGGCCAGCGTCCCCACACCCGGTTGCGGTAACTGCCGTACCCGCTGTCCCCGCCCTGCCAGAACGGTGAGTTCGCGCTCATCGCCAGCAGCACGGACAGCCAGGGCCGCATCCGGTCCAGTACGGCCACGCCCTCCTCGTCGGAGTCCACGGAGACGTGGATGTGGCAGCCGCAGGTCAGCTGTTCCTGGGCGGTGAGGCCGAAGTTCTCCGCGAGCCACTGGTGGCGTTCGCCGCTGCCGATGGTCGGGCTCACCTCCAGCGGCGAGGTGGCCAGGGCGGCCACCGACGCCCGCAGCCCCTCGGCGTGGCGTGCCGCCTCCGCCCGCCAGCGCCGTATCTCCTTGGCCAGGTCGCCCATGTCCGTCTGCGGCCGGGTGGCGAACTCCAGCTGCTGCCGGTGCAGCTCGCTCTCGAAGACCTCCTCGTTGCCCAGCGGGTCACGCGACGCTGCCGCGAGGACCGCCGCCGAGAGCGCCCGCGGCTCGCCGGTCCGCGCGTCCACCAGCAGCAGTTCCTCCTCCACACCCACACTGCGCACGTCGTCCACCCTTCCTCCGTTTCCGGAACCGCTCGCGTACCCCGGCCCCGGCCGCTCACGCCCGGTGACTCCCCGGACCCCGGTGAACCGGCCGGGGCCCCGGCGCCGGTCAGCCTACGGCCGGGGCCCCTTCGGCCACGTCGTACGCGGGCGGGGGCGTACCCGAACGGCGGCGCGCCGGACGGGCGGCGTCCTGCTCGTACGCGCCGGATCCCGCCACCCGGATCGGCAGGGACGGCGGCGCGCCTGGCTGAAAGACGCCTGCCGGCCAGGGGACGGGTTCCTCCGTCGGCCTCCGGGTGGGACAGTCGGCGCCGCGACGTGCTCCAGAGGTCCCTGCGACGTCCCACAACCGGAACGCCATGCCGTTTCCGGACATTCTCTGAATAACGGCGTGGCGATGTTGAGATAGGTGTACTCGGTCTGGGCGCGGGGTGCTGTGGTGCGGGTCGAGGAGCAGTCATGTATTGCAGCCGGTGTGGTGCTCAGGTAATTCAGGGACCGGATGGCGGGTGGTCGTGCAACTGTGGAGCGTCCGGATGACCGAGGGCGAGCCGAGGCCGGGTGGCGTGGACACCGGGGACGCGGGCAAGCGGTGGCCGGAATACTTCACCACCGCACCGTGCCCACGCTGCCAGACGGCCAACGACGGACTGAACGGCCGCTTCGCCTGCGACGCCTGCGGCCACGCGTACACCTTCCACGTACCGCCGTGACCGGCGGACCGGTTGCGGTGGGTGCGGCGGGGAAGCCCGTTGCAACACGGCGGACGCCGGGTAGGAGGTGTATGTGGAATGTGTGGTGGTGTTACTGCTCGGCTCGGTGCTCGTCGGCGGGCTCGTGCTCTTCGTCATAGAGGCCGGCGTACGGCGCACGCGGTCCATGGCCGCCCGTGACGACCAGGAGATCAGCGAGCTGCACCGGCGTTACGGCGACGGCCGGTGGTGACGGCCGGTGCCGGCCGCCGAGGGTGACGGCCGACGGCGGCAGCGGGAGCGCGACCTGAGCGCCTCTCAGGGCCGGTCGCCTTCCTGCTGCCGCCTCGTGGCCGGGTGGCCGGAACGGCCGGGTCGGCCGATGGTCCGGTCCGGTTCAGCCGGATGTCCGGATCAGCCGGTCACCGGCGCCGGGTAGGTCGGGTACTCCACCCCGGAGACGTACTGGACGACGCGGATGACCTGGCAGGAGTAGCCGAACTCGTTGTCGTACCAGAGGTAGAGGATCGCGTTGTCGCCGTCGACCTTGGTCGCACCGGCGTCGACGATCGAGGCGTGGCGCGAGCCGATGAAGTCGTTCGAGACCGCGTCGGGGGCGCTGGTGAAGTCGATCTGACGCCGCAGCGGCGAGGTCAGCGACACGTCGCGGAGGTGTTCGAGGACCTCCTCGCGGCTGGTCTCCCGGGCGAGCTGGAGGTTGAGGATGGCGATCGAGACGTCCGGCACCGGGACGCGGATCGAGCTGCCGGTGATCTTCGCCTGGAGGTCGGGCAGCGCCTTGGCGACGGCGGAGGCGGCGCCGGTCTCGGTGATGACCATGTTGAGCGGCGCCGAGCGGCCGCGGCGGTCGGCCTTGTGGTAATTGTCCAGCAGGTTCTGGTCGTTGGTGAACGAGTGGACGGTCTCGACGTGACCGCGCAGCACACCGTACTCGTCGTCCATCGCCTTCAGCGGCGGGACGATGGCGTTGGTGGTGCAGGACGCGCAGGACAGGATCTGCTCGTCCGGCTTGATCGTGTCGTGGTTGACGCCGTGCACGATGTTGGGGACGTCGCCCTTGCCCGGCGCGGTCAGGACGACCTTGTCGACGCCGGGGCGCAGGTGCTTCGACAGTCCCTCGCGGTCGCGCCACTTGCCCGTGTTGTCGATGAGGATGGCGTCCTTGATGCCGTACGCCGTGTAGTCCACCTCCGACGGGTCGTCGGCGTAGATCACCTTGATCACGTTGCCGTTGGCGACGATGGTGCTGTTCGCCTCGTCGACGGTGATGGTGCCCTGGAACTGGCCGTGGATGGAGTCGCGGCGCAGCAGCGAGGCCCGCTTGACGATGTCCTGCTCCCCGCCCCTGCGGACGACGACGGCACGCAGCCGCAGGCCGTTGCCGGAGCCGGCCTTCTCGATGAGCAGCCGGGCGACGAGCCGGCCGATGCGGCCGAAGCCGTAGAGGACGACGTCGCGCCCCTTCCGGCACTCGATCTTGTCGGCGCCCATCGCACCCGCGACGGCCTCGGCGGTGAACTCCTCCACCGACAGGCCGCGGTCGTCGGCCTTGTACGTCTCGGCGAGCCGGCCGATGTCGATCTGGGAAGGACCGAGGTCGAGAGCGGTGAGGGCCTGCAGGAACGGGAACGTCTCGGTGATCGAGAGCTCCTCGCCGGCTATCTGGCGCGCGAATCGGTGCGTCTTCAGGATGCTGACCACCGACTTGTTCACCAGGGAGCGGCTGTGGAGCAGGACCGTGACGTCCCGCTCCCGGTGCAGCTTCCCGATGATCGGGATCATCGACTCCGCGATCTCCTCGCGGTTCTTCCAGTTTGTGAACGAGTCCTCGTTGACAGTCACAGGTCCATCTTTCGAGCTAGGCGGTGCTCAGATGCTAACCCCAGCGCTCTTTCGTTGTGCACGGGGTGCCGTAGTGACTGACGACACGGTCGACTGACTGACATGCTCATGACAACAGCGACCGGAGGCGGCGCGCCCTGCCGGGCCGGGCGCCCGTCGTACGGGCATCCGGTCCGGCAGGGCGCGCCGCACGCGTCAGGAGCGGTGGTACGGGTTCGGGACGTGGATGTCGGCACCGAGCTCGCGGGCCGCGTTACGGGCGAAGTACGGGTCGCGCAGCAGCTCACGGCCGATGAGGGCGGCGTCCGCCCGGCCGTCCACGATGATCTTCTCGGCCTGCTGGGCCTCGGTGATCAGACCGACCGCACCGACCGGCAGCCCGGTCTCCTTCTTGACCCGCTCGGCGAAGGGCACCTGGTAGTCGGGGCCCACCGCGATCTTCGCGCCGGGGGCGTTGCCGCCGGTGGAGGTGTCCAGCAGGTCCACGCCGTGCGCCTTCAGGTCGGCGGCGAAGCGTACGGTGTCGTCGGCGGTCCAGCCCTCGCGCTCGTCGTCCGCGTTCTCCGACAGCCAGTCCGTCGCCGAGATCCGGAAGAACACCGGCAGGCCCTCGGGCCACACGGCCCGCACCGCGTCCACGACCTCCAGCGCGAACCGGGTGCGGTTCTCGTACGAGCCGCCGTACTCGTCGGTGCGCCGGTTGGTGTAGGGCGAGAGGAACTCGTTGATCAGGTAGCCGTGCGCGCCGTGGATCTCCGCCACCTCGAAGCCCGCCTCCAGGGCCCGCCGCGCGGTCGCCGCGAACTGCCCGACGATCTCCTGGATCTCCTCGGCCGACAGTTCCGCCGGCTCGGCGGACGTCTCGTCGAACGCCAGCGGGCTCGGGCCCACCGGCCGCCATCCGTGCCCCTCACCGGGAGCGATCGCGGCGCCGCGGTCCACCCACGTACGCTCGGTGGAGGCCTTGCGCCCCGCGTGGGCGATCTGGATGCCGGGGACGGAGCCGTGCGCCTTCAGGAAGTCGGTGATGCGGCGGAACGCGGCGGTCTGCCGGTCGTTCCAGAGCCCCAGGTCGTACGGGCTGATGCGCCCCTCGGGGCTCACCGCCGTCGCCTCGGTCAGGATCAGCCCCGTACCGCCGACGGCGCGCGAGGCCAGGTGCTGGAAGTGCCAGTCGTTGGGCACACCCTGCTCCGGACCGTCCGGCGCCGCCGAGTACATGCACATGGGAGCCATCCATATGCGGTTGGGGATGGTCAGCGACCGGAGGGTGAGGGGCTCGAACAGTGCGCTCACGACGGACTCCCGCGTTCGGTGATGCTTCGGCTTGACGCTTCGTACGATAGCCCTCGTAGTACGGGGTCTGTCAAACTACGACGGTTCTCGTACTTGTGGCGGGGGTGCGAGGGGGCGCGTCGGCGCACGCGAACGGGGCCGGCCCCGATGGGTCCGGCCCCGCACGTCGTTCCACGCCGCTGTACCGTCCGGCTCGCGGCGTACCCCCGTACCGCCGCGACCGGCCGGTCGGCCCGGAGCTCCGCACTGGGCCGACCGGCTCACGATAAGCGCCCCGGGGCGTCTCGTTCGAGCGATTTTTGACGCCCTCCGGATGCGCTGCGCCGCGTCCGCCGGCGCCGGCGACGCCCCTGAGCGCCGCACCCGCGCCGAGGCGCCGGAGAGGGCAGGCCCAAGGAGGCGTCCGGAGGGATCGTATGAAGAACCGATGCACTTGCAGTGTTTCGATCCGCAAAAGCGGGAAACACCAGAGTCGAAGCGTTTTGATCTTATTTGTGAACGAGGTGAGCTGCCATGGGAATCATCGCGTGGGTCCTGATCGGGTTGCTGGCGGGTGCGATCGCGAAGGCACTGATGCCGGGTAAGGACCCCGGTGGATGCCTCGTCACCATGCTGATCGGCATCGTCGGTGGTCTGCTGGGCGGCTGGCTCGGCAAGGTGATCTTCGGGGTGGAGTCGATCAACGGCTTCTTCCACCTCTCGACGTGGATCGCGGCCATCATCGGTTCGGTGATCGTCCTGGTGATCTACCGCGTGACCATCGGCCGTAACCAACGGCACTGACGCGGCACGACCGAACGGCGGCGACGGGCCGGCCCCCTGGCGACAGGGGGCCGGCCCTTCCCGTGTGCCGGGACGGCCGCTCCGCACCGGCCGAGAACGGCGGGCACATACGTTCTGACCTGCGCGGATGGGGCGCCGGAGGGCCGTTGTCAGTGGTCGGGTGCAGACTGAGCGGTATCTGAGACAACGGCGTCCCGGAGGTGTTCGGCATGGCATCCGGCAAGACTTCGAACAAGACAGACGTCCTCCTCGCGGTGGGCACGCGCAAGGGGCTGTTCATCGGTCGGCGGCGGCACGGCGACTGGGAGCTGAGCGGGCCGCACTTCGCCGCGCAGGCGGTGTATGCGATCGGCATCGACACCCGCCGCCCGGCACCCCGGGTGCTGGCCGGGGCGGACAGCACCCACTGGGGCCCCTCGGTCTTCCACTCCGACGACCTCGGCGAGACCTGGCGGGAACCGTCCCGCCCGCCCGTCAAGTACCCGCCGGACACGGAGACTTCCCTGGAACGGGTGTGGCAGCTCCATCCGGCGGGCCCGGCCGCGCCCGACGTGGTGTACGCCGGGACGGAGCCCGGCGGACTGTTCCGGTCGGCGGACGGGGGTGAGACGTTCGAGCTGGTCCGCCCCCTGTGGGACCACCCCTCCCGGGAGCGGTGGGTGCCCGGCGGTGGCGGGCTGGCGGTGCACACGGTGATCACGGACCCGCGGGACGCGGACGCGGTGACGGTCGCGGTCTCCGCCGCCGGTGTGTTCCGTACGAAGGACGGCGGCCGGAGCTGGGCTCCGTCGAACAGCGGTGTGAAGGCGGTGTTCCTGCCCGACCCGGACCCGGAGTTCGGACAGTGCGTACACAAGATCGCGCAGGACCCGGTGGACCGGGACCGGCTCTATCTGCAGAACCACTGGGGCGTCTACCGGAGCGACGACGCGGGCGCGAAGTGGACGGACATCGGCGGCGGACTGCCCTCCGACTTCGGGTTCGCGACGGCGGCCCACCCGCGCCGGGCCGACGTGGCGTACGTCTTCCCCATCACCGCGGACATCGACCGCGTCCCCGCGGAACACCGCTGCCGGGTGTACCGCACCGAGGACGCCGGTGCGAGCTGGCAGGCGCTCAGCGACGGTCTGCCCCAAGAGGATCACTACGGCACGGTGCTCAGGGACGCGCTGTGCGTCGACGACACCGACCCCGCCGGCGTCTACTTCGGCAACCGCAACGGGGAGGTCTTCGCCAGCGCGGACGACGGCGACAGCTGGCAGCAGCTCGCCTCGCACCTGCCGGACGTGCTGTGCGTACGGGCAGCCGCCGTCGGCTGAGCGGGGTGGCGGATCCGGCCGTCGGTTGAAGAGGATCACCCTGCGGCCAGTAGGGTGACGGTCGTGGCTGCACGACCTCTTCATGAAATCGTCGAACCCGGCTGGGCCAAGGCACTTGAGCCGGTCGCCGGACAGATCGCCAGGATGGGCGAGTTCCTGCGGGCGGAGATCGCCGCGGGGCGTACGTACCTCCCGGCGGGCAGCAATGTGCTGCGCGCCTTCCAACAACCCTTCGACGACGTCCGGGTGCTCATCGTCGGGCAGGACCCGTATCCGACGCCCGGCCACGCGGTGGGCCTGAGTTTCTCCGTCGCGCCGGACGTCCGCCCGCTGCCCGGGAGCCTGGAGAACATCTACCGCGAGATGGCCTCCGACCTCGGGCTGCCGCGGCCGTCCAACGGCGACCTGACGCCGTGGACACGGCAGGGCGTCCTGCTGCTCAACAGGGCGCTGACGACGGCGCCGCGCAAACCGGCGGCGCACCGCGGCAAGGGCTGGGAGGAGGTCACGGAGCAGGCCATCCGGGCCCTGGTCGCGCGGGGCCGTCCGATGGTGTCGGTGCTGTGGGGCCGTGACGCGCGCAATCTGCGACCGCTCCTCGGCGACCTGCCCTCGGTGGAGTCCGCGCACCCCTCCCCCATGTCGGCGGATCGGGGGTTCTTCGGCTCGCGCCCGTTCAGCCGGACCAACGACCTGCTGGTGCGGCAGGGCGCGCAGCCGGTGGACTGGAGACTGCCCTGACCCTGCGGGATAGTGTGCCCGCATGACGAACGCGAACATCCCTGCGGGTTGGTACGCCGACCCGCAGGGCACGCCCGACCGGCTGCGCTGGTGGGACGGGTCCCGGTGGACCGAGCACACGCACGAGGGCCGGCCGGCCCAGGCGCAGACACCGGCCCCGCAGCAGGCGGCCCAGCAGCAGCAAGCACAGCAGCCGTCGTACGTGAAGGCCGGGCAGCAGAGCGCCCCTCAGCAGCAGGGCGGACAGCCGTACGGCCAGCAGGGCCCCGGACCGGGGTACGCGCCCCAGCAGAGCGCCGTCCAGCCGATGCCGCAGCAGTACGCGCCGCAGGCCGGGCAGCAGGTACCGGCCGGGCAGCAGGCCGGAGCCGGTCAGCCGATGCACGGCGGGCCGGTGCCGGGAGCGCAGCCGGGCTACGGGCAGCCGGGTGGCAATCCGGGGCAGGTGCAGTACCAGGTGCAGCAGCAGGCCGGTGTCGCCCCCACCGCCCAGGGCGGCGGCACGCTGTTCACCGAACCGGTGCTGGTGGTGAACCAGAAGGCCAAGCTGATCGAGGTGACGAACGAGTACAGCGTCTTCGACCAGCACGGCAACACCCTCGGCACGGTCGTCCAGGTCGGTCAGAGCACCGCGAAGAAGGTGCTGCGGATCGTCTCCAGCCTCGACCAGTACATGACCCACCGGCTGGAGATCCGGGACGCCTACGGTCAGCCCCAGTTGGCGCTGACCCGCCCCGCGAAGTTCATCAAGTCGAAGGTGCTGGTGGAGCGGCCCGACGGGCAGCCCGTCGGCGAGATCGTGCAGCAGAACGCCATCGGAAAGATCAACTTTGCGATGATGGCGGGCGGACAGCAGATCGGCGCCATCAAGGCGGAGAACTGGCGCGCCTGGAACTTCGCCATCGTCGACCACACCGACACCGAGGTCGCCCGGATCACCAAGACCTGGGAGGGTCTGGCCAAGACGATGTTCACCACCGCGGACAACTACGTTTTGCAGGTCCACGCCCAGCTCCCCGAGCCGCTGCGGAGCCTGGTCGTCGCCACGGCGCTGACCGTGGACACCGCCCTCAAGCAGGACGCGCGCGGATTTGGCTGAGCCCCGGAGCGGTGCGGCAGGCCCGGCGCCCGGTCACGTCCTCGGCGTGGACTCGGGCGGCTCCGGGCTGCGGATCGCCGTCGCCCGCGCGGACGAGGGGGACGCGCGGCCGCTCGCCTCGTACACCTCCCAGGAGCCGATCGGCACCGGCCCGAACGGCATGGACGCCCACCAGTTGCTCAAGCAGCTCGTGCCGGCCGCGCAGGACCTGATGCGGGACACGGGTGCCCGGCGCCTCGACGCCGTGTGCGTCGGCGCCGCGGGCATGGCGTCGCTCGGCACGGAGCTGCGCGCCGAGCTGCCCGGGGCCCTGGCGGAGGCGTTCGGCGTGCGGCGGCTCGCGCTGGCCGCCGACGCCGTGACCGCGTACGCCGGGGCGCTCGGCCAGACGCCGGGCGCCGTCGTCGCCGTGGGCACCGGCGTCATCGCGACGGGTACGGACCTCACCGCGGCCGGCGGCTGGCGCCGCGCCGACGGCTGGGGGCACCTGTTGGGCGACTGCGGCAGCGGCGCCTGGATCGGCAGGGCCGGGCTGGAGGCGGCGCTGCGCGCGTATGACGGGCGTACGGGCGGTTCGGCCGCGCTGCTGGCCCGTATGGAGGCGCTGTGGGGCCCTGCGGCCGAGCTGCCCGGCATGCTGTACCCGCGTGCTGACCGGACGGCCGTCCTGGCGTCGTTCGCGCCCGAGGTCGCCGCCTGCGCCGGGCACGACCCCGTGGCGGCGGACATCTTGAACACGGCCGCGCGGCACCTGGCGGAGGCGGCGGCTGCCGTCTGCCCCACCGCGGACGGCAGCGTGGTGGCCTTCACCGGAGGCCTTCTGCATCTGGGCGAGCCTCTGCTGGCGCCGCTGCGCACGGCGTTCGACGAGCTGCTGCCGCACGCCCGGCGGGTCGAGGCGCAGGGCGATCCGCTGGGCGGGGCGCTGCGCGTCGCCGCGGCGCTGGCCACCGGACGGCTGCTGCTGCCCACGGACGGGAAGCTGCTGCGGATCTCGCGGTAGGGGCGGTGACGGGACGCGGCAGGAAACGGCGCCGTGGCGCGGGCGCCGGGACGGCCGTGAATTCCGGAAGTTGATGAATTCCGGAAGTTGTCGCGGATGTCCGGCGAATCGTTCCGTCGGCGGACGGCCCGGAGCGCGCGCGGGACAGCGCCCGGCGGGTCGCGTGCCGGCCCTCGCCCCCGGAGCCCCGGCAGGCTCGCACCGACGCTCGATTCGGGCTCTGACCTGCCCATACGGCGCGCGGGACAATTCGGGACGGATACCTCCCGGCCGAGCCCTCCCGCCGCGCGGGGGACCCCCGAGGCGTTAACATGCGACGCCATGAGTTCCCCCACTGGGCCCGCACCCGGCTCGCCCCGTTTTGACGAAGTTTCTCCGAGCTCGGGCGCCGCACCTGGCCTGCCTGTACGAATGCCGCGTCCCCGGCAGTCCGGTCGCCACCGTCGGCCGGAACCCGTCGCCGCGCCCGAGGGCGCGCCCTCCCTGGTCCTCGCCGTTCCCGGCACCCCCTCCGCCGCCACGCGCAGCCTGGCGGCGGAGGTGACCAGCATCGCCCGCTCCGAGCTGCCCGGCCTCGACGCCCGGATCGGCTTCGTGGACGGCGGCGACGCCGAGTACCCGGCGCTGGAGGCCGTGCTCGCGCAGGCCGCCGGTGAGCACAAGGCGCGTACCGGCGACGGCTCGCAGCCCGAGCGGCAGGGCCCGCCCGCGGTGGTCGTACCGCTGCTGGCCGGACCGGACAGCGCGCTGCTCCGCCGGATACGCCAGGCCGTCATGAACAGCGGCTCGGCCGCCGAACTGACCGACGTGCTCGGCCCGCACCCGCTGCTCGCCGAGGCGCTGCACGTCCGCCTCTCCGAAGCGGGTCTGGCCCGCGCCGACCGGGCGCGCCTGTTCACGGTCGCGACGGCCGCCGACGGCATCGTCCTCGCCACGGTCGGCGGCGAGGAGGCGGTCCAGGCCGCCGGGATCACCGGCATGCTGCTCTCCGCCCGCCTGGCCGTGCCGGTGCTGGCCGCCGCGCTGGACGAGGAGGGTGCCATCTCCCGGACGGCGGAGGAGCTGCGCTCCTCGGGCTCGCAGCAACTGGCCCTGGCCCCGTACCTGATCGGTCCCGAGATCGCCGACGGCCTGGTGGGGGCGGCGGCCGCGGAGGCGGGCTGCGCGGCGGCGGAGCCCCTGGGCGCGTACGGGACGGTCGGCCGCCTGGTGCTGTCGAACTACGCGTCGGCGCTGGGCATCACGCTGCAGGCGGCGGGACAGCACGCACCGGCGCGATAATTGCGCGATCCCGCGCTCCTGAAGCCATGCGGCCGCACGGCCTGTCCGTACGACTTCCGTACGGACAGGCCGTGCGGCAGTTCAGGCGAAGACCACGCAGGAAGCGGCCGGAGCCGCGATCGAGCCGCCGGCTTCCGGTATCCCGGTCGTGGGGTCGACGGAGAACCAGGTCACGTCACCGGAGCGTTCGTTGGCGGCGTAGAGGTGCCGCCCTCCCGGGTGCAGTGCCAGGTCGCGCGGCCAGTGCCCGCCGCACGGCACGGTGATGACCAGGGCGAGGCCGTCTCCCGACGGGTCCACGGCCAGGACCGAGATGCTGTCGTGGCCCCGGTTCGCCGCCCAGGCGAACCGGCCGTCGGGCGAGACGACCAGTTCGGAGGGGTGGTTGTCGCCCGCGTCCGGGGGCAGGATCGCCGTCTCGGTCAGCGGCGTGAGGGTGCCGGTGGCGGCGTCCCAGCGGCACGGCGTGACCGTGGAGGACAGTTCGTTGACGACGTACGCATGGCCGCCGCGCGGGTGGAAGGCGAGGTGCCGGGGCCCGCTGCCCGCCCGCAGCCGTACCTCGTGACGTACCACCGGCTCCCCGCTCTCCGGGTGGAGTGTGCAGACGCGTACCGAATCGGTGCCCAGGTCGACACTGAGCAGCCAGCGGCCGGAGGGGTCGGGCGACACGGCGTGCGCGTGCGGGCCCTCCTGGCGGTCGGGGTTCGGGCCGCTGCCCTCGTGCCGGAGCACGGCGGCCGGCTCCGCGAGGCTGCCGTCGGCCGCTACGCGCAGCGCGCTGACGCTGCCGGAGGTGTAGTTGGCGGTCAGCAGGTGGCCGCCCCAGAGGGCGAGGTGAGTCGGGGCGGCGCCCCGCACCGGTACGGGCGCGCCGAGCGGCACCGGACCGTCCCCGGTGAGGGCGAAGGCGGCGGCAGCGCCGTCGGACGTCTCGCTCACCGCGTAGAGGCGGCGGCCGTCGGGCGAGACGGTGAGGTAGCTCGGGTCGGGCACCTCGGCCGTGGCGTGCAGCAAAGCCAGGGCGCCGGTCTCCGGGTCGACCTCCGCCGTGCTGATGCCACGCCCGCCTGCCGACGTGAAGGACCCGATGTACGCCCGCCGTCCGCTGCCTGTCGTACCCATCGGCGTCACGCCTGCCCTTCGTCCGCCCTGCGTGTCGTACGGAGTTGTACGCGCCGACGCTAACAGGCCGCCGGGGGCTTGCTCACGGGCGCGTGCCGTCGGACACCGGCCATCGGGCAGGGGCTCACCTCGTCCGGCGGCGGCGCACCGGCCGGGCTCGGCGGCCGTCCCCGTCAGGCGTCGGCCAGCGGCGGACGCGGGGAGCTGCGCAGCGGGGCGGCCAGTTCGGCCAGAGCGCGTTCCAGGCCGTGCAGGTGGGCGAGCGCCGGTTCCAGGGCAGGCGCGTGCGGTGCGGCGGCCGCGGTGGCGGCCGTGGCCTCGCGGGGCTGCCGCGGAGCGGTGAGCGCCTCGACGGCGGCCTCCACCCGCTGGCAGGCGGCGGTCAGCCGGGCGTCGTGCGACGCCACCGGGTCGGCGGCGATGGACGCCAGCCCGCGGACCTCACGGGCACAGTCGTCCAGCAGCGCCAGCACCTGCCGGGCCCGTTCCCGGCGGGCACGCATCGGGGCCAGCGGATGCACCAGCGGGGCGAGGGACATCCGTACCTTGCGGAGCAGGACCTCCAGCTCCGCGACGAGCGGGGCCGGGTCGGCGCTCTCCGTGCCCGCGATGCGCGCCGCCGCCTCGGCCGTGCAGTGGTGCACGCAGCGCAGCGCGCGCTGGATCCAGGCGTCCGTCGTGGCGTGCGTGGTGACAGGCAGCACGACCAGGACGGCCAGCAGCGCGCTGAGCGCGCCGACGCCGGTCTCCGCCAGGCGCAGCGCGAGCAGCCCCGGGTCGAGGACGCCCAGCAGCCCGTACAGCAGGCCGACCATCAGGGTCACCGCGAGCATGTTCCAGGTGTACGAGACCGGCGACGCGTAGAAGATCGAGAAGACGCAGACGGCGAGCAGGACGGCCGTGGGTGCCAGGGCTCCGTGCAGGGGCACGGCGATCAGCAGGCCGGCGGGGATTCCGAGGAGGGTGCCGAGCATCCGGCGGAAGCCGCGCACCACGGTCTCGCCGCGCGAAGCGGTGTTGACGAAGATCCACCACATGGCGCCGACCGCCCAGTACCAGCGTTCGTGGGAGAGGAGCTGGCCCGCGGCCAGGGCGACGGCTCCGCCGGCGGTCGCCTGGAGCGCCTGACGGGTCGTGGCACGGGCGAGTCCCCGGCCGCCCGGGAGGACGGGGACGGCGGGCGGCGGCGTACGGCGTTCGTAGCACCACAGTCCGAAGCGGACGGCCGAGCAGGCGAGGAGCGCGAGCGCGGTGGCGGCGTACAGCTCCGGCAGCTGTTCGGGCACCGTGCGCAGGAACTGGGCCTCGAAGAAGGACATGAACGCGAAGATGCCGAGGGCGTTGCCGCGCGGGCCCCACCGTCGGGCGTAGACGCCCACCCCGACCGTGACGAGGAAGGCGGTGTCCCGTACCAGCGGGTGGTCGTGCAGCACCGCGGCGGCGGCGAGCACCGGGAAGCCGACCACCGGCAGCAGGGCGGTGGAGACCAACTGCCCGCGCACCGTCGTGTCCGCGACGGTGAAGAGGGCGAGCAGCGCGGCGACCCCGCCCACCACGGCACCGACCAGTGAGTGGCCGACGGCGGCGCACACGGCCACCGCCAGCCCGACACCCACGACGGCCCGCGCGGCGCTGCGCAGCCGCAGCCGTCCCGGGTCCGGCGCCACGAACACCCTCTTCAACACGGTTTCCACCCCTTGGCGATCGGTTCTGCGCTGTTCGACCCTGCGTCGATCAGCTCGGTGTCACTTCAGCTCTGTGTCGTTCAGCTCTGTTGTCGTTCAGCTCTGTTGTCGTCCGGCCCGGCGCCTCGGCTCCGGCGCCTCGGCTCGGTGACGCGGCCGCCGGCGCGCCGCTCCGTGGGCGCGGCTCCGCGTCTTCGCATCAAAAAGGCGCCGCGGAGATCCGCAGCGCCATCGACCCGCCTATGACAACATCAACACTACTGTTGGCTCAACAGAGCCGGAAAATACTGCGCCATTGGCACAGCCCCGACAGCGACCCCTGGGCCAGCAGATGGCCAATGGCGCGAAAGATTGCCCGACGGCTCGAAACGCACCGTTTTCGGGCCCGTGTGCCGTCCGCGTCTCATCCGTGGTCCTCCGCGCCCCTCCCGCACCCGCTCCCGGCCTTCCACCCCGTCTCACTTCCGCGTCCGGATGACGGAACACCGCGACCGCGTGCATCGTCCACGCATTACCCTCGTCGTCATGTCCGCACCCGCACGCCTCCTCTGTCTCGCGCTCTTCGCGAACTCGGCCTGGTGCGTCGACGACGGGCTCTGTCCCCGCTGAAGCCTGCCGCCGGCGCCGCACCGCAGGCGCCGACGTCCGTGATCATCACTTCCCCGCCCCCGGCGTTTCCGGGGTGACGTGCGCCTCCGGCACCCCGGCACCGTCCGGTACCGACCCGCGCCGTCCGCCCCCTCCCCTGCCCGGCCCGGCCCGCCGCTCACCGCTCACCTCACGGAGCCCGCTGTGACCACAGCACCCCCTGATCCACTCGTCGGAACCCCCCGCCCCGCCCCGGCTCTGCTCGCCCCCTCTCCCACCTCCCGGCCCCGTCCCGCCGCTCCTTCGGCCCCGCCCGTCCGCCGGCTGCCGCTCACCGCCGGTCTGCTGATCGCCGTGGCGCTGTCGGTCCACGTCTTCGCCTCGTACGGTGCGAAGCCCGGCGTCCTCCTGCTGCTCGGACTCGGACTGGGGGTGGCCCTGTTCCACTCCCGGTTCGGGTTCACCTCGGCGTGGCGGCAGCTGGTCGCCGTGGGCAACGGGGCCGGGCTGCGCGCCCACGCACTCCTGCTGGGTACGACAGCCACCCTGTTCGCCCTGGTCATCGGCACCAGCACCGGGCTGTTCGGGTCGGCTCCCGAGCCTTCCGGGGGGCCGCTCGGCGTCGGAATGCTCCTCGGCTCGTTCGTCTTCGCCGTCGGCATGCAACTGGGCGGTGCCTGCGCCTCCGGCACCCTGTTCGCGGTGGGGTCGGGACAGACCTCCATCGTGCTGACGCTGGGCGGCTTCGTCGCGGGTTCGACCCTGGCCGCCTGGCAGTTCGACCTGTGGCGGAACCTGCCCGCGTTCGAGCCCGTCGTGTTCGCCGACCACATCGGCTGGTTCGGTTCGTGGGCCGTCACCATCCTGGCGCTGGCCGTGGTCGTGGCCGTCAGCCGAGCGGTCCAGGCACGCCGCAACCCGCCGCCGACCGGCCCGGTGCCGTCGGCGAGGACCCGGGCAGCCCGGGTCCTGCGCGGCTCGTGGCCGCTGGCCGCCGGCGCGGCGGTACTGGCGGTGCTGGGCGCCGGCGTGCTCCTCGTGTCCGGCGGCGCGTGGGGGGTGACCAGCGCGTTCAGCCTGTGGGGCGCGAAGCTGGTGAGTGCGTTCGGCGGGCATCCGGAGACCTGGTCGTACTGGCAGAAGCCCGCGAACGCGCACGCGCTGTCCGGCCCCGTCCTGGCCGACAGGACCAGCCTCACCGACATCGGCATCATGATCGGCGCGGCGGTCGCGGCCGCGCTGGGCGGCACCTGGGCCCTGCACCGGGGCACCCCGTGGCGCACCGCGGTCGCGGCGGTCGCGGGCGGCGTCCTGATGGGCGTCGGCGCCCGGCTCGCCGGCGGCTGCAACATCGGTGCCTACCTCGCCGGCATCGCCTCCGGCAGCCTGCACGGCTGGATCTGGGGTGCGACGGCGCTGCTCGGCACCTGGGCGGGCCTGAAACTGCGGCCCGTCTTCAGGCTGGCCAACCCGAAGCCCGGCGACGGTGTCTGCTGACGGATGGCGGCGGGACGGGGCCCGGTAGACGGTAGCCGGTGACCGGAAGCCAGTAGGCGGTGGCCGAGGGCCGCGGCCGCTGACCGCCGGCCATCGGCCACCGGCCACCGGCCGTCGTACGCATCGACAAGTGGACCGTTGGTACAGTCGTCGGGCCCCGCACCGCTCCCGAGGAGGCCGTTGGCCCATGGCCGTGGACACGCTCGACGCGAAGATCCTGCGGCTGCTGCTGGAACAGCCGCGCACCAGCGTGCGGGAGTACGCCCGTATCCTCGGCATCGCCCGGGGCACCGTACAGGCGCGCCTGGACCGGCTGGAGCGGGACGGGGTGATCACCGCGTACGGGCCCCGCCTCTCGCCCGCCGCGCTCGGCCATCCCGTCCTCGCCTTCGTGCACATCGAGGTCACCCAGGGGCATCTGGAAAACGTCGCCGAGGAGCTGGCCGAGGTGCCGGAGATCATCGAGGCGTTCTCCACGACCGGCGGCGGGGACCTGATCACCCGGGTCGTCGCTCGGGACGCGGCGCACCTGGAGGACGTGATCCAGCGGCTGATCAAGATGTCGGGTGTGGTCCGTACGCGGACCGAGGTGGCCCTGCGGGAACGGGTGGCGCACCGGATGCTGCCGCTGGTCGAAGCGGTGGGCGGGGCCACCGGGCCACGCTGACACGCGCCTTGGCATGCTGGGCCCATGAGCATTTCCGCCGACGCCACCCGTCCCGCCGCTTCCCCCGCGCCCGTCATCTTCGACCTGGACGGCACGCTCGTGGACAGCGAGCCGAACTACTACGAGGCGGGACGCAGGGTCCTCGCCCGGTACGGCGTCACCGACTTCACCTGGGAAGACCACACCCGCTTCATCGGCATCGGCACCCGCGAGACCCTGGAGACGCTCAAGCGGGAGTACGGCATCGACGCGCCCCTCGACGAGCTGCTGGCCGGCAAGAACCGCGCCTACCTCGAACTGGCACGGGCGCACACCGAGGTCTTCCCCGAGATGCGGGCGTTCGTGGAACGGTTGCACACGGCCGGGCACCCGCTGGCGGTGGCCTCCGGCTCCTCGCGGTCCGCGATCGAGACGGTTCTCGCGGCCACCGGTCTGGACGCGTGGCTGCCGGTTCTCGTCTCCGCCGAAGAGGTCGCGCAGGGGAAGCCCGCGCCCGACGTCTTCCTGGAGGCGGCACGACGGCTGGGCGCAGCGCCGGAGACCTGCGTCGTACTGGAGGACGCGCCGCCCGGCGCCGAGGCGGCACGGCGGGCGGGGATGCGGTGCGTAGCGGTCCCGTACGTACCGGAGACGGTGGCGGACCCGGCGTTCGGCAGCGCCGGGCTGTTCCTGCCGGGCGGGCAGAAGGAATTCACGGCGGAGGCCGCGTACCGGTGGGTCACGAAGGACGGGAACGAGGGCCGACGGGATCGCGGGGACGAGCGCTAGCCGCACGAAGCGTGCGCTCCGCCAGGAGCAGCAGTGCAGCCGGTCCGCGTACCAGTACGTACCAGCGCTTTTCCCAGCTTGGGAAAAACGCTCTGCGGAGGCTGGAGAACCGGTCCCGCACCCGTACGGGGCCGCGTCGGCCGCAGGTGGTGCGCCCCGCGCCGTGATCACCGGTTCGTGCGACATTGCCGCCCCCTCACGCTGAGGGCTTTCCCCCCGGGCACCCCTTTCCTGCCACCCTCGCCCGCCACGTCCCCGGAACACACGGGACGTAGCCGGTCCGCCCACCCCGACAGCAGGCAGGAAAGACATGCGTCGCACAGCGCCCGGAACGAAGTCCCTGACAGCCGTCTGCCTGGCCGTGACGGCGACCGCGGTGTCCGCGGCAGCCGCACCCGCCGCCACGCCCCCGGAGCAGTCCCGCACCTCCCCCCGGGCCCCGAAGGAGTACGTCTCGCTGGACACCGGGGTGCTGATCCACGCGAAACAGTCCACGGCGTACCTGAACCGGCTCGACACCGCCCTGGGAAAGCGGCGGCCGTGCATCGTGCCGCAGGTGAACAGTGAGTTCGGCGCGGGCGGCAACCAGGAGCGTGCCTGGCTCAACACCTTCCTGAAGAACCGGTCGGGAAAGAAGAGCGGCACCTACGCGAGCACCGCCGTGCTCGGCGAACTGCGGGCCCGGGCCGCCGCGACGGGGCAGAACCTGGAGGCCAAGGACACGCAGGTGGTCGGTCAGACCAAGATGCTGCGCCTCTCCCTGATCACCGCGGACGTGCGGCTCGCGAACAACCTGGACATCATCAACCGGAAGTACCCGAAGGCGTACCCGGTGGAGCGGCTGCGGTTCGTGAACCGCCTCTCCCCCGCCGCCCGGCCCTCCCCCGTACGGGCGGCGGCCGCGTGCAAGTAGCTCCGGACGCCGGGCACGCCGCGGCCCGGACCCGGGCCTGACGGCGCGGCTCCCCACGTGACGCACCCGTGGGGAGCTCCGCCCGTACGACGCCGACGACCGTCCGGCAGGCGACGGCAGCCTTCCCCACCGGCGGCAGCCTCACCCACACGGGCAGCAGCCTTTCCCACACCGACGGCAACCTTTCCCGCACCGGCGGCAACTGAGGGCCTGACAGAGTGTCCCCGACCGAGAGAGCCCGCCCGTGGTCAGCCCTTTCCCCCGTACCGGTCACCGGCCGCAACCGCCGCAGCCCGAAGGACCGGCATGATCTCGTCCGCCGCCCCTCCGAGAAGCGCGGGCGCCGCCCCCGGCACCGATGACGCGTCGGCGGAGTTCCACGCCTTCTTCGAGCGGCATCACGCCGAACTGGCCCGCCTGGCCCATCTGCTCACCGGCGAGACGGACGCCGCCGACGACCTGGCGGCGGACGCGCTGCTCGCCCTGTGGCACCGATGGGACCGCGTGCGCGACGCGGGCCACCCGGTGGCCTACGCCCGGGGCGTGGTGGCCAACATGGCCCGCGGCCGGATCCGCAGCACCGTGCGCGAGCGGCGCCGTGTCGCCCTGTTCTGGTCCCAGCGCTCGGAGGGGTCGGACGGCCCCGACGTGGCTGCCGTCGTGGACGTCCGGCAGGCGCTGGAGCGGCTGCCGTTCCGTAAGCGCGCGTGCGTCGTGCTGCGGCACGCGTTCGACCTGTCGGAACGGGACACCGCCCTGGCCTTGGGCATATCGGTCGGTACGGTCAAGAGCCAGACCTCCCGGGGCATGGCGGAACTCCAGCGGCATCTGGACGCCGGGGCCGTGGACGGCCTCGCGGGGAGGAGGAAGTGATGGCGGACGACGACGTGCGCGCGCAGTTGCGCGGCGCGGCGCGGGCCCACCGCCCCGACCGCGCCCGGATGCTCGCGCGGACGGAGCGCGGCATGGCGGGCTCCTCCGGGAGTGGCGCGGAGCCACGCCGCCGGGCGCCGGCCCGACCGTGGCCGCGGGTCGTCCTCGCGGCCGCCGCGACGGCGGGGGCGCTCGTCGCCGGTGGTTACGCGGTGGCGACGGTCGTGCAGCCTCCCGGTCCGGGAAAGGTGACGACGCGCCCGGCCGGTCCCGCCGGGCCCGGAGAGGACCGGCCTGCCGTCCCCGCTCCTCCGCCCCGTACCGAGGACGGCCCGCTGTGGTCGGACGGCTCGGTCGATCCGCACAGCAACGCCTACTGGGCGCAGAGCAACGTCACCCTTCGGACGGAGCGGCCACTGACCACGCTCACCGTGGAGCTGCGGATCGCGCAGACCGGCGGCGTGCTGGACACCGGCCACTGGGCCACACTGCCCTCGGCCGACTTCACGGTGTCCGTGGACGAGCACGACGGCGTGCTGGTCTACCGGTGGACGCTGAAGCCGGGCCGGACCGTGCCCGCCGGGCGGCACGTCTTCGCAGGCCAGTACAACCACGCGGAAGGCGGCCGCGACGCCAAGGACGACACGTACGCGGCAACGGCCCGGGCTCCGGACGGAGCGTCCGGTGGCGAACTGCGCGTACGAGGGGCCTTCTGAGGGGACACGCCGGAGCCGTGCCGCGCGCGTCACTTCTTCGCGCGGCTCGGCTGCACCCGCTTCGGTTCGCCCTTCATCTTCGGATGCTCCGGCGGGTACGGGAGGTCTCCGAGCCCGTGCTCGCGCTCGTCACGGTCGGCGAGTTCGAGCGCGGCCTCCAGACGGCAGGGGTGCCGGTCCATGGCGGCGTGCAGGTCGCCCAGTGCGGCGAAGCGGGCCGGCATGGTGGCGACGTCGAAGTCCTCCGGTACGGCGTCGGTCAGTTCCTCCCAGCTCAGGGGCGCGGAGACCGGCGCGTGCGGGAAGGGCCGTACGGAGTAGGCGCTGGCGATGGTGCGGTCCCGTGCGGTCTGGTTGTAGTCCACGAAGATCTTGGCGCCGCGCTCCTCCTTCCACCAGGAGGTGGTGATCCGTCCGGGATCGCGCCGCTCCAGCTCCCGGGCCACCGCGATCGCCGAGCGCCGGACCTGGGTGAAGGTCCAGTCGGGCGCGATGGGCACGAAGACGTGCAGGCCGCGGCCGCCGGACGTCTTGGGCCAGCCGGTGAGGCCGAGGCCGTCGAGGACGTCACGCAGGGCGAGGGCGGCCCGTACCGCGTCCGCATAGCCGGTGCCCGGCTGCGGGTCGAGGTCGATGCGCAGCTCGTCCGGATGGTCGGTGTCGCTCCGGCGGACCGGCCAGGGGTGGAAGGTCAGACACCCGAGGTTGGCCGCCCACAGGACGGCGGCGGGCTCGGTGGGGCAGATCTCGTCGGCGTACCGGCCGCTGGGGAAGGAGATCCGGCCGGTGGGAATCCAGTCGGGGAGATTCTTCGGCGCCCGCTTCTGAAAAAACGATTCTCCCTCCACGCCGTCGGGGTACCGCTCCAGCGTGGTGGGCCGGTCGCGAAGGGCGCGCAGCACGCCGTCGCCGACGCTCCGGTAGTAGCGGACCACGTCGGCCTTGGTGAAGCCGCGCTGCGGAAAGTAGACCTTGTCCGGATGGGACACCCGGACCGTCCGCCCGCCCACGTCCAGCTCCAGCGACTCTCCCATGCCACCAAACTAGGCCGTACGGGCACCCGCCGCCCCTCGGCGGGCGCGTACCGCTGCCCGGCCGCACCCCTCGCCGCACAATCGCCGCATGGATCTTCCCGTGATGCCCCCGGTGGAGCCGATGCTGGCCAAGGCCGCCCCGGACATCCCGCCCGGCATACAGTACGAAGCCAAGTGGGACGGCTTCCGGGCCATCGTCTTCCGCGACGGTGCCGAGATCGAGCTGGGCAGCCGTTCGGGGAAGCCGCTCACCCGCTACTTCCCCGAGCTGGTGGACGCCCTGCGCACCGAGCTTCCGCCACGCTGCGTGCTGGACGGTGAGATCGTCATCGCCCGGGACGGGCAACTGGACTTCGACGCCCTGCTGGAGCGCGTCCACCCCGCCGACTCCCGGGTACGCCGTCTGGCGGAGGTGACTCCGGCGTCCTTCGTCGCGTTCGACCTGCTGGCGCTGGGCGACGAGTCGCTGATGCCCGTACCGCAGCGGGACCGCAGGGAGGCCCTGGAGACGGCGCTGCGCGGGTCCGCCGATCCGGTGTTCACCGCGCCGGTCACCGAGGACCTCGACGTGGCCCGCGACTGGTTCGAGCAGTACGAGGGGGCCGGGCTGGACGGGATCGTCGCGAAACCGCCCGGGATGCCGTACCGGCCGGGCCGGCGGGTGATGGTCAAGACGAAGCACGAGCGGACCGCCGACTGCGTCGTGGCGGGTCTGCGACCGCACAAGAGCGGCCCGGTCGTGGGATCCCTGCTGCTGGGCCTGTACGACGCGGAAGGCCGCCTCCAGCACGTCGGTGTGTGCGCTTCCTTTCCCATGCGCCGACGTCAGGAGCTGATGGAGGAGCTGGCGCCGCTGCGGATGGAGTCCGTCGCGGGCCATCCGTGGGAGGAGTGGACCAGCGAGGAGGCACAGGCGGCGGGCCGGCTGCCCGGCGGCCCCAGCCGGTGGACGGGCAAGAAGGACCTGTCCTGGGTGCCGCTGCGTCCCGAACGCGTGCTGGAGGTCGCCTACGACCACATGCAGGGTGACCGGTTCCGGCACACCGCCCAGTTCCGGCGCTGGCGCCCCGACCGCGAACCGGCGTCGTGCACGTACGCACAACTGGAGGAGCCGGTCCGTTACAACCTCTCCGAGGTCCTCGGGGCGTGACCGCCGGCGCTGTGGCCGTTCTGCCCGCCCGCCAGCCCGCCTTCGCCGTAGCCGTAGCCGAACCGCCGTGCAAAAGCAACGGTGTTGAGCCACCCGCAATACTCCGCGAACTCCACCAGCTCCACGAACCTCATCAGCTCCGCGATCTTCTCCGCACCGTAATCATCGGGCGCCGCATAAGCGCAGGCGCCGACCGCCGCATAAACAAGGACATTGACCACTGCCGTTACGAACGGATTCGCCCTGGACGAGACGCAGGAACGGCGTAGAGCCCGACAGAGACATCGACATGGAGTCGGCATAGGTATAAGAGCGCCGGCAAACCTTCTCCACCACTGACTGCGCCATACCCGCTGGTCCCGGCCCCACCAGCTCCACCGGCCCCGCCGGCCGTGAAATAGCGCGCGATCACCCGAATACGCGTGAGCGACGGCGGCCGAGCCCGACCTCGTCGGCCTCTCCCCGCACCTTTCCCGGATCGTCACAACCCCGCCACAAACACCGCCCCCCCACCCGCAACCGCCACCGGCCAATTCCCGGTCATGGGATGCTGAAGCGTTGGCAGTTCACGGCAGAGACGGGAGAGTACGGCAGCGTGGGGGCAGAGATACGACGGAGCCTGACCGGCGTGTGGGACCGATTCGCGGCGTCCGACCCGGGACTGCTGCGGCTGATGGCGGGACTGCGGACGGTGGCGGCGATCGCGCTCACCCTCGTCGTCCTGGCCGTGGTCGGCACCGACGTCACGCATCTGGTCGCGGGCGCCATGACGGCGATGGTCGCCACCTTCGCCATCAAGGAGAAGCAGGTACGCGGCCAGGCGCTCACCCTCGCGCTCGGCCTGCCGACGGCGCTCGCCGCGGTCTCCCTCGGCGCGCTGCTGCACAGTCAGGTGATCGCGGGCGACATCTTCTTCGTCGCCCTCATCTTCGGCGCCGTCTACTGCCGCCGCTTCGGCGACCGCGGGACCGCCCTGGGTCTGATCGGTTTCCAGACCTACTTCGTCTCCCTGTTCGTCGGCGCCACCGTGTCCGCCCTGCCCGTCCTGGCGCTCACCCTGGCCGTCGCCTTCGCGTGCAGCGCCGTCGTCCGCTTCACCGTCGTACCGGAGACACCGCAGCGCATCCTGCGGTGGCTGCGCGGCGCCTTCCGGGCCCGGGTCGCCCAACTGGTCGCCACCCACATCGAGCTGCTGGACGCCCGTCCCGAGCAGCTCGACAAGGTCCTCGACGACCTGCGGCGGCACACCGCGCGGCTGCACGAGTCGGCGCTGATGATCCAGGGCCGGCTGGAGGACGGCACGCGGGACGCGGCCGGTGCCGCGCTGCTGCAACGCCGCATCGCGGACGCCGAGATCGCCACCGAACGGCTGGGCGTCCTGCTGCTCAACGCGCGCACCGCCGAGAGCGCGGACACCCTCACCCTCCACCTGCCGCAGGCACCGCTGCCCACGGCGAAGATGCCGGCCGAGGACGCCGCGACCGTCACGCTGCGCCGTGACCTCAACGCCCTGCACCTGCTGGTGTCCCGGGGAGCGTCCGACCAGCCGGGCACGGCCGTCGCCCACGTACGCAACCGGCTGCTCGGCTACCGCGACGAGGACAACCTGCCGCGTGCCTCGATCGCCGTCCAGGACGTGTTCCGCGGCATCGGTGAGGCCGCCCGTTCCGTACTGGGGCTGCGGCTCGCGCTGGACGGGCCGCAGGACGAGTCCGACGACACCCCCGCCACGACCCGTTCCCGTGAGGAGTTCGACGCCGAGGACATCGCGCTGGCCGGCGGCGCGGAGGAGCCCGAGGAGGACGACCGCGGGGGGCTCCAGCGTCCCACCACCCGGGCCGCGTTCCAGATCGCGGTGGGCTCCACGCTCGCCATCGTCGGCGGCGAGTTCCTGTCCGCCCAGCGCTGGTACTGGGCCGTGCTGACCTGCTGGGTCGTCTTCCTCAACACCGCCTCGACGGGCGAGATCATCATCAAGGGCTACCGGCGGCTGCTCGGTACGGTCCTCGGCGTGGTCGCCGGGGTCGGGCTCGCCGGCCTGGTCGGCAACCACACCTGGACGGCGTTCGCGCTCATCCTCCTCTTCGTGTTCGCCATGTTCTTCACAGCGCCCCTCTCCTACGCCCTGATGTCCTTCTTCGTCACGGCGATGCTCGGCCTGCTCTACACCCTCCTGAACACCTACAGCCTCGACGTCCTCATTCTGCGCGTCGAGGAGACCGCCCTCGGCGCCGCCTGCGGCATCATCGCCGCCGCCGTGGTCCTGCCGGTCCACACCGACCGGCGCACCGACGACCTCCTCGGCACCGTCCTGACCAAACTCGACGAGGTCGTCTCCGCCTCCGTCGACCAGCTCAGCGGCGGCCCCGCCACCGACCTGCTGGGCCTCTCCCGCGACCTGGACACCGCCCTGGACGAACTGCGCGCCTCCACCCGTCCGCTGACCCACCCGATCAGCCCGCTGCGCGTACGCCGCCAGACCGTCCGCTACCTCGTCGCCCTCCTGGAGACCAGCGCCTACCACGCCCGCTCCCTGGCGGCCACCGCCGAACTGCTCCCCTACAGCAAGACGATCGCCGCCGACCCCCGTCTGGAACGCGTCGGCCGGCGCATCGCCCACAACATCGAGACCATCACCGCCCACGTACGCGGCGACACGACCGACGCCCAGGTCAGCTCCGGCGCCACCATCGTCTCCCTCCTCGAATCCGACGGCTCGGGCGCCCCGAACCCCGGCACGGTGACCTACCGCGTCCTGCGCCACCTCCAGCGCCTCGACGAGGGCGTCTCCGGCCTCGCCCGCCCCCTGGGCGTACCGGTGGCAGGACGACCGGAGCCGAAGGGCAAGAACAGCGACCGCCGGGGCGCCGAGTCCGCGCGGACCTGAAGTCGCGGGGCGGTCTGCCGGGTCAGCGGTGCCCGGAGTCCCCCGGCAGGCCGTCGGCTCCGCCTTCCAGGCCGGAGCCGACGGCCTCACCGGTTTCCCGCGCCGTCAGGTACGGCCTGACGTCGTGCGCCTTGGCGCCGTTGTGGACCAGCCGGTCCTCGATCCGGTCGCCGAAGGCCGGTGCCAGGGTCTTCACCAGGGCGACGACATCACCGCGGTCGGCGATGTTGCACCAGGTGCTCACGCCCGCCGGCCAGGCAGCACGCCCTTCCGCCGGAGCGGGCCGCAGCCGGTCGAAGACGATGTTCCGGACGGCGAGCGGCGAGCCCAAGGTCACGAGGGCGAGGTCACGCCGCTCAGGGTGAGCGCACAGCCATTCGTACGCCACGACCGAGCCGAGCGAATGGGCCACGATCACCCGGGTCCGGTCGGTCACCGCCGCGGTCATCCGGCTCTGCACCTGCCGCCGTACCGCCGGATCCGTGAGGTAGCTCCGCACCTGACGGACGCTGAGAATCATCAGCCGTTCGCTCAGCCCGGCGAAGAAGGTCGAGTGGCTGAGGGCGTTCAGGGCCCGCTGGACGACGTACGGGGTCCTCAGCCGCGTACGGTCGCCCGGCCCCTCGACACCTGCCTCCTGGCGGGCGGCCTGCTCCCACCACGCCAGCAGCATCGCGCGCTCCAGGTCGTCGGTGACGTCGGAGGCGTCCAGGTCCGGCACGCCGACACCACGGTGCCCGGCGGGGCGGAAGAGGTCCCCGTAGAACGCCATGGTCACGTCCGCCCGGTCCACCCGGGCGCCGTTGAGGGCGAGGCCGTCGGCAAGGCAGGGGTACCAGCTCTCGGCCAGCGAGTGCCCACCGCCGAACTGCTGGCCGATGCCGTGCACCAGGACTATGCGGGTCATGGGCGTTCCTCTGTCAGGCCGTCCGCCGTGCCGCGGAAGGACAGGGCGACCAGACCCATGTCGGTGGCGAAGCAGACCTGTCCGTCGTCGGTCATGGCGAGGTCGTTGATGCCGCCTCCCAGGTCGGCTTCGGCGAAGCAGACGGAGGTGTCCAGGTCCCAGGCCCGCACGAGACCTTGGCTGTCGGCCACGATGACGGTGGGCCGGTCGTGGAAGGTGGACAGCCGTACGGTGGTGAGCGGGGACGGGGAACGGTCGATGCCGACCGGCAACGCGTGACCGGTGGCGTGTTCCCACATCCGCAGTCGCCCGTCGCCCGCGCCGGTCAGCACGACGCCGCGCCCGCCGATCAGACCGAGGTCCACGTCGTACGCTCCCGACGGGTGGTCGTCCAGCGACGCCCCGAACGGCTCGCCCGTACGGAGGTCCCACAGGCGGACCGTACCGTCGAGCGAGGCACTGGCGGCGAGTTCGTGTCCGCACAGCGTGGCAGTCCGCATGTTCTGGATGCGTGCGCTGTGGCCGAGCATGGGGGGACACGCGGGCGCCTTGGTGATCAGGTCCCAGACGTGGATGGACCAGTCCTCGGCAGAGACGGCCAGGATCAGCACACGGTCGGCGAGCCGGTGGATGCGCGTCAGTTCCCAGTGCCCCGGTTGTTCCCACAGCAACTCCCGACGGCTCATGTTCCAGACCTCCAAGGCCGAGAAGCCGCACTTGGCCAGGAGGCATTCGTCGTCCACACCGCTGGTCACCATGGACCACAGGGTGCGGGCGGAAGCAAGGTGCGGAGCGGTGCCCCGGCCGTCCCCCACGGCGTGTACACGTACCGTCCCGTTACGGGCGCCTGTGACCACGGTGCGTCCGCGGGAGGTCTCCGCGATGGACACCGCCGCGAGCCCCGTGTCGCCACCGCACAGCGGCTCGCCCACCGGTTGCATGGTGGTCAGGTCCCACACCCGTACCTCGCGGAAGAAGGCGGTGATTCCCATCGTTCCGCCCCTGACACGGCCGAAGACGAGGCCGGTGGGCAACCGACCT
This sequence comes from Streptomyces sp. NPDC026394, assembly GCF_055567735.1. Taxonomy (NCBI): domain Bacteria; kingdom Bacillati; phylum Actinomycetota; class Actinomycetes; order Kitasatosporales; family Streptomycetaceae; genus Streptomyces; species Streptomyces sp. NPDC026394. The sequence goes on from NZ_JBVHPX010000004.1 coordinate 184,720, forward strand.
ACGGGGGCCGCCACTTGGCCGGCGAGTGGCGCCCCCAGGGGGCTGCCGGCCTCCGGGTCCCAGATCCGGACAGTGTTGTCGGAGCTCATGGAAGCCACGACATCGCGCGTGCCGAGGCGCCCCAGTACGGCCGACCACACCATGCTCACATGCCCCGTGAAAGGGCTGCCGACCAGCATGCCCGAGCTGATGTCGTGCAGGTGGACCGTGTTTCCCTCGTGCGTGGACATCACCACGGGCCGGGCTCCGAAGAAGGCCACACCGACGGTCCGCGCCGTACGCTTCCAGTCCTCGACGCTGAGATGGTGCCGCAGGGTCGCGGTCAGACCCCCGCCGTCGCCGGTGACCCCCCACACGTAAGCGTGGTCGAGCGAGGTGGCGACGGCGATCTCGATCCCGCGGCCGCACTGCCGTACCGCCAGACGGACCACAGAACCGATATGGCCACTGAGCGGCGGAACCAGCGGCCGGTGCGTGGCCACGTCCCAGATCCGCAGGGTGCCGTCGCCGCTGGCGCTGACCAGGACGGTCCGGCCCGCCACCGTGGCCAGGGCAAGGCAGTTCACGCTGTTGGTGTGCCCTTCGAGTGGCGAGCCCAGCGGGGCGCCCCGCAACGCGTCCCACAGCCATATCATGCTGTCGGACCCGCCCGTCACGGCGAGCACCCGGCCGTCCAGCGATCCCAGCGCCACCGAGTCCACGGTGCCCGCATGGCCTTCCATCGGCCGGCCCACCTGGTCCCGGGTGCGCAGGTCCCACACCCGGGCCGTGCCGTCCTCACTGCCGGTCATCACCAACGGCCGGCCGCAGTGCTCGGTGAAGGCCAGTGCCTGTACCCGGCGTGTGTGGTTGCCGGCCGGCCGGTCCGCCGTCAGGTCCCAGATACGGGCCATGCGGTCCATGCCCACCGTCACCGCCATCGGACCGTCAGGGCGGTCGGCCAGGGCGCTGTCCGTGATCTGACCGACGTGCCCCCGCAAGGGGTGGGCGAGCTGCCGCAGGGTACGCAGGTCCCAGAGCTTGGCCTCGTCCTTGCCGCTGGTGAGCGCCACCGGATCGCCGTTGAGCACACCGATCGCGACCGAGGTGACACCGCCGCGCAAGAAGTCCACATGGGCCGCCACGGGCTCCCCGATCTGCCGACGTTCCGCCAGGTCCCACAGGGAGACCATGCCGCTGTTGTCGCCGAGCAGCGCCACCGCGCGTCCCTCCCGCCGCCCCGTAGCCACGGCAGTGACGCCATCGGTGTGGCCGGTGAGCCAGGCACCGTCAGGCTCCGGCTCGGCGCCGCTCAGCAAGCCCGTGAGGTCCCAGACGTAGGCCCGCTTGTCGGCGCCCCCGGTGACGGCAAAGGGACGGCCGTCGATCTCCCCGAGCGCAGCGGAGTGGACGGTGCGTTTGTGCGCTGTCATGTTCCGTCCCAGCTGGCGTCTGTTCGTCAGGTCCCACAGACGCGCGGTGCCGTCCGCGCTCGCCGTCAGAGCTACCGGGGATCCGTCGAGGCCACCGATCGCGATGTCCATGACGGTGTTGGTGTGACCCGCCAGCCCCGTTCCGTACTCCTGTCCTGCCGAGAGGTCCCAGATCCGTACGCTACCGTCCACCCCTCCGGTCAGGGCGACCGTGTAGTCACCGATGTCGCCGATCGCGACCGCGCTGACGCCGATGCCGACTACGAGCGGCTCGCCGATCTGCTGCTGTGTGGTCAGGTCCCACACCCGGGCCGTTCGGTCGTTGCCACGCCCGCCCGTCACCGCGACGGGACGTCCGTCGAGAGCGCCGACGGCCACCGAGCCGACCCATGCCGTATGCCCGTTGAGCAGCCGGTGCGCCCCACTGGTCGACCACCAGGCCCACCGCGCCGACCACGGCAGTGCCACGCCGAGGCCGTCGATACGTTCGGCGAGTCCGTCCGCCCCGCAGCGCCGTGCCGACAACTGGAGGTCGGCGGCGCGGTGGCTCAGTGCTCGGCCGGGCGTCATCCGGTGGGCGATCTGCTCGTACGCACTGCGGATACGACGCGGGCCGTCCGCCGCCTCGTCCACCGAGACGGACGCCAAGGCGCGCAACAGCGCCAGTGACTCGCCGGCGAGCAGGAAACCGGGGTCCTCGATCAGGGTGACGAGCTGCCCGGCAGCCTCCGCATGCGTGGCCAGATGCTGCCGCACGTACGGCGGGGCCGCGAACCAGTCCGGCGAGGTCCCGTCGGGCGACCGGGGCACCGTAGCGGTCAGAGCATCGACGACCGCCCTCTGAATCTCCTCCGGAGACCGGTCGGCGGTCCTCCTCAGGTGCTCGGCCAGCGCCTTGTGGTAGAGGCGGTAGGCCGAACGGCGGTCGTCGTCCGTCACCTCCGCGATGTACGCCTCGGCCACGTCGAGCACCCACGCGATGTCCTCCTCGGTGCAGGGCGCGCCCGAGATGACGGAGGTGAGCGTCGTCCAGATGTGCCCGCGGGGCAGCCCCTTCCCTTCGGAGAAGGCCAACGACAGCAGCATCCGCCGGACCCGGGGTTCGTCGGGGCCGAAGCGTGCGAGGTAGTCGTCGAAGGCCTCGCCGATCTCGCTGGGCAGGTCGTCGGCCCAGCCCGGTTTCGACACGTCCACCGCGGCACTGTCGGAGCGCAGGGTCCGGGCGGTGGTCCGCGCGTAGAGGTAGACGCCGGCGGCCCGGCTCGCCACCTCACGGGCGACGGTACGGGCCAGCTCCTGCCGCTCGCGGTACGGCGTCGGCACCCCGGGCTCCTCGGCGGCCAGCAGCACCTTCGTCACATAGAGCCGGTCACGTCGTTCTCGTCGGCCCGGTAGGTGGGGTCGTCCAGGTCGAGCACGGTGAAGGTGGGGCCCAGGCTGGTGACCAGCTCGTGGCGGGTGCCCACGAGCAGCCGTACGCCGGGGATCTCCGACATGGGCCGCAGCAGTTCCCGGGTGATCCGGCGTGGTTCGCCGTGTCCGCCGGCGTCCGCCGCGGTGTCCGAGCCGGCCTCGTCCACGGCATCGACCACGATGACGACCGGCGCGCCCCGCCGTCCCCGCCGGGTGAGTTCCTGGAGGAGGGCCGCCGTTCCGCCGTATTCCGCCCCCAGGGTCTGGGCGATCCTCTCGACGACCTCTTCCAGCCGCTTGTGCCGCGCGTGCACGGCGGCCGTGACGCACCCTTCGGGGACGATCGTCGCCGGGTCGACGCCCGAGAGGTCGAGCCGATCGCGGTAGAGGCTGTCGGACAGGGCGACCACCCTGCCCAGCACCGCGGACTTGCCGCACCCCGGGCTCCCCGTGACGACCCGTCCACGCCCGTCTCCGTCGGCTGCGGTGAGCCACCGCACCAGGTGCGACAGGACGCGGACCCGGCCACTGAAGTAGATCCCCTGCTCCGACTCGAACTCGACGCCCCGCGAGCGGGGGCCGAAGTGTTCCGTGAGATCGCGGCTGGCCACTCGGCGCTGGACCTCCAGGTCCGTGCCGACCGGCGGCAGGTCCTCACGAAAGCCGCTGTTCGGGAGGAACGGTGCCAGTCCGGTGACCAGCCCGCTCGCCAGCTCCGCGCGCTGACCCCGGCCGTCGGCGTCGAGGCGCTCGTTGACCGCCTTGACCAGTTCGGTGAGGTCCAGGTACTGCTGCCGCTGCCCCGTACGGCCGGTCGTGGTGTCCACGGCGGCCCGGAACGCCGATACGAACGTCCCCTCCTGGGCGACGTCCTTCCGGCGGGCGGACGCCAGGAACCACAGCCCGGTCGAAGCGTCACCACCGCTCTGCCGGTACGCGATGGTCTGCAGCGCGACCCCGGCGCCCTCCGCCGCTCCGGCCCCGCCCGCGCAGGTGTCCAGGACGACCAGCAGCCGGCGGAGCGGCCCCTGGCAGAGAATGCGCACCACGTCCTCGGTGGCCAGTGCCGTCGCGGCCAGATCGTCGTCCCGGGAGTCCCAGCACAGCAGATAGTGGCGCCCCCGGTCCTCCACCACTCCGTGGCCGGCGAAGTACAGGACGACGACGTCGTCGGCCGTCAGCTCGCAGTCCCTGGACCAGTGGCTCAGTTTCCGGCGGATCTGTTCGGCACCGTCGTACTCCCCCAGCCCGGCGAGGACCCGCCGGTACCCGAAGCCTTCCAGCAGCTCCGTCATCGCCACGATGTCCGCGCTCACCGCCGGGAGTTGGTCCTCCTCGGGCAAGTTGCAGTAACGCCCGCTCCCCAGTGCGATGAATAATCGCCGCCCCACGCCTTCCCCACCGCCGTCCCCTGCGCGCCGTACCTGCATCCGGCCGGCCCGCCACGGCACACGTGCCGTGCCGGCCCGGGTGTGAACACTAGCGTCGGCGTTTTTCCCGGTACACCGATACGGAACGGCCAGGATGCCTCACAGCAGGCACCCCGGACGCCGGCCCGGACCTACACCGCCCGAAACCGCCCCCGCTCCACCTCCGCCACCAGCCCTTCCCCTGTCAACCGGTCCAGATGCTGCGCCGCCGTCCGGCGCTCCACCGGCCGCACGTGCGGTCCCGTGACGTGCGGCCGGTAGACCAGCCGGTGCTCGGCGATCTCCTCGACGGTGCGCGGCTCGCGGAGGAACGTGAGGAGCGCCGTCTCCCGCTGCTTCGCCACGCCGGCGAAGGCGTCCAGCCGGCGCCGGAACGCGGCAGCACCGTCGATCACACCTTTCTGGTGGGACGTGCCGTACCAGCGCGCGTCGATCTCCCGGCACCGGCGCATCGACGCTTCGAACTCCGTGAGGCTGCTGCCGAGGTCACCGTAGTACGGGCCGAACGACGTCAGGTCGATGTCCGCCACGAACAGGAATCCGTCCGGCTCGATCAGGAAGCCGCAGTGGCCTGCCGTGTGGCCGGGAAGGTGCACGACGGTCACCGTACGTCCGCCGAGATCGAACTCGGTGCCGTCGTCGAAGCCGTGCGCGTCCGGACGTCCGTGCACGTGGAACCGGTCCCGTAGCTGCTGGTCGGCGGCGCCGGCCGCGTCGGGCGGCAGGCCCAGCCCGGCGACCAGCGCCTCGCGGGAGCGCAACGCGGCGAGGTCGCCTTCGTGGACGTGGACCGGCACGTCGTAACTGCCGAGGCCGGCGATGTGGTCCTCGTGCGCGTGGCTGACCAGAACCAGGTCCGCCGGGGGCGCGTCCGTGACGAGGGACAGCGACGGGTCGATGACCAGGGTCGCGGTCGTACCCCGTACGAGCAGCGAGTTGGCGTACGGATAGGCACCCCGGCCGGGGCCCACGAGCACACCGACCCCGCCGAATTCCACCGCCGTGTATCCCGTGGTGCTCGTCCCCATGGCTATCGCGTGCCCATACGGTCCGACAGCCGGTCGAGTGCCCAGGCGGCCCGCAGCGCCGGGGCGTTGGCGACCGGTGAGGGAGCGAAGCGCGGTCGCTCCCGCCATACGGCGCCGAGGTCGCCGTGGAGTCCGCCGTCGGCGAGCAGGTCGGCGAGCAGGGTGCCGAGGTAGGGGGCCTGGGCGAGGCCGTGGCCGTTGCAGCCGACGGCGTAGAAGACGTTCTTCGCGGCCTCCCCGGCGACCGGCAGCCACGAGGGTGTCATCGCGATCCACCCGCCCCACGCCCGGCGGATCGCCACATCGCGCAGGGACGGGAACCGGTCGTGGAAGCCGCGGCCCAGGTCCGCCACGACCGCGGCGTCCGGCTCGCGGGCCCCCAGCGCCCCTCGCGAGGTCTGGATCCGGCGGACGGCGAAGGCGATCGTGTCGCGCGACGTGAGGCGGTAGCTCTGCATCAGGTTGTGCTGGGTGGCGATGCCGGCGCGGCTCGTCCAGCCGGTCGCATCCAGGCGTACGGGGTCGATCGGTTCCGTCTCGGCCATGCTGACCCAGATCGGCGTGGCCAGGCGGCGCGGCGCGATCGCGAGGTCGCGGGAGTGGGCGTTGGTGGCGAGGAGGACCCGCTCGGCACGGACCCGGCCGCGCGGCACACCGATGACGACCCCCGCGCCACCGGGCTTCACGGCCCGTACGGGAGTGTGCTCGAAGACGCGTACGCCCGACCCGAGCAGTGCCCGGCGGAGACCGAGCGCGAACTTCCCGGGGTTGAGCATGCCCCCGACACGCTCGTGAATGCCGCCGAGGAAGCCTTCCGGCAGGCCGAGGGCGCGGCCGTCGGCGAACTCGGCGTCCGCACCCGCCTTCCGCAGGACCCGCGCGTTGCGCCGCGCCTTCCGGAGCTGGCCCCGGGTGACGGCGGCCATGACGTTGCCCGTCGGCTCGTAGTCGCAGTCGATGCCGAGCCGCTGCATCAGTTTCTCGGTGAAGTGGACGGCTTCCTCGGCGAACCGAACGATCCCGGGGAATCGGCGCGGCTGCGTCGCGCTCAGTATCTGGGGATCGCCTGCCGGGGCGCCGGTCAACTGGCCGGCGTTGCGCGAGGCCGCCCCGCAGCCGCAGACGCCGGCTTCGAGCAGGACGACGTCCGCCCCGCGCTCGGCCAGCCGCAGCGCGGCCGCCATGCCGCCGAGTCCACCGCCGACGACCGCGACGTCGCAGGTGAGTTCGCCTTCGAGTGACGGCACGGCATCGGTGGGGGGATCGACCCAGCCGGTGAACGAGGTGTAGGTGATGCCTGTGGTGATCATTCCATGCCTTCGGTGTCGGTGGCGGCCTCGTCGGTGCCCTCGTTGAGGGCTTCGTCGGCAAGGCATGTGAGCGTCCGTTCCCGCTCCGCCCGGACGGCGGACACAGCCGATGACGGAGGAGTCGTGACGCCCTGGGGCCCTGCCGGGTCTCGTCACGCCGGACTCCTCTGTTGTTGCGTCGCGCTCTGTTCGGGTTTCAGCGGCTACGTGGGGGCGCGATTGGGGGTTCGCGCCGGGGCACTCGGGCCTTCGACCAACCAGCGCGCGGCAGACCCCACCGCTTCTCGATCTCGAATCGCATTCGACTTTAAGCAGCGGGGGAGGCATCGTCAATCTCCGGCCCGATGACGTGCACCCTCAACGCCGGTCGCCGACCGAGCCCTTGACCACGGCACAGACCCGACGACAACTCGAACTCGATTCGATGTCGAGTGGCGCGACTCACATCTCGCGGCACCCAACTCACACCTCGCCTCTCGCTCCGCACATCTCGGCAGGGCGAGCGGATCACGCCCCGGGCCGCCGCGCGTGCCCACCGCAACGGCAGCAGAACGGAGCGGGACATGACCCATCATCAGGGCGCCGCTCCCGCACTCGGGAGGGAGAGTCGGAAGCGCGCACGATGGTTGCGTTCCTCGCATCGTCGGCCTTGCGCCGTCGGTAACACCGCGTCCCGAAATCGTCGAGCCCCCGCGTTGACGGACGCCCCGCCGCACCGGCTGACGGCCCGTGGGCACCTACGCGTCAGGCGCCGTCCGCGGCGTAAGTGGCGAGGTATGCGGTGATGAGCCGTCGCGCCTCGTCGATCGTGGCGTCGTCACCGGCGGCCGAGTTCCGGAACGCGATGTCGAAGAGCCGATTGCCGACCTCGAAGGCGAGCTGGAGGGCGATCCGGGGCGTGTCGGCGCGCAGGAGTTCACGCTCGACGAGAAGGTGCCGGAGCCGCTCGGCCTGCGCCGCGTCGAAGGCGCGGACCAGTTCGACGACTGGCGCGCTGCGGCCGGAGAACCACAGTTCGGTGCAGCCGGGATGCCGGCGGAAGTAGCCGAGCAGGGGGTCGATGACGGCGTCGGCGGCTTCGCGCAGCGTGCGCGGACCGGAGCCGTCCAGCGCGGCACTGATGCGGGCATCGAGGCCATGGGCATGACGCTGCATCAGTTCAACCTCGACCTGGTACCGGTCGGAGAAGTAGTGGTACACGGAGGCGATCGGGATGCCGGCCCGCTCGCCGATCGCCTTGAGCGTGGCGGCCTCGTAGCCCTTCTCTTCGAGCAGGGCCTCGGCGGCCTCCAGGATGGCCCGCCTGCGCTCCACCCCACGGCGCTGCACCGCCGGGCGGGCCGACGCCCGACTTGCCGGAATCTTCTCGAACACGATTCGAGATCGTATCAGCCACGCCCTTGGCGCACCTCGCCGACGAGTTGACGACGAGGGACGCCCTTCCCAAAACTCGAACTCGATTCGTGTTCGAGTTAAGGTTCGGGTTCCGGTTCGACACATTGCTCGTCAGGGATACGGCGAGGACCACAGAACGGAGCGGCCCATGACCAACAGCTCTCACGACACCTCATACGACACCTCATACGACGTAGTGGTGATCGGCGCGGGCTTCGCCGGCGTCACCGCAGCACGTGACCTCGGCACCAGCGGGCATTCCGTGCTGATCCTCGAAGCGCGGGACAGGGTCGGCGGCCGGACCCACCTGGCCGAAGCCTTCGGCCGTCAGGTGGAGCTCGGTGGCACCTATGTGCACTGGACCCAGCCGAACGTGTGGCACGAACTCCGGCGCCACGACATCCCGCTGGCGGCACCGCTCGACATCGACACGGTGTACTGGCTGGCCGACGGCACGGTGCACTCCGGCAGCCGGCTCGACCACAGCAACGCCGTCGCTCCCCTCGCCGCCCGGTTCTTCGCCGACGCACGGGCCTGCTTCCCGATGCCGTACGACGTCACCGCGGTCGACAACCGTGCGATCGAGAAGGAGACCATCGCGTCCAGGCTCGACTCGCTGAACCTCTCCGTGCACGACAGGGACGTGCTTGAGGGGGCGCTGGCCACGCTGGTCCACTCCCCCGACGATCAGGGCGTCGCACAGTTGCTCCTCTGGGCGGCCACGACCTTCGGAGACTGGGGCGCGTTCCTGGAGACCGCCGGTTTCTGGCCGATCGAGGGCGGAACCAAGCGGCTCCTCGACGCCGTCCTCGGCGAATCGCGGGCAGAGATCCGGCTGTCCACCCCCGTCAGCGCCATCGATGACGACGGCTCCGGCGTCCTCGTGACCACCGGCGCCGGTGAGCGGATACGAGCCCGCTCCGCCGTCGTGGCACTGCCGCTCAACACCCTGGGCGACGTACGCATCACCCCCGACGTCGCCCGGCCGGCCCGCGCCATGATCGACCGGAAACACCCGGTGCGGAGTGCCAAGATCTGGGCGCGGGTCCGGGGCGAGGTCGAACCCTTCTGCGCCTTCGCCCCGGTCGGCAAGAACCCCGTCAACACCGCCCGGGTGGAGTACCGGCACGACGGCGACACGCTCGTCGTGTGCTTCGCCTCCGGCCCCTCGGCCGTCGGCGCCGGGGACCGCGAGGGCGTGCAGGACGCGCTGCGGACCTTCGTCCCGGGCATCGAGGTACGTGAAACCGCCGGTCACGACTGGGTCGGCGACCAGTTCTCCCAGGGGGCGTGGGCGCATCACCGGCCCGGGAACCTGAGCGGCGCCGTTCCGCTGCTGCGCGAGCCCCACGGGCGCGTTCACTTCGCCGGAGGCGACATCGCGTCGGTCGGTGTCGGTGGGATCGAGGGTGCCATGGAAACCGGCGCGGCCGCCGCCCGGAACATCGCGGCGGCGCTGGCCGACGGCCCCTACTGAGACTGGGCAGGTCCGTCCCCGCCGAGGAACCTCCGCAACCCCCGGGAGCCTGCCTCAAAAACGGGGTCGGACCACTTAGCATTCTGCTGCTCCGTTGCTCCGGGGCAGGCGTGCATTACGGGCGGTCTGACGGTATGAGCAAGCCCGGGGCAATGCACCGGACTCGACGCCGCATTCCCCGATGATCACACGTGGAGGAGCCCGTTGGCGCATTCCTGGCTCTCCGAACGCCGTCGCGCAACGTGGAGTTTCGCCATTGCGGCCTGCACGGCGGCAGTGCTGGTCTTCGCGGTCGACGACAGCGTCATGCAGATCTCAACGGCGGACGTCGGCGTCTTCGCGCTGTTCGCCTACCTTTCCAGTTATCTCGTCGCCACGCTGATCGCCTTCTCGACGGCCGGTCCGGAGCGGATCCGCCTCTGGGCTCGGCGCACGGCCCGCGGCACGGTCGTCCAGCGGTACGTACTCGGGACCGCACCCGGGCCCGGGGTGTCCATCTCCATCGCGGTCGCCGCCCTCGCGGTGGCGGTGGTGTGGCGCCCCGGATATGTCGCGTCGTCGCTGCCCCTGGCTCCCCGGGTCGCGGTGGCGCTCGTCCTCGTCGCGGACGCCTGGATCTGTGTGATGGCGTCCTTCGCGGTCGCCTTTCACGCCGACGACCTGGTGGAGAACCAGCGCGGACTGGAATTCCCCGGCGCGGAAACCGTGGTCTGGGCCGATTACGTCTATTTCGCCCTGTCGGTCATGACGACGTTCGGCACGACCGACGTGAACGTCACCTCACGGGAAATGCGACGGACCGTCGCGGCCAACGCGGTCGTCGCCTTCGTCTTCAACACCGTCATCGTGGCCAGTCTGGTCGCCGCCCTGGACAAGAGCTGAACGAACCGACCGCGGCCTATCCGAGAAAACTCAGCCGGACCGTACGGTTCGGGTTGTCGGTGTTCGTGTCTGCCAACCTCCGTTGAGGCGCCCGTCAGGGTAGCCGACGAGCAATCCCTGGACTGACACGGTCTTCCGTGGATGTGCGCCACCCAAAGGGTCTGAGACCTGGGGTATCGGTCTCGGAACTGCCGGACCGCGCCATGTACGGGGATGCCGGCACGGGCGAGACCGAAGACGTCTGCGGCGAGCTGCGCATAGATGCGTTCCGCGATCTCGTCGGCGAGGATCTCATCGTCCTGCCACATGTCCGGGCAATCCGGGGATCCCGCGGATTGAAGCCCGGTAACGACGTGGAGGGGATCGTCGGCAAGGTCGCACCTGGTCACGGCAGTGCGACAGGCAGAGAGACAGGCGAACTCGGACCTCTCCAAGCGCATCATCAGTGCGGATGATCGCGACCATGCGGCACTTTTTCCCAGCGTGAAGAGTGAGTGCCTTCTGTTTGCTGAATTCGCCTTGCGGTTCCGGTTGGAGCACCGCAAGCGGGATGAGCACTGTCAGACCCGGCGGACACGGCGATCCCACGAGATCACGCCGGGCCCTCCCACAGATCGCCGCTGGTCAGCACGGCACCTTCCCGTCATGCTGCCCGCCTCCGGGCTGGAAGACCCGGCCGCCCCTCACCGTCCGCGCCCACTGACTCACGCGCCAGGCCATATGGCTTGGTGGCGCACAGCTCCAGATACCCCATCCTCACCGAGCCGGTCACGTCCACGGCCACACCACTGCAAGCCCACGTCAACAGGGCACCCCCCGGGCACGCGGCTTCGTCTGCACCGGCAGGATCGGGCTCGGCGCTCCGTGCCAAGAGATGCGCAGAACGTCGCGGGCGCGGGTGGTGGCGACGAAGAGCTGGTTGCGGCTCTTCTTCAGCTCGCGTTCGTAGCGCTTGGGGTCCCTCTTCTGGTACTTCTCGACGACTGTGGCGCTCGGCAGGACGCCTTCGCTCGCGCCGACCACGGCGAGTTTCTGGTACTCAAGTCCCTTGAAGCGATGCATGGTTCCGATGTGGACCTCGCCGCCGCCCTGCGGGCCGTCCTTGGTGAGGATGGCGGTGGTGATGCCGTGCTTCATCTCCAGGTCGGCGGCGACTCGTCCGGCCATGGTGCCGTCGACGACGCAGACGGCCATGGTGCCGCCGGGGTCGCGCACAGTGCCGTCCTCGGTCGGCTGGACGATCTCCTCGCGCCAGCTCTTCAGCGCCGCGGCGAGCTGGGTGATCTCGTCGTCCCAATCGGCGCAGGAGACCAGTTCGGGGACAGGGCCGCGCAGCAGGGAGTGGTAGCCGTCCAGGTTGTCGGTGCCGTCGTCGAGATCGTCGTACGTGGCGGCGCCGACGACCATGGCGGCCTTGTCGAGGATCTCCTGGGTAGTGCGGTAGCTGAGGGTCAGCTTCGAGGAGCGGCCGCGGATGTTGATGCCGACGGTGGACAGGGTGACTTGCCGGTCGTAGATGCGCTGGTGTGTGTCGCCCGCGATGAACAGGTCGTCGGGCCCCTGGGCCACCATCGCGCGCAGCATCTTCCAGTGGGCCGGGCTGAGGTCCTGGGCCTCGTCGACGACGATGTGCTGGTAGCGGTGGCGCAGGTAGCGCATGCCCGAGCTGTTGGCGTCGAGGTGGGTCAGATCGCCGCCACCGACCTCTTCCTTGCGCTCGGCACGGATCCGGATCTTGCGGGCGCGTTCCATTTCATAGCGCGCCGCGCGCTCGGCGGCCTGGGCCCAGGTCTCGCGGCTGATGCCGTTCAGGCGCAAGGTGAGCTGGTCGAGGATCTTCCAGATGGCGGCGCGTTCCGGGCGGGTCAGGGCCTTACCCATGCCGGCCCGACGGGCCTTGAAGTAGTCCTGGCGGGTGGCGAGGGACTGGCCGAGGACGATCTGTTCCCACTCGTCGAGGAGGAATTCGGCGTCCCAGCGCTTCTCGTCATACTCGAAGAGGATCTCGCGCAGGACTTCCAGGGCCTTGTCGTCGGTGGTGAGGGAGCGCTGCGAGCCGGGGGCGGAGTTCTCGTTGAGGACACCCTGGGCGAGCTGGTCGATGTGCTTGATGTCGACGCGTTCCAGCAGCTCGGGCCCCACCAGAGAGGTGAGGCGCGAGCGCAGGTCGGCGGTGAGGTTCTTGGTGTAGGTGGTCAGCAGGATCGGCTTGCCGTGGCCGGGGGGAAGTTGGGACGCAAGGCGCGCTACGCGGTGCAGCGCGACGATGGTCTTGCCGGTGCCCGGTCCGCCGCTGACGCGCGCGGGGCCCTTGTAGTGCCTCTCGACGGCCTTGCGCTGAGTGGGGTGGAGGTAGACCTTCCAGGCACGGAAGTCGCCTTCGGCCAGGACGTTGCGAATGTCGTCGTCGACGGTGGTGACCGCGGTGCGGGACAGGGCCGCGGCCATGTCGTTCTCGAAGCCGGGCTCAAGTTCGGCGGCGGCGGGCCGGGTGATCTCGTCCTCGACCTCTTGGATGTCCATGCCGGAGCCGAGCCCGGTGAGAACCTCGGCGGTCAGCCGCGGGGCGCCGGCGATGAGCTGATCGAGCTCTTCCTCGGTGGTGACCGTGAGCGCGAGGTCGACGAGGGCTTCGGCCACGCCGAGGCGCCGCAGGTCCTCGGCGGTGCAGTCGCCGATCACCGGCCACGCGGCCGCGGCGGAAGCGGGCGTGGGTACGGCCGCCTCCTCGTCCGGGACCGAGACACGCGGCTCCGAGACCGAGCCCGGAGTCGGCTGCTCCGCAACCGGGGCGGCGGGCAGCAGGGCCTCGGTCCGAGGCACGGTCCCGGCCTCCGCCTCGTCCGCGGCCGGCGTCAGCTGAAGACCCGCGCGCTGCAGCACGCTCTGGCCGACCACACCGAGATCGACGAACTCGATCTCACCGGTGATCCGGTTGATCGCGACGGACAGCTCTTCGTAGACGTCCTTACGGTGCCGGACCGCCACGACCAGCCACTGCTGTACACCGTCGGCGGCGGCCCCCGCACGGGCCAACAACGCCCGGTACTTGAGGTTGATCCTGGCCCGGTAGATGCGGCCGTCACCCTTGAGCGGCTTGAGGTCGAGACTTGGGTGTTCGGGGTTCTGCCGGAAGAGGTGGCAGAAGTCGTAGAACTTCGTCTTGACCGACGAGTCCATCTTGTAGAGCTCGTTCTCGGCCTTCTGGTACAGGCTCAGGCGGGCTGTCATCGTGCGGCACTCTGTTCGTCGGAGTCGGGCAGTGCGGCGAGAAGCGCGTCGAGGTCGGCGAGCCACTCCTCGGCGGTGCGGACGGTGTATCCCGCGTCGCGGTAGGCGCCCCAGGTCTTGACGCTCTCCTCGTCCTCTTCGTCATACAGGTCGACCATGACGGCGATCTTGCGCTCGGCGTCGGGCCAGGCAAAGTCGGCGAGCCAGCCTCGTTCGCCGAGCTCGTAGCCGTACGCGGGGGCCTTCTTTCCCCGGTCGGCGAGGAGGTGCGCGAGGCGGGTGAGAGGGGCGTCGGCGCCGTCCTCGTCGAGGAGTTCGAGGATCTCCCGGTCCCAGAGCAGGTCGCGCAGGGCCGCCTCGACGCGAGAGTCACCCGAGGGTTCACGCGCGATCAGGCCGGCTCCCGCCGCCGCGCTGCCGTGGCGCATGACGAGAGTTTCGAGTTCGCCGACGCCGCCGAGCGCCTTGAGTACGGACGCGTCGAAATCGCCGGCCGCGGAAGTGGTCAGCTGGGCGCCGTCGCCGCCGTCGTACGCGAGGAACTGCAGGACGTTGGACCACTGGAGCCAGGCGCGCCAGCGCGCCTTGTGCTCCGGCGTGCCGAGCTGGGTCGGGTCGGTGTCGTCGAGACAGACCAGCGCGGTGAAGCACTGTGTGGCCCCGTCGACGAGGAGTGCGACGGGCAGGCCGGAGGCGTCGCACGCCTGGAAGAGGTTGAGGGTGCCGGATCCCGTGACGTGTGACGGGTCGATGCCACCGGTGTCGCCCCAGGCCTGAAGCACCCGACCGAGCTGCTCACGCGCCTGCTCAGGGATGCCGTTACCGACGAGCAGCTTCTTGTCGCCTCCCAGGAGGCCTCCCACCACGGCGGTCGCCCGCTTGCCCCAGAGCGGGTTGTCCGGTCCGCGCAGGTAGGAGAGCAGCATGCTCATCGGGTCGGCGAAGACGGTGTCGGCGAGGTCGTCCCCGCCGCCGTACAGCTGCTTGGCGACATCGCGAGCGCTGTGCGGGTACGGCGGCCACACAGCCTCGGCGGTCTCCCGCGCGGCCCCACCCACACCGGAAACCGAGGCCTTCTGCTCGAAGGCATCGAGGTCGTCCCACGTCAGCTGGAACACGATCCGGCCGTCTGCGCGCAGTCGGTTGCGCTTGTCGGCGTCGCCCGCGAGCCGGTTGTGCTTGCGCGTGGCGTGGTAGCGGTGCCCGTCCAGGTAGACAGTGATCTTCTGCTTAGGCCCGTCGGTGCGTTCGAAGGTGAAGTCGGTACGCGTGAAGCCCTCGTTGCGCTGAGCAGTGAGCCGCCAGCCGTGCACCGTGCCGGCCTCGTCCAGGCGCAGGTATCCGCTGTTGTCGCCGCTCTCGTCGAGGACGGTGTCATCGCGCTTGGCGGCCCAGCCGCGCAGGGCCTTGAGGAACCGGGTCTCGAGGTCGGACTCGACCTGTCCGTCCAGGCCGACCTGGTCGGTGTTGCCGACCTGTTCGGTGTCCCAGGCGTCGGTGTCGGTGCCCAGCAGCTCGTCGAGGATCTCCAGAGCGGCCTGGCGCGAGATGTACTCTGCGTGCCGGTCCTCGGCGTAACGCAGCATGCAGCGGTGGCATGCTGCCCTGCTCTCGTCGTTGCAGGGGCAGTCGACCAGGATGCTGCGGGCGTTTTCAAGGACCTGCCGGAAGTCGCCCGGGGCGGTGAGCCGGTCGAGGTAGCCAGTGCCGTGCGGCAGCTTGTCGTACAGGACAAGGAAGTTGCGCTTCTCGCCGGTGGCCTGGTCGGGCATGGAGGCGAGCGTGGTGTCCAGGTGTTGCGGGTCGCCGCCGAAGGCGCGGTCCACGCCTAGGCGCAGGGCGGCTTGGAAGGAGTGGATCTTCTCCTCGACCAGGACGGTTGCGGCAGGCAGCAGGATGCGCAGGGCCTCCGTCTCCAGCTCGTGCGCGAGCAGGACCTGTTCCTGCGGGACGCCTTTCGTTCCGCGTCGTACCGGGCACCAAGGGGTGTGGTGCTTGACGTCGCTCTGGCGGTTGGCGGAGTTGTCGACGGCGTCACGGTCGTCGTCGAAGACCGGCCGCCCGTCCGCGCTGGCGGCCCCGCAGGAGGTGCACACCTGGAACGGCGCGATGCGTACGCTGTGGCCCGCGAGCTGGTCGTTCTCCTGCGCGCCGATGCGCAGCGGCCCGGCGTTGACCTTGCGGATCACGGCCCTGCGGGTGTAATCGACACCGAAGATCTCACGCTTGTGCCGCCAGGACTTTCCGGCCACGAAGTGCTCGGGGGCGATGTCCACCGTGTCGATGACGGTGTAGTAGCGCCGGTCGCGGTCGTCGCTCTCGTCGCCGATCCGCGCGTCGTCGCGCTTGGCGCGCGCGGTGACAACGGTGGGCTGCACGATCTGCCACAGGCTGCCGGAGTCGGCGATGCCGTCGTCGCCGCAGCGCGGACAGGGTGCGATGTCGCTCTCGGCGTGCTCGGTGCGCACGAACCCGCAGGAGGGGCAGAATCGCCAGGTGCGCCAGTCCTGCTCCTTGCCGGTGACGATGTCGATGCCGGTGACGCGGTGCTTGTAGCCTTCGGCGTAGAAGGTGTTCCCGGGGGCGAGTTCGGACAGCGCGTAAGCCCGCGGCCGCTCGTAGGAATACGTCTTGGACTTGTAGCGCGGCTTCTGTTCGGCCGGCGCGGGTTCGGGCCAGTAGACGGTGGCGTCCAGAGTCGTCGTGGCGTCGGCCAGCGCGTAGTTCGGCAGCAGCCCCAGGTCGCACAGCACGCTCTGGGACGGCTGCCGCTGCCGAGCCCCGCCCGCCTTGGACAGGGCGTGCCACTCGGCGTCCAACTCGGCCTTTGTGCGCGCCTGTTCCTCGTCGCCGTCCTTCAGCTCATCGATCGCCGCCCGGATGGTGCGGATGCGGGTGCGCAGCTTGTTGTTCTCGCGCTCCCACTCCCGCTCAGCCTTCTCCACGGCGCTGCGTATGCCGCGCGTCGCGTACTGCTTGAGCTCCTCGGCGGCGGTCTGGCTCACCCCGGTCGGGAAGAGCGCCAGGAACCCCGCGACGAGCTCCTCTCCGTGCGCGAGGGCGGCATCGGCGAGGTCGGCGAGGTAGCCGGAGGGCCCGAACAGCTCGTCCACCCTCCGCGACAGTGCAACCAGCGGCTTGCCGTCCTCGCGCAGCAGCCGTCCGCGCGCCGCCAGGTCGAGCAGATGCGCGGTGTACTGGCGGCGCAGGATCTCGATCGCCGAGAGGTACGAGCCGGGCGGCACGATCAGCCCGTCGATCATCTCGCGCGGCTGTTCCAGAAAGTACTGGTCACGTCGCGAACGGTCCGGGATCGTCAGGAGGAACGCATTGCCCGTACGCCGCCCCGCGCGCCCCGCCTGCTGCGCGTAGTTCGCCGACCGGCGCGGCAGCGCGCCGAGCACCACGGCGGACAGGTCGCCGATGTCGATGCCCATCTCCAGCGTGGGCGTGCAGGACAGCACGTTCGGGTCGTTGAACCCCTCCCCCTTGCGGAAGGCCTCCTCCACGCGCTCGCGCCGGGCGCGGGAGAGCAGACCCGTGTGCTCGGCGGTGATGACCTGGTACGTGCCGGCCCGCCGGTACAGGCTGCGGTAGTAGTCCTCGCGGTAGTCACGGTCCCGATCGTGACGGCCCGTCGTCTCCCGCCACCGGTCCCCGGCGATGAGCCGCCCGGTCGAGCAGCGGTACGCGGGGCAGGGCTGCTGGTGGTACTGGTCGAGCAGCGTAGGGTGCACCGTCTGCTCCCAGAAGCACTTGGGGCAGCGTACGTACGCCTCGTTGACCTCCTTGTCGGCGAGCAGCTGCAACCGCAGCGCACCGGGCTGGAGCCCGTATAAACGGGCTGTCGTGTCGCGCGGAGTGCGCGCCGAGAGCAGGCCTGCGTCAGCGAGGCGGGGCAGGAGGCGCACCCAGAAGTCGTCGGCCTGCTCGCGGGTCAGATCCAGGCAGCGCTGCACCCACGTCTGGAACCAGGACAGGCGCCCTGCCGCGAAGTCGAACTCGCTCTTGTCCTTGGGCCGGGCGAGGAGGAACGTCGGCGCGGAGACTCCACTCGGGAAGGCCTTCATACCGCGCGGTCGGCCGCCCCAGATGTAGAAGCGGCTGGTCCCCGCCTCGTCCAGGAACTTGGCGAGCCACCGGTGGCCGACCGCGCCGCGCGTGCGCAGTCGCTCCAGCGTCCCGCGCAGGAAGACGAGACAGCGCGCGTCGTCGTGCTCGGTGATCTGAAGCCCGCGCTGCGCGGCCTCTTCGTGTGCGGTACGCACGAGGGCAATCGCGGCCTGTGCATCGGGGATGTCCACCCAGGAGGCGGCGGTACGGGTCAGCTCCAGGGTGCGCCCGTTCCGGGAGCGGTGGCCGAACTCCATCGCCGCCTCGAACGCGAAACGCTCCCCGATAAGATCCCACGTCCGCTTGTCCCCGCCGCGCCCCTTGCCCGAGAGCAGCCGGTCCACACCCGCGTCGTCGTGCAGGTCCGGCGGTACGACGGCGGCGAGCGTCTCGCGGTCGGTGGTGGCCTCGACGACGTCGGCGATCAGGTCGTTGAGGGCGCTGGGCCGCTGCTCGCTGAGGTGCTTGGCGAACAAGGCCCGCAGGGAGAAGGTGTACGAGCGCGACGCGACGAACCCGGCCCGGTGCGCGGCGTCCTGCACCGAGTCGTTGAACAGCAGCGTCTTCGTCTCGCGCTGTTCCCTGTCCATCTCCCCGCCGGTGAACAGCTGGGTGACGGACGCGGCGGCAAGGGCGGCCGAGCCCGTACCGAGGAAGCGGATCGCGTTGTGGGTGCCGCAGGCCGGACACCAGTCGTCCTTGGCGGCCCGCTCGGCGGTGTCTCCGAGGAGGACGAGCACGAAGGCCGAATCGGCGGTCGCGGGGCGTGGGTTGCCGTCGCCGTCGTAGTCCTCGATCGGGTCGGGCAGGCGAAGTCGGCCGGCGGCACCATCGAGGATCATGAGAACCCCGGCACCGCCGGCAGTCAGCGTCTTCTGCGACGCGCGGTCGATCTTCGTCCGGCCGTTGCCCTCGCGGGCCTCGTTGTCGGTGGCCGCGACCAGGGTGCGCAACTTGGCCTTGTCGGCGGTGACGGAGGCCCGGCGGATCTTGTGGGCCTTGAGGGTCAGCTCTTCCATATCCGACTCGGGCGCGAGGACGGACCACCCGGAACGCCCGCACTCCCGGCAGTACACAGCAGGAAGGAACAGATCAGTGCCACGGGTCGTCGTGGTCTCCGGCGTGGCCCGTGACGGCGTCGGCGCCCCGTCACCGTCCCACGCGAACTCGGCCCGTGGCCACGGCAGCACACCCCGCAGCATCCGCGACACGGACCGCGCCCACTGATGCAGCTCCACCTGCATGAAGGGACGGACGAGACCGACGGGCGCGTCCGGATCGCGCGCCACGGAGAGCAGGGCGACGAACCGGGCGAGGGCAAGGGCGGCGAGGTGCGGGCGGGTGGTGATCGCCTCTTCCCAGCGCTTCGCGCCGCTGCGGCGCATCACATCGAGGATCTCGTCGTACGTACGGACGTTGCCGTCGAAGGCCTTGAGGACGGCGTACGTGAGCCGATTGCGCTTGAGGGCGCGCCCGAGTTCGACCGGGTCGGTGATGCGAACGCCGGTGACGACCTCAGAGAGTGCGGCGAGCGCGTCGGGGCCGGACGCCGGATCGGGCAGGGTCGTGATCGCCTCGGGGAACGGGACCTCACCGGGCAGGAACTTCGCCTCGGGGATGAACGCGTCCACGGTCTGCCGGTCCTCGCCGACGATCGCGTCCTCGGTGAAGGCCGTGCCGAAGACGTTCGTGGCTACGGTCACCAGGTCGCGTACGCCATCGGCGTCCGTACCGGAGGCCAGGGTCGCCGAGGTAGCGACGGGCGTGATCGTCCCCAACGGCCGGTCGGGGCGGGTGGCCCCGACGGCGGAGGCGAGACGCCTCAGGAGCATGGCCACGTCGGTGCCCTGCGCGCCGTCGTACGTGTGGAACTCATCCACGACGACGTACCGGATGTCGCACCCCTCCCACAGCGGTGCGTCGGCGGCACGCTGGAGGAGCAGGTCGAGCATCTTGTAGTTGGTGATCAGAATGTCCGGCGGGGACAGTTGCATGTCCTGGCGACGGGTGTAGACCCGGTCGTACTCGGTCGCCGCCTTGTCCCCGATGTACAGGCCGGCACGGACGCGGTTCAGCGCGTCGTGCTCGGTGAGCAGTTCGTCGATACGGCCGGCCTGGTCGGTGGCCAGGGCATTCATGGGATAGAGAAAAACGGCCTTGACCCCGTTACGACCTGCGGCGCGCTCGCGGGCGCAGTGATCGAGAACCGGGTAAAGGAACGACTCCGTCTTGCCGGAGCCGGTGCCGGTGGTGACGAGGGTGGGTTCGGGGGTGTGCCCGTTGCGTGTGGTGAGGCGCGCGAAGGCACGGGCCTGGTGCGCGTACGGTGCCCAGCCGTCGGTACGGCGCCAGTCCAGGTGCTCCTGCCAGCCGTCGTCGGCACGGGTGAAGGGGGTCCGAAGACGGAGGTACGGCCCCCGGAACATCCCGGCCGATTCGTCCCCGAGAAACGCGTGCAGCGCCTTCCGCACACCCTCGTCGGCGAGCCCGTACGTGGTGGACAGGTACTGGAGCAGGCTCTCCTTCAGCCCCTGCGCTTCGAGCGTCGGCCTCACGGCTTCGGAACCTCCATCTTGACGGGGTCCCACAGACCCTTGGCGATGGCCTCGTTAAGGCGCTGGGTGAAGTAGGCGTGGGCCGCACGCATCTCGCGCTCGCGCTTGGCCTTGTAGAAGGGGGCGGTGTAGCCGTCGGGGACGGAAGCGGATTCGGGGAGCGGGGTGGCGGGCTCGGCAGGGAGCACGCCCTCGGGTGTCGGGGCGCCTACGGCCTCACGGAAGGCTTCGAACTGGGTCCAGTGGTCCTTGGTTTGGTCGAAGCCGTAGGTGTAGCGGTCCCCAGCAATCTTCCGCTCGGTGGCGTCGAAGTACGTGACGCAATCGAAGTCCTGCATGATCGGGAAACGGGCCCGGTACATGGCGATGAGGGTGTCCGCATCGATGCCCAGCCATACGGCGACCAATGCGTCGATCTCCACGAGCGCGGCGCGACGGGCGTACTCGGTACGGAGTGCGGTGTCGCGCTGCCAGGTGGGGGCGACGGCGTGCAGCTCTGTCCGCATGCCCGGCCAGGCGATCGCCCAGGGCTCGTATGCCTGCCACTTGTGGTCGTAGAGGTCGGACCAGAGGTCGGCGTAGGCGTTGGTCAGGCAGTTGAGGCGGAGGGTGCGGAGGAGGAGGGCGGGGGCTAGGGGGTGGTCGGACTGCGGGGCAGGAAGCGAGTTTGCGGTACGCACACGCATATCTCCCGTACCACTCGTCCGCAGGTAATAGTCGAGAGGGAGACCTGCCCAGAACCCCGCAACGAGCGCTGTCTCACGCAAGGTACCCAGCCTCATCGAGTTCACCTGGTCGACGTGCGTCATGCCCGGCGGGACCAGGGCAGCGTAGAGCGCGCGCTCCGTATCAGGTGCGATCTGGCGCCGCCACGCCACCCTGTACCGCTCGCTGTACGGCGTACCGGCCTTCGCCCACAGAAACGCCTCGATCTCTGCGTCCTCGACGTCCTCCGACAACACCTTCCGCTTCTCGGCAACCTTCAGCCGCGCCAGCTCCCGCTCCTCATTCGACGCGAGCAGCGCCTCGTACGCATCCCAGTCGGTCCACCGGTCCTGCGCCCCCAAGAACACGTCCTCCGAGGCCACCCGCCGGTACTCCGACTCCGGTACCGCGTCATCCGTGAGCGCCTGCGGGTTGAGTCCGCGCACCTCGCCACCGCCCTGGCTCGGCTGCTTGAACAGCGGGTTGGTCACGCCGATCTGAGGGCCCTTCAGGAGCACCTCGCTCCACGACGCCGCGGAGTAATCGTGCTGGCCATCGATGCCGGTATTGAAGTCGATGAGCCGTTGGTCCTTGCTGGGACCAAACTGCGCTTTCTTGGCAGTGGTTTCGTTGTACCCCTGGGTGATGTCCGGGCCCAGCTCACCGAGTCGCAGGGGGTAGAGGCCGAGTGCATCGATCGCTGGGTCCTCGGCGGTGCTCACCGGCGTGAGGAGCCGGGTGTGCTCCACCGGCCCTTCGTCACCGGCGAGCCGCTGCCAGCGTTTCAGGGTGTCCGTGGTCACGCGGACCACTCGCTTCGGGTGCGGGCGCCCGTCCCAGTCCCCGTCGTACTTGACACCAGGGTCGACACCTTCTTCCTTAGCGTTGGCGGACCCGCGAAGCACGTCTACGGAGAAGAGCCACGACAGCGAGTCGAAGTCGATCTCTCCGGCAGCACCGTAGATGTGCACGCCGAAGTGGCTGGACCGCCCCACGGGCGGCGGGAAGAAGCGGTTTCCGGCGTTGACGAAATCACCGTGAATGCGCAACCGCCGATACGCCGCCGCCCGCAGCTCCGCCTCCTTGTCCCCCGCGAAGTGCGTGTCCGGATGCACCATGCCGACTGTTCCCGAGCCCGCCGCGTGATCCCACACCTCGCACATGAACGCCCGATAGAGGTCCGGTCGGCTTCCCGAGACCAACGGATACACCGGTTCCGCCGCCAGGTACGACGCCATCGTCACAGTGTTCGTCACCTCGCCGAGCAGATACTCGTGCGCATCCCCCCGCGCCAACTCCGCCTCTCGCCGCCGGTGCTTCTCCTCGGCCTTCGGTTTCTCTGTGAGCATGAACCAGGGTTCGTACTCGGCAAGGACCGCGTTCTCCTTCCAGTCCGGCCGTACCCAAGGCGGATTCCCCACCTGCAGGTCAAACCCTCCATTCTTCCCGGCGAACACCCCCGCAAAGTCCAACTCCCAGTGCAGAAACCCCTGTTCCTTGGCGATGTCTCGCACCACCCGCATCCACGGATACCGCTGCTCGACCGCCTTCCGGGGCTCGTCCATGTCCATCTCGGGCTGGGTCTGGATCACCTCTTCGAGGTGCTTCAACTCCTCCAGCGAGTCGACGGAGGAGACGATCGTGCCCTCCTGCACGTCCCTCCTGCCGACCATGGACTCAAGGAAGTCGAGCCAGTCTGCGAGGTTCGTCAGCGGGACGATCGCTCGACGAAGTGCCGGTCCGTTCCTCTTCTTCTTCGCCCCCGAAGGCGCCCGCTTCTTGATCTCCTGCTGCTCGACGACCTCGCCCTTGCCTTCGTCCCCGAAGGCGATCTGCTCGGCGTACCGGGGCGCCGGCGTCTCCACCACCGACGCCAGCAGCCCGTCCAGGTCGACGCCCTCCCCGGCCGCGACGACCGGCGTCGTCGCGTACTCCGGGTCCGACCCGTCGAGCAGCCCTACCTGGTCCAGCGGCCAGAACCACAGCGCGCACCACGCGTCCATGACCTGCTTGAGCCGCCAGTACGGAGATCCCTCGGCCTCGAAGAGGTCCGCGAAAACCTGTTCCTTGGTCAGCGGCAGCGCGCCGTCATCCACGTCCTCCTTGTCGCGCCGCAGGAAGCCGTACTCCTCCCCCTCGGCGCCCCACACGTCGATCGTGCGCGCGATCTCCCGTTCGCTGAGCTCCATGCGCTTGGCAACGAGCTGCCACAGGAACTCGACGCGCCGCGCCACCGCCTGCAACCGGGCCAGTTCACTGCTCTTACCGCCCGTCGACTTCGGCTTGGCGGCGATCACCTTCTTCCAGGCCTTCAGCTGCCGCACCTGCTCCCCAGCCAGTTGCTCAACGAGCTTCTTCGCATCGCCGCTCGCGTCCGCGACCGCACCCCACCCGGGCGTAGGCAGCAGGAACTGGTGCACAGCCCCCTCGGGCAGCGCCTGCTCTGCGCCGTCGCCCGGGGACCGGAACGGCAGCTTCGTCGGCGTAACCGCCCCAATCGTCCGCTCCTTCTTGACGCGGCCCGCCTCGAACACCCAACGACGCGCCCCGATAAGTGAGTTGCCGCGCCGCAGGTGTAATCCGAACCAAGGCGCTCGCATACCCGGATGCATGGTGTTGAGCCACAGCGACACTTCCGCCAGCTCCACACCCGTCTCGTTCAGGTCGATCCCGTACGCGTTGTGCAGCGCGACGTACGCCTTGACCTTCTGCTTCGCATCAAGCGCTTTCGACGTGTCCAGGCTAACGCCCAGCTCTTCCTGCCGCCGCTTCAGATACTCCTCAGCGACCTGGTTGATCGCCTCGTTCAAGAACGCGCCAGACCCGAGCGCCGGCTCGCAGATCGTGAACTTCAGCAGGTCGCTCGCCCGCGTCTCGGACGTGATGCGGTGCTTGAGCGCCAGCTCGACGGTGACCTTGGTCAGGGATTCGGGGGTGTAGTACGAGGCGGAGGTCTCGCGGTCGCGTCCCGCGAGACGGTAGACAAATGTCCCCTTGGCGTACTTCTTCGGGCCGCGCAGTCCGTACTGCTCGGCGTCCTGCGCGGAATACACGACGTGCGTGTTCTCCGGGTAGTCGCTCAGCCGATGTGCGGGGATGAGCCACGAGCCCTTCTCGGGGTCGCCGTACTGCTTGCCGCCGCTCTTGTTGCCCGGCTTGGCGACCTCGGCGAGTTCCTCGTCCGCGATCCTGCCGGTGTAGGACATCAACCCCTCGTACACCGCGCCGAGTTGGTTGATCCCCAGATTCCGGTACGAGATGAAGCCGCCCTGCCGGCCCTTCGCCCCCGCCTCCTTCATGGTGAGCAGGCGCAGTACCTGGTGCAGGGCCTCGTTACGCAGCCGCAGGTCGAGCCATTGCGGCTGCGTCTCCTCGTCGCACTCGGGGTGCAGGACGTTGCGGCCGATGAGCGTGATGGCCTTTGGGTCGAAGAGTTCACTGCGCAGCGCCTCGAAGCGCAGCCCGCGAAGCTCACTGCGCTCCCCGGCGCATAAGTGGTCATCTCGCTCGGTGCCGTGCGGACGATGCCCGAAGTTGACCTTGTTGAAGAGGACGTCGAGGGACGCGTACAGGTGGAAGCCGCCCCGGATCTCCTCATCGACCAGCTTGCGCTCGCGTGCCACCAGCTCGCGCAGGCGGGCGACCGAGTAGCCCGCCTCGTACGTGGAGTCGTCGGCGGGCAGGATGCCGAGCTCGGGGCGGGCCTCGGCGTACAGGAGGAACAGGATGCGGTAGAGGTAGCGCAGCGACTCGCGGGTGAGCTGCTTGGCGATGGGGCCCTGCTGCGGGTTCTCGATCTCGATCGGCTCGACGCCCGCCTCGCGCAGACGCTCCAGTACCTCGTTGGCGATGATCTCTACGGAGCGCTGAAGCCCCTTGCGCAGCTCGGAGTTGACGCCGACGGCATTGTCGCGCGACGCCTTGATCAGGTCGTCGATGCGGCGGCCCTTGCCGTCCGCGCGCGGGGCGAGCATGTCGCGGGAGAAGAGTGCGGCAAGCAGTGCGAGCTCGCCGGACTTCGAGGTGTCGTTACGGGCCAGGGCCGCGTCAAGGCTCGCGGCAATGTAGCGGCCTTCGGCCCAGGCGGTGCGGTCGGCGAGCACGAGGACTCCGCCGCACAGCAGGAGCACGACGCGAGGCGGCTCGCCGCCCGCCTCGTGCAGTTCGCTCTGGAACAGCCAGCCGGCCAGCTTCTCCCCGGCCGTGAGCGTGCCCTCAGCGGTCTTGAGCGGGTGCAGGGCCGCCCCCGGCCCGTCGGCATCGAGGGCGTCATCCAGACTGTCGGTCCAGCCGCAGTCGAGGGCGACGATACCGTCACCGTGCCAGGCGACTTGGAGATCGTATTCCCTGCCGGCGTTGTGCACGGTGAGCGTCCGGCCACCCGAGTCCTCGTACCCCAGGGCCGCGAGGACGTCCGTGTGCCAGGCGGTGACCCGCTCGGCCCACTCGTCGGTGACGTCCTCGTACCCCTCCTGCGCCCGGGCCGCGAGGCGGGGCCGTACGGTGGCGGTGTACTCACCACGCAGCTTCGGCAGAAGTTCGCGCGGAGTGAGCCGGGAGTCGTGCGGGTCGGTCTCGCGGTTGGTCCAGAGACTGAACAGACCCTCCTCGCCCGCCTTGTTGCGCTTGAGGGTGTTCTCCAGCTCCTCGCTGAAGTAGTGGGCTGCCAGGTATTCGCCGCGGTTGGCGAAGGAGTCGTAGGTATAGCTCATCGGGCGGACTCCTCAGCGTCGCCGGGGATCGTGGAGTGCAGGGGTTCGAGTGCGGCGAGGACCCGCAGCATCGGGTCCCCCGCGGTACGCAGGCGGCGGACGAGGGCACGACGCCGCTCGGCGGTCTCGTACACCTCCTGCTTCCGCTTGCCGGTACCGACCGCGAACAGGGCCTCCTGCTCCCAGTCCCGCACCTTCTCCTCGTACGGGGCGAGGTAGGCGTCGACCTGCCGGTCGTAGTCGGCGCGGCGCTCGCGCAGGTACGCCTCGGCGGCATCAACGGCCGGGGACACTAAAGACTGGAGGAGTTCGGGTTCGACGGGCTTGTCGCGGCCCGGCATGCCGGGGCCGACTCCGCAGGCGGTGAGGAAGGCCGAATCCATGCGCCAGACGCGGGGATTCACGTCGGCTAAGCCTGTGACGGCCATCCACTCGACGACCGTCGGGCGGCCCGCCGCGTTGGAGTAGGCGCCCTGGAGGAGAAAGACCGGCCCGGTCAGCGTGGTCGGAAGGCCGGGATCGATGGCCGCGGCCTTGGCCGCATCGGCCCGGTAGGCGAGGACGAACGCCTCGTCGTACTTGAGCTTGGCGAGCACCTTGTCCGTCACCCAGTCCAGAACCGGGTGGATGTCGCCGACGTAGCTGACGTTGGGCCACTGCGAGGTGGGCTCGTCGCCCTTGCCCTGCTTGGCGTTGCGGGCCGCCTCCAGGCGCTGGGCGGCGTACGCCTTGTCGAAGGTGATCTTCAGGGTGCCGTCGTACCGAGGTGTGGTGAGGATCTTCTCCTGTACGAGGTACGACTTGGGCAGCTCGCGGAACCGGTACTGCAGATCGTCGGGCGGCGTGAACTCGATGCGGCCCCCAGCCGTCTCCGGCCGCCAGTTGAGGGCCTCACGCTCGGCTTCCGGATAGATCAGGTCCATCGCGGCGTGGAAGTAGGCCCGGGTATCGGCGAAGACGTGCGGTACATCGGCCTCACGCACCGGGGCCGTGACGCTGACCGCCTGCGCTGCTGTGCGGTCGGTGAGACGGGCATTGGCATTGGCCAGGAGATCGGCGAGGACGCCGCCGGCACTTGCCTGGGACTGCTTGATGGACCGGTCGACCGTGCTGCCCTTGATGAGATCGCGGGTGAGGCGGTCCTCTTCCTTCTTGTCGTCGTACAGACCCGTGACCGCCTCCGCGCTGCCCTCGCCGCTCTCGATCTCGTGCGCCTGAGCCTCGCGGCGCAGCAGGCGGGTACCGACGAGCCGGTCGTCGAGGGTGAGCTGCTCGCCGGTCTCCTCGTCGTGCCGCCAGGGCACGTCGGCGGTGAGGGTGATGGCACGGAACTCAGGACTGACGGCCTGCCCGTAGCGGTCGATGCGGCCGTTGCGCTGCTCGATGCGGATCAGGGACCAGGGCAGGTCGTAGTGGATCAGGTCGTGGCACTGGTGGTGCAGGTTGACGCCCTCGGAGGCAATGTCGCCGGTGAAGAGCAGACGTACGGGTTCGTCGGCGCGGCCGAAGCGGTCGACGATCTCGCGCTGCTGCTGGTCGTTGGTCGTATCGCCGTGCATGACCTCGACGGTGCCGCCGTACACCTTCCAAGGGCGGGACTCATCGATGTCGGTCGCCTTCTGCTTGAAGCCGAGTCGGGCGGGTACCGCCTGGGCGAGCCAGGTCAGGGTGGCGATCCGCTCCGAGAAGACGACGACGCGTCGCTCCGAGCGCGGGCCGACGCCGAGGTCCTTGAGGGTGCGTACGAGGGCGTCGAGTTTGGCGGAGTCGGCGTCGGTGAAGTCGGCAAGCAGGGCGCCGAGTTCGGTCAGCGCGGTCCGCTCGGTGGCAAGCGCGGCACGGCGTTCGTCGGTGTCGGCCTTGCGCTTGGGGTCGTCCAGGTAGGCGCGGCGCTTGGTGACGGACCTCTGCAAGGCCTTGTGTGAGGAGAGGAACGACTTGAGGAAGTTGTAGGCGACCAGTGGGTCGGCACACGCCGAGGACCGGTCCGTCTCGCCCGGGGTCCACTCGGCTGCGAGCTTCTCCAGGACGGCGGCTTCCTTGGGGGTCGCCGGTGCCGGGACCGGAAGCGAGGGACCGCGCTCGGCCCACGGCTTGTCCTTGAGACCGTCACGCACCTCACGGTCGGTCTTCGTACGCCGGATGTAGAGGTGGTCGAGATCGGCGACCTTGTAGTTCTTCGGGTCGGCGATCGCTGCCGGGTCGAGCATGCGGATCAACTCGGCGAACGACTCTGCGTCGCCGTTGTGCGGGGTTGCGGAGGCCAGGATCAGCGCATCGGTGTGCTCGGCCAGGCGGCGGGCGAGGCGGTTGTTGCGGGTGCCCTTGTTGACAAGGTTGTGCGACTCGTCAATGACCACCGCGTCCCAGGATATGTTCTCCAGGTGGTGCGCGTACGTGGCCGACTTGAGCATGTCGACCGAGACAATGACCCGCTTGAAGTGCGCGAAGGGATTCCGCCCGGCCGGGATCTCCTGCTGGATGCGCTGGATGCCGGTGGAGTCGAGCCGTACGAGGGGCAGCGAGAAGCGGGTCCACAGCTCGCGCTGGAACTGCTCGAGCACGTGCGCGGGGGTGATCACGAGGATGCGCTCGCCACGGCCTCGCCGGATCAGCTCGGCCAGGGCGATGCCGATCTCAAGGGTCTTGCCGAGGCCCACCACGTCGGCTATCAGGAGGCGGGGCTGCGGGTTGCGCATGGACAGTGCCAGTTCAGCAGGGCGCAGCTGATGTTCCTGCCGGTCCATGAGGTGCGAGTCCGCCAGCGCGAGACCGTGCTCGGTCTGTGGGAGGGCGGTCTTGCGGATGACCGCCTCCAGGTAGAGGCGCGCCTTGGCGTGCTTGGAGGTGTCATCAGGCACCAGTCGGGTGCGGCGCGGGTCGAGGACATCGATCTGGTCAAGGCCCTCGTAGAAGACCGCGTCGGTGCCGCGCACGAACGGAGAGACGCCGCTGACCTCAAGCATCAACCCGTCGCGGGACTCGTCGACGGACTTGACCAACCACTGCTCGTCACGCACGCGCACCTGGGCGCCGGGCGCGAATGCCGCCTTCGTGCCCGGCGAGGCCGCCGGGGCGGCGTCGCGCGCCTCGGGCATCTCGGGCTGCTTCCCCGTGGTCACGTACTGCTCCTCTGAGGCTGTTGATACGCGTCGAACATGACGCTGGTGGTGCCGTACTCATGTGTACCGCTGGGCTGTGCCGGCTGACAGCCGCCGTGACGGCACGGTCGTGTCAGCGGCTCGACCAGGCCAGTTCTCGGCGTGCCGCATAGCGGTCGCGAAGCTCACCGGCGACCCGGCGGGAGGCTGGAGGTCGCCCTCTGCTCGGGGGCTCCGGGACTGAAACAGCCGGTTCCTCCACCACGGGCGGCTCCGGCTCCGACTCCTCGCGCAACTGCCGGTCCAGCTCGTCGAGGCGGTCGAGCATATGCGCGTCGGGCTGCGGCAGCACCATCGTGGGATGGTCCTTGGGCGTCGTCTGCTCGATCAGGGAGCGGCGGGCTCGGGCCGGGCTCGTGCCCATGCGACGCAGGAGGTCGGCGCACTGGCGCGTCACGTGCGTGAGGCAGGGGCGGTCATCCGGCCGGTGGGCCAACATCGGTGTGACGACTGCCGCCAGCTCCTCGGGCAGTCCGGACAGGTCGGGGGCGACCTCAGGATTGGACACCTGGGCGGCGACGGCGGGCCACGATACTCCGCTGTACGGCGCGTGGCCTGTGGCGGCGTACAGCAGCACCGTCCCTAGGCCGTAGACGTCGGCCGCCGGTGTCACATCGGTCACTCCGAGTGCCTGCTCGGGGGGGATGTAGGCCACCGTACCCAGGATGGTGCCGTCCTGGGACATCGAGCCTTTCTCCGCACCGACGAACGCACCGAGCCCGAAGTCGATGATCACCGGGCCGAAGTCGCCCATCATGACGTTCTTGGCCGTGAGGTCGCGATGTACCAGGCCTACGGCATGCACGGCGGCGAGCCCTTCGGCCAGGAGTGCGCCCAAGCTGGCCACGTGCAGTACGGACAGCGGCTCGCCGTGGTCCACGGTGTCGTACACGGAGCGGCCTGGGACGTAGTCCGTGGCCAGCCAGGGCAGGTCGGCGGTCGGGTCGGCATCGATGAAGCGAGCGACGCGCCCCGTGCCAGTCAGGGTGCGCGCGATGGCCGCTTCTCGTTCGAAACGTGCCCGACTGTGCGCGTTCGTGCGCTCGGGGCGGATCACCTTCACCGCGACCGGGTCGCCCGCCACCGAATACGCGAGGTAGACCTCCCCCATCCCGCCGGCGCCAAGGCGCCGCTCGACGGCGTACGGCCCGATCCTCTCCGGATGACTCAAGGCGCTCACCTGTCTCCCCCCGCCGTCCGCTCGAACGATGCGACCGCCCCCGGCACGTACATGTCCGCCTTGGCGCAATCAATGGGTGGAGGGAGTAGGCAATGACACATCACCGCATCAGCATACTGATCACCGCTCTGCGGCCGGGAGACCTCTCGCGAACTCGGGACGACAATCCCAGGTCTTCGCCCCTGGCCGGTTTCGGGTGCCCGTGGCCGCACCACAGTGGGGCCGTCATCCTGACGCATCCAGCTTCCGCAGCAGGCCGAGCAGACCGTTCAGGAAGTCGATCTGCTCCTGACCGATCGGGTCCGGACTGAAGTGCATCAGGTCGTTGCGCAGCTCGGCACATTGCTTGAGGGCATCGGTGAAGTGCTTCTGGTCGAGAGGGAGCCGAGCGTGCTCCCAGGTAGCCGGGTCCCTGAAGAGGTGGGGGTAGTTGCCCAAGCTGAGCGCCGAGGCGTCTTCGGCCAGGCCCGCCTTCTTCTTGTTGGTCTTCGCGATGCATGCACGGATGTGCTCGATGCCGAGACACCGGTCGGCGATCCTCCGGAGTCGCTGCTCGACCTCTTCGATCAGTACGAACGGGCTGACGCGAGTGCGGAACTCGACAGCGATGTCAGACGGAGTGACGATCCCGCACACCCGGTGCGCGTCGTTTCTGACCAGTACAAAGCCGTGCTTCTCGATCAGACCGATGCAGTCGAGGAGATGTTCCGTCGCAGGGACTTCCGGAGCGGGGACGGTGGCGTCGGCGAGAGTTGCGTCGGGACTGAACATCAGCGCCCCACCGATGGATGTCCAGCTGACGGCGCCGAGCAACCGGCCGTTGCCGTCGAGGACCGGTAGCTGGCTGAACTCCTTCAGCATCATCCGCGTCTGCGCGTTCGCCAGGGTGTCCGCGGGCGTTACGAAGTCAACGGGGACGTTCGCCGAGGGGAGGTTGCCCACGAGATAGGCGACAGACGGATGCCCCGTGCCCCCGTCCGCGTCCACCTCGCCGGCCTCGTCCACATTGGCGGTCGGCGCTCCTGGCGAAATCGCCCCCGCGCCTCGGTCGGTGTTGCCCGCTCGCTGCCCCGGAAGGCCCGTGTGCGTCGCTCCGACCACCCGCTGAACCACACCGGACATGTCACGAGCCTCCGGCGTGCGCTCCCCGAAGGTCGGTGCACCGGCAGGCTCGCCCACTGCCTCGGCACGAGCAAGCCGCGTGAGCAGAGTGGCTCCGTCCGCGACCGGTTCTTCGCCCGCCGCCACCACTGCGATGACGCTGTCGAGCGTGCCTTCCGTGAAGGGAGGAATCGACAACAGGCCCGCGTCGTCGAGGTCGCGCTGGATCCGTGCCACGGCAGCCGGGGAGCGTCGCTCCGCATCCCACAGTTCCAGGAGCTTGCGAACGGTGAGCCGGGTGGGTTCAACCGCTTGTCGGTCCTCGTCCCCTACCCTCTCGATCAGCTGGCGTCGGGCGACCAGACTCGCGCCAGGCTCCCCGTCATCCGGCCTGCCGGGGTCGGCATTCCCCTGAACCACCTCCGCGAGACGTCTCGCCGCGTCGTAACGGCGCAGCTCGAAGACGGTCTGCAACGACCCCAGCGACTGCAACAGATCCGGCCGGAAGGCGTCACGCGTCAGTTCCCTGATCTTCCAATCGACGCAACGCACGTGACGCATTCCGTCCGGCTCGCCCGGCCGGAATGCGTATTCACCGGCCACAAACCCGATCGCGTACGTGCCGTCGGCACGGGGCAGCACGACGAGATCGCCCACGGCCATCTCGTGCCGGAAGCGGAAGAGCTGGCCCGTCCAGTTGCCGCGGGTGTACGCGTTTTCCTCCGGATATGCAGCATCAACGACATGGCGTATCTCGCTGCGACCGGTGCTGCTGGAAAGGTCCTCGGTACCGGGCCAGCCGGCGATCACCAGCCCGCGCTCCAGCGCCTCCGCCTCACGCTCGCCCCGCCGCCCCGCTCTGACCACCCACGCCCGCATGCCGCCGCCCCGAATCGATCTTGACTGTCGCGTCAGGTCTTCGCGACATCCAACGCATGTTCGCAAGGCGAAGCCGCGTCGGCAACCCCGACGACCTTCCTGTCGCCTCGTACACCAGAAATGGCATCCAAGGTTCCCCGAGACACCGCGTGTTGCCTTCGTAGCATGGCCGTGGGTCCTCTGCATGCGATGCTTCCCTTCCGTGGCCAGGGAAGTTGGGTCTTCCCCTATCGGACAAGTCCTTGGAAACTCTTCCGCAGGAGCAGACTGCCGACGGCGGCCCGGTGCTTCTGACACACAGCTCGCAACGTCACCAAGGTCGGCCGATGCAGCCATCTGCGGTCAGGCCATATCGCCAGAGCCACAACCACGGGCTGTCGGTCCCCTCCGCCGAGGTGCGAAGCATGGCGAGCCGGATCAGGGCATGCGCGTACCCAACATCAGCCGCGCGGTGAACCAGCCGTCGAGCTGCCGGGAGGTGATCCCGTTCCCTGCAGCTTTCATGTCCGAAGCGGCTTCACGCAAGGGCGCCGCTCGCGTCGCGTCCGGACTCGAAAGACTCGGCACAATCCCACAGCGAGGAGAGTTCCCTGTCATCGTGTTGCCCGTCGACGTGCGCGACCAAGTGGGCTGCGCGGCGCAGGCGCCACCGCTGTTCTGCGGCATCGGCGAGTTGCTGGACGTGCGGGGCGCCGCGTGGACTGCTGCCTCTCAGAATCCGGCTGGCGGGCTGATATGCCGACGTTCGACATGGGCGTGCTGCTCAAAGTAGTCGGCGAGCTGATAGCACGGCCGGCTGACTTCCGACGTACCAGGGCGAGGGTGGTTCGGGCGCAGTGGGCCTCTGGCACCCCGACACGTTCTGTTAGATCGGTGAACGTCGGCTCGAACCAGGCATCATCCAACATGTCCCATTCATCGTCACTGAGGTAGCCCGAGGCAGCCTGCTCCAGAAACGTCCGCGGTAGGCGCGGGCCGTGTCCAGGCCGATGGACGTCCATGGCCGCCCAGAGGAGACCCCGCGCGGACACGGGGGCTCGTGCCGGTAGCGGCGTATCAACTCCGGAGCACCGGCGCGAAACTGAGCAAGGCGGCCGTCGGCAGAGTGCGCGGCCTGCACGAGCCGCGGATCGAACCGCACATGCTCTCCGCCCCCTTCCGAAAGCGCTGCCATGAGCTCACGACGCAGCTCGCGAATCATCTCCGACAGCTCGATCACGCATCTCTCAGGCTGACGACAGTGAAAGAACCCTACTGCGCTGGCATGTTCTACCCCGCGGGACGTGACCGCTGCCACGCCTGCCGCTACAGGAATAAGCTGAGCCGAGCCGGACCATCCATGAGTCCACTCGTGTAGTGCAACGCTCGCTGCAAACTGATCCACGGAGAACGGAAACCACCCCGTCTCCGGGGAGAAGATCTTCTCCCCGGAGTCCTCGCGAGGCCACCCGATACCTACTGCTCGGTCAGTCCGAGCATGAGGCTCTGGTGCGGCCGACCTACGCAGCTCTCGATCACGGTGGACGGCAGATCCGAGAGGGCTCCGGAACGGCAACGGCACTCTGCCAGACCGTTTGGTGCGGCCTGGCTTCGCCTCTACAGTCCCACTGACGCGGCGCTCTATCCGAGAAAACTCAGCCGTACCTGCCGGTTCGGGTTGTCCACGTTCGTGTCCACCAGGCAGACGGACTGCCAGGTGCCCAGCGCCAGCTCGCCGCTGACGACGGGAAGCGTGGCGTGCGGCGGCACCAGTGCGGGCAGCACGTGGTCACGGCCGTGGCCGCGGCTTCCGTGCTGGTGGCGCCACCGGTCGTCCGCCGGGAGCAGATCCTGCAGAGCGGCCAGCAAGTCGTCGTCGCTGCCCGCGCCCGTCTCGATCAAGGCCACGCCCATGGTGGCGTGCGGTACGAAAACGTTGAGCAGACCGTCCCGGCCGTCGGCGACCTCCCGCAGGAAGGACGCGCACTCCCGGGTCAGGTCGTGGACCACCTCTTGCGAGCCGGTCCTGACGTCGATCTCTCGCGTCGTGAAACTAGCAGCCATGCACCGATCCTCTCAGATCGGGCATACGAATCCCGGCACGCCGGCCGGCCGAGCCGCGCCCCTGCCCATACGGGGCTCGCCCGGTCTCGCCGTCGGCCCCGGCCTCGCTCGACCGGTCTCGGCTCCCGCTCCGCGCGCAACGCCCGCGCAACAATGGTCCAGCAGGCGAGACGGCGTTTGACCCTTCTTCAGCCGCGCCGCTACGTTCAGCGACATGTCTACGTCAGCCCGGCTCACCACGCGCGGTCACATCGACCTGCTGCGGGTGGCGTCCTCCGCGTGTCGCCGCGGCTGTTGATGTCGCTGCGGCGCTGATGCGCTGAGCACCGACGCGCCGATGCGCTGTTGCGCTGTTGCGCTGACGAGCGGATGCGCTGACGTCGGCCCGTCACCGGCCCATCGCCGGTCCTGCTCGGGCCGTCCAGCGCCGATCGGCCGCCGATCCGGGCGGCGGACCTCTGATTTCTGACGATTCCTCCGTCTTCTTCCCCCCTTGCTTCTCTCCGCACTTCCCCTTTGCGGGTCCGGTGCCGCCGCAGGCGCGCGGTGCGTGCGCTTCCGCGTGCCGCCGCTCTTTGAGTTGGAGTGTTCATGACTGTTGATCAGGCCGCGCCGCCCGGTGTCGCGCCGCACCCGCGCAACGAGCGGCCGGTGGCGGCGCCGACGGCCGGGCCGCGTACCGGGCCGGAGCTGATCCCCGTCGTACCGGTGTCGGCCGGTCGCCGGAGCGCACCACGCTGGCTGCCCCGGGCCGTGGTGCCGGTGTTCCTGCTCGCGCTGTGGCAGGTGCTGAGCGCGAGCGGGGCCCTGGAGAGCGACATCCTCGCCTCGCCGGGGACGATCGCCCGTACGGCCTGGACGCTGGTGTCCGACGGGACGTTGCCGTCGGCGATGTTCGTGTCGCTGCAACGCGTCGCCGTCGGGCTCGCGGTCGGCGTGCTCGCCGGGGTGCTGCTGGCGCTGGCGTCCGGGCTGTCGCGGCTGGGTGAGGACCTGGTGGATCCCGTGGTGCAGATGCTGCGGTCCGTGCCGTGGGTGGGTGTGATCCCGCTGTTCATCATCTGGCTGGGCATCGGTGAGGCGCCGAAGATCGCGCTGATCTCGCTCGGTGTCGCGTTCCATCTGTATCTGAACGTGTACGCCGGAATCCGCGGCGTGGACGCGCAGTTGGTGGAGGCCGGGACTTCGCTGGGGCTCGGGCGCCGGGGGCTGATCCGGCACGTCGTACTGCCGGGGGCGTTGCCGGGCGCCATGACGGGGCTGCGCTACTCGCTCGCCACCGCCTGGCTGGCGCTCGTGTTCGGCGAGCAGGTCAACGCCGACGACGGTCTCGGGTTCCTGATGAACCAGGCCAGGGAGTTCTTCCGTACCGACGTGATCGTGGTCTGCCTGGTGGTGTACGCGGTCCTCGGACTGCTCGCCGACTTCATCGTCCGCACTCTCGAAAGGCTGCTGCTGCAATGGCGACCGACGTTCACCGGCCGGTGACGGAGACAGTTACGGGGGCCGCGCCGAAAGAACCGGTGGAACCGGAAGGAGAGGGGCGGGAGGCCGTGCGGGGCGAGGCGGCGGAAGCGGCGGAGGTGCTGGAAGGCGCTGCCGTACGGGTGCGGGGGCTCGGCCGGGCATTCGGTGGCCGGGCCGTCATCGACGGGCTGCGGCTGGACGTGGCACCGGGTGAGTTCGTCGCGCTGCTCGGGCGCAGTGGCTGCGGCAAGTCGACGCTGCTGCGGGTACTGGCCGGGCTGGACCGGGAGGTCGAGGGCCAGGTGCTGGTACCGCGGCGCAAAGCGGTCGCTTTCCAGGCGCCGCGGCTGATGCCGTGGAAGCGGGTGTGGCGCAATGTGCTGCTCGGGCTGCCGGGCAGACCTGAACGGGATTCGGCGGAACGGGCCTTGGCCGAAGTGGGGCTCGGGCACCGTGCGGATGCCTGGCCCAAGACGTTGTCCGGCGGCGAGGCTCAGCGGGCGTCACTGGCCCGCGCTCTGGTACGCGAACCCGATCTGCTGCTGCTGGACGAGCCGTTCGGAGCACTGGACGCGCTGACGCGCATCAAGGCGCAGAAGCTGGTGACCGAACTGTGGCAGGAGCGCGGCTGCGCGGTACTGCTCGTCACGCATGACGTGGACGAGGCGCTGCTGCTGGCCGACCGCGCGCTGGTGATGGAGAACGGCGTGATCGCGTACGAGCACAAGATCGACCTGCCCCGCCCGCGTGACATCGCCGACCCCCGGTTCGCCGACCTGCGCGCACGGTTGCTGGACCGCCTGGGAGTGGAGGGGGTGGACCGTGCGGTCGGGCAGTGAGGGATCGCAGGTGGCAATGGCAGTGGCAGAGGCAGAGGACGTGGAGCGACGGAACGGAACTCGCAAGCATGCGCGCACCACCCTGCTGCTCCCCGCCCTCCTGCTTCCCCTCCTCCTGACGCTCGCCGCGTGCGGTGGGGCGTCCCGGGCGAACGGTTCGGGGAGCGGCGGGGCCCGTGGCGGGACGGACGGCAAGGGGGCGGTGACCCTCCACGTCGGCGACCAGAAGGGCGGTTCGGAGGCCGTTCTGCGGGCGGCCGGGGAACTCAAGGACCTGCCCTATCGGATCCAGTGGTCGACCTTCACCTCCGGTCCGCCCCTGCTGGAGGCGGTCAACGCCGGCGCGGTGGACGTCGGCGGGGTCGGCAACACGCCGCCCGTCTTCGCCGCGGCGGCGAACTCGAAGTTCAAGGTGATCGCGGCGACGCACGGCTCGTCCGCGGGTGAGACAGTACTGGTGAAGAAGGACTCACCGCTCACCCGGCCCGCGCAGCTGAAGGGCAGGTCCATCGCGGTGGCGCAGGGCAGTTCCGCGCACTACCAGCTCGTGGCCTCCCTGAAGAAGGCCGGGCTGACGCCGCAGGACGTGACCCTCAACCATCTCCAGCCGGCCGACGCGCTGGCCGCGTTCAGCCGCGGCCGGGTGGACGCCTGGGCGGTGTGGGACCCGTACACCTCGCAGGCTCTCGACCAGACCGACGCGCGGATCCTGACCACCGGCGAAGGCGTCGTCAACGGTCTCAGCTTCCAGGTCGCCGCGCCCGCCGCCCTGGACGACCCGGAGAAGTCGGCGGCGCTCAAGGACTACGTCGGCCGGCTGCGGCGGGCACAGGACTGGGTCCACCGGCACCCGGACGCCTGGGCGAAGGCGTGGGCCGCGGAGACCGGCCTGCCCCGGGACGTGGCGCTGGCGGCGGTCAGACGGACGCGGGGTACGGCGGTGACGGTGGCCCTCGACCGGTCGGCCGTCGCGTCCGAGCAGCAGATCGCCGACACCTTCGCCGCGCTCCGGCTGATCCCCGGCCGCGTCGACTTCTCCTCCTTCGTCGACACCCGTTTCAACGGCGGCCTGCCGCCTTCGAGCACGGCGCCGCGTACCTACGGCTCCCAGGGCACCGGCAGCTCCCCAGGCGCCGGCAGCCCCCCACACACCGACAGCCCTTCAGGAAAGGCCGGTTAACACCGTGACCGTGCATCTTCATTGGTTCCTGCCGACCGGCGGCGACGGGCGCACCCTCGTCGACCGGCACGCGTACACCGACGGCGGCGTCCGGCGCGACCGCATCACCCCGGTCAGCGGCGTACGGGCACCCGACATCGACTACCTGGCGCAGGTCGCCAAGGCCGCCGAGCAGTTGGGCTTCGAGGCGGTCCTCACACCGACGGGAACGTGGTGCGAGGACGCCTGGCTGACCACCACCGCGCTCACCCAGGTCACCGACCGGCTGAAGTTCCTGGTGGCGTTCCGGCCCGGGGTGATCTCGCCGGTGCTGGCGGCGCAGATGGCCGCCACGTACCAGCGGATCTCCGGAGGCCGGCTGCTGCTGAACGTGGTGACCGGCGGGGACTCCACCGAGCAGCGGCGGTTCGGTGACGCGCTGGACCACGACCGGCGCTATGCCCGTACGGACGAGTTCTTGCAGGTGGTACGGGGTGTGTGGGGTGGCGCCCCGTTCGACTTCCACGGGGCGCACTATCAGGTGGAGGGCGGTCTGACCGCGCTGCCGCCGGACCCGCTCCCGGAGATCTTCTTCGGCGGTTCGTCGGCGGCCGCCGGGCCGGTCGCCGCCCGCAACGTCGATGTGTACCTCACCTGGGGCGAGCCGCCCGAGCAGGTCAAGCAGAAGATCGACTGGATTTCGGGGCTCGCCGCGCGGGAGGGCCGTACGGTCCGTTTCGGCATCCGACTGCACACCGTCTCGCGCGACTCGGCGAAGGAGGCGTGGGACACGGCGGACCGGCTGCTGGGCGACCTGGACGCGGACACCGTGGCCGCCGCACAGCAGGCGCTGGGCAAGAGCGAGTCGGTGGGCCAGCAGCGGATGCTGGCCCTGCACGGCGGCTCGCGCGACAGGCTGGAGATCTCCCCGAACCTCTGGGCCGGGGTGGGCCTGGTGCGCGGCGGGGCGGGAACGGCGCTGGTGGGCAGCCATACGGAGGTGGCCGACCGGATCGAGGAGTACCACGCCCTCGGGATCGAGCACTTCGTGCTGTCCGGTTACCCGCACCTGGAGGAGGCGTACTGGTTCGGCGAGGGGGTACGGCCAGAGCTGGCCGCCCGGGGGCTGCTGCCCGACGGTGTCCCTCCCCGGCCCGGGGT
Source organism: Streptomyces sp. NPDC026394 (assembly GCF_055567735.1). Lineage (NCBI taxonomy): Bacteria > Bacillati > Actinomycetota > Actinomycetes > Kitasatosporales > Streptomycetaceae > Streptomyces > Streptomyces sp. NPDC026394. The sequence goes on from NZ_JBVHPX010000004.1 coordinate 223,373, forward strand.
CCCGGCGTCCGGCGGGCGCCCGGCCTCCGCGTCGGGCGCCGCACCGCTGCTGGTCGCGGGCGGACGGTGAGTCGCCGCGGCCCTGAGTCGCCGCGCCTCTGTGCCCTGAGGCCCTGAGGCCCTGAGGAAGATTTTCGCCCCCACCCTGGTTGGTAGAAACATGAACAACATCGGGGTGCGGGAGACCGAGGTCGTCGTGGCCGGTGCCGGCCAGGCCGGCCTGGCCGCCGCCTTCCACCTGCGGCGGGTGGGATACGAGCCGGACCGGGACTTCGTCGTACTGGACCACGCGCCGCGGCCGGGCGGCGCGTGGCAGTTCCGCTGGCCCACCCTGACGTACGGGAAGGTCCACGGGATGCACGCGCTGCCCGGTATGGAGCTGGCCGGCGCCGACCCGGACCGGCCGTCCTCCGAGGTGATCGGCGCGTACTTCGACACGTACGAGCGGACCTTCGGGCTGCGGGTGCACCGGCCGGTGGACGTGCGGACGGTACGCAACGGCGCGGGCGGCCGGCTCCTGCTGGACACCTCGGAAGGGACGTACGCCACCCGGGCTCTGGTCAACGCGACCGGCACCTGGGACCGGCCCTTCTGGCCGCGCTTCCCCGGTCAGGACGTCTTCCGCGGCCGCCAACTGCACAGCTCCTCGTACCGCGGGCCGCAGGACTTCGCAGGGCGGCACGTGATCGTCGTCGGCGGCGGCACCTCGGCCGTCCAGCACCTGCTGGAGATCGCCGGGGCCGCCGCCGGGATCACCTGGGTGACCCGCCGCCCACCGGTCTTCCGCACGGGCCCGTTCGACGAACAGCAGGGCCGGGCGGCCGTCGCTCGGGTCGAGGAACGGGTCCGGGCGGGCCTCCCGCCGCAGAGCGTGGTGTCCGTGACGGGACTGCCGATGACCGACGCTGTGCGACAGGCACGCGAACGCGGCGTCTTGGAACGGCTGCCGCTGTTCGACCGCCTCACCAGGACCGGCGCGGTCTGGTCGGACGGCCGCACCGTCGAGGCGGACACCGTGCTGTACGCCACCGGCTTCCGCGCCGCCGTCGACCACCTGGCGCCTCTCCGACTGCGCGAGCCCGGCGGTGGCATCCGCCTGGACGGAACCCGCGCCGTACGGGACCCCCGTGTCCACCTCGTCGGCTACGGCCCCTCCGCCAGCACCATCGGCGCCAACCGCGCCGGACGCGCGGCCGTACGCGACATCCGGCAGCTCCTGCGGCCGGACCGCGGCGATCGAGCGGCGACGGCCTGACTCCAGAGGTCGAGTCGCGGCGACGGGCTTCACCGGGCCCCGGCGACGGGACTTCAGCGCCGGGCCAGGACCGGCACGCCCGGGCCGGACATCAGCGCCGGGCCAGCGCCAGCACACTCAGGCCGAACATCAGGACACCCAGCGGGAGATGGACCGACGGGACATGCGCGACGCCGAGCACGACCTGGGCCGAGGCGAGTACGAGAAACCCTGACGCGTGCCAAACCGGTCGGGCCGGGCCGCCGCCCGGCTTCCATGCCAGCACCGCCGCGAGGACGTGGAGCATCGACGCCCCGTACATCACACGGGCTCCGACACTGTGCAGTGTCGCTCCGAAGGGCGAGGTCAGCAGCAGTCCGGCGGAGATCGCCTGAAGGAAGACGGTCAGGGTCTGGAGGGCTATCGCGATCCGCAGGAACGAGAAGCGGCGCGGTGGGTTCGCCGCCGTTGCCGTCTCCGTTGCCGCCGTCTCCGTCGTCGTCGCCCGAGTGGTCATGTCGCGGTCCTCTTTTCCGTCCCTGGGCAGCAGGCCGATAAGGTCTCACCGACTCGACGACGGGGGCCTGCGAAAGGTAAGGCGAGGGGGCGGCCGGGAGCATGGGGACTGTCGGTAGGGCCGGAACCGGCGCGGACGGGGCGGTCGGCGAGCGACGTCAGCTGATCAATGTCGCCTACCGGTTGCTGGGTTCGGTGACCGAGGCCGAGGACGCCGTACAGGATGCCTACGGACGCTGGTACGGACTGCCGCGGAGCCGGCGGGCGGAGATCCGGTCCCCCGGCGCCTGGCTGACGACGACGACCAGCCGCATCTGTCTGGACCTGCTCGGCTCGGCGCGGGCCCGTCGTGAACGCTATGTCGGCGCGTGGCTGCCCGAGCCGCTGCCCGACCGCGCGGAGTGGGGCCGGGCGGGCGGTCCCGGTCCCGTCGGCGGCACGGATCCCGCCGACCAGATCGTGCTGGACGAGTCGGTGGCGATGGCCTTCCTCGTCGTCCTGGAGACGATGACGCCCGCCGAGCGGGTGGCGTTCGTCCTGCACGACGTCTTCCGGTATCCGTTCGCCGAGATAGCCGGCGTTCTCGGCCGTACCCCTGCGGCGTGCAAGCAGTTGGCGGCATCCGCCCGGCGGCGGGTGGGCGACGCGCGCGCTCCGGTGTCCTCGGCGACCGGCCGGGCGGACGTGCCGAGGCAGGTCAAAGAGGCGTGGGAGGCCAAGGACATCGCGGCCCTCGTCGGCCTTCTCGACCCGGCCGCCGTGCTGACCGCCGACGGCGGCGGCCTGGCCGGCGCCGTCCTGCGCCCGGTCGAGGGCGGGGCGCGCATCGCCCGGTACCTGGTCGCCATGGCCGACCGGGCTCCCGGACTCGAACTTCTGGAGCGGTCGGTCAACGGTGTGCCGGGCCTGGTGGCCCGGCGGGCCGGCGTCGTCATGACGGTGGCCGCGTTCGACGTCTCCGGTGGGCGGGTCACCCGGATCTGGGCGGTCCGCAATCCGGAGAAGCTGCGGCCGTGGGCGCGGGAGGGTCGGCCGGGGCCGGCCGGGCCCCGTGCAGCCGGCAGCTCATGAGTCCTGCTGCGCGTCTTCGATGAACGCGGTGACGAGGCTGTGGGGCGCGTCGTCGCCGAAGAGGAATTCGTGGAGTCGGGTGCCTTCGGTGGCGGCTTCGGTGGCGCGGGGGAACATGGCCTGCTCGTACGTGGTGAGGGCGGTCTCGACGTCGTCGGGGTGCGCGGCGAGGGCCTTGCCGAGTTCGGCGCCGTCGTACATGGCCAGGTTGGCGCCCTCACCGTTCGGAGCCGAGAGATGGGCGGCGTCGCCGAGCAGGGTCACTCCCGGCACCCGGTCCCATCGGTGGCCGATCGGCAGGGCGTGGACGGGGCGCAGGGTCGGTGCGGTGTCGCCGTCGGTGATCAGCGCGGTGATTTCCGGCGCCCAGCCGTCGAATTCCCGCGCGATCCGTGCGGCGGCCGCGGTGGCGTCGGTGAAGTCGACGGCGGCGAACCAGTCCAGCGACTCGGTGAGCACCACATAGGTGTGCAGGGTGCCGCCCCTCTCCCGGTGAGCCTGGATGCCCTTGCCCGGCGCGAGCACGAACAGTGATCCGCCGCCGACCGCCTTCGCGGTGGCCGGATGCCGGCTGTCGCTGTCGAACAGGTAGGTCTCCACGAAGGCCCTGCCGGTGTACTCGGGGGTGGCGTCGGAGAGCAGCGGCCGGACGCGTGACCAGGCGCCGTCCGCGCCGACCAGCAGGCTCGTGATGACGGTGGAGCCGTCGGCGAAGGTCACCTCGTGGCGGCCGTCACCGAGGGCACGGGTGCCGCTGACCTTGTGGCCCCAGCGGACGGTGCCGGCCGGCAGCGAGTCGAGCAGGATCTGCCGCAGCTCGCCGCGCTGCACCTCGGGGCGTCCGCCCGTGCCGTCGTCGGCCTTGTCGAACAGGGTGCTCCCGTCCCGGTCGAGGATCCGTATCGCCTGGCGGCCTTCCAGGACGAGAGTACGGAACGCGTCGATCAGGCCCGCGACCTGGAGGGCCGGTTGGCCGTTGTAGTCGTGGATGTCGAGCATCCCGCCCTGCGCGCGGGCCGTCGGTGAGGCTTCCGCCTCGTAGACCGTGGCCGGGATGCCGTGGATGTGCAGGACGCGGGCCAGGGTGAGGCCGCCGAGGCCGGCGCCGATGATCGTGACGTGAGGGGTCATGGTGATTCCTTGCGTGTCGTGCGCCTGCCGGATGGGCACCCGGCAGGATCACTGGAAGAGTGCCGGGTCCCGCCGACAAGGCGTGGACATCGGGCCGACAGACTTTGTCGGTCCCCGTCGGTCCGCCGACATTCCCCTGACAGGTGACCGACACCGTGCAGTGCGCCGCCGTGTGCTCCGGCAGTCCGTCATCCGCCCGGGAAGTGCGCCGGGAAGCGCGCCGCCCTCTGCGTGAGCGAATCCGGAGGCCCGGGTCCGTGCACTCGGGAAGGTGACTTCGGTCCGTAACGCCGCGCGCCGTCCCGGCCTGCGGCTATCAAGGCAACGGCGGCACGGCGCCCGGCTGTCCGGACACGGATGCCCGGACGCGGATGTACCGCGGGCCAGGAGCCGCCGCCCATGATCCGCGAACCCGCGCCCGGAAGGACGGCCCCATGGAGACCGCGCTGATCGGGCGGGAACACAGCGTACGGATGCTGCGATCCCGTCTGGAGCGGGCGCGGGCCAGTCACGGCGGGCTGGTGCTGGTCACGGGCGAGGCCGGCATCGGCAAGACGAGCTTGGTGCACAGCGCGGTGGACGAGGCGCGGGACCACGGCGACATGCTGGTGGTGCACGGAACCTGCTGGGACTCCGACGGCACCCCCGGCTTCTGGCCGTGGACACAGGCGGTGCGGGGCCTGCGGCGCGGCGCGGCCGCCGAGGAGTGGGAGGCGGCAGCGACGGCCGCCGGAGGAGCGCTCTCCGTACTGCTGGGCGAGGGCACGGGCGCCGGCGACGCGCTGCGCTTCGAGCTGTTCGACGCGGTGACCACCCTGCTGGCCGTCATGTCGCGGAGCCGCCCGGTGACCGTGGTGCTGGAGGATCTGCACTGGGCGGACGCCGCGTCGCTGCACCTGCTGGAGTTCACGGCGCAGCACGCCTGGTTCGAGCGGCTGCTCGTGATCGGCACGTACCGCGACGTGGAAGTGCAGCGGCCCGATCACCCCCTGCGGCCGCTGCTGCCCCGGCTGGCGGCGCGAGCCACCACCGTCGCCTTGACGGGCCTGACCCCGCCGCAGGTCGAGGAACTGGTGGCCCGTACGGCGGGGAGCCGGCCCGACGCGGCCACGGCCGCCGAGGTGTGCGCACGCACCGGCGGCAACCCGTACTTCGTGGAGGAGACGGCCCGCCTGTGGTCCGCCGGCCAGTCCGTGGCCGCCGTCGCGCCCGGGGTCCGTGCCGTGGTGCACCGGCGGCTGTCGCTGCTCGGCGCGCCCACCGTACGGCTGCTGGGTGCCGCCGCCGTGCTGGGCCGCCGCTTCGAGCGGGGAACCCTGGCCCGTACAGCCGGGATACCGGAACCGCTCGCCGCCGGGCTGCTCGGGGAGACGGTCGAGGCCGGGCTGCTGGAGCCGTCGGCGGCCGACGCGTACGTCTTCATCCACGACCTGGTACGGGAGTCCCTGTACGAGGGGCTGGCGGAGGAGCGCCGCCGCCATCTGCACGCCGCCGCCGTACGTGCGCTGCGGGACACAGCCTGCGCCGGGGACCGGGCGCGGCCGACCGACCTCGCCCGGCACGCCTACTTCGCCGGCCCGGCCCTCGACGCCGGCGAGGCGGTGGACATCCTGGTGGCCGCGGCCCGGCACGCGGTGAGCAGGCTGGCGAGCGAAGAGGCGGTAGGGCACTACCGGCGCGCGCTGGAACGGCTCGGGACCGGCGATCCGCACCGCCACGTGCTGCTCGCCCTCGACCTCGGTGCCGAACTCCAGCTCCTCGGCGAGCACGAGCGTTCCTGGCTGGTGTACGAGGACGCCGCCACACTGGCGTCCGGCACGGGCGACGCCGTGCTCGTGGGCCGCGTGGCACTCACGCTGCACAGCGCGGACGGCCGGGGCGACGGGACCGGGCTCAAGTCCCGGGCGCTGCGCGAGGCACATCGTGCACTGGTCACCGGGGCTCGCCCCGCCGACGACAGACCCGGTGCTCGTGGTACTCCTGGCACTCCCGGCGGCGGGCCGGTGGAGGAGGTGGCCCGCCGTGTCGTGGCAGCCGCCCGCGCCGCCGGCGACGACGATGCCCTGCACCTGGGGCTGTGGGCGCGCCTGCACGCGGTGTGGGAGCCGCGCACGGCGGCACAGCGGGTCGACGTCGCCGGGGAGTTGATGGAGGTGTCCCGCCGCCGGGCCGATGTCTGGATGGAGCACCTGGCGGCTTCCATGCGCTGGGTCGCCCTGCTCGAACTGGACGACCCGGCGTTCCTCCGGCAGTTCCACTCCATGGTGGCCGGCGCGGACGCCTGCGGACTGCCCCGGACCAGCATGATCTCGGTCATCGACCGCAGCGTCGTGTACGCGTTCATGGGCCGCTTCCCCGAAGCCGACGACCTGCTCGCCCGAACCCTGGCCCTCAGCGGCACCCACGCCAACTACTACCAGTACTTCATCGGCCACCACCGCTGGGCACTGTCCCTCCTCCAGGGCAGCTTCCCGGAAGCGGAACGGGCCCACCACGCCACACCGGGACGGGACCCGCTGTACACCCACGTGCTGGCGGGCATCACCGCGTTGGAGCAGGGCACCGCCTCGACCGCCGGAGCGGTGCCGTGCCCCGGGGACGGCCCGCCCGGCGACAGCGTGCTGGAGCGCGGCATCGCCCCGCTGCGGGTCCGGCTGCTGGCGCAGAGCGCGGCGGCGTCCCGGGACCCGACGCGCTGCCGCCAGGCGCACGCCGCGTTGGAGCCGTACCGGGGGCAGTGGCTGGTCTCCCTGTTCGGCTGGGACATCAGCGGCCCGGCAGCACTGTGGTCGGGCCTGCTGCACGCCGCCGAGGAGCAGTGGGAAGCGGCAGTACGGGACCTCACCGCGGCCCGGCGGTCCGCCGACCGGCTCCACGGCCGCCCCTGGTCGGTACGCGCCCGTACGGAACTGGCCCGTGCCCTGCTCGCCCGCGCGGGCCCCGACGACGCGGCCCGGGCCACCGCGCTGCTCCGCGACACCGAGGCCGAAGCCCGCGAACTGGGCATGCCCCACATCGCCAACCAGTCCCGCGACCTCCGCCCCTCCCCCACACCGCCCACTCAACCTGCCCTGCCCGAGCGGGAGTTCGTACGCAACGGCGCCGTATGGCGTCTCCGTTACGCAGGCCGCACCGTCCACGTACCCGACGCCAAAGGGCTGGCAGACCTGCACACGCTGCTCGGCCGCCCCGGCCAGGACGTCCCGGCCACACGCCTGCTGTACCCGGACAGCGCGCCCATGGCCGCGGCGGCGGCCGCCTTCGGAAGCGACGTGGTCCTGGACGACGAGGCGAAGTCCCGTTACCGGCGACGCCTGGAAGTGCTCGACGACGAGATCGACAGGGCAGCCGCCCGCGGCGACGACCGCACGGCCGCGGCATACGACCACGAGCGGGAAGCCCTCCTCACCGAACTCCGCAACGCCGCCGGACTCGCCGGGCGCCCCCGCCGACTGGGCGACGAGACCGACCGCGCCCGCAAGAACGTGACCGCCCGCATCCGCGACAGCCTGCGCCGCCTGACGACACACCACCCCGAACTCGCCATCCACCTACAGGCATCGGTGTCGACCGGCGCACTGTGCCGCTACGCACCGGCCGACGAGGTCCGCTGGCACCTGTGAAGCCGCCGTACGGCCGCCCCGCACCCCCGTGTGCGCGGGACGGCCGTACGGCGGAGCCTGCGACGTCTATGCGGACGTCGAGGTGGGGAGGGGGACGGTACCGGAGTCGGCGCCGACCTCGGTCTCGGCGCGGGCATGGCAACCAATCCCGGCCTCAACCCCGGTCTCGGCATCCGGCGGGTCATCGGACAGGTTGCCTTCCATGTCGACCCAGGTGTCGTTCCAGGCGTGCCCCTGCTCGGGCCCGCGTTGCCAGGTGTGCGTGACACGGCTGTCCGGACCCCGCCCGAAGACGGAGAGCGAACCGTGCGGGTTGAGAACGACGGCCGGATCATTCACAAGCCGGCCGTGCAACGGCGCCCAGCCGGACCACGGGCCGCCCGTACCCGTCTGCCAGCGATGATGCAACCCGTCGTCCGTGCCGCGCGCGAACAACACCATCCCACCGTCCCGGCCGACAAGAACCGTGGGACGTCCACGCACGGAACCCTCCATGTCCACCCACCCATCGTTCCACGCATGACCATGCTCCGGGCCACGCTGCCAGGTATGAGTGACCCGCCCGCCAGGGTCGCGGCCGAACACCGACAACGCACCGTTGGGACTCAGCACCACCGCCGGATCACTCACCAGACGACCGTGCAACGGCACCCACGCCGACCACGGCCCCCCGACACCCGTCTGCCAGCGATGATGCAGCCCGCCATCAGCACCGCGCGCGAACAGCACCATCCCCCCACTCCTCCCCACCAACACCACGGGCCGCCCGCGGACCGAACCCTCCATGTCCACCCACCCGTCATTCCACGCATACCCCTGCTCCGGCCCCCGCTGCCACGTATGAGTGACACGCCCACCCGGATCCCGAGCAAACACCGACAACGCACCGTTCGGACTCAGCACCACCGCCGGGTCACTCGCCAACCGCCCGCCCAACGCCACCCATTCGGGCGCCCACTCCCCCGCCTCCGACTGCCACGTATGCCACAGCACACCGCCATCCCCCCGCACGAAGACAACCAACTTCCCGTAACGCCCCACCAAAGCCCACGGCCGCCCCACCGCCCGACTCCCCGGACGCCCCAACCCCACCCAGCCCGACCACGCACCCCCAGGAACGCTCTGCCACCGATGCACGACCCCACCCGACGCGTCCACACCAAAAATCACCATCCCCGAACCCGTGTCCACCACCGACGGGATTCCCACACTCACCCGGCCGGTCGCCCGGGGAGCCTCGCCCGTCCACCAGGTCGTCTCCTTGCGGGCGCCGGGCCAGGAGAAGCTGAAGTGGATGTGGTTGGTATGGGGGTTACTGCCTCGGTACGGCTGCCAGCCGGCGTCGGGGCGGTTCGCCATCCAGATGCGGCGGTTCCAAATCATGTACATGATGCCGAAGCGGCGGGCCAGCGCGTGGGTGTTGCCGTGCCGGTCGGTGGCGTGCAGCCAGTTGATCAAGTCGTCGGCCAGGTGGGCCTGGCCGTTGACCTCGACGCCCCAGTCCCAGGCCCGGCCTTCCTTGTGTTCACTCTGTCCGCCGCTGCCGCAGGACCGGCTGATGCCCAGGTCCCGGGTTCCCGCGTAGGCGGCGAGCACCAGGTCACGGAAGCCGGTGACGCCGGGTTTGGCCGTGGGGTCGCAGTCGCGCTGCGGGTCGTACGGTGCGTACGGGTCGATGCGGGGACCGAAGTCGGGTGCGGTCGGTGCCATGGGGGCTCCCCTGGTCCGGCCGCCTCCCGGTGAGGCGGCTCTGCCCTTGGGGCGCGCGACGGGAACTGGCGCATGCCAGACGCGATCACGCAGCTCCGGGAGAAAGACCGGTCAGACTTCCGGTACGCGGACCTGGCTCGGCCCAGGACCCGTCGGAGGGCGGGTCGAGAAGGAGACTCATGTACAGCGCCGTCTCGCCCTCGGACGCGGTGCCGCTGTACAGCGTCGTGTCCAGGCCGCAGAAGCCGAATCCCATCCGCTGGTAAGCGCGGACGGCCGGGCCGTTGATGTTCGTGACCTCCAGCCATACGTGCCCGGCGCCGCACTCCCGGGCCCGTTCGACGGCGTGGTGCATCAGCGTGCGGCCGATGCCCCGTCCCTGGTACGGCCCGGCCACCTCGATGTCGACGATGGTCAGCCGCCGGTTCCAGGGCTCGTACGCGGTGTCCACATAGCCGCACACGCGATCGCCGTCCAGTGCGACGAACCGGCGCTCGTCGCCCGAATCGCCCGGATCCTCGTCGCTTTCCGGCTCGTCGTCGGGGAATACCTTGTGTACCGGCGGGTCCAGTGGCACTGGCCGAAGAGTGAACCCGTATTCGGAGCGCACCACTTCGAAAACGGTGTCCGAGGTGAACTCGCCCTTGATGACGGCGGACCGGTCACTCTCGCTCTCCGCCGCCCGATAGGTGATGGCCTCCGCCGCCGCACCCCTCGTTGACCTGCTGTGTGTTGACGCCACCTGCTCACCGTATCGTTCCGGCACCACTCGATGTCCAAGAGTGAGCTGCCTCGCTCTCCGGGCCGCCGCCAGACGAGCGTTAGCTGTCCGTTAGGTCGGCATCAGGCCAGTCCAGGCCGGGCCGGGATTGATGCCGAATCTCGTGATCCCCCTCGCTCCGGGTCCTCGCCTCTTGGGTACCTCAGTTCGCGACCGGGCCTGCCGCGGCGCTCAGTTCAGCGAGGACGGCCGCATGGTCGGACGGCCAGACACCGTTCACCGCCCGGTCCCCGGTGCGCCGGACGGACTCCACGTGGCCGAGTCCGCCGGGTCCCGGCGGGCCGACGTGGATGTAGTCGATGCGGACGCCGGGCCCGTGGTAGCCCGCGAGGTAGGGGTTGGCCGGGTCCCAGGTCGCCGAGGGCTGGGCGGGGTCCGCGTACTCCCAGGCGTCGAGGAAGACCTGGCCGGGGACGGCGGGGGCGGTGCGGTAGCCGCCGAAGAGCCGTACTTCGTCCGAGTCGGGCCAGGCGTTGAAGTCCCCGGTGATCACCGGCGGGAAGTCCGTCCCGGTACGGCGGGCGGCGACGAACCGGGCGAGCGCCGCGACCTGCGCGCAGCGCACCGCGGACGCGTCGACGTCCGAGGTCAGGTGGGTGGTGAAGAACGGCACCGGGTGGGCGGGGTGGCCCAGCCGGGTGTACAGGGCGAGCCGGCCGTCGTCGTCCGGCCCGGCGGGCAGTTGAGCCACCTCCTGGTCGAGGACGGGCCACCGGCTGAGGACGGCGTTGCCGAAGGCGATCGTCGGGTCGCCGAGCCTGCGCTGCCAGCGCTGCGGCGCTCTCGACGCTGCCCACGCGCAGGTCATGCCCAGCTCGTCCGCCAACCGGTGCGCGAGGTTCTCCGTTCCGTCGTCCCAGACCTCCTGCAGTCCGACGACATCGGGTCGCAGGTCGCGCAGTACGGTGAGGATGGCCTTGCGCCGTTCCTGCCACGGGCCGAACCGCCACCAGAGGTTCCACGTCAGTACGCGCATCCGCCGTCCTTTCGCCGGTTCGCGGATCGCTGCCGTCACCTCTCCGACGACCCGACGACCCGACGACCCGTCGAGCCGACGAGCCGCCGCGTCGGCCCGACGAGAGGTGCGGGGTTACCCGTACGTCCCCACGGTCGTCACGGTCGTGACCGGAACGCGCGGGCAGCGAGAGCGTGATGTCACCGGGGGCCGCCGTCCCCCAGTGTCGGCAGGTAGCGCGGTGCCCGCCAGGCGTCCAGACGGTGCTCCACCGCCGCTCCCAGCGCCAGCAGCTTGGCGTCCTGGTGGTTTCCGGCCGTCAGGAGCACGCCGACGGGCAGTTCGCCCACGAATCCGGCGGGGACGGTCAGCGACGGGTAGCCGGCCACGGCCGCGGGGGTGGACGACGGGATCACGTCGTTGTCGCCGCGCGCGCAATCCGTCGTCCACGCGGGCGGGTTCGTCGGCGCGGCGATGGCGTCCAGGCGGTGGGCGGCCAGGGTCTCGTCGATGGACCGCTGGGAGAGGTCCTTCAATTCGGCGCGCATCGCCCGGTACTTCGGATCGGTGGTGGGCGGCGCGGCGAGGGCCTGCTCGAACAGTTCCTGACCGGCGAAGCAGGTGCGTTCGGCCGGGTGGGCGCGGTTGAACTCGATCAGTTCGGTGAGGTCGCGCGGGCCCTTGCGGGTGGCGAGGTAGGCGTCGATGTCCCGGTGGAACTCGCTCAGCAGGGCGGGGAACTCCAGCTCGCCGAGCCGCTTCTGGTACGGGGGCGTCACCTCGACCACCTGCGCCCCGGCCTTGCGCAACTGTGCCGCCGTACGGGACATCAGGGCGTCCACCTCGGCGCCGAGCGACGGCAGCCGCCACAGTCCGATCCTCTTGCCGCGCAGCGAACCGGGCTGCCGTTCCGCCGCCTCCGCGAGGGCGCGGGCGGCGTCCTCCTGACGCCCGGTGGCCCCGCCGCTGAGCACCGAGAGGGTGAGCGCGGCGTCGGTGACGTTACGTGCCATGGGTCCCGCGGTGTCCTGCTCGGCGGAGATCGGTACGACGCCGGCGCCGCTGACCAGGCCGAGGCTGGGTTTGTGGCCGACCACCCCGGTCATCCCCGCCGGGCACACGATGGAGCCGTCCGTCTCGGTGCCGACCGCCACCTGCGCCAGCGACGCGGCGAGCGCGGCGGCCGAACCGGAGGACGAGCCGCAGGGATTGCGGTCCAGTACGTACGGGTTGTGGGTCTGCCCGCCGACCGCCGACCAGCCGGACGTCGGCTTCGTCGCGCGGAAGTTCGCCCATTCCGACAGGTTCGTCTTGCCGAGGATCACCGCGCCCGCCTTCCGGAGCCGCGTCACGAGGGCGGCGTCGGTGTCCGGCGGGCTGCCGGCCAGGGCCAGCGATCCGGCCGTGGTGGGCATGTCGCGGGTGTCGATGTTGTCCTTGAGGAGGACGGGGATGCCGTCCAGCGGTCCCAGGGTGTCGCCACGCCGGTGCCTGGCATCGCTGGCGGCGGCCTGGCGCAGGGCGGTGGGATCGGTGCGCAGGACCGCGTTGATCCTGGGATCGACGGTCTTGATCCGGCTCAGGTAGGCCCGGGTCAGTGCCGAGGAGGTCAGTGAGCCGTCCGCCATCCGCGTCTGCAACTCCGGGATGGTCACGGTGTCGAGGTCGATACCGGGCAGCGCCGACGACCCGGCGGACGGCGACGCACCGCCGGTGCCGGGCTCGGCGGCTTCCGCGCGGGGGCTCGGTACGCCCGTGGCCAGGGAGCCGGTGACCAGGAAGGCGATCAGTGTGGCAATTCTCCGCTTCACCATGAGGGACAGCCGACTACACGGGGCGCTCGCGACGCAAGGGTGTGGTCCCGCTTCCCCACGTCAGTCTCCCAGGCCCTGGGGCGGCGGGCTGACGCGGCACGATCCGGCCGAAATCAAGGGGGTTGGGTACACCGGTGCTTGGGGGAATTCTCCAGTGCGTACGAACAGCCGTGCGTCTAGCGTCTGTCGACGTGAGACACACACGGAACCTGACGAAGAGATCGCCCGCCGGGACGCGCCGACCGGGCCGGTGTGCGGCGGCGTTGGCGACGGCTTCGGTCGTCCTGGCCCTCGTCGCGCCTGTCGCGGAAGCGGCCGGACCGGGCACGGGCAGGACGGGCACGGCTGGACCGGGCGCGGGCGGGCCGGGCGCGGGCGCGGCGGACACCGCCGGACGCTCGGCCGGATCCGCCGACTGTGCGGCAGCGCGCGGCTCGCTCGCCGCCTCTCTGGACACGCTCGTCACCCGGCACGGGATACCGGGCGTCGCCGCCGAACTGACCGACCCGCGCTGCGGCCGGTGGGATGCCGCCCGTGGCGTGGCCGACCGGCAGACCGGGCGCCCGATGCGGGCCGAGGACCGGTTCAGGATCGGCAGCGTGACCAAGACGTTCACCGCGACGGTCGTCCTGCAGCTCGCCGCGGCGGGCCGGATCGAACTGGACGCGCCGGTCGAGCGCTACCTGCCCGGGGTGATCCGCGGCGACGGCTACGACTACGACGGCCGCACCATCACCGTACGGCAGTTGCTCCAGCACACCAGCGGCCTTCCCGACTACACCGCGGCCCTCGTCCAGCTACCCTTGGAACAGTGGCGGTTCCGCCACGCCGAACCCCGCGAACTGATCGCCACCGCGCTGAAGATGCCGCCTCCCGAGAAGAAGTGGCACTACGCGACCACCAACTATCTCCTCGCGGGCCTCATCGTCGAGAAGGTCACCGGGCACGGCGTCGAGGCGGAGGTGACCCGCCGGATTCTGCGGCCGCTCGGCCTGCGCGACACCTACTGGCCCGGTGACAGTACACGTATCCACGGTTCGCACTCGCACAGTTACTTCTCCGCCACCGACGGGCCGGACGCGCCGCTGACCGACGGCACCGAGTGGAACATGACCTTCGGCGGCGCCGGTGGCGCGTTGGTCTCCACCCCCTCCGACGTGAACCGGTTCTTCCACGGCCTGTTCGGCGGGGAGTTGCTGCCCGCGCGCTGGCTGGCCGAGATGAAGCGCACCGTGCCCGCCGACCCGGACCGGCTGTGGCCCGGCGCCCGGTACGGACTGGGACTGATCGCCTCGCCGCTGGAGTGCGGCGGCTGGTGGTGGGGGCACGGCGGGACGGTGCCCGGAGGACACCGCGCGCTGGGCGCTGTGGGCCCCGGCAGCCGGAGCATCGCGCTCGCCCTCACCGCGGTGCCCAGCACCGAACAGGCCGAAGCGGACTACCGTGCCGCCGCCGAGACCGCCTTCTGCGCTCCCACTCGTCGTCAGCAGCTCAAGGAGACCTCATGACTGCCCCCGGCCCGCTGTCCTCTCCCGGAGCGGTGCCTGCCTCGGACCTGGCGACTGCCCCGGGCCCGGTGACCGCCTCGGCCCCGGTGGCCTCGGCCGGACAGGCGGCTGCCGCCCGACCGGCTGTGCGCCGCGCCGCGGCGGCCGGCCTGGCCCTGGCAGCCTGCCTCACCGCATCCCCCGGCCTGGCCCATGCCGCCGCACTCGCCTCAGCCCCCGCCGGGAGCCACGACGCCACGGCGAGTGCAGCGGGTACGGCGGATGCCGCCGACCGCCGCACCGGCCCCGGGGCCGGGCTCGACCGCTACTACCACCAGCGTCTCGGCTGGGGCAGTTGCGCCAAGGGCCCCGACGACGCGATGGGCCGCGACCTGGACCGGGCCGGCGTGCAGTGCGCGGACGCCACCGTACCGCTCGACTACTCCGACCCCCAGGGCCGTACGATCACCATCGCCGTCTCCCGGCTCAAGGCGACCGACACCCGCCATCGCATCGGTGCGATCCTGCTCAACAACGGCGGGCCCGGCGGGCCCGCCCTCGCGTCCCCGCCGGACATCCGCAAGGCGATGAAGAAGGTCGGGCCGCGCTACGACATCATCGGCTTCGACCCGCGCTTCGTCGGCCGCAGCACCCCGCTGAACTGCGGCTGGCCCGTGGGCACCCACTTCCTCTCGGCCGGTCTGAGCCGCGCGAGCTTCGAGCGTCAGGTCGCCTTCCAGAAGAGCCTGGCCGACAAGTGCCGGGCCGCCGCGCCGACGGTTCTGCCCCACATCAGCACCCGCAACACGGCCCGCGACATGGACGTCGTCCGAGGCGCGCTCGGCGAACGGAAGATCTCCTACCTGGGGTACTCGTACGGGACCTACCTGGGCACTGTCTACACCCAGATGTTCCCGGGCCGCTTCGACCGGGTGGTGCTCGACGGGGCGCTCGCTCCCGACGACTACTCTCCCCGACAACTGCAGTACGCCATCGAGGAGAACGACCAGGCCCTCGCTGCCTGGGCCGACTGGGCGGCCCGCCGCGACGCCACCTACCACCTCGGCCGCACGCGCGCCGAGGTGCTCGCCACCATCGGCCGGATCCTCGAAGCGTCCGCACGGCGTCCGCTGACGATCGGCACCGCGCCGGAACGCTACCGTATCGACGACACGCAGGTGCCGCTCCTGCTCTTCGCCGCGATAGCCGACGACACCGACCGGGCTCGGGCCGGGCTCGGCGAGCAGCTCTCCGTACTCGCCAAGGCCGTGGCCGGGCAACCGACCCGGCTGTCGCCGGAGTTCATCGGCGTACTGCGGTTCATCCAGACCGACGATCAGCCCGGCGGCGTACAGACCGCGATCCTCTGCGGGGACAAGGCCGCCCCGCGCGACCCCGAGGTCTACTGGCGGGACATCCAGCGCGGCCGTGCCAAGCATCCGCTGCTCGGCCCGATGGCCGACAACATCAGCCCGTGCGCCTTCTGGGACCGGCCGCGCGAAGAGCCCACCCAGGTACGGCGCGACGCCCCGGTCCTGATCGTGGCCGCCACCGGCGACCCGCGGACCACGTACCGGAGCAGTGTGGCGCTGCACGGCCTGCTGCCGAGCTCCAAGCTCCTCACGCTCAAGGGCGCCGACCGCCACGCCCTGTACGGCAGGTACGGCAACGCCTGCGTGGACGCCAAGGTCAACCGGTACCTGGCCACCGGGAAGCTGCCGGCGGCCGACGAGACCTGCGTCAAGTAGGCCGCCCCGCCCCCTCCTTCAGGAGGTCATGGCCGTCCAGCCGAGACGGACAGCGAGCAGCAGGTTCACGCTGTTACCGAGGACGGCCATGGCCGGGCAGCCCCGAACGCCGGTGAGCAGGCGGCCGAGCAGGGCACCGCCCGAGGCCAGCAGGATCTGCCGGTGACGGGTGGCGCGTGCACCGGAGGGACCAGCGGCCGGGCGAGACCCCGCTGAGGAACAGGTGCTGGCGTGACTGATCACGTCGCAGGGGAAAGCGACCGCCATCACGGTCGACGCTCAGGGGTACGTCGAAGATGCCGACGACGCCGACTTCTTCGTCCCGCCGGGCGAGGAGATCCCGATCCCGCAACTGCACCGTGCACCGTGCACCGGCCCCAGTACGCCTACGTCTTCACGCCCTCGCACTCTCACGCCCTCACGCCCGCGCCGATCAGGTCCGGGACTGCCGGGCGGGTCGGGCCGTCCCGGGGCACAGGTCCGTCGTCGTGGTGTTGCGTCGGCGGGCCTCAGCCGTTTCGCAGGCACAAGTCCGAAGGCTCGCGGACTCGCAGGCTCGCATGTGGGCGCTGCCCGCCTATGATCAGCCGGTGCATACCACTGTCTTACTCACGGCCGCCGCGACGCCGGCCGCCCCCGCGCTCACCCTGCGCCCCTGGACCGACAACGACATCGCCGCGCTGATCGAGGCGTACCGGGATCCGCTGCTACGCCGCTGGGCCGGCGCTCCGATGGAGAGCGAAGCCGACGGGCGGCGACGGATCGAGGCCGAGAAGCAGGGCTGGGCTGTGGGCGACCGGCTCGCTTTCGCCGTACTGGAAGCGGTCCCCGATGCGCCACCGCGGCTGGCGGGCAACGTGGTGCTCAAGAACGCCGTGCCCGGCGAACCCGTCGCCGAGGTCGGCTACTGGACCGCGGCATGGGCCCGGGGGCGCGGCGTGGCCCCCCGGGCCTTGCAGGCCCTCACCGACTGGTCCTTCGACACCTTCCGGGCCGACGGCCTGGAGTGCCTCGAACTCCTCCACCAGGCGGACAACGTGGCGTCCTGCCGGGTCGCGGAGAAGTGCGGCTACGCGTTCGACCGGCTCCTGCCGGCGTCACCGCCGCTCTACCCGCTCGACGGCCATCTGCACCTCCGGCGCGCGACCGCCTGACCCGGATGCGGCGTCGGCCCGCTGGGCGGTGTGCCCGGCGGGCCTCCGGCTCAGCGCGCCGCGAGGTCCACGATGCGCTGGATCAGGTCGGGGTAGCTCCAGCCGGCCCCGGTCGCCGCGAGCGGCACCAGGCTCGTCGCCGTCAGGCCCGGGAGCGCGTTCACTTCGAGGCACATCGGCTCGCCGGCCACGTCGCAGCGGAAGTCCGTACGCGAGTACGTGCCGCTGCCGAACCCCAGGGCCCGGTGCGCCCGCAAGGCCGACTCCTGCAGCCGGGACGCGAAGTCGGCCGGAATGCGCGCCGGGCAGACCTCGACGGCCGCCCCGGGCTGGTACTTGGCCGTGTAGTCGAACACCGGCGTCGTCAGCTCGATCTCGATCACGGGGAGCACCTGGTCGCCGACCACGGCCACGGTGAATTCCCGCCCGGGCAGGAAGGGTTCCACCATCAGTTCCCCCTCCTCGGAGCGCAGCTCGGCGGCGATCTGAGCCAACTGCGACCGCGAGTCGACCCGGTGCACCGACACACTCGAACCGTCCGCGACCGGCTTGGCCACCACCGGCCCGGCCGCCAGCAGCCGCTCGACGTCCGGCGGCACGTCGGACACCGCGGGACGCCACAGCGCCCGTTCGGCCACCCGCACGCCCGCCGCGCCCAGCACCGCCTGCGTCCGCCCCTTGTGCCACGCCGCCGCACAGGTCGCGCTGTCCGCGCCGGTGAACGGTACGCCCGCCATCTCCAGCACGGCCTGTACGTGCCCGTCCTCGCCCCAACCACCGTGCAGGGCCAGGAACACCAGGTCGGCTCCGCGCAGCAGTTCCAGGACCGGGCCGCCGGTCAGGGCGGCGTGCAGGTGCGACCGCAGCCGGTGACGCTCCGCGGGGGACGGCGGCTCCTTGCCGACCGCGACTCCGTCGACCGAGTCCCCGGGACGCAGCGGCCCGGCCAGGACCGGCACCGCGGCCGCCGGGTCGACCAGCATCACCTCGTGTCCGCGTTCCACCAGGGCCCGGGCGACCGACCACCCCGAGGCCAGGGAGACATCTCGTTCCGAACTCTCTCCACCGCTCAAGATCACAACACGCATACGGGGATTCTGCCGCACCCGGGTGGCCGGTGCCCGTAGCTGCGCCGTACCGCCGTCGGATGCGTCCGGGGTCACGACCGGGACTGCACCGATCCGGACAGTCGATCCGGACAGTGGATTCGGGGCGGCGGTCCGGGGCGGCGGTCCGGACACCTGGCTCCGCGGCGCACGCCGGCCCGGGGCAGGCCGGGCGCGCCGCTCACGGGATACGGCCCGCCCCAGCGGGTGCTCGGCGAACTCCGCCGGTCACTGCTGCACGTCGAGCGTCGTCCGGGCCGGGCGGAGGGTGTGGGACGGGTGGGGCAGGTGGACGTCGGCTGTGCCCGTGCCCTCGAAGAGCCGGTCGCCCGCCTTGACCGGGACGGTGCCGAAGGCGCTCTTGAAGGACGCGGCGCCCTGGGTGGTCAGGGTGAAGGTCATGCGTGCCGTGACCTTGCCGGAGGAGACCCGGACGTTCTTCCGGTCCAGGGTGAACGCCAGGAACGCCGCCCGGGCGGGCCGGGCGCCCCGGACGTCCCCGGAGATCCGGCCGGTGGCGAAGTCCGCCTTCAGGTGGTTGACCCGCAGGTAGCGGCCGCCGCGGGTGAACTCGAAGCCTCCGTCGAAGTGCAGTTCGCCCTTGGAGAGGCTGCGGTTGAACGTGCCGCCGGTGATCGGTGCGGTGACGCACCGCCGCTCACGGGTGCCGGTCACCCGGGCCGGGCGGACGGCGTTGAGCCGTACATGTGCCGTGGCGAGGGCGCGGCCGGCTTCCGGTGCCAGGCAGAATTCACCGCTGCCCGTGCCCACCCGGGTCTGCTCCCCCTGGGGTGCGGGTACCGGACGCGGGCCCGCCGGGGTGGCGGCCACGGAGAGACCGCCGCCGAGTGGCGCGGTCAGGGCGAGCGCGGTCACACAGGCCGTGGTCAGCAGGCGGCGCGGTGCGGACATGGGGACGTCTCCTTCATGTACGGCTGCGGTCGGCCACGGCTGACCGGCAGCGTTGCGGTGTTTGCTGAAGGTATTGACGTTGTGCTGCCGTTGGTGACGCTCAAGGCACCAAATCACCCGATTGCCCGACATCGACCGGCGTGTCGCCCTGGGCTTCACCGGCCGTGAGGGCGTAAGGGGGTACGGGTCGGCATCCCGGCGCCGGTCGGCGCGGCCGGGCACTCTAGCAAGCGGTGAGCGCCGTGGTGATTCTTTGTCGGGTCGGCGCCAATACGGCGGAGGCGGCCCGGCTCCGCATTAGCGTCCTTTTTCCCGTCACCCGGAGAAGGAGGGCATGGTGCGAAGCGTCGGACGGCGGCGTTCGGTGACCGGCGGTGTCCGGACGCGGTTCTCGGTGGGCACCGGGCTGGTCGTCGCCGGACTTTCCCTTACGGTCATGGCGATTCTGCTGCCGGTGCAGTTGTTCGCGAGCAGCGGCAGCGCCGCGGACAGTTCCGCTCCCGCCACGCAGGACGACGGGCTCAGGGTGTGGAACACACCGTCGGGCCCGCTGACACCGCTCGACCGGGAATTCGTCGGAAAGGTACGGCAGGCCGGCCTGTGGGAACTTCCCGCCGGCCGTCAGGCACTGCAACGCGGAAAGCGGCAGGCCGTGCGGCACGCAGGCCGGCATTTGACGGAAGGGCACACCGATCTCAATCAGCGGGCCGCAGACGCGGCCCGCGCGCTGGCCGTCACGCTCCCCGGACAGCCGACTCCCGAGCAGCAGGGCTGGCTCGCACAACTCGACACGGCCGAAGGCGACACGTACGAGCGGCTTTTCGTGAACCTGGCGCGCCGCGCGCACGGAAAGGTGTTCTCCCTCGTCGCCCAAGTGCGGGCGAACACCCGCAATGCGGTGATCCGGGACCTGGCCACACGCGCCAATACCGTCGTCCTCGATCACATCACGGCACTGGAACAGACCGGACTGGTCGACTTCGGGGCACTCGACGGCGGACCGGCGTCCAGCGGGTCCGGCGCGGCTACGGTGGCGCCGCCACCCGCGAAGTGAAGCGAAATGGAGGGGAGCGAAGTGAGTGAGGGAAGGGAAGCGGTGACATGAAACAGCGGCAGCGGATATCGGCGCGGACGGGGCGTCCGCACAAGAGGACACGTCTGTCGAAGCGGAGCGGAGCGCTGATCGCCACGGCACTGGCCGCCTGCGGGGGTACGGCGGTGATCGCCGCCCAGGCGCTGGCGGGCACCGGAGCGGGCGGAACGGGAGCGGGCGGGACGGGGAACGGGGCTTCGGCGGCCGGGGCTTCGGCGGCCGGGCGGACGATCAACTGTCCGGACGTCGGCCAGCGGCTGCGCAGCCTTCCGGCGCGGGCGGCGCCCGAGGTGAACCGGAACCTCGGGCAGTTGGAGGGCCAGGTCGCCAGGGCGTTCCAGCGCTGGGCTGCCGACCCGGGCGCCCAGGACCGTGTGCTGAACGAGCTGGAGCGGGACCGCGGCGCCACCATCGGGCGCATCGCGGAGGCCCTGCGCCGGGCCGGCGGACAGCCCGGCGCGCTCGGCCGGCTGAGCGCGTGCCGGACGACCGAGCGGACCGCCGCCGCACAGAGCGTTCCCCGGGGCGCACAGGACGGGAACAGCGCGGACAACGGCCCGTTCCGCAACGACTTCGTCGACATCAGAACCGTACGGCCGAACACCGGAGGCGGCGGGGACCGGGGCGGGCGGAGTGGTTCCTTCCGCTCGGAATGCGGGCGCAACGCAAACGGTCACAACAACCCGGACAACCTGATCGTGGCGCCGGGTGTGCGCAACGGCGCCCACCACCTGCACGACTACGTCGGAAATCTGGCGACGGACGCGTTCTCCTCCGACAACGAACTGGCCGGGGCCGGCACGACGTGCGGCAACGGGGACAGGTCCACCTATTACTGGCCGGTGCTGCGGCTGCGGGACAACGGGCGGGAAAGGGACGCCGACGCGCCCGGCGGCGGCCGGGACGGCAATGTGGGCACGATCGTACGACCCGCCGACGTCTCACTGACCTTTGACGGAAGCGGGGCGGAAAAGGTCACCGCCATGCCGCCTTTCCTGCGGAATCTCACCGGTGACGCGAAAGCGCTGACGAACGGTACGGCCAACGCCAACGCCTCGTGGAGCTGCACCGGATTCGAGGACCGGCGGCTGAGGAACAAGTACCCGATCTGTCCGCGGGGCAGCAACGTCGTACGGTCACTGGCGTTCCCCAGTTGCTGGGACGGACGCAACATCGACAGTGCCAATCACCGTACGCATGTGGTCTTTCCGGGCCGGAACGGGCAGTGCGGTAACGGATTCCGTCCCATTCCGCGGCTGGTGCAGCGGCTGACCTACGCCATTCCGCCGAACACGTCGTACGCGGTGGACAGTTTCCCCGACCAGTTGCACAACCCGGTGACGGACCACGGTGACTTCATCAACCTGATGCCGCAGCGGCTGATGCGTACGGCCGTGGACTGCATCAATTCCGGCCGCGACTGCCGCTGAAGAGAACGGATCTCCCCATGAGGTCACTGCCCGGTCCCGCGATTCCCCTCCTGGCGGCGGGCGGCCTGGCCTGCGCGATCGTCGTGACGGGCTACGCGAACGGCGTCCCCGCCCCGGCTCCCCACCCCACCCGGCACACCACACACACGGGACACACCGCCCCCTCCCCCGCCCCGGCCGGCCCACCTGCCTCCATGACACGGATCGCCGCCGCCCTCGGCTGCCGCGCCGACATCATCATCGACGCCCAGGAGCTGCGGGAAGGCGGCTGCACCACCCGCGCCGGCGTCTTCCGTATCCTGACCTTCAGCAGCGACGCCAAGAAGCGCGCCTGGCTCGCCGAGGCGCAGGCGTACGGGGGCACCTATCTCGTCGGCACCCGCTGGTCGGTCACCGGCCCTTCCCGGAACGCGCTGCTGCCGCTGCGGGGCAGCCTGGGCGGCACCATCGAGTCGGGCGCCGGACACGGCCACTCCCCCTGATGCGCAGAGGGGGGGCCGGCCGCTTTCCGACCGTCCCGCCCCCACGGTCCCGTTCCGTTCCGGAACGGCGCCGTCCCGCCCGCGCCAGGGCGGAACGGCGCCGTTCGCTCCGCTTCCCGGGCACCGCCTTCGGTGCCCTTTTTCCGTGTGTGACAGCCTCCCGGCGGTGGTAGTGATCACGGGCACGGACGTATGTTCGCGTCCGTAAACTTCCGTGCGGTCCCCGTACGTCCCCGTTTCACCCCGTCTCGATTGCTGGAGGCATCCCATGGCATCCCCGCACCCCGTCGCGCCGACCGCGTCCCCGCTGCCGCTGATGCAGTTAGCCACCGGCTTCTGGGCGTTCAAGACGCTGGCCACCGCAGACGAGCTGGGCCTGTTCGGGGTGCTCGACCGGCTGGGCGGCGGCACCGTCGAGGAGTGCGCCGAGGAACTGGAGATCGGTGTACGGCCGGCGGGGATGCTGCTGACCGGCTGCGCGGCGCTGGACCTGCTGGAGCGCCGGGGGGACGGCCGCTTCGTCAACTCGGCGCTGGCCGACGCCTATCTGGTGCCGGGCCGCCCGTACCACTTCAGCGGCTGGCTGCGGATGCTGGACCAGCGGCTGTACCCCGGCTGGGGCCGGCTCGGCGAGGCCGTCCGCACCAACCGGCCCACCACCTGGGACCCCGACAAGCAGCCACATCTGTTCGACACCGAGGACCCGGGCCTGCTGGCCGTCTTCTGGGAGGCGATGCACGCGCTGTCGTCGTGGACCGCGCAGCGGCTCGGCGAGGTGGTGGACCTGACCGCCGGGGCGCGGCTGCTGGACGTGGGCGGCGGCTCCGGCGCGTACGCCATCGAGCTGTGCCGGCGGCATCCCGGGCTGAAGGCGACGGTCTACGACTTGCCGAAGGTGTGCCCGGTCGCGGAACGCAACGTCGCCGACGCCGGACTGGGCGACCGGATCGGCACCCACCCCGGCGACTTCCTCGCCGAGCCGGACCTGCCCGGCGGGCACGACATCATCGTGCTGTCGATGATCCTGCACGACTGGGACGAGGCCACCAACCGCATGCTGCTGGACAAGTGCTGTGCGGCGCTGCCGCCCGGCGGCACGCTGGTGATCAGCGAGCTGATGGTCGACGACGACCTGACCGGGCCCGCCCCGGCCGCCCTGATGAGCCTGAACATGCTGGTCGAGACCGAGGGCGGCCGTAACTACACGGCGGCGGAGTACGGCTCCTGGCTGGCCGACGCCGGGTTCTCGGAGGTCCGCAAGGTGCCGTTCGAGGCGCCCGGCGCGAACGCGGCGATCGTCGCCCGCAAGTGACGCACGCCGGGTGACACTCCCGGTGTGACGCACGCGCTGCGACACTCCGGTACACGCACTGCGACACCCTGGTACCCGCGGTGTGCGGGCCGTTCGCGGTGTGCGTACGGACCGCGAACAGCCCGCACGCACGGCCTTCTCAGGTGTCCAGCTTCTGCTTGGCGGTCTCCGGCAGGGTCAGGTACACGACGAAGGAGACCAGGCAGAGGGCGGAGACGTACCAGGGGAAGAGGTCCGCGTTCCCGGCCTGCTTGAACCAGGTGCCCACGTACGGCGCGGTGCCGCCGAAGAGCGCCACGGTCAGCGAGTACGGGAAGCCGATGCCCGCGGCCCGTACCCGGGCCGGGAAGACCTCGGCGTTCACGGCGGCGGCGACCGCGGTGTACCCGGTCAGCAGCACCATGCCCGCGCACTGCACGAGCAGCAGCGACCAGAACGCGTCGGTCACCAGGTGCAGCAGCGGTACGGCGAGCACCGCGAAGCCCAGTGCGAAGCCGAGCAGCAGCGGCTTGCGGCCGACGCGGTCCGAGAGCAGGCCGCCGAGCGGCTGGAGCAGGGCGAAGAACAGCAGCGACAGGGTGCCGACGGTGAGCGCCTCGCTCTTGTCGAAACCGGCGTTGACCTGCGCGTACGTGGGCAGGTAGGTGGTCCAGGTGTAGTACGCGAGGGTGCCGCCGGCGGTGATGCCGCAGATCAGCAGGGACTGGCGCGGGTAGCGGCGCAGCGCCTCGAAGATGCCGGGGCGGGCGGCGGCCCGCTGCTCCTCGCCGCGCGTCTCGCGCGCCCCGCTGCGGATCCACAGGCCGAGCAGGCTGAACACCGCGCCGATCAGGAACACCAGGCGCCAGCCCCACTGCCCCATCTGGCCCTCGGTCAGTACGCCCGCCAGCAGGGCGGCGGTGCCGGACGCCAGGAGCTGGCCCGCGGTGGTGGAGACGTACTGGAAGCTGGAGAACAGCCCGCGCCGGCCGGGTCCGGCCGACTCGACGAGGAAGGTCGTGGAGGCGGCGAACTCGCCGCCCACGGAGAGCCCCTGCACCAGCCGGGCGACGACCAGCACGATCGGCGCGAGCACGCCGGCGGTCGCGTAGGTGGGGGTGACGGCGACGAGCAGGCTGCCGCCGCCCATCAACAGGATCGTCAGGGTCAGCGCGGCCCGGCGGCCCCGGCGGTCGGCGACCGCGCCCATCAGCAGTCCGCCGACCGGACGCATGAAGAAGCCCACCGCGAACACCGCGAAGGTGGACAGCAGCGGCACCAGCGGGTTGCCGGTGTCCTGGGGGAAGACCCGGTCGGCGATGTAGACGGCCAGGAAGGAGTACGCGTACCAGTCGTACCATTCCACGGCGTTGCCGACCGACGCCGCGGCCAGCTGCCGCACCTGCGACACCTGCCGCGACGCGCCGTCCGGCGCCCCCTCCGCCGTTCCGGCCTCGGCCTGCTCCGCACGTGTCATGGTCCTCCGCTCCGGGTCCTTCTCCTTCGCCCGCCGCTGGGGCAGGATGAGACGACAGGTGATCATGTACCGGTGAGACGGCCCGCCGCCAGCGGTCAACGGCAGCCGAAAGGAGATGGCAACGTGCGTGTAGCACTGTTCGTCACCTGCATCAACGACACGCTCTACCCGGACACCGGCCGGGCAGTGATCACGCTGCTGGAACGCCTCGGGGTCGAGGTGGGATTCCCGGCGGAGCAGAGTTGCTGCGGCCAGCCCCAGTTCAACACCGGCTACCGGCATCTGACGGAGCCGCTGGTGCACCGCTTCGACCGCGCCTTCGCCGACTACGACTACGTGGTCACCCCCTCCGGTTCGTGCGCGGCGATGGTGCGGGACAACTACCCGCGGATCGCGGCGAGGGCCGAGGCCGAGGGGCGCCCCGGACGGGAGCTGGCGCGGGCCGCGGCGAGCGCCGTGCCCAAGACGTACGAGCTGACCGAGTTCCTGGTCGACGTGCTGAAGGTGACGGACGTGGGCGCGTACTACCCGCACACCGTCACCTACCACCCCACCTGCCACGGCCTGCGGATGCTGGGCCTGGGCGACCGGCCGCGCCGGCTGCTGGAGCGGGTACGGGGACTGGAGCTGCGGGAGCTGCCGGGCGCCGAGGAGTGCTGCGGTTTCGGCGGCACCTTCGCGGTGAAGAATCCGGCGGTGTCGGCGGCGATGGGCGCCGACAAGGCACAGGCGGTCCGGGAGACGGGCGCGGAGGCGGTCTGCACGGTCGACAACTCCTGCCTGATGCACATCGGCGGCACGCTCCGGCGGCAGGGCGCGGCGGCCCGGCCCGTGCACATCGCGGAGATCTTGGCCGCCACGGAGGCCGATGCGCGGGCACCGTCCCGCGCCCGCGCCACGGAAGGGAGCCCGCGGTGAGCGGTACCTATCTCGGCATGCCCGCGTTCCCCGCGGCCGCCGCGTCCTCCACGCAGGACGCCCGGCTGCGCGGCAACCTGCGCCACGCCACCCACACCATCCGCGACAAGCGGGCCAAGGCGGTGGCGGAGCTGGACGACTGGGCGCGGCTGCGGGCGGCGGGCGCCGCCGTCAAGGACCGTACGCTGCGCCACCTCGACCACTACCTGGAGCAACTGGAGGAGTCGGTGACGGCCGCCGGCGGACAGGTGCACTGGGCGGCGGACGCCGCCGAGGCCAACGCCATCGTCGCCCGGCTGGTGCGGGAGACCGGCGAGCGCGAGGTCGTCAAGGTCAAGTCGATGGCGACGCAGGAGACCGAGCTGAACCGGGCGCTGTCCGAGGCGGGCATCAGCGTGTACGAGACGGACCTGGCGGAGCTGATCGTGCAGCTCGGCGACGATCTGCCGTCGCACATCCTGGTGCCCGCGATCCACCGCAACCGGGGCGAGATCCGGGACATCTTCCGGGACCGGATGAGCCGTTGGGGCCGTCCGGCGCCGGAGAACCTGTCGGACGCGCCGGCCGAGCTGGCGGAGGCGGCGCGGCTGCACCTGCGCGAGAAGTTCCTGACCGCGAAGGTCGGCATCTCGGGTGCCAACTTCATGGTGGCCGACACCGGGACGCTGGTGGTCGTGGAGTCCGAGGGCAACGGCCGGATGTGCCTGACCCTGCCGGAGACGCTGATCTCGGTCGTCGGCATCGAGAAGGTGGTGCCGACCTGGCAGGATCTGGAGATCTTCCTCCAGTTGCTGCCGCGCTCCTCGACCGCCGAGCGGATGAACCCGTACACCTCGATGTGGACCGGCACGACGGACGGCGACGGGCCGCGCACCTTCCATCTCGTGCTGCTCGACAACGGGCGCACCGACACCCTCGCCGACACGGTGGGCCGCCAGGCGCTGCGCTGCATCCGCTGCTCGGCCTGCCTGAACGTGTGCCCGGTGTACGAGCGGGCCGGCGGGCACGCGTACGGCTCGGCGTACCCGGGTCCGATCGGCGCGATCCTCACTCCGCAGCTGCGCGGCACGGCGAGCGAGCTGGACGCCTCGCTGCCGTACGCGTCGTCGCTGTGCGGCGCCTGCTACGAGGTGTGTCCGGTCGCCATCGACATCCCCGAGGTACTGGTGCATCTGCGGGAGCGGGTGGTGCAGGGCGGCCGGGTGACGCGGCGCGGTGTGAAGACCGTCCTCAAACCGGCCAGGGGACACGCCGCGGAGCGGGCGGCGATGCGCGCGGCAGGCTTCGCCTTCGCCCACCCCGGGGTGCTGCGCGCGGGGCAGCGGCTGGCGGCCCGTACCCGGCGGCTGCATCCGCGCCGGCTGCCGGGCCCCGGGCGTGCCTGGACGGACACCCGGGACCTGCCGCCGGTGCCGGCCGAGTCCTTCCGGGACTGGTGGCGGCGTACGCGTGGCGAGGAGCGGACGAAATGAGCAGCCGGGACGTGGTGCTGGCGCGGGTGCGCCGGGCGCTGGCGGACGTACCGCGCGGTGAGGGGTACGAGGACGCGCCGGTCCCCCGCGACTACCTGCGCGTCCACGGTTCCCGTACGCCGGAGGAGCGGGTGGCGCTGCTGGCGGAGAATCTCGCGGAGTACCGGGCGGTGGTGCACCACTGCGCCGAGGACGATGCGCACCTGCTGGTCATGCGGCTGCTGAACGAGCACGGCACGCGGCACGTCCTCGTACCACCGGGGCTGGACCCGCGGTGGACGGCCGGCACCGGCCCCGTCCGCGTCCACGACCGGGCGGCGAGCACCGCGCGTGAACTGGACACGGTCGGCAGCGTCGTCACCGGCTGCGCGGTGGCGATCGCCGAGACCGGCACCATCGTGCTGGACGGCTCGCCGGACCAGGGCCGTCGCCGGATCTCGCTCATTCCCGACCATCACATCTGCGTGGTCCGGGCACCGGGCCAGGTGGTCGACTCGGTGCCGCAGGCGCTCGAACGGCTGGACCCGGCGCGCCCGTTGACGTGGATCTCCGGCCCGTCGGCGACCAGCGACATCGAGCTGGACCGGGTCGAAGGGGTGCACGGGCCGCGGAAGCTGGAGGTCGTGCTGGTGTCGGAGGAGTGAGGGGCACGCCCGGGGCCCGGCGGCGGGAAGTGGCGTGCGGATGCCTTGTCATGCTCGCCGCCAGCGTTCGACCCTGACGCTTCCTGTTGCCTTACGTTCGGAGCCCTCTCGTGAACGTACGCCGCATCGACCGCCGGTCGTTCCTCGCCACCGGCGCCGCCCTGGCCGGCTGGGCCGCCTTCGCCGCGCAGAAACGCTCCTTCGCCGCCACCGCCGCCGAGTGGGACGCCGCCCCGCGGATCTTCCAGGTCGACCGCGAACCGGCCCGCGCCCGCCTCGTCCCGTACGGGGACGCCCGGGCGGCACGTACCGGGACGTACCGCACCTCCCCGTACTACCGCTCGCTCAACGGGAGCTGGCGCTTCCACTGGTCGAAGAACCCCGACGAGCGGCCCCGCGACTTCTTCGCGCCGCGGTACGACGACAGCGGCTGGGACCGCATCACCGTGCCCTCCAACTGGGAGATCGAGGGCTATCCGGAGCCGATCTACCTCAACGTCAAGTACCCGTGGATCGGCTACGAGGACCCGCGGCCGCCGCACGTCCCGCACGGCTTCAACCCCGTCGGCTCCTACCGGCGCACCTTCACCGTGCCCGGTGCCTGGGACGGCCGCCGCACCCTGATCTCCTTCCAGGGCGTGAAGTCGGCGTTCTTCGCGTGGGTCAACGGCGAGCGGGCCGGCTACAGCGAGGACAGCTACACCCCGGCCGAGTTCGACATCACCGAGCGGCTGCGCCCCGGCACGAACGTGCTGGCCGTGGAGGTCTACCGGTGGTCGGACGGCAGTTGGCTGGAGGACCAGGACATGATCGACCTGTCCGGGATCTTCCGCGACGTGTACCTGTACTCCATCGCCCCCGTGCACCTCCAGGACCTGCACGTGCGCACCGCACTGGACGCTGCCCACCGCGACGCGGAACTGACCGTGGCCGCGACGGTACGCAACCGGGGCGCGTCAGCGGCGGGCGAGCACCGGCTCAGAGCGGAGCTGTACGACGGGCACGGGCGGCCGGCGCTGCCGGCCCCGCTGTCCGCGCCGGTCCGCTTCACCGGCGGGCAGGACGCCACGGTCGCCCCGAGGACCACCGTCCGCGCCCCCGGCCTGTGGTCCGCCGAGACCCCGCACCTCTACACGCTCGTGCTGACCCTCACCGATCCGGCGGGCCGCACCGTCGACGTGCAGAGCACCCGGGTCGGCTTCCGTTCCGTCGCGTACGGCCCCGGCACGCTCACGGTCAACGGTCGGCCCGTCGTCTTCCGCGGCGTCAACCGGCACGAGACCGACCCCGACCACGGGCAGGCCGTCCCCGAGGAACGGATGCTCCAGGACATCCGCATCATGAAGCAGCACAACATCAACGCCGTCCGCACGTCCCATTACCCCGCCGATCCGCGCTGGCTGGAGCTGTGCGACGAGTACGGCCTGTACGTCATCGGCGAAGCCAACCTGGAGTCGCACGGGGTCCGCGACTGGTTGCCCGGCAGCCTCCCGACATGGACCGGAGCGTGCCTGGACCGGATGCGGTCGATGGTCGAGCGGGACAAGAACCACCCGTCCGTCGTCGTGTGGTCGCTGGGCAACGAGGCGGGCCAAGGGCTCAACTTCCTGGCGATGGCCGACTGGACGCGCCGCCGCGACCCGTCCCGGCCCGTGCACTACGAGGGCATGAACGCGGTCGCCGACATCGAGAGCCGCATGTACAGCACACCGGACGAGGTGGAGCGGTACGGGAAGTCCGGCAACCCGAAGCCGTTCATCCTGTGCGAGTACGCGCACTCCATGGGCAACAGCACCGGCAACCTCCAGGAGTACTGGGACGTCTTCGAGCGCTACCCCAACCTGCACGGCGGTTTCATCTGGGACTTCGTCGACCAGGCCATCCGCCTGCCCGTCCCCGGCGACCCGAAGCGCACCTACCTGTCCTACGGCGGTGACTGGCACCCCGGCTACCCCACCGACTGGAACTTCAGCTGCAACGGCATCGTCGCCGCCGACCGTGCGCCGCACCCCGCCATCCACGAGGTCAAGAAGGTCTACCAGGCCGTCCGGATGACCGCCGCCGACCTCGCCACGGGCACGGTACGGATCACCAACCGGCAGTTGTTCCTCGGCCTGGACGCCTACGAGCTGCGCTGGGAAGTCACCCGGGACGGCGAACGCGTCCAGCACGGCGTCCTCCCCGCGCCGCAGGCCGCACCTGGCCAGGACACGACCGTACGCATCCCCCTCAGCCCGCCCGGACGGCCCGCCCCCGGCGCCGAGTACTGGCTGAACCTCTCCTTCGTACTGCGGCACGCCACCCCCTGGGCGGACGCGGGCCACAGTGTCGCCGCCGGACAACTCGCGCTGCCCTGGCACACGCCCGCACCCGCCGAGCCCTCCCCCGCCGGGCTGCCGCCCCTGCGCCTCACCGAGTCGGACCGCGCCGTCACCGTCAGCGGACGCGACCTCGAACTCGTCCTCGACAAGGCGAGCGGCACCCTGTCGGTCTACCGCCACCGCGGGCGGGCACTGCTGACCGCCGGGCCGGTGCCGAACTTCTGGCGCGGCCCCACGGACAACGACATCGGCCGGGGCGCACAGAACACGCTGCGCACCTGGCGCGAGGCGGGCGCCAAGCGGACGGTGACGCGGGTGAGGCCTGCCCAGCCGTCCGCCTCCGAAGTGACCGTCGAGGTCTCGGCCACCCTGCCCACCGCTCCCGCCGCCTCCCGGTGGGACACCGTCTTCACCGTGCGCGGCGACGGCGAGGTACGGGTCCGGCACACCCTGACGCCGGGCGCCGGCCTGCCCGACCTGCCCTTGGTGGGCGCGCTGCTGACCGTACCGGCCGGGCTGGAGACCTTCAGTTGGTACGGGCGCGGGCCGCACGAGAACTACGGGGACCGGCGCACCGCGGCCTTCGTCGGCCGCTACCGGAGCAGCGTCGACGCCCAGCTCGGCAACTACGTCCGGCCGCAGCAGACCGGCAACGTGACCGACGTACGCGACGCCTCGCTCACCGGACGCGACGGCACGGGGCTGACCGTGATCGCGGAACCCGGCGACGGCGCGCCGCTGCTGGAACTGAGCGCCCTGCACCTCGCGCCGTCCGACCTGGAGAGCGAGCGGCACGAGCATCCGTACGAGCTGAAGCGGCGCCCCGAGACGGTCCTCGGCGTCAACCACCGCCAGACGGGCGTCGGCGGAAACGATTCGTGGGGCGCGCCGCCGCTGGAGAAGTACCTGCTGCACGCCGACCGGGCCTACAGCTACGCGTACCGGCTGCGGCCGGCCTGACACGGGTGCCTGCGCTCCCCACGGAGCGCGGGCACCCGGACCGGCACACCCTCACTCACTCGTACATGACGTACTCGGGCTGCGGCCGCAGCGCCAGGACCTCCTTGTGGGTCATCAGGCGGCTGCCCTCGGTGTCCTCGTCGTAGAAGAGCTTGAAGCCGGTGTGCATTCCGCCGGGCAGGTTCCTGACCAGGTCGTTCCAGGTGCCGCGCTTCAGTCCCGGCGCGCCGATGCCGTCGGCGCACTTGATCGCGGCGACGCCGGGCTGCGGCCGGAACGCCTGCTGGTCCTCGACCACCGAGGTCGCCACCTGGTGGAAGACGAACGCCTTCTCCGGCAGGTCGTGCTCGCGGACCAGGCCGGAGAGATAGCGCGCGATCTCGGTGAGTTCGCCGCCGTCGGTGCGCCCGTAGGAGTCGCCCGGCTTCTCACCCGGGCCCATCTCCCACTCGGGGTCCAGTGCGACCCCCACGTCCGGGTGCACCAGCCACTCACGCAGGGCCTTGACCTCGCCGAGCGCCGAGGCGCGGCCCGGCTGGATGTTCAGGAGCAGCAGCGCGCGGTGCTTGCGTGCCGCCTCGTGGAAGCGGCGGACGGTGTCGGCGGAAGTGCGGGTGCGGTAGGTCCCGTCCGGGCCCGCGCCGGAGTTGGCGACGACAGCGAGGAGTTCCAGGACGGGCAGCGGTTCGCGGTCGGCGGCATAGGTCTGCGCGAGCTTCTCGATCTCGCGGGCGCGCTGGTCCAGGTCACCGGTGCCGAGGCGGCCGAGTGCGGCGGCTCCGGGCAGGCCGCAGTAGCCGACGAGCCGGTGCCGGGGGAACAGTTCGCGGCCGCCGCGCGGTAGCTGGGGCCGCTTCCTGGCCGGCTCGGGAGCGGGGCTGCTCGTCCGGCTGCCGGGGGTGCCCGGGGTGCGGGGCGATGGCGCGCCGCGTGGTGCCGCGTCGCTGTCCGCCGTCCCGGCGCAGGCGGTGAGAAGGCTGAGGCCCGCCGCGGCGGTGACGGCCAGGGCGCTGCGGCGGCCCGGCTCGGCGGTGCTGTCGAGCACGTCGCCTCCTTGTGTCCGTCGGGGTTTCGAGGAATCAGGGTGGTGTCCGGTGGACTGTGTGCCGTTCGCCTTGCCGGGTCTGATCGCGTGAAACACCACTCGGCACGCTTCCTGACCTCTCGCGATCAAGATTGCGCCACCTTCGACCGCCTGGACGGGAGCGGCCGTCCCGCAGGGTGCCCCTCGCGTTGGTGGGCACCGGATGCGTACGCATCCCGGAGGGCCGGGTGTCCATCCGCCCGCTCAGCAGACTCGTGATCACCGCGACGCCGAGAGAAGGGCGAGCGATCACCATGAACGCACCACCGTGTGGCAGGCCGGCTGGAGCACCGCCGTACAGCGCCCCCGCACCGGCTTCGACAAGATCTGGTCCGAGGAGGGCTTCGCCGACCGGACGGTACGCCAGGTCGTCCGGGCCGTCGGCTCCGGCACGAGGGCTCGTGTCCGCCTCTCCTACCGCTTCGGCAGCGCTCCTCTGGAGATCGGCGGCGCCGCCCCGCCCGAGCTACCACGCCCAGGCGTTCACCACCGCCTACCGCGCCGCGGCCGACCAATTGACCGCCACGGGCTTGGCCGGCTTCACCGAACGGCTGGCCGCCGCGGTTTCGGTCCGCACGGTGCTCAACGCCGGCATCGGCGGGAATCTGCTGCTCAACGACGCGCCCTGGTACGGCGAACGGGTCGGCGCACGCTCCCGGCAGGACGTCCTGGACAAGGCCGGGGGCCGGACGGTGATCGTGCTCGTCGGCCTCGACGACATCGCGTTCAGCGAGGCGGACGAGAGCGCCAGGAAATCAACACCTGGATCCGTACCTCCGGCGCCTTCGACCCGGTCGCCGACTTCGCGTCGGCCCTGGCCGACCTGTCGGACCCGCGAGCGCTGCTGCCCACCTACGACAGCGGCGACCGCAAGCCTCCCGGGGACGCCGGGTACCGGGCGATGGCGGCGGTCGGTCCGGCGTCGCTTTGAGCAAGCCGCAGCGCCCCCGCATCACCCCCTACAAACGCTCGACGACCCGGAAACGTTCGGCCACGATCCGGGTGTCGTCGTCGACGTGGAATTCCGGGTCGCCGAGGGTTTCGCGCATCTCGGGGCTGTGCCAGAAGCTCTCGTGGTCGGCCCGCCAGTCGGCCACCGTCTCGTTGCCCTCGCCCTCGTCCACGGCGTGTCGCAGGTCCACGTCGGCCAGGCGCAGCACCCGTACCTCCGTCACCTCGATGACGGCGACGGGGCGGCCGTCGGAGTCGGGGACCCGGTAGCGGTCGCCGGCGCGCGGCAGTGGGTCGTTCTCGCGCTCGTAGTCCGCCAGCAGGCCCGACGTGGTGGTCTTGGCACCGGAGAGGACGGCGGCGACGAGCCGGTCCCGCAGGGGGCCGGGGAAGGCGAATTCGAGGAGCGGCAGGGCTTCGTGGGCAGGCATGCGGCTCACCCTAGTGACCTGAGCCGGAGATTCGCCGGCAGATCGGCAGTCTCTCCTCCGGATCGTGCCGGAGCCCTGGCGCCGGTCCACGCCCGCACCCCGAGGGGAGATCGGGGTGCGCTCCGGAGCGGCTCAGGGGGATCACCGACGGTCAACTGCCGCCGCGGGGGCGAAGGTTGGGGCAGCGCGGGCACCGCGCTGATCCGACCGCCCACCCCGTTCCCAGGAGCCACCGATGACCACTCGTCCCCGCACCGCCCGCCGCCTCGCCGTCACCTGCGTGGCGCTGGCCGCGTTCGCCACCGGTCCGGCTGCCGCCCCCACGGCCACGGCCGCGCCCGACGGGCTCGCCGCCCGCGACTTCCCCGGCTCCCGCGACGCGCCCGCGGTGCGGACGCTGCCGGCCACCCTGCCCGACGGGGTGACGGACGCGGCCCTGGTACGGGTGGCCGGCCGGGGCATGCGCACCCCGTACACGGGGACGGCCGGGCCGGTGGAGGCGGACGCACGCTTCCCGGTGGGCAGCGTGACCAAGGTCTTCACCGATGCCCTGGTGCTCCAACTGGTCGCCGAGCACCGGATCGGCATCGACGAGCCCGTCCGCCGCCACCTGTCCGAGCTGATCCCGGCCGCCTACGCCGACGTGACGGTACGTCAGCTCCTGGACCACACCAGCGACCTGCCCCGTCCGGTCCGGGTTCCGCTCGACCCGCACGGAGTGGTGGCCGCCTCCTTCGCAGCGGACGCCGCAGCCGGCCCCGGCCGCACCCCGGCCCCGGAACCGTCCAGCAGTACAACGGGCTGAACAGCTTCGTCGCCGGGCTGCTGGTGGAGCAGGTCACCGGCCGCCCCTTTGTCCGTGAGCTCGACCGGCGGATCCTGCGCCCGCTGAACCTGCGCCGCACCGCGCTGTCCGAAGACCCGTCGACAGCCTGGGCCTGGTCGGAGGGCGGGCTGACGTCCACCGCAGCCGACCTCGATGCGTTCCTGCGCGCCCTGCTGGATGGGCGGCTCCTCCCTCCCGCCCAACAGCGGCACCTCTTCGAAGTGCCCGCGGTACCCGGTGCCGCCGAGAACACCGGCTGCCCCACACCCGCGGCCTGCTTCAGCGCCGGCGGGCTGATGGGAATCGAGCTGAACGGCACCAAGGTCTGGGGCAAGACCGGCTCCAGCGGCGGTTGGACCAGCGGCGTCTTCGCGAGCACCGAACAGCACCGCCGGACGGCCTACACCCTGCGGCCCGGCACCCCGGCCACCCCCGCACAGCAGCGCGCCCGTGTCGAGGCAGTGGTCAAGGCGGCCCTCACCGACCAGTCAAGGGCCGGCAGACACTGACCCACGTGCACACGCCCCCCGAGCAGGCAGGTCAGCGGGGTCGGTGAGGGCGGCCGTCGAGCTGGTTCGTCAACGCGCGGTGGGCGGCCCGAGCGGCCACCGGGTCCTCGTCGCGTGCACCGAGCCGCGCGGCAAGATCGGCGACCGCGTGCCGGGGTTCCCCAGCGGTGGCCGGGGAAGTCGCGTGGCAGGCGGGAATGCGACGACAGGGCCCAGGGGGACGGTGGCGCAGCGCGCCCCCGCGTTTCAGGGGCGGGCGTTCCGCTGTCCGGCGGCGCGGGCCGTGTGCAGGGCCCAGGCGACCATGGGCAGTTGGAGCGGCAGGCGGCCGTAGGCGACGGCCTTGAGGGGCGCCGGGCGGTGGCGCCAGTCGCGGGCCATCTTGATGTTGGCGGGGAAGACGGCGGCGAACAGGCCGGCGGCGGCCAGTGCGCCGGCCCGGCGGGTGCGCGGCAGGGCGACCGCGGCGGCGACGGCGAGTTCCGCGGCGCCGCTGACGTACGTCCAGGTGCGCGGGGAGCCCGGCAGGGCGCGGGGCACGATCGCGTCGAACGGCTCGGGGGCGAGGAAGTGG
Organism: Streptomyces sp. NPDC026394; assembly: GCF_055567735.1. Taxonomy (NCBI): domain Bacteria; kingdom Bacillati; phylum Actinomycetota; class Actinomycetes; order Kitasatosporales; family Streptomycetaceae; genus Streptomyces; species Streptomyces sp. NPDC026394. The sequence goes on from NZ_JBVHPX010000004.1 coordinate 259,078, forward strand.
AGCACCCCCACACCGCCGAGCATCCGGGCCATCGTCAGGGCGGAACGGTCCGTCGAACGGTTCGCGGATCGGTCTGCGGTGCGGTCGGCGGCTGCCACGGGCGCTCCTGAGGTCGGTCCGGTGCGGTCGGTGCCGACCTTACCCGTGGGTCAGGTCGGCGGACAGGGGCTGATCACCGTTGGGGGCGAGGTGTGCGTCACGCTTGACCAGGGCCGCGTAGCGGCCGCCGGCGGCGAGGAGTTCGGCGTGGGTGCCGCGTTCGGCGATCCGCCCGGCGTCGAGGACGACGATCTGGTCGGCGTCGCGGACGGTGGACAGGCGGTGCGCGATGGTGATCGTCGTACGGCCCTTGGAGAGCGCGTCGATGGCCTGCTGCACCGCGAGTTCGGTACGGGTGTCCAGCGCGCTGGTGGCCTCGTCGAGGACGAGGACGGGCGGGTCGCGCAGGATCGTCCGGGCGATGGCCAGGCGCTGCTTCTCGCCGCCGGAGAAGCGGTGGCCGCGTTCGCCCACGAGGGTGTCGTAGCCGTCCGGGAGACCCGCGATGTGGTCGTGTATCTGGGCCGCGCGGGCGGCGCGTTCGATCTCCTCGTCGGTGGCGTCCGGCTTGGCGAAGCGGAGGTTGTCGGCGACGGAGGCGTGGAAGAGGTAGGTCTCCTGGGACACCACGCCGACGGCGCGGGCGAGGGAGTCGAAGTCCAGGTCGCGGACGTCGGTGCCGTCCAGGGTGACCCGGCCGTCCGTCACGTCGTACAGCCGCGGCACCAGGTAGCTCAGGGTGCTCTTGCCGCTGCCGGTCGCCCCGACGACGGCCAGGCTGCTGCCGGCGGGGACGCTCAGGTCGATGTCGCACAGGGTCGCCGGGGCGGGCGCGGCACCGGTCTCGCGCTCCGGGGCGTCGTACGCGAACGTGACGTGCTCGAAGCGGACCTCGCCGCGCGGCTCGGCCAGACGTACCGGGTGCGCCGGTTCGGTGATGGTCACCGGCAGGTCGAGGTATTCGAAGATGCGCTGGAAGAGCGCGACCGAGGTCTGCATCTGCACGCCGGTGGACAGCAGCGAGACGGTGGGGCGCAGCAGGCCCTGCTGGAGGGTGACGAAGGCGACGAGGGTGCCGATGGAGAAGGCGGGACCGCCGAGCTGGAGGACGAGTCCGGCCGACCAGTAGATGACGGCGGGCATGGCGGCCATGACGATGCCGATGGTGGCCATCCGCCAGCGTCCGGCCATGTTGGCGCGGACCTCCAGGCCGACCAGCCGCTCGGACTCGGTGGCGAAGTTCGCCGTGAGGGAGTCGGCGCGGCCCATGGTGCGGCCGAGCAGGATGCCGCTGACCGACAGCGACTCGGTGACCATCGCGGACATCGCGGCCATCTGCTTCTGGCGCGCGGTGGTGATCCGTTTGCGTTCGTTGCCGACCCGGCGGCTGATCCAGACGAAGAGCGGGAGCAGCAGCAGGGAGACCAGGGTCAGCCGCCAGTCGAGGGCGAGCATGGCGACGACGGTGGCGACGACGGAGGTGAGGTTGGAGACCAGGGAGGTCGCGGTGGAGGTGACGGTGGCCTGCATGCCGCCGATGTCGTTGGCGATGCGGGACTGCACCTCGCCGGTGCGGGTGCGGGTGAAGAACGCCAGCGGCATCCGCTGGAGCTTGGCGTAGACGGCGGTGCGCAGGTCGTGCATGACGCGCTGGCCGACGGTGGTCGATATCAGGGTCTGCAGGACGCCGAAGACGCTGGTCAGCACGGCGGTGACGATCATGCCGGCGGCGAGCAGGGTCAGCAGGCCGGTACGGCCCTGGGGGATCGCCACGTCCAGGACGGCGCGGAGCAGGAAGGGGGAGGCGACCGAGACCAGGGAGGAGGCGGCCACCAGCAGGCCCACCGTGGCCAGCCGGCCGCGGTAGGGGCGGAAGAGGGCGAGGATGCGCCGCACCTGGGCCGGCTGGGCCGGGTCTCTGGGCGGCGGGGTCCACTCGGGTCCGTCGGGGCGCATGGGCTCCTTCGCAGGGGTACGGATGCGGGTCCCGCCGAGCATAACCAATCGTTACCTATACTCACAATGAGCATGGTCCTGATACCCTCCGGCCATGTCCTCCCCCGACCCGGCCACCACCGACCCCGACCTGGCGGAGCAGCTCGTACGGCTCACCCGCCGGATGCACCGCGCGCAGAAGCGGCACATGGAGACGCTCGACATCGCGCTGACCCCCGCGCAGACCCGGCTGCTGCGCATCGTGGACCACTACCGCGACGGGACACCGCCCCGGATGGCCGACCTGGCCGCGCGCCTGGAGGTCGTACCGCGGGCCGTGACGACGCTGGTCGACGCCCTGGAGGCGAAGGACGCGGTCCGCCGGGTGCCGGACCCCGCCAACCGCCGTGTGATACGGATCGAGCTGACCGACACCGGCCGTTCGACGCTGCACGCGTTGCGCGGCGCGCGCCGGGACGCCGCGCGCGAAATCCTGGCACCACTGACCGCGGAACAGCGGGACGTGCTCGGCGGCCTGTTGTCCACCCTGGTGGACGGAGCGGCCGCACGCTGCTGAAACACTGGACCGGGCGGCCGCGCCGGGCGCCGGAGCGCCGCCGGAGCGAGCCCGCGCAGACCGGAGGAGAGTCGTCATGCCCCTGCTGGAACCGAAGCCCGGGACCCTGCGGCCGGCCACCACCGAAGGCCCGTACCCCGACCGGGTGACCGACCGGCAGGCGTCCGGCACACCGGAGCGGCTGCGCGACGAGCTGACGGCGCTGCTCGGCCCGGACAAGGTGCTGCACAAGATCTCCGACCTGGTGCGGTACGCCTCCGACGCGAGCCCCTACCGCTTCGTCCCGCAGGTCGTCGTCCTGGCCGAGGACGTCGACGACATCTCCGCGGTGTTCTCCTACGCGCACGGCAAGGGCCGCGACGTGGTGTTCCGGGCCGCCGGCACCTCGCTCAACGGACAGGCGCAGGGCGAGGACATCCTCGTCGACGTACGCCGGCACTGGGCGGGCGTCGAGGTGCTGGACGACGGCGCCCGGGCCCGCATCCGGCCCGGCACCACGGTCGTACGGGCCAACGCCGCGCTCGCCCGGTACGGCAGGCTGCTCGGCCCGGACCCGGCCAGCGCCATCGCCTGCACGCTCGGCGGCGTGGTCGCCAACAACGCCTCCGGCATGACGGCGGGCACCACCCGCAACTCCTACCGGACGCTGGCCTCGGTCACGCTCGTCCTGCCCTCCGGCACGATCGTGGACACCGGCGACCCGGCGGCCGACGAGGAGCTGGCGCACGCCGAGCCCGCCCTGTGCCAGGGGCTGCTGGCGCTGAAGGCGGAGATCGAGGCGGACCCGGAGCTGGTCGCCCGCATCCGCGCCAAGTACGAGATCAAGAACACCAACGGCTACCGCCTGGACGCCTTCCTGGACGGCGCCACCCCCGTCGAGATCCTGCGCGGACTGGCGGTCGGCTCCGAGGGCACCCTCGGCTTCATCGCCGAGACCGTCTTCGAGACGCTGCCCCTGAACCGGTGCACCTCCACCGCCCTGCTGTTCTTCCCGACCCTGAGCGCCGCGGCCGCCGCCGTGCCGCTGTTCACCGAGGCGGGCGCGATCGCCGTCGAGCTGATGGACGGCAACACGCTGCGCGCCTCGGTGAGCGTGTCCGGTGTGCCGGCCGACTGGGCGGAGCTGCCGAAGACGACCACCGCGCTGCTGGTCGAGTTCCGCGCGCCCGACGAGGCGGCGCGGGAGGCGCAGGAGGAGGCCGCGCGCGAGGTACTGGCGGGGCTGGAGCTGGTCGCCCCGGTCGCCTCCGTCACCAATGCGTTCACCCGCGACGCCGGGATCGCCGCCGGGTACTGGAAGGCACGCAAGGCGTTCGTCACCGCGGTCGGCGGCTCCCGCCCGTCCGGTACGACGCTGATCACCGAGGACTTCGCCGTACCCCCGTCCCGGCTCGCCGAAGCCTGCACGGCGCTGCTCGAACTCCAGGACCGGCACGGCTTCGACGCGGCGGTGGCGGGCCACGCCGCCCACGGCAACCTGCACTTCCTGCTCGCCTTCGACGCCGCCCGGCCCGCGGACGTGGAGCGCTACGCCGCCTTCATGGACGAATTCTGCACCCTGGCCGTCGAGCGCTTCGACGGCTCCCTGAAGGCCGAGCACGCCACCGGCCGCAACATCGCCCCGTTCCTGGAGCTCGAATGGGGCCCGCGCGCGACGGAGCTGATGTGGCGGATCAAGCAGACCGTGGACCCGCACGGCATCCTGGCCCCGCGCGTCCTGCTCGACCGCGACCCGAAGGCGCATCTGCGCGGCCTGAAGACCATTCCGCGGGTGGAAGCGGTCGCCGACCCCTGCATCGAGTGCGGCTTCTGCGAACCGACCTGCCCCAGCCAGGACCTCACCACGACGCCGCGCCAGCGCATCGTGCTGCGCCGCGAGATGATGCGCCAGGCCCCGGTCTCGCCGGTCACCGGCGCGCTCCTGGACGCGTACGGGTACGACGCGGTGGACACCTGCGCGGGCGACTCGACCTGCAAGCTGGCCTGCCCGGTCGGCATCGACACCGGCGCGATGATGAAGGAGTTCCGGCACCGGCGCCACTCCCCCAAGGAGGAACGCGCAGCGGCCCTGACCGCCCGGCACTTCAAGACGGTCGAGCGGTCGGCGCGGCTCGCGGTGGCCGCCGCCGCGAAGATCGGCGACCGGATCGGTGACGGGCGCGCCGACCGGCTGTTGCAGTCGCTGACCGGCGCGGCGCGCAAGGCCGTACGCCCCGACCTGGTACCGGAGTGGCTGCCGCAGCTTCCCGGCGCGGCGGCCCGCCGCCTGCCCGCGACCCGGCGCGTGGGCGCCGCCGCGGTCTACTACCCGGCCTGCGTGAACCGTATCTTCGGCGAACCGGACGGTTTCGACGGCCCGTCGCTGCCCGAGGCCGTCGTCGCGGTGTCCGCGCGGGCGGGCAAGCCGGTGTGGATTCCCGGCGACGTGACGGGCACCTGTTGCGCCACCATCTGGCACTCCAAGGGGTACGACGAGGGCAACGCGGTGATGGCCAACCGCATCGTCGAGGCCGCGTGGGGCTGGACGGCGGGCGGGCGGCTGCCGCTGGTCGTGGACGCCTCCTCGTGCACGCTGGGCATCGCCCACGAGGTCGTGCCGTACCTCACCCCGGACAACCGGGAACTGCACGCCGAACTGACCGTCGTCGACTCGGTGGTGTGGGCCGCCGAGGAGCTGCTGCCGCACCTGGAGGTACTGCGGACGGTCGGCTCCGCCGTGCTCCATCCGACGTGCTCCATGCGGCACCTGGGCGACGAGGCGCAGCTGCGCGCGGTCGCCGAGGCGTGCGCGACGGAGGTGGTCGTCCCGGACGACACGGGCTGCTGCGCCTTCGCGGGTGACCGCGGCATGCTGCACAAGGAACTGACGGAGGCGGCGACCGCCAAGGAGGCGGCGGAGGTGACGTCCCGGCACTTCGACGCGCACCTGTCGGCCAACCGGATGTGCGAGGTGGGGATGGACCACGCGACCGGCGGCCGGGGGTACCACTCGGCGTTGCTCGCCCTGGAGCGGGCCACGCGGGCGCAGGGTTGACGTGGCCCGGGACAAGAGCGGGTGGGCGGCCGGGAGCCGCCGCGGTCAGATGTCGAGGAAGCGCACGTCCTTGGCGTTGCGCTGGATGAAGGAGCGCCGGGCCTCGACGTCCTCACCCATCAGGACGGAGAAGAGCGCGTCGGCGACGGCCGCGTCGTCGAGGGTGACCCGGCCCAGGACACGGTGCTCCCGGCCCATGGTCGTGACGCGCAGCTCCTCGGCGTTCATCTCGCCCAGGCCCTTGAACCGCTGGACGGAGTCGTCCCTGACCCGGCGGCCGTCCCGCCGGCCCCGTTCCAGCAGGACGTCGCGTTCGCGGTCGGAGTAGGCGTACTCCACGTGGTCCCGGGCCCACGTGACCTTGTAGAGCGGCGGGCGGGAGAGGTGGACGTGCCCGTGCTCGATCAGCGGCCGCATGAAGCGGAAGAGGAAGGTGAGCAGCAGGGTGGTGATGTGCTGGCCGTCGACGTCGGCGTCCGCCATCAGAATGATCTTGTGATACCGGAGCTTCCCGATGGCGAAGTCCTCGTGCACGCCGGTGCCGAACGCGGAGATCATCGACTGGATCTCCCGGTTGTGCAGGATCTTGTCGATACGGGCCTTCTCGACGTTGAGGATCTTGCCGCGGACGGGAAGGATCGCCTGGTATCGCGGGTCGCGGCCGGACTTGGCCGAGCCGCCGGCCGAGTCGCCCTCGACGATGAAGATCTCGCTCTTCGCCGGGTCGTCGGACCGGCAGTCGGACAGCTTGCCCGGCAGAGCCGCCGTCTCCAGCAGGCCCTTGCGGCGGGTCAGGTCCCGGGCCTTGCGGGCCGCCAGCCGGACGGCGGCCGCCTGTGCCGCCTTGCGGACGATGTCGACCGCCTCGTCGGGGTTGCTGTCGAACCAGTCCGTCAGGTGCTCGTGCACGACCTTCTGGACGAACGCCCTGGCCTCGCGGTTGCCGAGCTTGGTCTTGGTCTGGCCCTCGAACTGCGGCTCCCCCAGCTTGACCGAGACGATCGCCGTCAGGCCCTCGCGGATGTCCTCGCCAGTGAGGTTGCCGTCCTTCTCCCGTAGCAGCTTCCTCTCCCGCGCGTACCGGTTGACGACCGTGGTCAACGCCGTGCGGAAGCCCTCCTCGTGCGTGCCGCCCTCATGGGTGTGGATGGCGTTGGCGTAGGAGTGGACACTGTCGGTGAACTGGCTGTTCCACTGCATCGCGACCTCCACCGACAGCAGCCGCCCGGTGTCCTCGGCGGCGATGGAGACGACGGAGGGGTGGACCGGCTCACCTTTGCGGGCGTTGAGGTGGGCGACGAAGTCGGTGATGCCGCCGTCGTAGCGGTAGGAGACCGTCTTCGCGGCCTGCTCCCCGGCGGCGTCCGGGCCCGCCTGGTCGGCCGCGGCCGTCGCCCGCGCCCGCGCGCGCTCGTCGGTGAGGGTCAGGGTCAGCCCCCGGTTGAGGAAGGCCATCTCCTGAAAGCGCCTGGCCAGCGTCTCGAAGGAGTACTCGGTGGTCTCGAAGATGCCGCCGTCCGCCCAGAAGGTCAGAGCCGTGCCCGTCTCCGAGGTGGCCTCGTGGCGGGCGAGCGGCGCGATCGGCGCCCCGTCCTCGTACTCCTGGGTCCACCGATGCCCGTCGGTCCATATCTCCGCGGACAGCCTGGTCGAGAGCGCGTTGACCACCGACAGGCCCACCCCGTGCAGCCCGCCGGAGACCGCGTACCCGCCGCCGCCGAACTTGCCGCCCGCGTGCAGCACCGTCAGGACAACCTCCACGGCCGGCTTCTTCTCCACCGGGTGCAGGCCCACCGGGATGCCGCGCCCGTTGTCGGTCACCCGTACGCCGCCGTCGGCCAGGAGCGTCACATCGATCCGGTCGGCCACCCCGGCCAGCGCCTCGTCGGCGGAGTTGTCCACGATCTCCTGCACCAGGTGGTGCAGGCCCCGCTCGCCCGTGGAACCGATGAACATGCCGGGCCGCTTGCGTACGGCGTCGAGCCCGTCCAGGACGGTGATCGCGGTGGCGTCGTACGCGGCGGACTTGGCATGTCCCTTCTGCTCGGCGCCGGAGAGGTCGGAGGCGGCGTGAGTGCCGGTAGTGGTCACAGGGCTCCCTTTGGGCACGGCAAACCACGCCCCCGCGCACCACGGCACGGGAGCGGTCGGATCGCTGGACGGAAAGCGTGTCGCGGGCAGGCCGAAGAAGAGCCTCGGGGCCCGCAGGTCCCGGCACCGGGAAGGCGACGAGACGCTTCGCACAATACCGAAAGCCCAACGCCAACCCAGGGTGAGAAGCTGCCCAGACACCCCTCTGGTCGCCGATGAGCCCGGCACCCAACCCCCCCTGCTTGCGCGGCGGAAAAACCCCGGAGAGCGACACCTGGGGGCTCTCCGGGGTCTTTGGTGCGCCGGGCCACCGAGACTTTTTCGAGCCTGCCGCCCAGCGGTCGAGCGCCCGCTCGCTCCGGGGCCGCCCGAGCCCGTACGGTGGCGCCTCAGCGCTTGACGTGCAGCGCCACCGCGCTCTTCGCCGGGACCTGGATGTGCGCCGTCCCGTCGTCCCCGACGGTGACCGTGTGCCCGTCGCACGCGTCGGGTGCGGCCCGGACGACGTCGCAGTACGTCCCCGCCGGCAGAGACGTCATGAAGATACGGTCCAGCGGCGTGTCCCGGTCGTTGAGGGCGACGAATCCCTTGCCGCCGCGCGCGAAGGCGATCGCGTTGCCGCCGTCGTCCCACCAGTCGGTGAGCGGCGCGGAGCCCACCGCGTTGCGGAAGCCGACCATGCCGGTGATCTCCCGCGCGGCGTGCGTACCGGTCCAGCCGTCGCGTCCCGGGGGCGGGCCCGCGTCCTTGTCGGTCCAGGCGTAGCCGGAGTGGACGTTCGGTGAGCCGTAGGGCGAGGCGAGCATGAAGACGTTGGCGAGGAGGTAGGACGCGCCGTCCTTGTAGGTGAGCGTCGAACCGTTGCGCTCGGTGTCCCAGTTGTCGACGAAGGTACGGGCCCGGTCGCCGCTCAGCTTGCCGTCGGCCACGGACCTCAGCTGCGCGAGGCTGCCACTCCGGAAAGCGGCCTTGAGGTGCGTCCCGTAACGGAACTCGTCGACGTCCCCGGTCCCGGTGTACTCCTCCGGCCGCACCGCCTCTCCCTCGCCGTACACCACCTCCTGGACCCAGAAACCGGGGTCCTTCACCTTGCCCTTGACGGCCGCCAGGTCCTCGGCGGCCATGTGCTTCGCGGCGTCCACGCGGAAGCCGTCCACGCCCAGCGACCGCAGGTCGTCGAGGTGACCGGCGATCGCGGTCCGCACGTGGTCGCTGCCGGTGTCGAGGTCGGCCAGGCCGACGAGTTCGCAGTTCTGGACGTCGCCGCGGTCGGTGTAGTCGGCGATGTCCTGGCGGCACGCGTGGAAGTCCTGGTCGCCGTAGAGGCCGGGGTAGCCGTACTTGGTGTACGCGGTGCCGCCGGTGCCCGTACCGGAGCCGGCGGCCATGTGGTTCACGACGACGTCGGCGATCACCCGCACACCGGCCGCGTGACACGCGTCGACCATCTTCTCGAAGGCCGTACGGTCACCGAGCCGCCCGGCGATCTTGTAACTGACGGGCTGGTACGAGGTCCACCACTGGCCGCCCTGAATGTGTTCGGCGGCCGGTGACACCTCGACATAACCGTAACCGGCCGGGCCGAGTTGGTCCGTACAAGCTTCGGCGACCTGCGCGAACGGGCGCTCGAAGAGGGTGGCCGTGACGGTCTTCGGGCCGGGCGGTGCCGCCTGGGACACCCAGGGGGCGGAGACGGTGAGGCCGGCGGCGGCCAGCACACCGCCGATGACACGGGAACGACGCTGCACGGTGCGGCTCCTTCGACAGGCGGACACGGCCGGCCGATCGCGGTGGTGGGGCACCGCGGGCCGTCTCCGCGCGGGCAGCCGCGTACCGGGCCGCCGTGGGGGGAATGCCCGAGGGAGCCTGCCGGTCCGCCGGCCGACCGTCAAGGGCTACTGCAAGAAATTCCAATGAGTTGCGCAAGAAACGGATCGCGCTCCACCGCGGTCCGTACCAGGCAGGCTCCGGACCTCCGCACAAAAGATCAGTCCTGGCGGCCCTCTTGTGCAGCGAGCCGCACAAGCGTCAAGGTCCTCAGCGAGGTTCACGCTTCCGCCACGCACCATCCGTTCCTATGGAGGACCGATGAACGAGGCACCATCGCAGAACCACGAATCCCACGAGAACGACGGCCACGGACCCGACGGCACCGGTCCCACCAGGCGCTCCGTTCTGTGGACCGCCGGAGCGGCGGGAGCCGGCCTCGGCATCGGCGGGCTGGGCACGGGCAGCGCCGCCGCGGCCGGCGCGGACCAGGCAGCGGCCGCTGCCGCCCGGGCGGCAGCGGCTCCGAAGGGCCGGCACAAGACCATGATCGGCGTACCGTTCGAAAGACGCAGCACGGTACGGATCGGCCTCATCGGCCTGGGCAACCGCGGCATGGGGATGCTGCCCCTCTACCTCGCCATCCCGGGCGTGCGGGTGGTGGCGGTCTGCGACCCGGTCAAGGACAAGGCGGCGAAGGCGGTGCGGCTGGTCACCGCCGCCGGACAGCCCGCACCGACCGCCTACACCAAGGGCGACCACGACTTCGAGAACCTGTGCAAGCGCGGCGACCTCGACTACGTGTACATCGCCACCCCGTGGGACTGGCACTTCGCGATGGCCAAGGCCGCGCTGCTGAACGGCAAGCACGCCGGGGTGGAGTGCCCGGTGGCCATGCGCATGGACGAACTCTGGGACCTCGTCGACCTCTCCGAACGCACCCGCCGCCACTGTATGCAGGTGGAGAACTGCTGCTACGGCCGCAACGAGATGCGCGTCCTGCGGATGGCGCACGCGGGCCGCTTCGGCAGGCTGCTGCACGCCGCGGGCGCGTACAACCACGACCTGCGCCAACTGATGTTCGACCCGACGTACTACGAGGGCCCGTGGCGGCGACTGTGGCACACCCGGCTGCGCGGCGACCTCTACCCCACCCACGGCTTCGGGCCGATCGCCAACTACATGGACGTCAACCGCGGCGACCGGGTGGTGCGGATCTCCAGCTTCGGCACGCCCGCGCTGGGTCTCGCCGAGTACCGCGAGGCGCACATGCCGGCGGGCGACCCGAGCTGGCGGGAGACCTACATCGAGAGCGACCGCACCTTCAGCCTCATACAGACCGCCAAGGGCAGGGTGCTGCGGCTGGAGCACGACGTGTCCACGCCGCACCCGTACAGCCGCATCAACAGCCTCGGCGGCACCAAGGGCGTCTTCGAGGACTACCCGGAGCGGATCTACATCGAGCCCGACCACACCGACGACGAGTGGGGCGACTTCAGCGAGTACGCGGAGTGGGACCACTGGCTGTGGAAGGAGCACGCCAACCCGCCCGGCGGTCACGGCGGCATGGACTACATCATGCTGTACCGGCTCATGCAGTGCTTCCACCTCGGGCTCGTACCGGACTTCGACGTGTACGACGCGGCGGTCTGGAGCGCGCCGGTGCCGCTGAGCCACGCCTCGATCAGGGCGAACGGCGAGCCGCAGGAGATCCCGGACTTCACCCGGGGGCTGTGGCGCAAGCCCCGGCAGGGCGTGGACTCACCGAAGCCGAAGGGGTGAGGAACGGGGCCGGGCGGGACCGACGCCCCGTCCGGCCCCGGCACGGCCACCCGGCCGGTCCGGCCCCGGCGGCCGCCCGGCCGGCTCAGGCGGCGAGGTGCGCGGTGTCCCCCATGACCACGACGGGATGCTGGTGCGGATCGAGCGTGCGCAGCAGCGAGACCATCCCCGCCTTCGAGATGCTCACACAGCCGGACGTGCCGTCGCCGTGGTCCAGGTGGAGCCAGATGCCGCCGCCCTTCTTCTTCCCCTGCGGCCGGGTCGGGTCCAGGGGCGTGGTGCCCTTGACGCGGTTGTAGTCGATCGCGATGACGTGGTCGAAGTCGTGCCGGGTCTTCTTCTCCCAGTACGAGGGCGGGGTGAAGGCCGACGAGTGGGTGTACGGCAGCTTCGCGCCCGGGTCGGGCAGCACGCCGCCCGCGTCGGAGAGGCCGAAGACGCCGACCGGGCTGCGCAGGTCGTCCTCGTGATGATCGGTGGTCCAGCCCTTCCTGCCGTTGTGCGCGGGCCAGGTCGCGGTACGTTCCCACCCTTTCGGGGCCTTCGTGTACAGGGCCAGCGTCGCGTCGGGCGCGTCGGCGCCCTTCCCGTACACGGCCACGACCTGCCGTGTGTCCCCCGGGATGCGGGAGCGCAACGCCGCGCCCACGCCCGGGATGTCCTTCGTGGGTCCGGCGGCCTCCGCGGTGCGGCCGCCGCGGCTCTTTCCGTCGTCCTTCGCTGATCCGCCATCGGCGCCGCAACCCGCCAGCAGGACCAGTCCCATGGTGGCCAGTGTCGCCCTTCGTACCCTGCAGCACGCAGTTCGCATGGCTCCCATGGTCGCACCAGGACGGCGCGTACGGGCCGTACGACGCCGGCCCGTTGCGTGCGCCCCGCGCGGAAAACCGGTTGAACCGGAGCCCGGTGGCACGCCAGTCTTCCATGGCTCCCCCGAAGCAGCGCCCTTCTTCCTGCCCGCGCGCCCGTACGGCGCCCGGCACACCTCACCACGCCACGGGGCCGATCACCGGGCCTCCCGTTCGACACCCGGCCACGTCCGGATCCGAGACGTCGCCATCCGAACCGAACTTTGGACATCATGCACATTCGCGATCTTCCTCATGCCGATCCAGGAGTTCCGGACGTCCGCTCCGGTGGCCGGCTGCTCCGGTGGCTCTACCGCCAGCAGCTCGGCGGACAGACCAAGGCGCTGTGCTGGGGCCTGGTGCACACCGGTGGTGTGGCCTCCTTCCCCGTCCCGGTGGGCATCGCGGTGCAGGCCGTCGTGGACCGTTCCGGCTCCCGGCTGCTGCTCGCGGGCGGACTGTTGCTGCTGCTCGGGACGCTGGTCGCGGTCGGCGACGTGATGCTGCACCGAGCCGCGGTCACCAACTGGATCACGTCGGTGGCCCGCCTCCAGCAACTGCTGGCCCGCAAGACCACGGAGCTGGGGTCCACCATGACCCGGCGGGTGGCCGCCGGTGAGGTCGTCGCGGTGAGCACCGGCGACCTGGAGAAGATCGGCTGGTTCGTCGAGGCCGTCTCCCGGTTCGGCGCCGCGGCGCTCACCTCCGTCGGCGTCTGCGTGGCCCTGGTGGTCTACCAGCCCGCGCTGGGCGTGGTCGTGGCCGTCGGCGTACCCGTACTGGCCCTCGCCGTACTGCCGCTGCTGCCGCCCGCGACCCGCCGCGCCGACGAACAGCGCGACAAGGCGGGCCGGGCCACCGAACTGGCCTCCGACACCGTCGCGGGCCTGCGCGTCCTGCGCGGCATCGGCGGCGAGGAACTCTTCCTCGGCCGCTACCGGAGCGCGTCCCAGGACGTCCGCCGGGCCGCCGTGCGCAGTGCCCGCATGTGGTCCGTGATCTCCGCCGTCCAGGTCGTCCTGCCGGGTCTGCTGCTGATCGCGGTGGTCTGGTACGGGGTCGGGCTCGCGCTCGACGGCCGGATCGGGATCGGTGAACTGGTCACCGTGTACAGCGCGGTGACCTTCCTGCTCTACCCCTTGCGGCACTTCGAAGAGATCGCCATGGCCTACTCCTTCTCCAAGCCGTCGGCCAAACGCGCCGCGCGCGTCCTGGCGTTGAGCCGCCCCGCCGAAGGGCGGTTCGCCGGGACCGGAACGCTCGGCGGCGACCTGTACGACCCGGTCACCGGACTGTGCGCGCCGAGCGGGCGGCTGACCGCCGTGGTGTGCGGCGACCCGGACGCGGCGGGACGGCTCGCCGACCGGCTCGGCGGCCACCCCGCCGACGCCCCGGACGGCACCCCGTCGGTACTGCTGGGCGGCACGGCCCTGGACGACGTGCCGCGCGACGCCGCCCGTACCGCCGTTCTCGTCCAGGACAAAGACCCCATCCTGCTCTCCGGGACGCTCGGCGAGCTGCTGGACATCCCGTCCTCCGGATCCGTACGGGCCGAGGACGCGCTGGCGGCGGCGCAGTGCGGCGACGTGCTGGCCGCGCTGGCGCAGGGCTCGGCCGACGACTCCGGTGACCCGATGCGTACCCACATCACCGAGCGCGGCCGGTCGCTGTCGGGCGGGCAGCGGCAGCGGCTGGCGCTGGCCAGGTCGCTGGTCACCGACCCCGAGGTGCTGGTACTGGACGAACCCACCAGTGCCGTCGACTCGCACACCGAGGCCCGGATCGCGGACGGGCTGCGCGCGCTGCGCGCGGGCCGCACGACCGTGGTCCTGACCTCCAGCCCGCTGCTGCTGGACCGCGCCGAACGGGTGGTCTTCCTCGGCGCCGACCAGGTCGCGGGCGTCGGCACGCACCGCGAACTCCTGCACACCGTCCCGGCGTACCGGGCCGTGGTGACCCGGGAGACCGAGGAAGACGCCGGTCCGGCGGCCGAGTCCGTGGCCGCTGCGGCGGGGGCCGTGGCCACTGCGGCGGGGCGTGTGGCCGGTCCGGTGGCATCCGGCGGAGGTTTCGCCTGTACCGGCACCGATCAGACCGGCCGGACCGACCAGATCAACAAGAACAACCGGACTGACAAGACCAACAAGACCAACCAGATCGACCAGATCGACCAGATCGAGGAGAGCGCATGATCGGCTTGGCGCCACCGGAACACGATCCGGACGCCCCGCGGACGGCCACGACCCTGCCGGTCGGCTCGCCCGCGACCGTGCGCGCCTACGTGGGCGGGCTGGTCCGCCGTCACCGGCGCGCCTTCGTCCTGCTGGTGACCGTGAACGCGGTCGCCGTGGTCGCCTCGATGGTCGGCCCGTACCTGCTCGGCGGGCTGGTCGAGGACCTGGGCGCCGGGGCCCGCGACCTCCACCTGACGCACGTCATCGCCCTGTTCGTCCTCGCGCTGGCCGTCCAGACCGTGTTCGTACGCCTGGTACGGCTGCGCGGCGCGATGCTCGGCGAGGAGATGCTGGCCGACCTGCGCGAGGACTTCCTCGTACGGTCCGTGGCCCTGCCGCCGGGCGTGCTGGAACGGGCCGGGACCGGCGACCTGCTGTCCCGCATCACGACGGACATCGACCGGCTGTCCGAGGCGATGCGCGAGGCGGTGCCGCAACTGTCCATCGGCGTGGTGTGGATCGTGCTGCTGCTCGGCGGCATGACGGTCACCGCTCCGCCGCTGGCGCTGTCCGTCCTCGTCGCCCTGCCGGTCCTGCTCGTCGGCTGCCGCTGGTACTTCAAGCGGGCCCCGCACGCCTACCGCTCCGAGGCGGCCGGGTACGCCGCGGTCTCGGCGGCGCTGACCGAGTCGGTGGACGCGGGCCGCACCATCGAGGCGCACCGGCTCGGCGAACGGCGCATCGAGCTGTCCGAACGCCGGGTCCGCGAATGGACCCAGTGGGAGCGCTACACCCTCTACCTCCGCTCGGTGCTCTTCCCTGTCGTCAACGTCACGCACGTACTGATCCTGGCCGCGGTGCTGCTGCTCGGCGGCCTGTTCGTGCTGCGCGGCTGGATCACACCCGGCCAGTTGACGACGGGGGCGCTGCTCGCGCAGATGATGAGTGAGCCCGTGTCGATGATCCTGCGCTGGTACGACGAGCTCCAGGTCGCCCAGGTCTCCATCGCGCGGCTGGTGGGCGTGCGGGAGATCGAACCGGACGCCGCCGACGAGCGGACGGAACCGTCGGGGCGGGACGTACGGGTCGACGACGTACGGTTCGGCTACCGCGCCGGTGTCGACGTCCTGCACGAGGTCTCCCTGCGGGTCCGGCCGGGGACGCGGGTGGCGCTGGTCGGGCCGTCCGGCGCGGGCAAGTCGACCCTCGGGCGGCTGCTCGCCGGGATCTACGCCCCGCGCACCGGCGAGATCACACTCGGCGGCGCCGAGCTGTCCCGGATGCCGGCGGAACGGGTCCGCGCGCACGTCGCGCTGGTCAACCAGGAGCACCACGTCTTCGTGGGCTCGCTGCGCGACAACCTGCTGCTGGCCCGTACGGAGGCCGAGGACGCCGAACTGTGGGCCGCGCTCGGCGCGGTCGACGCGGACGACTGGGCGCGGGCCCTGAAGGCGGGCCTGGACACCGAGGTCGGCTCGGGCGGCCACACCCTGACACCGGCCCAGGCCCAGCAGATCGCACTGGCCCGGCTGGTGCTCGCCGACCCGCACACCCTCGTCCTCGACGAGGCGACCTCGCTGCTGGACCCGCGCGCGGCCCGGCATCTGGAACGCTCTCTGGGCCGGGTCCTGGACGGCCGTACGGTCGTCGCGATCGCGCACCGGCTGCACACCGCGCACGACGCGGACGTGATCGCGGTGGTCGAGGAGGGCCGGATCAGCGAACTCGGCAGCCACGACGACCTGGTCGCGGCGGACGGGGCGTATGCGGCGCTGTGGCGGTCCTGGCACGGGTAGGACGGATAGAGGCCGGGGGCCGGCAGGGCCGGGACCGGGCGGCTGGGCGGCTGAGTGGCTGAGTGGCTGGGCTGAGCGGAAGGTCGGGGTGCGGCCCGGTGAGGCTGCCGGTGGGCCGCGCCACCGGCAGCTCTGGGATGCGACGCCGCTACCGGGAGCCGAGAGCGCCCGTGGTGCTGCGGATCAGGTCGACGGTGGCCTCACCGGAGAAGAGCTGCTCACCCGGCCGCACCGGCGAGGTGCCGAAGGCTTCGGTGAAGACGTCGGCGCCGGAGCGGGTCAGTTTCATGGCGACATCGGTCGCCTTGATCTGTGTCACACCGACTCGGAAGTGCTCCGGGGTCACCGTGTAGTCCAGCAGGTCGATGGGGCGGGCCCGGCCGCGGCCGACGGTCGCTTCGGCGGAGGTACGGGTCCGGCCCGGATGACTGTAGAGATCCGACAGCGTCAGGCTCTGCCGTCGGCCCTCGAAGATGATCGATCCGTCCATGGCGGCCCCACCCTTGGCCAGGTCCAAGGAGACGGCTCCCCGGGTGACAGGCAGGTCCACGCAGGTACGGTCCCGGCCGGTGAGCCGGGCCGGTCCCCCGGCCCGCAGAGCGATCCCGGCCTCGGTGAGCCGGTGGGCGGCGGGAGCCGTCAGACACATACGGCTGCCTCCCTTCACCGGCACGGTCAGGCCTTCGGCATGGGCGGGCGGCAGGGCCGCTGCCACCACCGCGATGAGCGCGACGGCGGACAGGGCGATCTTGATCCTCGGCATGGCGGCCCCTCCGGGAGATCACGGCCCGGGCCGCCGCCGTACTTCCCCTCCCGGGAGCGACAGCGAACCGGCACACCGGGCCTGTCCTTGCGGAAAGGTCAACGATCAAGAGCCGGGTACGACACCGGCGGGTGGCGCCGGACTGCCGGGCCGACGGGCTGTCGGACAGCCGGACTGCCGGGCCGCCGGACTGTTGGACAGCCGGGCCGACGGGCCGACGGGCCGACGGGCCGACGGGCCGACGGGCCGACGGGAGGAGGCGACGCCGCCTGCTGTGCCATCCGCCCCCACCCCACCAAGTCTGTCCCCACCCCGCCCGTCAAGCCCCGCCGCCCGTCAGATGTAGCCCAGTGCTCCCAGCGCGCCGATGCCGCCCAGCAGCATGAACGCGGGCATCAGCACCTTCAGCTCCACCCAGCTTCCGGCGCGGAACCGCATGGCCTTCGGCGGGCCGAGGGGGTACCAGCGCTTGCGGCCTATCGGTATGGGCCACAGGATCGGGCAGCCGGAGACGGTCAGCGCGTCACCGATGTCGTGGACCAGCGCGCCGAGCACGATCGGCAGACCCAGCCACAGATACTCCTGGCCGGGCTCGGTGAACAGCCAGCCCGCTCCGTTGCCCGGCTGGTCCAGGACTCCGGCGAGGATCCAGGCCGTCGCGGCGCCCAGCAGCCACACCAGGACGTCGCTGGAGACCCGCGCCGCCCGCCACAGCAGGCCTTCGATGGCCAGCACCATGTGGACGAAGAGGATGCCGAGCACCGCCCAGCGGCCGCCCTGGACCGCCAGGAGGGACATCCCGCCGCCGACCAGGACCGCCCACAGCCACGTATGGGTGAGGGTGCGGTGCCCGCCGTTGCGGTGCGAGTCGCCGCGCATCTTCGTGGCCTTGTAGACCGCGTGCGAGATGGTGTCGACGACGTCGCACACCGCCCGCGAGAGCGGTCCGAAGGCACGGGAGATCGTGGCCGACTTGTGGTCCAGGTCGGGGGCGAGTGCCGCGCCGGCGCTGATCAGTGCGCCGACGACGAGCACCGGCCAGGGCATCGGATACCCCGCGGCCGCCGTCGCCGCACCCACCCCCAGCCAGGCCGCGGCGCCGGACAGCGAGTGCGCCGGTCCCATCATGGTCGTTCCCCATCCCGGATCGATCTGGTCGCCTTGCTCGGATCCCGGGTTTCTGACGCCGGGTCGGCGACACAGCGTAGCGTCAGATGATCTAGGTCTGACCCGCCGGTTGTCCGATCCGGACCACGGGAAGGCAGTATGGGGGCGTGACCCTCATCGATCATCTCCCGAACGACGCCGACCCCGATGCCCTCTTCGAAGCCTTTTCGAGCTGGGCCGAACAGCAGGGCATCGCGCTCTACCCTGCCCAGGAGGAGGCGCTGATCGAAGTGGTCTCGGGGGCGAACGTCGTGGTGTCCACCCCCACCGGCTCGGGGAAGAGCCTGGTCGCGGCGGGCGCCCACTTCAGCGCGCTGGCCCGGGACGAGGTGACCTTCTACACCGCGCCGATCAAGGCACTGGTGTCGGAGAAGTTCTTCGACCTGTGCAAGCTCTTCGGCACCGAGAACGTCGGGATGCTCACCGGCGACGCCTCCGTCAACGCGGACGCTCCCGTCATCTGCTGCACCGCCGAGGTGCTCGCCTCCATAGCGCTGCGGGACGGCAAGAACGCCGACGTCGGCCAGGTCGTCATGGACGAGTTCCACTTCTACGCCGAGCCGGACCGCGGCTGGGCCTGGCAGATCCCGCTGCTGGAACTGCCGCAGGCACAGTTCGTGCTGATGTCGGCGACGCTCGGCGACATGTCGCGGTTCGAGGAGGACCTGACCCGGCGCACCGGCAGGCCGACGGCGGTCGTGCGCTCCGCGACCCGGCCGGTGCCGCTGTCGTACGAATACCGGGCGACCCCGATGACGGAGACCCTGACCGAACTGCTGGAGACGCGGCAGGCCCCCGTCTACATCGTGCACTTCACGCAGGCCGCGGCGGTGGAGCGGGCGCAGGCGCTGATGAGCATCAACATGTGTACCCGCGCCGAGAAGGACGAGATCGCGGCGCTCATCGGCAACTTCCGCTTCACGACCAAGTTCGGACGCAATCTGTCCCGTTATGTCCGGCACGGAATCGGTGTGCACCACGCCGGCATGCTGCCCAAGTACCGCCGCCTGGTCGAGAAGCTCGCCCAGGCGGGCCTGCTGAAGGTCATCTGCGGTACGGACACCCTCGGCGTCGGCGTCAACGTCCCTATCCGAACCGTGCTGTTCACCGCGCTGACCAAGTACGACGGCACGCGCGTGCGCACCCTGCGGGCCCGGGAGTTCCACCAGATCGCGGGCCGCGCGGGACGGGCCGGTTTCGACACCGCCGGCTTCGTCGTCGCCCAGGCGCCCGAGCACGTCGTGGAGAACGAGAAGGCGCTCGCCAAGGCCGGTGACGATCCCAAGAAGCGCCGCAAGGTCGTCCGCAAGAAGGCGCCGGAAGGCTTCGTCAACTGGGGCCAGAACACCTTCGAGAAGCTGATCGCCTCCGAGCCGGAGCCGCTGACCTCCCGCTTCCGGGTCACCCACGCCATGCTGCTGTCCGTGATCGCACGGCCCGGCAACGCCTTCGAGGCGATGCGCAAGCTGCTGGAGGACAACCACGAGCCGCGCCGCAACCAGCTGCGGCACATCCGCCGTGCCATCGCCATCTACCGCTCGCTGCTGGACGGCGGCATCGTCGAGCGCCTCGCCGAGCCGGACGCGGAGGGGCGGATCGTCCGCCTGACCGTCGACCTCCAGCAGGACTTCGCGCTCAACCAGCCGCTGTCCACCTTCGCGCTGGCGGCGTTCGACCTGCTGGACCCGGAGTCGCCCTCCTACGCGCTGGACATGGTCTCGGTCGTGGAGTCCACCCTGGACGATCCGCGGCAGATCCTCGCGGCCCAGCAGAACAAGGCCAAGGGCGAGGCGGTGGCCCAGATGAAGGCCGACGGCGTCGAGTACGAGGACCGCATGGAGCGCCTCATGGACGTCGAGTACCCCAAGCCGCTGGAGGAGCTGCTCTCGCACGCGTACAACCTCTACCGCAAGAGCCACCCGTGGGTCGGCGACCACCCGCTGTCGCCGAAGTCGGTCATCCGCGACATGTACGAGCGGGCGATGACCTTCACCGAGTTCACCTCGTTCTACGAGCTCGCCCGCACCGAGGGCATCGTGCTGCGCTACCTGGCGAGCGCGTACAAGGCGCTCGACCACACCGTGCCGGACGACCTGAAGTCCGAGGACTTCGAGGACATCATCGCCTGGTTGGGCGAGATGGTCCGCCAGGTGGACTCCAGCCTGCTGGACGAGTGGGAGCAGCTGGCCAATCCGGAGGAGGAGACGGCCGAGGAGGCCGCCGAGCGCGCGGACCAGGTCAAGCCGGTCACCGCGAACGCGCGGGCGTTCCGGGTGCTGGTGCGCAACGCCCTGTTCCGGCGGGTCGAGCTGGCGGCGCTGGACAAGGTCGAGGAGCTCGGCGAGATGGACGCGGAGTCCGGCTGGGACGCGGACGCCTGGGGCGAGGCGATGGACGCGTACTGGGACGAGTACGACGAGCTGGGCACCGGTCCGGATGCGCGCGGGCCCAAGCTGTTGCAGATTCAGGAGGAACCCGAGCACGGGCTGTGGAAGGTACGGCAGACTTTCGCCGACCCCAACGGCGATCACGACTGGGGCATCTCCGCCGAGGTGGACCTGACGGCCTCCGACGAGGAGGGGCGCGCGGTCGTGCGCCTCACCGCCGTGGGCCAGCTGTGACCGGTCGGTGCGCCCCGCACGGGGCGCACCGCTCAGCAAGGGCGTCGACACATCCGACGGAGGACGTACGGCCATGACCAATCCCGCCGAGCGCCTGGTGGATCTGCTGGACCTGGAGCAGATCGAGGTGAACATCTTCCGCGGGCGCAGCCCGCAGGAAAGCCTCCAGCGCGTCTTCGGCGGGCAGGTGGCCGGACAGGCGCTGGTCGCGGCCGGGCGGACCACCGAGGGCGACCGGCCGGTGCACTCGCTGCACGCGTACTTCCTGCGCCCGGGACGGCCGGGTGTGCCGATCGTGTACCAGGTGGAGCGGGTACGGGACGGCCGCTCCTTCACCACGCGCCGCGTGGTCGCCGTCCAGCAGGGACGTACGATCTTCAACCTGACCGCCTCCTTCCATCAGCCCGAACCGGGCTTCGAACATCAACTGCCGATGCGCCGCGTGGTACCCGCTCCCGAGGAGCTGCCGACCGTCGCGGACGAGGTGCGCGAGCACCTGGGCGGGCTGCCCGAGGCGCTGGAGCGGATGGCCCGCCGCCAGCCCTTCGACATCCGCTACGTCGACCGGCTCCGCTGGAAGCCGGAGGAGATCGAGGGCGCGGAGCCGCGCAGCGCGGTCTGGATGCGCGCGGTCGGGCCGCTGGGCGAGGACCCGCTGGTCCACACCTGCGCGCTGACCTACGCCAGTGACATGACGCTGCTGGACGCCGTCCGCATCCCGATCGAGCCGCTCTGGGGCCCGCGCGGCTTCGACATGGCCTCCCTCGACCACGCGATGTGGTTCCACCGCCCCTTCCGCGCGGACGAGTGGTTCCTCTACGACCAGGAGTCCCCCATCGCCACCGGCGGCCGTGGCCTGGCCCGCGGCCGCATCTACGACCGCGCGGGCAACCTCCTCGTCTCCGTCGTCCAGGAAGGGCTCCTGCGCCCCCACACCAAGCACCACAGCCTGGAACGGCCGTACGCGGAGGGGACGGAGGCGTAGACGGTTCCGGCCGCCTCCAGATCATGGCGCACAGGTCAGGTCTCGCAAGGGGCCGGCCTCGGGGCGCGCGCCAGGACGGGTGGGCGGAGCGGCGGCAGGGAGGGGATGGGGACCGTGGCGGTCGCGGGGGCTGTCGCGGTCGCAGGGCTCATGGGGGCCGCGGGGGCCGCCGGAATGCGGAAGGGGGCGTCCTCCGATCCGGTCGGTGAGGTGCCGCCTGGTCGGGTGGGGTGGCGTAGGCGGTCGGCCGCCGGTTGCCGGTAGCGGGCACGGTCGAGGGAGCGGGAGAGGTTGACGCGGTACCAGAGCACCTCGTCGAACTCTTCCGCCGTCGTCACCCGCTCGACCGCCTCCCTGGCCGCCGGGCCTGCCCCCGGCAGGGCCAAGGACGGGCGCAGGCGTCGTAGCACGGAACGTTCCCGTGGGTCTTCGACGACCGAGGCCAGTTCCTCCGGTGGCAGCACCGCTGCGATCACCGCCGCCGATTCCCAGCCGTCCGCCGCCTCGCCCATCAGCCGGGCGACCTGGCGGCTGCGCCACTTCCGGCCGCGCCAGTCCTGTCCGCCGTCGAGCACGACCCGGAGCACCGCGGGGAGGTCGCCCCGCAGCAGCTCCGGCTCGCGGTCGGCACATGCCGTCAGCTCCGTCGCGAGATAGAGCCAGACCACGGCGCCGTAGCGGTTCACGTAGAAGCGGACCGGGGCGAAGCAGCCGGCGCGGGCCAGCCGCAGGAAGCGGCCCGCGCCGACGCCCAGGAGTTCGGCGGCCTCGGCCGCGCCGACCGTCCGAAGGCGCTCACGCAGCGTGCCGGGGAAGCCCTCTTCGGCGCGCAGCCGCCGTACCTCCTCCGCCGGCACCCGGCGTCGCCTCCACGGGCCGCCCGGACCGGGCCGCGCTTCGGGATCCGGCGGCAGCGTCAGGATTTCCCCCAACTGGGCCGCCAGGTCGAACTCGCCGCTCCGCAGGCCCAGTTCGCGAGCCGCCCGCCCTGGCGTGAGCAGCTCTCCCGCGATGGGCGACTCCTCCGCCGTGAGCGTCGCCGGCGCTTGCCGCCCGTCGCACATCACCGTCATGTCGCACTCCCCCGTCATCGTTCGCGTCGCGGGATCCGAGGCGGATCCCCGCCGGTTCGTTACCGACAGTGACGACGATAGCGGTGGGGTGCGACAGTCGGTCAACCCCCGGCTTCAGCGCTGTGGAAAACTTTCCGGCTGCCGGGCCGCAACCCCCAGGTGTTCCCCCACACGGTTGACCAACAGCGCCATTTCGTAGGCGATTTGTCCCATGTCGGCCTCGGGCCCCGCCAGTACGCACAGGCAGCTGCCGTCCCCCGCCGCTGTCACGAACAGCACGCCGTCGTCGAACTCGACCATCGTCTGCCGCACCCGCCCGGCCTCGAAGTGCCGCCCGGAGCCCTTGGCAAGGCTGTGCAGCCCCGACGCGACCGCCGCCAGGTGCTCGGCGTCCTCCCGCGCCAGCCGCTCGCTCGCGCTCGTGACGAGTCCGTCGTTGGACAGCACCAGGGCGTGCCGCACCTGGTCGATCCGTTCGGTCAGGTCGTCCAGCAGCCAGTCGAGTCCGCTGCTCAGTGCCATGCCGCTTCCTCCCCGTGTCCCCGTGGGCAATTGCCGTGCAAGCCTGAACCACCTGCGCCGTCCGGGCAAGCGACCGGGCCGGACCGGCGTGCTCGGTGCGGCCGTGCGGCCCGTTAGCGCCGTATGGCGCAGGATGGCGGTATGGCACGCAAAATGAGCAAGGACGAGTGGCAGAGCTTCCTGTCCGAGGGCACCCGCACCGGAAAACTGTCGACCGTACGGGCCGACGGCAGTCCGCACATCGCGCCCGTGTGGTTCCTGCTGGACGGCGACGACCTCGTCTTCAACACCGGCGCCGACACGGTCAAGGGGCGCAACCTCGCCCGGGACGGCCGTGTCGCGCTCTGTGTGGACGACGACCGCCCGCCGTTCAGCTTCGCGATCGTGGAGGGGACGGCCGAGACCAGCGACGAACTCTCCGAGGTGCGGGCCTGGGCCACCCGTATCGCGGCCCGCTACATGGGCGAGGACCGGGCCGAGGAGTACGGGGCACGCAACGGCGTGCCCGGGGAACTGCTCGTACGGGTCCGGATCAGCAAGGTCGTCGCGGTCGCCGACCTCGCCGGCTGATGTCGCCGGGCCGTACCCGGGCGACACGGCCAGCCGGAGCATGACCGCCGTGGGCGCGCGCTCACCTCACCGAGTCGAGCAGCCGGGCGGTGTGCACCCGACCGGCGTGCTCGACCAGCCGTATCAGCACTTCCTTCCCCGAGTCGCGGTCCCGCGCGTCGCACAGCACCACCGGAGTGCCCCGGTCCAGGTCGAGTGCCCGCGCCACTTCGCCCGCCCCGTAAGCGCGCGCTTCGGCGAAGCAGTTGACGGCCACCAGGAAGGGAATCCCGCGGTTCTCGAAGTAGTCCACGGCGGGAAAACAGTCCTCCAGCCTCCGGGTGTCGGCCAGCACGACGGCGCCCAGCGCGCCCTGCGCCAGGTCGTCCCACAGGAACCAGAACCGGTCCTGCCCCGGCGTGCCGAAGAGGTACAGCGACAGGCCGGCCCGGATGGTGATGCGGCCGAAGTCCATCGCCACGGTGGTCGTGGGCTTGCGCACCACGTCCCGGGCATCGTCCAGCGCCGCGCCCGCCTCGCTGAGCTGTTCCTCCGTACGGAGCGGCCGGATCTCGCTCACGGCGCCGACCAGGGTCGTCTTGCCGACCCCGAAGCCGCCCGCCACCAGGATCTTCAGAGCCATCGGACTGTCGTCAGCGCTGTCGTCCGGGGTGTTCGCGGGCCCGGCAGCAGGCGCTTCAGGTACGTCGTGGGATTCGTCGTGCGCCTCGAAAACCATGGCGAGGACCGTACTCCTTGCGCTACGCAGCGTGGCACGGAGTTGACAAGTTCGTACGCTTCGGGAGAAAGCCCCGGCCACGGTCCGGCCGGGCGCCACCAACGGGGAGCCCGCGCCGCAGACCGGCCGACGCGCCGGCGGGACGCGAGAAAGAAGGCTGATGATGTCCACCCATGAGGCCACCGGTACCGGCGCGGACATCGCGGCCGTTCCCGCCGCGGGCGACAACGAGGCCGGTCCCTGGCACAACGTCTGCCGCATCTGCCATCCGCGGGAGTCGCCCGTACGGCCGCTGGTCGCCATCTGCGGTGAGCCGCTGCTCGGCATCCGGGCGGCCCGCGACGCGCCACGGTGCGAACTGTGCGACCACCTCACGCCACTGCACGAGCGGGGCCATCGGACCTGAGAGGTGAGCCGGAGCGGTAACGGTTCCGGTCCGCCGATCACGCGAACAGACGCACCCGCCCCTGGTAGTTTGATTAGCAGACCTAACTAGGCAGGCGAAGGGACCAGATGTCTCAGCAGCAGTGGAACACGGTCGACGACTACTTCAGCTCCTTGCTCGCCCCGGACGACGAAGCGCTGCACGCCGCGTTGCGCGACAGCGAAGCGGCCGGCCTCCCCCACATCAGCGTCACTCCCACGCAGGGCAAACTGCTCCACCTCCTTGCCCTGACACAGGGTGCCCGACGGATCCTGGAGATCGGCACGCTCGGCGGCTACAGCACCATCTGGCTCGGCCGCGCCCTGCCCGCCGACGGCCGTCTGATATCTCTGGAGGCGAACCCCGCGCACGCCGCGGTGGCCCGCGCGAACCTCGCGCGCGCCGGGCTCACGGAGCGCACCGAGGTGCGCGTCGCTCCGGCGCTCGACAGCCTCGCGCAGCTCGTCACCGAACGCGCCGAACCGTTCGACCTGGTCTTCATCGACGCGGACAAGCCGAACAATCCGTACTACCTGGAGCGGGTCCTCGAACTCACCCGCCCCGGCAGCCTGATCATCGGTGACAATGTCGTCCGGGGCGGGGACATCGCCGACGCCGACAGTACGGACCCCTCGATCCGCGGCCTCCGCCGGTTCCTGGAACTCATCGCGCAGAACCCGAAGCTGACCGCCACCGCGGTGCAGACCGTGGGCAGCAAGGGGTACGACGGTTTCTCGCTGGCCCGGGTGAACGGCTGATCAACTGCCGCGGTGACCACCTGACGGCGTCAGCCGTGCGCACGGCGCGCCGCGACGCACCACAGCACACCGCGCTCACCGGAGGCTGATCCTGTTCCCGGCGGAGACTTCGGCGCCGACCACGCCCGAACCGGCGTAGCGGACATTGTTTCCCGTGGCAGTCCCGCCGGAACAGGAGGTGAACAGTATCGCGGTGCCGTCGCCGCCCTGGCTGTATTTGACGACGTTTCCGGTGACCACTCCCTCGTGGACGTACTGCAGCGCTATGCCGTTCGAACTGGCCCAGTCACGGATGATGTTCCCCGTCACGACGACGTTCTCCATCGGCGTGTCCGACATTCCGTACACGCCGATGGTGGCGTAACGCGCGCCCTGGCCGGGCTGTTTCTCCAGTCCCATGTGCGTCAGGACATTGTGCGCGATGATGATGTCCTCGGTCTGCGACCAGAACCACGACCGGTACTGCGCGGCGGGATCCACCTGTACCTGAATTCCGCTGTTGCAGTCCTCGATGATGTTGTTCGCGATGACCGCGTGGCGCCAGTTGTGCGCGCGTACGGCGTAGTTCTTGGCGTTGGTGATCCTGTTGTTCACCACCCGCAGACCGTCGTGGAACCGGCCGGGGAAGGTGGCCGTGTGCGTGCCCACCAGGGCTCCGTATCCGTCGGCCGAGCAGCCGTCCACGACGATGCCGCTGCTGTGCGTACCGTCCGGCGCCTCCTGGACCTCGATCGCCTCGGAGAAGAACCGGGTCGGTGTGGTGGCCTTGAAACGCCGGAAGACGCAGTTGCGCGCCGTGCCGTTGCGGACGCCGTGGAACTCGATCGCGTGCCAGTCCGGAATGTTCTCGACCACCAGGTCCGCGTACAGGATGTTTTCCGCGGAGCAGAAGGCGAACATGTCCAGCGGTCGCGGATTGCCCGCGCCACCGTCCCACAGGCCGCCGTGGATGCTGATGTTGGAGGCGCCGTTGTAGCCGTCGTGGGAGAAACCGCCGCCCCAGAGCGTGTCGATGGTGGAGGTGTCGCTGCGGAAAATGTGGGCGCCGTGTGCGATCACGGTCAGGTTCCCCGAATCCGGTACCACCGTTCCCGTGCTGTGCATCCGGTAACGCCCGGGGGGAATCACCAGCGTTCCGCCGCCGGCGTCACACATGGTGGTCACCGCGTGCTGCAGGAGAGCCGCCGCGTCGATGAGGCCCTGCGGATCGGCACCGAAATGGTCGACGAAATTCCACTTCCCCGTGTCCGTCATGCCTGCATGATTACGCCGGGCGGCCGGGAAGGTAAGACATCGAAGGGAAACAGTTGCGGCACCAACCACCGCGTACCCCGGACGATCAGCGGCATCTAGAGTTGCCGTATGGACGACGACGCCGCCAAAGCTCCCGAGGACACCGTTCAGACGCATGACGTGCGGGAGTTCTTCGGCTCCCGGGCGCACGACTGGGACGCGCGGTTCCCCGACGACGGTCCGGCCTACCAGGCGGGTGTCGCGGCGATGGAGCTGCGCGCGGGCGACCGGGTGCTGGACGCGGGCTGCGGTACGGGGCGGGCGCTGCCAGCCCTGCGGGCCGCCGTCGGGGCGGACGGTACGGTGCTGGGCGCCGATCTGACTCCCGAGATGCTCGCGGCGGCCGTACGGGCCGGACGTGCGCGCCTGGCGCCCCTGCTGCTCGCCGACGTGCAGCGGCTCCCGCTGCCGGACGCCGCACTCGACGCGGTCTTCGCCGCCGGGCTGCTGTCCCATCTGGCCGACCCCGGGACGGGTCTCGCGGAACTCGCCAGGGTCGTACGGCCCGGAGGCCGGCTCGCCCTGTTCCACCCGGTCGGGCGGGCGGCGCTGGCGGCGCGGAAGGGGCGCCCGCTCACGCCGGGCGACGTACGGGCCGAGCCCAACCTGCGGCCGCTGCTCGCCCGTTCCGGCTGGGACCTGGCGCGGTACGTGGACGAGGACGCCCGCTTCCTGGCGCTGGCCGTGCGTCAGGGGGCCTGAGACGCCTCCAGGGCCCGGGGCCAGGCGTCCGGGGCGCGGTAGTGGTTCCGGTGGCCGGCCGTGAGGACGGCGCGCAGCGGAGCCAGGTGCTCGGTGACGGCAGACAGGTGCAACTGGCCCAGGAGGGCGAGTGCGGCGCGGGGTTCGAGATCGCCGTACAGGTCGTGGTAGCTGCCGAGGAGGCCGCGGAACAGCGCGGGGTGGAGTTGCGGGACCGTCGCGGCGGTACGGTACGCGGCGTGCTTCACCCGCCAGGGCACGGGCCCCGAGACGCCGAGGACCCTGGTGGCGCGACGGAGCAGGGCGTCCCGCTCCGTACCGTTCGGCATCGTGCGAACCGGCCCGGTGAGGTGCGACGTCGTGAGGCCCGGCGCCTCTACGGTGCCGTCACCCGGTGCGTCCATGCCCTCCACATCGTTGCCCAGCACCTCGGCGAACGCCTCCTCCGCGGTGGCCCGGTCCTCGAACCAGTCCACCCAGAGTGAGGAGAGAAGGGCGGCCGGCTCTTCAGGGGCTTCCAGCCGCCGACGACAGGCGTCCCAGAAGAGGTCCGCCCGCAGCGGGTGCCGCTCGTCGCGTACGGCGAGGCGGAGTTCGCACGTGACCCAGTAATCGCCCAGCAGGTCCAGGAGGCCGAACGCGAGCCGCAGACGGGCGGACGTGGCCAGGCCGCTGTCGGACAGCACCTCGTCCGTCCACGCGTGCGCCACCTGTGTCGGTGTCAGCACCGCGCCCGGCGACCGCCGGTCGCGCCACGCGTCCGCCGTCCGGGTGACACCGCGCTCGGCCAGCCACTGCTGGGCGTACTCGCGGTCTTCCTCGGTCACCGCTCAAGTATGACTCCGGAACGAGCGGAGACGATCAGGGCGGAGACCTTTCCGGCCGCCGGGCGTCTCAGTGCGGTACGGGGCAGCCGCCCGCAGGGCGGTTCTGGGGGAAGGTGCCGAGGCCAGCGATGGTGTAGCCGTTCGGATAGCCCTTGATCTCCGGGTTCTGGCGGGCGTAGTGCGGGCGCCGGCGCGGCGGCAGCAGGCGTACGGACTTGGCGCGCAGCCGCAGTGCGCCGTGCACCGCGGCACGGACAGCCGGCCCGGGACGCTCGTAGCGGAAAGCGTTCAGCAGGGCGTCGTCCAGCAGGGCCATGCTCGCGCCACGCACCACCGGGGCCAGCGGGCCGTACCAGCCCGCCATCAGGCCGAGCGTGGCGTCCGAGACCCGGCGCCCGCCCTCGTCCCAGCCGAAGTGCGCGTGCTCGTAATCGTCCAGGCAGCGTTCGAACTCCTGGAAGTCCTGCGGGATGCCGGTGATACCCATATGGCGCCCGAGGGTGCGGTAGTAGACGGCCGAGGCATGCTTTTCGTGCTCGCTCAGCCGCCGCCAGCCGAACTGGTCGAGCCAGCGCTTGGGGACCACCACGAAGGTGCAGAGCACGTACCGCATGTCGTCGTTGGTGATGTCGTAACTGCGGTGCATCTGGTTGATGCGGCGGATCGCGGTCCGGCCGTCCTCGCTGTCGAAGCCGTGCTCCATCACCGCGTCCAGGAGGAGCGCGGTGTCGTCGTAGCGCTTTTGCGTACGGTCCGTCAGCTCGGCGGTCTCGGCCAGCAGCCGGCCGATGCTGGGAACGGCGTAGGTGCGGTAGAGCGCCAGCTCCAGGGCGCGCGCGACGTCCCACGGGAATTCGTACGTCGTGGTGATGCGGTGGATACGCAGAAAGTCCCGTTCCGGGTCCAGCCGCTGGATCTCCTTGAGCCAGTCGTAACGCCGCACCGAGTACCCGCCCTTTCGTCGTCGAAGTTCCCATCGTAAGCGTGACGGGCACACTGGAACGACCGGAACGGGAACCGGGAATGGGGGACACAATGACCGGGTTCTTGCGCGAAATCTCCGAATTGTTCCGCGGCCTTCGGACCTTCTTCACCCGCCTCCGCACCGCCGAGCACCTGCGGGGCAGCGAGGAGCCGCGGGCCCCCGGGGGGAAGCGGCGGCACAACATCTTCGAGGCAGCGGCGGCCCATGTGGCGGCGTGCGCCGAGGACGACGACGAGCGCAGCGCGGAGACGGCGGAATGGGTCTCCCCCGAGGCGCTCGCCTTCGGCATCAACGAGCTGGCCTGCCGGGCGGTGATCGCGCTTGCCCGGGAGCGCAGGGAGTCACCGCAGACGGTGGCCCGTGATCTGCTCAATCTGCCGGTGGCTTGAGGGGCCGGAGCCAAAGCCGGGGCCGGGGCCGGGGCCAAAGATAAGACCGGGGCCGGGGCCGAACTCCGGGTGGCCGGTTTCCGGAGGGGTGGCGTACGACTGGTGACAACCTGCTGCCCGGCCAACTAGGGTGCGCCGACGACTGATCGGAACGATCGGGCCGGTTCGGGCCCGGCGCGGGCGGGTCCGGGGGCCGGGGCCGGAGGCGGCGACCGGGGCCGGGCGGGTCGGAGCGCATCGGATGGGGAGGCCCCGGGTGTCGACCGAGAGCGCCGGTACGTCCACGGCCGGAAACGCCGGCGGAGCCACGCCCGGGAGCGTCGACGACGATCAGTTGCTCGTCCTGACGGCGCTGCTGCTGACGCCCGCGCAGTTTCCGAGCGTGCTCGGCAACGACTATCCGGAGGTGTGCGCCGGGCTCGGCCTCGCACCGTACGAGCAGGGCTACGGCCTGGTCCTCGGGCAGGACGGGACGGGTGCGCGCTGGACCGTGGTGACGGACGACGTCTCGCTCGTCGCGTGCGCCGTCGCGGCCTGGGACTGCGGGATGGAGTACGACCTCTCCCCCGGCGAGGAGAGCATGGTCGAAGCACTGCCCGGCTGGCCGATCGCACTCGCCGTCGCGGCGCCGGGGGTGCCCGCGCCGCACGACCCCGAGCCGGAAGAGGGCGGTCCGGCCGTACTCAGGCCGCCGGACGCCGCTCAGTGGGGGCCGGCGCAGCGCCGGATGGGAGCGGACGAGATCGCGCTCCAGTGGGCGGCCTGGCGCGAACAGGTCGAGGGCGAGGTCACGTTCGTCGATCCGGGGGCCCGGCCGCACGCCGGGGTCCGGCGGGCACTGACCGAGGCACGCGGTTACGTGGCCGAGCCGCCACCACCGGGACGCATCCGCTCGTCCTTCGCCGCCGGTGAGGCCCGTACACTCCGCGTGGACGGCCCGGGGTGGAGCATGGTGGCCCGTACTGACGACATCGCGTTCGTCCTCCTGGACGAGCAGCCCGGCGAGATACTGCCGGTGGGACGTGGGCCGGAGTTGCCGGGACTGTTGCAGGCACTGGAGGCGCTGGCGGCCCGGCCGGCTTGACGGTCCGGTCGGCTCGACGGTCCGGTCGGCTCGACGGTCCGGTCGGCTCGACGGTCCGGTCGGCTCGACGGTCCGGTCGGCTCGACGGTCCGGTCGGCTTGAGGGAGCGACCTGTTCGAGGGCCCGCCCGGCTTGACGGTCCGGTCGGCTTGACGGTCCGGTTCTGAGCCGTGGCGGCGCCCCACCCGTGAGCCGTCCGCCCACGGGCCCGCTGACGGGGACGTCGTCGCGGCCCGGTCGCCCGCCCGGCTCACACCGCCGGACGTCCGGGCACCGGCCACATGGTCAGCGCCCTATCTCCTTGCGGGTCGCACGGCGCAGCCTGCGCCGCTGCGAGGGGTCCAGCGTCAGATACGCCACGGCCGGCACACCGACCATGACCAGCACCGCCGCCCAGAACGGCAGCAGCCACAGCAAAATCACTCCCGCCGCCACGCCACCGATGGCGACCTTTGCGTTCGTGGACATCCTTCACGTCCCTTCCGCGGCGGTTGCCGCGCTCGCTGTATCCCATTGAACGCCTTTTCGGCCCCACAGGTTCCCTCCGCGCCGACGGCCTGCCGGGCCGCCGCGGGCCGTGGTCGGCGCGGCCCCCGATCATGCTGTACCCTCGGGCGCTCCGGTCGCCAGTAGTCAAACTTGAGGAGCTTGCTGCACGTGGCACTTCTTCCCCCGGCTCTTCCCCCGACCTCCTCCGCACCACTGTTCGCCCTCGCGTGCCGCGCGGCGGTCTTCCTGCCCGCCGACCCGGCCCGTACGGGGCAGGTCGCTTTCTGGCGTGCGGACGGCACGGCAGGCGACGAAGGCCCCGGGTGGCCGACACAGTCGCTGACCGTCGCCTTCCCGGCCGCCCCCGGTTCCGGCACCGGGAACGAGGACGGAGCCGGAGACGGGGACGGAGACGGGGACGGCATCCAGCTCATCGACGTTCCGGCCGTCGTGCTGCCCGTCGCCGACGCCCTTCCTGTCCTCACCCGCGCCCGTGCGGCCCGTACGTCCGATCCGGCCGCGGCCTTCTGGGGCACCGCCGCCGTACTGGCGCTGCAACTCGTCGCCCGTGGGCGGCTGCTGCCCGGCGTGAGCCGTTCCGGTCACGACGCGTGGCGCGTGGGCCCGCTCGACCCCGCCGACGTCGAGCGGCTGCGCGAACTGGCGGCGGCACTGCCACCACAGGCGCACGCCGTCCCGCTCCCCGGCGCCACCGGCCCCGACTCCGGCCCCGTACTG
Source organism: Streptomyces sp. NPDC026394 (assembly GCF_055567735.1). Classification (NCBI taxonomy): domain Bacteria; kingdom Bacillati; phylum Actinomycetota; class Actinomycetes; order Kitasatosporales; family Streptomycetaceae; genus Streptomyces; species Streptomyces sp. NPDC026394. The sequence continues at coordinate 291,229 of NZ_JBVHPX010000004.1, forward strand.
CTGCCGGATCCCGAGCGCCTGGTACGCGACTTCCTGGACGCGGTGGCGGACAGTCTGCCCCGCTCCCCCGCCGCCACACTGGTCACCGACGGGCCGGCGTTCGCCGCGCCCGAACCGCAGCACATCCCCGAACAGCGCGACTGGGCCGCCGATGTGGCGGCCGGGCACGACGTCGGTGTACGGATCTCCCTGCGTGTCGAGGTCGCCGGGCTGCCCGGGTCGGACACGGGCCGGCCCGGGGCCGCTGGCGCCGGCCGCACCGGCTTCACCGCCGTTCTCCAACTGCACGACCCCACCGACCCGGCTCTGGTCGCCGACGCCGCCGAGGTGTGGGCGGGCGACTCCCCCACCGGGCAGGCGTTCGGCCCGCGGGCCCGAATGGACACCTTGCTCACGCTGCGCCGCGCGGCCGCCGTCTGGGCGCCGCTCACGCCCCTGCTGTCCGCCGCCGTGCCGGACGCGGTGGACCTCGCCGACGAGGAGATCGCCGAGCTGCTCGGCCCGGCCTCGCGCGCGCTGGCCGCCGCCGGCGTGCAGGTGCACTGGCCACGGGACCTGATACGTGGACTCACCACCCGGGCCGTGGTGGGGCCGCCCGACCAGGACGGCGCGCCGCAGCACGCGCGAGCGGGCCAGGACGACGACGCTCCTGGTCAGGACCGCGCCGCGTCCGGCGTGCCGTCCTTCCTCTCGGCCGACGCGCTGCTCTCGTTCAGCTGGCGCTTCGCCGTCGGTGACCAGGAGATCAGCAGGGCGGAACTGGACCGGCTGGCCGAGGCGGGACGTCCGCTCGTACGGCTGCGTGACCAGTGGGTGCTCGTCGACCCCGAGGCGCTGCGGGCGGCCCGTGACCGCCAGGACCGCGAGGTGACGCCCATCGACGCGCTCGGCGCGGCGCTCACCGGGACCGCCGAGGCCGGGGACGGCGAACGGGTGGCGGTGCAGGCGTCCGGCTGGCTGGCCCGCCTCCGCGACCGGCTCACCGCTCCGGACACCGCCGTACCGGGTGCGGCCGTACCGGAGGCTGTCACTCCGGACACCGCCGTACCGGATGCCACCACCCAGGACTTCGCCGTACCGGAGCCCACCGATCCGGATCACGCCGTACCGGGCTCCCCCACGCCATCCCCCACCGCCCCGAACGGCGCCACCGAGCAGCCCATACCCCAGCCCCCCGCCCTCGCCGCCACCCTCCGCGACTACCAACTGCGCGGCCTCGACTGGCTGCACCGCATGACCTCCCTCGGTCTCGGCGGCTGCCTCGCCGACGACATGGGGCTGGGGAAGACCGTCACCCTCATCGCCCTGCACCTGCACCGGCAGAGCGCCCCCTCCTCCGCCGGGCCCACGCTCGTCGTCTGCCCGGCCTCTCTGCTGGGCAACTGGCAGCGCGAGATCGAGAAGTTCGCGCCCGGCACTCCGGTGCGCCGCTTCCACGCGGACCGGCGCAGCCTCGCGGGCCTGGCGGACGGCGCGTTCGTGCTCACCACGTACGGCACGATGCGGCTGGACGCGGCGAAGCTCGCGACGACCCGCTGGGGTCTGGTCGTCGCGGACGAGGCGCAGCACGTGAAGAATCCGTTCTCTGCGACGGCCAAGGCACTGCGCCGCCTGCCCGCGGGCGCCCGGGTGGCGCTCACCGGTACGCCGGTCGAGAACAACCTGTCCGAGCTGTGGGCCGTACTCGACTGGACGACGCCGGGGTTGCTGGGCCCGCTGAGCCGCTTCCGCGAGCGCTACGCCACGGCTGTCGAAGGCGGCACCGACCCGGCTGCCGCCGACCGGCTGGCCCGGCTCGTCCGCCCCTTCATGCTGCGCCGGCGCAAGTCCGACCCGGGCATCGCGCCCGAACTGCCGCCGAAGACGGAGACCGACCGGGCGGTGGCGCTGACCAGGGAGCAGGCCGGGCTGTACGAGGCGGTGGTGCGCGAAGGGCTCGGCGAGATCGCGGCGGCGGACGGCCTCGCCCGGCGCGGCCTGGTCGTCAAGCTGCTGACCTCGCTCAAGCAGATCTGCAACCACCCGGCGCAGTACCTCAAGGAGGAGCGCCCGCTGATCGCGGGCCGTTCCGGGAAGCTGGAGCTGCTGGACGAGCTGCTGGAGACGATTCTCGCCGAGGACGCGGGGGTGCTGGTGTTCACGCAGTACGTGCGGATGGCGCGGCTGCTCGAAACGCACCTGGCGGGGCGCGGCGTGCCGACGCAGTTGCTGCACGGCGGCACGCCGGTCGCGCGGCGCGAGGAGATGGTGCGCCGCTTCCAGGACGGTGCCGTGCCGGTGTTCCTGCTGTCGTTGAAGGCGGCGGGTACGGGGCTGAATCTGACCAGGGCCGCGCATGTCGTGCACTACGACCGCTGGTGGAATCCGGCGGTCGAGGCGCAGGCCACCGACCGTGCGTACCGCATCGGCCAGACCCGGCCGGTGCAGGTCCACCGGATGATCACCGAGGGCACGGTCGAGGACCGGATCGCCGGTCTGCTCGCGCGCAAGCAGAGGCTGGCGGACGCGGTGCTCGGTTCCGGCGAGGCCGGGCTGACCGAACTGACCGACGCCGAGCTGGCGGACCTGGTGGCACTGCGAGGGAGCGAGCGATGAGGAACCTGTACGAGGACGCCCGGGAAGCCCTCCCGGAACCTTCCGGGGACGCGCGCCTGCCGGGACCGGGCAGGGAGCGCACCTTCGCCGCCCTGCCGCCGGCGCACGGCCGTGGCTTCGCGCAGACGTGGTGGGGCCTGGCCTGGCTGAAGGCGCTGGCGGACAGCGCGCTGGACGGCCAGCAGGTCAAGCAGGGGCGCCGGCACGCGCGGGCGGGGGCGGTGGGCGCGGTCTCCGTACGGCCGGGCCGGATCACGGCGGTCGTCAAGGACCGGGACGGTACGCCGTACCGTTGCGACGTGCTGCTCCAGGAGTTGGGCGAGGCGGACTGGGACCGCTTCCTGGACCTGGTCGCGGACCGTGCCGGGCACATCGCGGCGCTGCTGGACCACGACATGCCGCCGCACCTGGTGGAGGACGCGGCCGCCGCGGGCATCGAACTGCTCCCCGGCATCGGTGACCTGGAGGCGGAGTGTGGTTGCGGGGCGTGGGACCACTGTTCCCACACGGCCGCGCTCTGCCACCAGACGGCCCGCCTGCTGGACGAGGACCCTTTCGTGCTGCTGCTGATGCGCGGACGGAGCGAGCAGGAGCTCCTGGAGGACCTTCAGGCCCGTACCGCCCTGCGCGCGCGGGAAGTCGCTGAGCACCTGGCGTCCAGTGGGTGCGCGGTGGAACCGGCGGCGGCCGAGGGCATACCGGCGGCGGAGGCGTACGCCGCGCGCGACATCCTGCCGCCGCTGCCCGCGCCCCCGCCCGCCGTGGACGAGCCGGGCGCCGCTCCGGTCCTCGGAGGAGGAACGGATCCGGCCCCCGGCGTGGACGTGCCGGCACTGGAGTTCCTAGTAGGTGACACGGCGGCGCGCGCCCAACGGCTGCTGGCCGACGCGCTGGCCCCCGGCCATGCCGACGCACCGCCGCAAGCAGCGCTGACCCGCGCGCAGGACGCCGTACGTCTGGCAGCGCTCGGACCCGCCCCCTGGATCGCCGCACGACTGGCGTCCGGCTCCGGGCGTACGGCCAGAGCGCTCTCCCTGGCCGTACGGGCGTGGGAGTACGGCGGCGTACCGGCGCTCGCCGTACTGGAGGAGGAGTGGACACCGGAACCGGCGGCCCTGGCCCGCGCGACGGCTCAGCTCGCCGGTGCCTGGGAGGCGGACGAACCCCCACCAAAGCTGCGCCACGACCGCAACCGCTGGACCGTGGTCGGCGGTGGCGCCCAGCTCAGATTCGGGCGTGACGGGCGATGGTGGCCGTACCTGAAGGAGCGCGGGCAGTGGGCACCCGCGGGGCCCGCGGCCGAGGACCCCGCGGCTGCCCTCGCGGCGGTGCGCAGCGGCGAGGAGGAAGCCGGGTAGCCGGTACGAGGGCGGGGCTGCGCCAGGCCGCCACACGTGCCGCGCGGGCTGACTGCCCGCGCGGCACGGCGCTACCCTGCTCGGCGTCAGAGGCCGGTGCGCGGAACGCCGGCCCGGCGGTGCGGGATCGGAGGGACCATGCCTGCTGTGAGCCCCCTGGACGTTCTCGAACAGCGGCGCGCCGCGGTCACGGCGCAGGACGCGGACGCCTTCGCGGACCTGTTCGCGCCGGACGGCGTGATCGAGCTGCCGTTCGCGGGCCCGGACGTCCCCGACCGCATCGAGGGCCGGGAGACGATACGCACGTTCGCACGGGCGGCGATGTCGGCCCTGCGCGTCGACGTGCTCCGGACGCTCGCCGTCCACCGCACCGAGGACCCGGAGGTCGTCATCGCGGAGACGCTCACCAGGGGTGTGGGGCGCGGCGACGCGTTCGAGGGGCGCTCGGTGCAGCTCTTCCACATCCGGGACGGCCGGATCCTGCTGCTCCGTGACTACACCGGGCCGTTGCGCAAGCCTTGCTGACCCGTGCCCGTACCCGGCCGTGCGGCCATCGCCCTCGCGCCCGTACCCAGCCGTGCGGCCATCGCCCCTTCGCCCGCTCCCGGCCCGTGTACCTGCCCCCGCGTACTCACACTCCCCAGATACGGGCGATGAAGAAGGCGGCGACAAGGACGACCACGACGGCGAGCGCCAGCACCGGTCCCTTGGACCAGCCGCGGGTCGGGTTGTGGGTCTCCAGGGGCCCGGCGTCCGGGGTGCTGCCCTCGGCGGGCGGTGTCTCGCCCGGCGGGACCCCGCCGCCCGGCTCCAGCCCGGCGGTGTGCTCCGGTACGGGGTCCGGATTCTTCGGTGCATCGTTCATGCTGCCCGGGTGCCCGGGGACGGCCGGTTGTCACCCGCTGATCCAAAATGGGGGGCGTACGGCCCGGAGTACCCGGCTCCCTCGGCACGAACAGAGGCGCTCGGGACCAGTACGAAACGGAGCGAATGCTTCAGCGGTCAATCATTCGTATGTGGTCGCGGCGCGCCGCCGCGCGTGGTTCGCTGACGTGATCCCCCACGCCCTGCCGTGTCCCCGCAGCTAGGAGGACCCTTGCCCCTGCCCGACGCCGAACACGTCGGTCCCCGCACCGCACCCGACGCCGAACACCCCGCACCCTCACCACGCACCCCCGGAGCACCCACCGCACCCGAAAGACACCCCGCCCCCGCCGGACGTCCCGCGAGCGCCCCGCCCGTACCCCGCCCCCCACAGCACCTCCCGTACTACGAGGACGTGTCCCCCGGCCTGGGCTGCCGGCCGCCGCGCGCCTGGTTCGCCCGCTCGGACGCGCGGCGGATGTCGCTGCACGGGATGTGGCGGTTCCGCCTCCTGCCGACCGCCCGCTCCACGGACGTCTCCTTCGCCCGGCCGGACTTCGACGACACGGACTGGCAGGGTCTGCGGGTGCCGGGCCACTGGGTGCTCGCCGGTCACGGCGCACCCGCGTACACCAACACCCGTTACCCGTTCCCCGTCGATCCGCCGCGGCTGCCCGACGAGAACCCGACGGGTGACCACCGGCACACCTTCGACCTTCCGGACGCCTGGGAACCCGGGCCCGCCCTGCTGCGTTTCGAAGGTGTCGAGTCCTGTGCACGGGTGTGGCTCAACGGAAAGGAGCTGGGGCACTTCAAGGGCAGCAGGCTGCCGCACGAGTTCGAGGTGGGCCATCTGCTGCGGGCACGCCGTAACGTGCTCGCGGTCCGTGTCCACCAGTGGTCCTCGGGCAGCTACCTGGAGGACCAGGACCAGTGGTGGCTGCCGGGCGTCTTCCGGGACGTCACGCTGCACCACCGGCCCGCGGGCGCCGTCCTGGACCACTTCGTGCACGCCTCCTACGACCACCGCACCGGCCACGGCACCCTCCGGGTGGACTGCGCGCCGGCGGGCCGGGTCACCGTTCCCGCGCTCGGCCTGGACCTGGCGACCGGGCAGAGCGCGACGGTGCCGGTCATACCGTGGACGGCCGAGACCCCGCAGTTGTACGACGCCGAACTGCGCACGCCCGGCGAGTGCGTCCCCCTGCGCATCGGCTTCCGCACCGTGTGCGTCGAGGACGGTCTGCTGAAGGTCAACGGGCGCCGCGTCCTGTTCCGCGGCGTCAACCGGCACGAGTTCGACCCGCGGCACGGCCGCGCGCTGGGCCCCGAGGCGATGCGCCGCGACCTGCTGCTGATGAAGCAGCACAACGTCAACGCCGTCCGCACCAGCCACTACCCGCCGCATCCCGCCTTCCTCGACCTCTGCGACGAGCTGGGCCTGTGGGTGGTCGAGGAGTGCGACCTGGAGACGCACGGCTTCGGTCAGCAGGACTGGCGGGGCAACCCGGTGGACGACGACGCGTGGACCCCGGCCCTGCTGGACCGCATGCGCCGGATGGTCGAGCGCGACAAGAACCACCCCAGCGTGATCATGTGGTCGCTGGGCAACGAGTGCGGCACCGGCCGCGGCCTGTCCGCCATGGCCGCCTGGGCGCGCGACCGTGACCCCTCCCGGCCGCTGCACTACGAGGGCGACCCGTCGTGCGCCGACACCGACGTCTACTCCCGGATGTACGCGGAGCACGCCGAGGTCGAACGGATCGGCCGGCGGGAGGAGGAGCCGCTCGCCGACCCGGCCGCGGACGCCCGGCGCCGCGCCCTGCCGTTCCTCCTGTGCGAGTACGCGCACGCGATGGGCAACGGCCCCGGCGGACTGCGCGAGTACCAGCGGCTCTTCGAGACGTACGAACGCTGCCAGGGCGGCTTCGTGTGGGAGTGGATCGACCACGGGCTGCGGCAGCGCACCCCGCACGGCGAGGTGTTCCACGCGTACGGGGGCGACTTCGGCGAGGACCTGCACGACGGCAACTTCGTCTGCGACGGCCTGGTCTTCCCCGACCGGGTGCCGTCGCCGGGGCTGGTGGAGTTCAAGAAGGTCGTCGAACCGGTACGGATCGACGGCACGGGCGAGGACGGCGGCACGGAGAGCGGCGGGTCCGGCACCGTACGGATCACCAACCTGCACGACTTCGGCGACCTGGCGCACCTGGCGTTCCACTGGTCCTACGAGGCCGAGGGCGAGGTGCTCGCCGAAGGACCGCTGGCCGTGCCGCCGCTCGCCCCCGGAGCCCGCGCCGAGGTGAAGCTGCCCCCGGAACCCGCCGGCCGGCGCGGCCGCGAGGCCCTGTGGACGGTACGGGCGTCCCTGGCCGGGGACACCGCCTGGGCCGCGGCCGGTCACGAGGTCGCCTGGGGTCAGCTGCCCGCCACCCCGCCGCGCCCCACGCCCCGTCCCACCGCCCCGGGCGCGTCGCCCCGGCGCGGCGAAGGCAACCTCATCCTCCTCGGCCCGGGCGCCTTCGACGCCACCACCGGTGTGCTCCGGTATCTCGACGGCTGCCATCTGAAGGGGCCCCGGCTGGACGTGTGGCGGGCACCGACCGACAACGACGAGGGCGCGCCCTGGCAGCCGGGGCCGCACCGCGCCGCGCAGTGGCGCCGTATCGGACTGCACCGCATGCGGCACCGGGTGGCGTCCGTGGAGTGCGACCGTCACGCGGTGGTGGTACGCACCCGGGTCGCGCCGGCCGGTACCGACCTCGCCCTGGACACGGAGTACCGCTGGACCGCCGACAGTGAGCGGCTGCGGCTGGAGGTGTCGGTCCGGCCGTACGGCGACTGGCCCTGCCCGCTGCCCAGGCTCGGTGTGCGGCTGGGTGTGTGCGGCAACCTCTCGACGGCGCGGTGGTACGGCGGCGGCCCGGGCGAGGCGTATCCGGACACGCGGGCGGCGGCGCGGACCGGGCTGTGGCGCATGCCGGTGGACGCGTTGCAGACGCCGTACGTGCGTCCGCAGGAGAACGGGGCGCGGGCGGACGTGCGCTGGGCGGAGCTGTCCCGCAGCGACGGCTCGGCGCTGCGTGCCGAGGGCGAGCCGTCCTTCTGGTTCAGCGCGCGCCGCTGGACGAGCGAGCAGCTGGACGCCGCCCGGCACACCACCGACCTCACTCCGGGAGACTGGATCTGGATCCACCTCGATCACGCCCAGCACGGCATCGGCAGCGCTTCCTGCGGGCCCGGGGTGCTGCCGGAGCACGAGCTGACGGTGGCTCCCGCCCGGTTCGCCATCACCTTCTCCCCGGTGCGATGAATTTCACGTTTCATCGGGTATTGACAGCCGTTGTCCTCAGCGGTCTAAACCAATGACAGGATGGAGATGTACTTTTTCGACACAACTGACCGAGAGGCCCCGTCCTGCCATGGCGCTCGCCATCCTCACCCGCCTTCGTGACCGCTCCGCCCGCAGTGCCCCCGCACCGGCCCCGATCCCGCGCGGTGCCGGTGCACTGGACCTCAGCGTCCACGACCCCGTCGGGCTGCCGATGGCACGGGCCGGGGTGTCGGTGCGCAACACGGAGGGCACCGAGGTCACGCGCGGCCAGACGGACCCCAACGGCATGTTCACCGCGACGCTGGCACCCGCCGTGTACCACGTGGTGGTCACCTGCGACGGCTTCCGCCCGGAGCGGTTCGACAGCGCGGTGACCGAGGGGGCGCGGACCGCGCCGCGGACGCTGCAGCTGGAGCCGGCCCCGGCACCGCCGATGCCCACACCGGGGCAGTGGCGGCTGGACCCCGACCACTCGTCCATCCGCTTCACCGCCCGGCACATCGGACTGGCCGAGATCCACGGCCGGTTCAACCACTTCGAGGGCGGCCTGTGGATCGCGCCGGACATGCGGGACTCGCGGGTGGAGGTGACGATCGACGCGGCGAGCATCGACTCGGGGGTCAAGATGCGCGACGACCACCTGCGCTCGGCGGAGTTCCTGGACGTGGCGCGCTACCCGTATCTGCAGTTCGCCGGGGAGCGGTTCGTGCACAAGGGCGGGGCCCGCTGGGCCGTGCAGGGGGTGCTGCACCTGCACGGCGTCAGCCGGTCGGTGCAGTTGGACACCCGGTACCTGGGTCTCGGCACCGGCATGGGCGGCGAGACGCGTACGGCGTGCACCGCGGTGACCGAGCTGCACCGGGAGGACTTCACGCTCGACTGGCGCAAGATGCTCGCCCGGGGCATCGCGGCCATCGGCGCGACGATCCGCGTGGAGATGGACATCCAGGCCGTCCAGGCGGAGTGACCGGGGCGTCCGGGTGCGAGGCGGGCACCCGGGCGGGACCGGGTGCGAGGCAAGCATCCGGACGGGACCGGGTGCGGGACAGGCGCCGCGTCGGACCGGGGTGAGAGGCTGGGCGTCATGAGCACCACTGCCGCGCCCTCGTTCGCCGCCGCCCTCGCCGCGGGCCCGCTCGTCCTGGACGGCGGGCTGTCCAACCAACTGGAGTCCGCCGGACACGACCTCGGCGACGCGCTGTGGTCGGCGCGGCTGCTCGCCGAGGACCCGGACGCCGTGGTGGCGGCGCACCGCGCGTACTACGAGGCGGGCGCGCAGGTGGCGATCACGTCCAGCTATCAGGCGACCTTCGAGGGGCTCGCCGCGCGGGGCATCGGTGCGACGGAGGCCGCCGGGCTCCTGCGGCGCAGTGTGGAGCTGGCGCGCGAGGCGGCACGGCAGGCGACGGCGGACGGCGTGGCGGGACCGCTGTACGTCGCCGCGTCGGCCGGTCCGTACGGCGCGATGCTGGCGGACGGCTCCGAATACCGGGGCGCCTACGGACTGTCGGTGGCCGAGCTCGAACGGTTCCACCGTCCGCGGCTGGAGGCGCTGGCCGCGGCCGGTCCCGACGTACTGGCGCTGGAGACCGTGCCGGACACGCACGAGGCGCGGGCCCTGCTGCGGGCGGTACGGGGCCTCGGTGTGCCGGCCTGGCTGTCGTTCAGCGCGGCCGGGGACCGTACCCGGGCCGGGCAGCCGCTGGCGGACGCCTTCGCGCTCGCGGCGGACGCCCCCGAAGTGGTGGCGGTGGGCGTGAACTGCTGCACCCCCGAGGACGCCGACCGGGCGGTGCCGATGGCGGCCCGCGCGGCCGGCAAGCCGGTGGTCGTCTACCCGAACAGCGGCGAGAGCTGGGACGCCCGGGCCCGTGCCTGGTGCGGTACGCCCGCCTTCAGCGCGGACCGGGTCGCGGCCTGGACCGCCGCGGGGGCCCGGCTCGTCGGCGGCTGCTGCCGGGTGGGGCCGGAGGCGGTGGCGGCGCTGGCGCGGCAGCTGACCGGCTGAAAGCCGACGTCCGGACCGGTGCCGTACCGCGGACACCGGTTCGCGTTCCGCACCGTGCACGGCGCTGCGGACGGCCCCGGCCGGCCCCGGTCGTTACCCGGTCGCAACACCGCCGACGGCGACATCGGCCCTGGCCGGTGGCAGGATGCAGCCAACTCACCTCCGACCGGTGAGTGTGGGGCCGCATCCTGATCCGGAGGACCCGTGTCCGTTCGCTCCTCGATGTCCGCCACGGCCGCCCTCGTCGCGGCCGCCGCCCTCCTCGCCACGGGCTGCACCAGCACCAAGTCGGGCGGGGCGGCCGGCGAGAAGTCGGCCTCGGGCGTCCAGCTCGTCTCCCCCGGCACGCTCAAGACCTGCACCCATCTGCCGTACGCGCCCTTCCAGGTGAAGAAGGAGGGCAAGATCGTCGGGTTCGACGTGGACCTGGTCGATCTGGTCGCCAAGGCACTCGGCGTGCCGCAGGAGATCGTCAACACGCCCTTCGAAGGCATCGAAACCGGCCAGGACTTCGCCATCCGCAAGTGTGACCTGGCGGCGGCGGGCATGACCATCAACGCCAAGCGCGACAAGGTCATGGACTTCTCCGACCCGTACTTCGACGCCACCCAGGCACTCATCACCAAGAAGGGCGGCGCCTACAAGAAGATCGAGGACCTCAAGGGGAAGAAGCTCGGCTACCAGAAGGCCACCACCGGCGCCGAGTACGCCAAGAAGCACGGCGCGGGCGTCGAGCTGGTCGAGTTCGAGGACCTGGGGCTGCTGCTCACCGCGGTGAAGTCCGGGCAGGTGGACGCGGGTATCAACGACAACGGGGTGCTGTTCGACTACGTCAAGCAGAACCCGGACACGGCGGTGACGGCGGAGTTCGACACCGGCGAGCATTACGGGATCGGCGTGCGCACCGGCAACGACGCGCTGCGCAAGAAGATCAACGAGGTGCTGAAGCAGGCCCGGTCCGACGGCAGTTACGACCGGATCTACAAGAAGTGGTTCGGCACCACGCCCAAGCAGCGCTGATCCCGCGGCCAGCATGAGGAGCCGACACTGATGCCCCTGTCCCGACGCCGGAGGGCCCGCCTCCTGCGCGGCGGCCAGTACGCCGTACTGGCCGCCGCCGTGCTCGTCCTCGCCCTGGTCGCCGACTGGGGGACGCTGCGCCACGCGTTCTTCGACGTGGCGGTCGCCAAGGCGCTGTTCCCCGAGATCATCACCACCGCGCTGGTCAACACCGTCCTGTACACCCTGCTCGGCTTCGGGTTCGGTCTCGGGCTCGGTCTGGTGCTGGCGCTGATGCGGCTGTCGCAGGTGCCGCCGTACCGCTGGCTCGCCGTCACCTACATCGAGTTCTTCCGCGGGGTGCCGGCGCTGCTGGTGTTCATCGCGCTCGGTTTCGGCGTGCCGCTGGCCTTCGAGGTCGCGCTGGACATGAACATCACCGTGATGCTCTCGCTGGGCCTGGTCGGTGCCGCGTACATGGCGGAGACCATCCGGGCCGGCATCCAGGCCGTGCCCAAGGGGCAGACCGAGGCGGCGCGTTCGCTGGGGATGTCGCCGGGCCGCGCGATGCGCTCGATCGTCATACCGCAGGCGTTCCGGATCGTCCTGCCGCCGCTGACCAACGAGCTGATCCTGCTCACCAAGGACTCCTCGCTGGTCTATCTGCTCGGCCTGTCCCTCGGCCAGTTCGAGCTGGCGAACTTCGGGCGGGACGCCCTCAACGAGCACAAGAGCCTGACGCCGATCCTCGTGGCCGGCCTGCTCTATCTCGTCATCACCCTCCCCCTGGGCCAACTGGTCCGGCGGCTGGAGGCCCGTACCGCGAAGGCGAGGTGACGGCGGTGCGCACCGACGGCAGGCCGGCGACGGCAGGACGGGCGATCGAGGTCGAGGGGCTGCACAAGTCCTTCGGCGCCCTAGAGGTGCTCAAGGGCATCGACTTCTCCGTGGAGCGGGGCGAGGTGGTGTGCGTCATCGGGCCCTCGGGGTCGGGCAAGTCGACGCTGCTGCGCTGTGTGAACCTGCTGGAGCAGCCGACCGCGGGCCGGGTCACCGTGGCGGGCACCGAGGTCACCGACCCGGACGTGGACATCGACCGGGTCCGGCGCCGGATCGGGATGGTCTTCCAGTCCTTCAACCTCTTCCCGCACCTGAGCGTGCTGGATAACCTGACCATCGCCCAGCGGCGGGTGCTGCGCCGTGACCGGGCCGCGGCGGAACGGACCGCGCGCGCCCATCTCGCGCGGGTCGGTCTGAGCGACAAGGAGACCGCCTTTCCGGCGCAGCTCTCGGGCGGCCAGCAGCAGCGGGTGGCCATCGCCCGCGCGCTGTCCATGGAGCCGGAGCTGATGCTCTTCGACGAGCCGACCTCGGCGCTCGACCCTGAGCTGGTGGGCGACGTGCTGGCGGTGATGCGCTCCCTCGCCCAGGACGGCATGACGATGCTCGTCGTCACCCATGAGATGAGCTTCGCGCGGGAGGTCGCCGACCGGGTGGTGTTCATGGACGGCGGGGTCATCGTCGAGGAGGGGCCACCGGAACGGGTGGTGGCCGATCCTCAGCACGAGCGGACGCGGACGTTCCTGGCCCGGGTGCTCGATCCGGCGGCCGCCGGGCTCAGCGAGGTGCCGGAGGCCGGTGCACGGGGGCCGGAGGAGGAGCGGCCCACGTCGTGACCGAGCGGCGCGGGGGCGGCGCCTGGTAGGTTGCGCGCCCGGTACCCGGCGGGCGCCGGAGGCTGTCGCGGGCCCGCCGCCCGCTCCCGACCTGGAGGCACCGCTTGTTCGTCGACCTGCCCCTCGACCAACTGCGCAGCTACCGTCCGCCGCTGCCCGAACCCGACGGATTCGACGCGTTCTGGCAGCGCACCCTGGACGAGGCCGGTACGTACGATCTGGACGCGCGCTTCGAGGAGACCGACGCGGGCCTGTCGCTGCTGCACACGTACGACGTGGAATTCTCGGGCTTCGGCGGACACCGCATCCGTGGCTGGTTCCTGCTGCCCCGGGAGGCGAGCGGTCCGCTGCCCTGCGTCGTGCAGTATCTCGGGTACGGCGGCGGCCGGCTGCATCCGCAGGACTGGCTGCTGTGGCCGGTGTCGGGCTACGCCGCGCTGGTCATGGACACCCGGGGGCAGAGCGGCCCCGACCGGCCCGGCGACACCCCCGACCCGGTCGGTTCCCCGCATCCGGGCGTGCCCGGCAAGATGACGCAGGGGCTGCTCGACCCGGACGACTACTACTACCGCCGGGTCTACACCGACGGCGTACGGGCCGTGGCGGCAGCACGCGGCCACGCGGCGGTGGACGCCGGGCGTGTGGTGGTGGCGGGCGGCAGCCAGGGCGGCGCCATCGCGCTGGCCGTCGCCGGGCTGGTGCCCGGACTCGCGGGCGCGCTGATCGACGTACCGTTCCTGACGCATGTCCGGCGCGCCGTCGAGATCACCGACGAAGGCCCGTACGGCGAACTCTCCCGCTACCTCGCGGGGGCCCGGACCGAGGTGGACGCCGCCCTGAACACCCTCGACCACTTCGACGGCCTGAACTTCGCGGCCCGCGCGAGCGCCCCCGCCCTCTTCGGTACCGCGTTGCGCGACCCGATCACCCCCGCCTCCACCGGCTTCGCCGCGTACCACCACTACGCGGGCGCCAAAGAGCTGCGGCTGTGGCGGTTCAACGGGCACGAGGGCGGCGGCGGACACCAGCGGACGGAGGAGATCCGCTTCCTGCGCAAGCTGTTCGGCTGATCGGGCCCGCGCGAACCGTTTCGCTGAAGGCCGGTCAGCGGGCCCGCAGCAGGTGGTCCATGGCCAGCTGGTCGAGTTGTTCGAACGCCATGCCACGGGCGGCGGCCGCCTCCGCGTCGAAGGACTCGTACGCCGTACGGTCCGCGAGCATACCGGCGAGTCCGTCCTCGGCGGTGGGCCGGGCCAGCTCGTCCACTCTGGACGCGCGCAGTGCCTCCTGGACGGACGGGTCGGCGCGGAAGGCCGCCGCGCGCTCCTTGAGGATCAGGTAGGTGCGCATGCAGCCGGCCGCCGAGGCCCACACCCCGTCCAGGTCCTCGGTGCGCGGCGGCTTGAAGTCGAAGTGCCGGGGACCTTCGTAGCCCGCCGTCTCCAGCAGGTCCACCAGCCAGAAGGCAGCGCGCAGGTCCCCGGCGCCGAAGCGCAGGTCCTGGTCGTACTTGACGCCGGACTGCCCGTTCAGGTCGATGTGGAAGAGCTTGCCGGCCCACAGGGCCTGGGCGATGCCGTGCGGGACGTTGAGCCCGGCCATCTGCTCGTGCCCGACCTCCGGGTTGACGCCGTACAGCTCGGGCCGCTCCAGCTGCCCGATGAAGGCGAGCGCGTGGCCGACCGTGGGCAGCAGGATGTCGCCGCGTGGCTCGTTGGGCTTCGGCTCGATGGCGAACCGCAGGTCGTAGCCCTGCTCGACGACGTACTGGCCGAGCAGGTCGAACGCCTCCCGCATCCGGTCCAGGGCCGCGCGCACGTCCTTGGCCGCGCCGGACTCCGCGCCCTCGCGCCCGCCCCACGCCACATACGTACGGGCGCCCAGCTCGGCCGCGAGGTCGATGTTCCGCAGGGTCTTGCGCAGGGCGTAGCGCCGGACGTCGCGGTCGTTGGCGGTGAACGCGCCGTCCTTGAACACGGGATGGGTGAAGAGGTTGGTCGTGGCCATCGGCACGGTCAGGCCGGTGGCGTCCAGTGCCTGGCGGAAGCGCTTGACCGCCGCCTCGCGCGCGACGTCGCCGGAGCCGGAGGGGATCAGGTCGTCGTCGTGGAAGGTGACGCCGTACGCGCCCAGTTCCGCCAGCCGGTGGACGGACTCGACCGGGTCGAGCGGGCGGCGGGTGGCGTCCCCGAAGGGGTCGCGGCCCTGCCAGCCGACCGTCCACAGGCCGAAGCTGAACTTGTCCTCGGGCACGGGCTGACAGCTCATCATGGCTCCTCGGCCCCTTCGTCATGGCGCTGCACACACGGAGCCGGGGCCAAACTAATATGCGGCAGCACGCCGGGGAAGCCCCGGGACGGGCGGGGCACCCGGCGTCGTCCGGCAGGGCGACGCCCGCGGTGCGAAGAGGGAGAACGCGATGGGTACACAGGCAGCGGGTCCGCTCGTCGTCGGCGTGGACAGCTCCACCCAGTCCACCAAGGCGCTCGTGGTGGACGCGGCGACCGGCGAGGTCGTGGCCCGCGGCCAGGCTCCGCACGTGGTCACCGGCGGTACGGCCGCCGACGGAGCGGACCTCGGCGGCGCGGGCAAGGAGAGCGACCCCGAACAGTGGTGGCGCGCGCTCGGCGAAGCGCTGGACCAGTGCGGTGACGCCGCGCGGGAGGCGGCGGCCGTGTCCGTCGGCGGTCAGCAGCACGGCCTGGTCACCCTCGACGTGTCGGGGCGGCCGGTGCGTCCGGCGCTGCTCTGGAACGACGTACGGTCGGCGCCCCAGCACCGGCGCCTGCTGGCCGAGCACGGCGGACCGGCGGCGTGGGCGCGGCGGGTGGGCAGCGTGCCGCTGCCGGCGTTCACCGTGACGAAGTGGGCCTGGCTGCGCGAGAACGAGCCGGCGGGGGCCGACGCGACGGCCGCGGTGCGGCTGCCGCACGACTACCTCACCGAGCGCCTCGGCGGCGAGGCGGTCACCGACCGCGGCGACGCCTCCGGGACCGGCTGGTGGTCACCGGCCGACGAGGCGTACGACGAGGAGATCCTCGGGCACGTCGGCCTGGACCCGAAAGCACTGCCGCGGGTCGCGCGGCCGGGCGAGGCGGCGGGCACCGTACGGCCCGGTGAACTGCCACTGCCACAGGGCGCGCTGGTCGCCGCGGGCACCGGCGACAACATGGCGGCGGCGCTGGGGCTCGGGCTGCGCCCCGGGCAGCCCGTACTGAGCCTGGGGACGTCGGGCACGGTCTACGCGGTGTCCGCCCGGCGCCCGGCCGGCGATCCGACGGGCACGGTCGCCGGGTTCGCCGACGCGCGCGGGGACTGGCTGCCCCTGGCCTGCACCCTGAACTGCACGCTGGCCGTGGACCGTGTCGCGGCCCTGCTCGGGCTGGACCGGGAGGACGTCGAGCCCGGCGGGTCGGCGGTGATGCTGCCCTTCCTCGACGGTGAGCGCACGCCCGACCTGCCGCAGGCGTCCGGGCTGCTGCACGGTCTGCGGCACGACACGACACGCGGTCAGCTCCTCCAGGCGGCGTACGACGGTGCGGTGTTCGCGCTTCTCCAGGCGCTGGACCGGATCGTGGACGAGGACGTACCGGCCGACGCGCCGCTGCTGCTGATCGGTGGCGGCGCGCGCGGGAACGCGTGGCGGGACACCGTACGCCGTCTCTCGGGACGGCCGGTGGTGGTGCCGGAGGCCCGCGAGCTGGTCGCCCTGGGCGCGGCGGCGCAGGCGGCGGGGCTGCTGCTGGGCGAGGACCCGGCGGCGGTGGCACGGCGGTGGGGGACGGCACGCGGCGCCGAGTATCCGGCGGTGCCGTGCGACACGGCGGCGCGGGAGCGGCTGGCGGAGACGCTGGCGGCGGGCGGGCCGCTGCTGGGGGCCTGACCGGGGCATATTCCTCTCGGGCAAGCGGCCGCCGGAAATCCGCATCCGGAAAGCGGATTCGGACGGCGCCGTACCGCGAGCGCGGATGTTGTGATGGGGTGCCGGGCATGAGCATCTTTGTTCGTGCCCGGTTCGATGTCAGCGACCGCCGGCAGGACGGCACCGAGCGGAGTGCCACCGCTCTCCACGAGGCGGCCGGTCCGGAGCCGTGCGGCCCGACCTACCGCTGGTTCACCCTCCCCGCGCCCGGTGCCTACCTGGTGTTGGAGGAGTACGCCGATCCGGCCGCACCCGCGGCACCTCAGGAGCAGGCCGCCGGGCTGCTGACGAGCCTGGGCCGGTGCGCCGACATGGCGTTCGCCGAGATGTACGGGCCGCTCGGGGCCGGCCGGCCGGACGTCGCCGGCTGAGGCCCGCTCGGTCCACAGGGCCGACGAGCGCGGTCCCCGGCCGGTCGCACGCGGTACGACGACCGTGGCGCACCCTTACGGCCTCGATCCGGCCGCGGTGCGACTCGGCCGGTCCCGCACGGCCGCCTCGGGCCGCTTTCCTGCCGGGGAACGTTCCGCTCCGTCACCGCGTCGGCTTTCCGCCGTCACCGCGCCTTCCGCTGCCGCTGCGACGGAATCACCCCGGCACACTTTCCACCGACGGATTCCACTAAACCTGTCCATCTCCCTTATTTTTCATGCCACTCTTTTGAGTGATTGCCCAGATTAAAACAACACGTCTATGTTCAGTGCGGCGAGCGGCTCGGACCTCGTCTCACGGAACGGCCGTGGCTCCGGCCGCCGTCCGATTGTCAACTTCCCTAGATTGGTGGCGAAGCCGTGACGGTTACCGACGAGACAATTCCCGGCCCCGGAGGCGAGACACAGAATTCCAGCCTGACGACGGGCGCGGCACGCAACCTGGCGACGACCACCAAGACCGTCCCGCAGATGCAGGGCATCTCCTCGCGCTGGCTGCTGCGGCTGCTGCCCTGGGTGCAGGTCTCGGGCGGCACGTACCGCGTCAACCGGCGGCTGACCTACACCGTCGGCGACGGGCGCGTCGACTTCGCCGTCTCCGGCACCGAAGTATCGATCATCCCCGACGAACTCCGCGAACTTCCCGCCCTGCGCGACTTCACCGACAGCGAGGTGCTCGGCGCGCTCGGCGAGCGCTTCGTCCAGCACGAGTACGCACCCGGCGACGTGATCGCCGCGGCGGGCACGCCGGCCGACCGCCTGGTGCTCGTCGCCCACGGCCGGGTGGACCGGATCGGCGCCGGCAAATACGGCGACGAAACGGTTCTGGGCGCCCTGGCCGGGGGCGACCACCTCGGCGACGAGCTGCTCACCGACACCGCCGCGTCCTGGCAGTACACCTACCGCGCGGTGACCCGGGTGACCGTCATGGCACTGCCCCGGCAGGCCGCGCAGGAGGTCACGGACGGCTCCCCGCGGCTGCGCGAACACCTCGCGGCGGCCGGGACGGACACCGCGCCGCCGCGCAACGCCAGCGGCGAGTCGGCCATCGAGGTCGCCTCCGGCCACCACGGCGAACCGCGGGTACCCGGCA
Source organism: Streptomyces sp. NPDC026394 (assembly GCF_055567735.1). Classification (NCBI taxonomy): domain Bacteria; kingdom Bacillati; phylum Actinomycetota; class Actinomycetes; order Kitasatosporales; family Streptomycetaceae; genus Streptomyces; species Streptomyces sp. NPDC026394. Next base: position 309,509 of record NZ_JBVHPX010000004.1, read on the forward strand.
CCTTCGCCGACTACGAACTCACACCGCGCGAGTACGAGCTGAGCGTCGCACAGACGGTGCTGCGGGCCCACACGCGGGTCGGCGACCTGTACAGCGACCCGATGAACCAGGTCGAGGAACAGCTTCGGCTGACCATCCAGGCGCTGCGCGAGCGCCAGGAACACGAGATGGTCAACAACCGCGAGTTCGGCCTGCTGCACAACGCCGACCTCACCCAGCGCGTCCGTACCCGCAGCGGCCCGCCCACCCCTGACGACCTGGACGAGCTGCTCGCGACGGTCTGGAAGGACCCGGCCTTCCTGCTCGCCCACCCCAAGGCCATCTCCGCCTTCGGCCGGCAGTGCAGCGCCCGCGGCCTGTACCCGACGGCGGTCGACTTCATGGGGCACTCGCTGCCCTCCTGGCGCGGCGTGCCCATCTTCCCGTGCAACAAGATTCCGGTCACCGCCGACGGCACCAGCTCCTTTCTGGTGATGCGCACCGGCGAGGAGAAGCAGGGTGTCGTCGGCCTGCACCAGACGGGAATTCCCGACGAATACGAACCGGGCCTCTCGGTCCGCTTCATGGGCGTCAACGACCAGGCGATCGCCAACTACCTGGTGAGCACCTACTACTCCGCCGCTGTCCTCGTGCCGGACGCGCTGGGAATTCTGGAAGACGTACAGACCGGCCAATGAACCACCGCGTTTCAGCCATGGCAAACCATTGAAGAAGCGTTTGCCGAGAAATGACGCACGACGCCGCACGACCGACAGGAACAGGTGAGACCCCCCATGACCACACCGGCGGACCCGACGTCCGGACCCGGCGCCACCCCGGACACCGACCAGGCGCGCACCAGCCTGGCGACAGCCGCGGCACGCAATCTGGCCACCACGACCAAGACCGTGCCGCAGATGCAGGGGATCTCCTCCCGCTGGCTGCTGCGCGTCCTGCCCTGGGTGCAGGTCTCCGGCGGTACGTACCGCGTCAACCGGCGCCTGACCCACACCCTCGGGGACGGCCGGGTCGAGTTCACCAGCACCGGTTCCGACGTCCGGGTCATCCCCGCGGAGCTGCGGGAGCTGCCGCCGCTGCGCGACTTCGACGACCCGTCGGTGCTGGAGGCGCTGGCCGACCGGTTCGTCCAGGAGGAGCACGCGCCCGGCGACGTACTGGCCGAGCGGGGAGCGCCGGCCGACCGGGTCGTGCTGATCGCGCACGGCAAGCTGAACCGGATCGGCGCCGGCAAGTACGGTGACGAAACGGTCCTGGGCGTGCTCGCGGACGGCGACCACCTGGGCGAGGCGGCGCTGCTGTCGCCGGACGCGACCTGGGAGCACTCGGTACGGGCCGTGACACGGGTGACCGTACTGACGCTGCCCCGCAGCGAGTACGAACAGCTCGCGGACCGCTCCCCCGCGCTGCGCGACCACCTGGAGCGCTTCCGCACGGCCCAGGTCCCGCCGCAGAACAAGCACGGCGAGGCGGCCATCGACGTCACCTCGGGCCATGCCGGCGAGCCCGCGCTGCCGGGCACCTTCGTCGACTACGAGCTGGCGCCGCGGGAGTACGAACTGAGCGTCGCGCAGACCGTGCTGAAGATCCACACCCGGGTCGCCGACCTCTACAACGACCCGATGAACCAACTGGACCAGCAGTTGCGGCTGACCATCGAGGCGCTGCGCGAGCGCCAGGAGCACGAGATGGTCAACAACCGCGAGTTCGGCCTGCTGCACAACGCCGACCTCAAGCAGCGCATCCACACCCGCAGCGGCCCGCCCACCCCCGACGACCTGGACGAACTGATCTCGCGGCGCCGCAAGACCCAGTACCTGCTGGCGCACCCGCGCACCATCGCGGCGATCGGCCGGGAGTGGAACGCCCGCGGCATCTACCCCACCGGCATGGAGATCGGCGGCACGGCCGTCCGCGCCTGGCGCGGCATCCCGCTGCTGCCGTGCAACAAGATCCCGATCAATCCCGACCAGACCAGCTCGGTCATCGCCATGCGGGTGGGCGAGGAGAACCAGGGCGTGGTGGGGCTGCACCAGACGGGTATCCCGGACGAGTACCAGCCCGGCCTGTCGGTCCGCTTCATGGGGATCAACGAACAGGCGGTCATCAACTACCTGGTCAGCGCCTACTATTCGGCGGCCGTACTGGTGCCGGACGCGCTGGGCGTCCTGGAGGACGTGGAGATCGGGCACTAGGCCGCACGCCACCCGCCGGCACCGGCCCGCGCCCCAGCCGGCAACAGACCGCGCCTCGGGCCGGCCGGACCGCAGCTCCGGCCGGCCGCCGCCCGCTGCTCCCGCACCCATGGCCGATGGCGCCGGAGCAGCGGGCGGAGCGCGTGTGCCTCCAGCCGGGCCGCGCCGGTGCGGCCCGGCTTCGCGGACCGCTCCGCGACCCGTGCACCGGGGCGGGAACCATGCTGTACCGCGGGCCGTTGACCATGTGTCGGCAGTGGCTGCGGGGCCTGCGGCGCCCTGAGCCGCGTCGTGCGCCGCCCCGGGGCGGCTGCTTCACGCCAGGCCGGGCGTCGCCGGGCGCGTACCGGTACGCGGACACGGCCTGGCCGGAAACGGGACACGGCAGCCGCTCGACGCCGCCGCGGTCCGCGGGCGCGCGGACACCGGCGCCTCCGACGGGCCATCACGCGCCGCCGCACGCGCCCGCCCTACCGCTGCCTCTCCGCCCGGCCGTACCCGCCGGCCTCTCTCGGCGCGCCGCCCGACGGACCTCGCCGGGCGGCTCACGGTCCTCGCGACGACCGGAAGGAACCGGGCGGCCCTCTGCACCCGATTCCGGCCGCTTCGCGCAATTCCGGCCGCGTGGAGTCCATTTGGGAGGTGGCCCGACCTTTTCGGTCGAAAGAACAGGTTCTCCCGGAACCACCCCGAAGAGCGGATCACGCCTTACGCTCCCTGGTCATGCGCAGAACAATGAGCAGCTTCAGCAGGGCCGGTCTCGCCGCCCTCCTCGCCCTCGTCGTCTCCGTCCTCGGCCTGGCCGGCGCCTCCCCGGCGTCCGCCGCCGACACCCCGACGCTCGCCTTCACCGTGGACAAGACGCAGGCCACCCCCGGCTCGGACGTCACCGTGACCATGACGTTCACCAACACCGGCACCGCCGACGTGCGGTTCGTGTGGCAGTCGTTCCAGCCCACGTGGGAGACCTCGTCCGCGAGCGGCCTGAAGTACACCTGGAAGACCTGTACTGCCGACCCCGGCGTGACCTGCACCGCCGGCCAGGGCGCCTCCTACGCCGTGCCGATCGCCCCCGGCGCCACCCGTACGGTCACCATGACCTACACCATCGGCGCCGACTCCTCCTGCGGCTACCCGGACGTCGCCTTCTACTCCTACATCTACACCGAGTTCGCCGGTGGCCAGCCCGCCAAGGACGGCACCTACTTCACCCCCGCCACCCGCGTGATCTGCCCGGCCACTCCCCCGGCGGGCGCACAGGCCTGACCGGGCCGCACCACCCGCGCGTTCCGCACGGCAGGACCGCCTTCCCTCAAGGGCACCGCACCGGCGCGGCCCCGCACGCGTTCCGTCCCCTTCCGTCCCCGTCAGCTTCCCGCTCCGCCGGTCCAGGGCCGTGGCCACGCCCCTGGAGCGGTGGAGCGGTTCCTGCGTCCGGGGGACAGAGGGAACAGAGATGACACGAGGTACGCAAGTGGCGAAGGCGCACACCACGTGTCCCGGCCACGCAGGCGGGCCCACGCACCCGGGTGGCGGAGGCGACACGACGGCCGTACGGCGGTTGTACGGTTTTCCGACACCTCCGGGCCATAGTGGGCTCCTCGTACCCGTGAGACCGTTACCGCGACGTCTGGGGGGGAACGTGAAGAATCGATTCGTTCGTGCACGGGCGGTGCTGACGGCGCTCACGGCGTGGGGCGTGCTGGCCGGGAGCGGAGTGGCCTCCGGGGCCACCGCGCAGGACGGCGCCGCCCGGTCGGGACGCGCGGTCCGCGTCGCGCCCGGAGTGACGTACCGCGCCTTCGACATCGCGGTGGGACGCGGCACCGCGCACGGCCACCTTCTGACGGTGGATCTGACCGACCGGCGTGTCGCGGTGGACCTGCTGTACCCCGGCGTGGTCGGCGCGCGGGCCCCGGTCTCCCGGCTGGCCGACGCGCGGTCCGCGGTGGCCGCCGTCAACGCGGACTTCTTCAACATCAGCGAGACCCAGCATCCCGGTGTGGAGACGACCGGCGCCCCCGTGGGCCCGGCCATCGCCTCCGGGCGGCATCTCAAAGCGGCGGTGCCCGACGGCCAGCGCTTCGGCCCCGCCCTGCCGCCCGGGACGAACACCGAGGACGTCATCGGCGTGGGCTTCGACCGCCGCGCGCGGCTGGACCGGCTGTCCCTGCGCGGCGCCGTCCTGACCTCGACGGGCGCGCTCCCCCTGAAGGGCCTGAACCAGTACGCGCTGCCGGTGAACGGCATCGGCGCGTTCACGTCCCGGTGGGGCCCCACGTCGCGGATCCGGGCGACCTGTGGCACGGACACCGACCGGGCCGCGCCGTGCAGCACGGAGACGTACGAGCTGACGGTCCGGCAGGGCCGGGTGACGGAAGCCGCGCGGGTGCCCGGCCGGGGCGGCATCCCCCGCGGGACGACGACGCTGGTCGGCCGGGAGGAGGGCGCCCGGCAACTGCGCAAGCTGCACGTCGGCGACCGGGTACGGGTCGGGCACGCCCTGACCGGGAGACGGCCCGCACCGCTGCGCTTCGCCGTCGGCGGCTTCCCGATCGTCCGCGGCGACGAGCCGCTGGCCGGCCTGGACACCGTCACCCCGGCCGTACGGACCGCCGCCGGCGTCGGCGCGGGCGGGCACCGGCTGTTGCTGCTGACCCTGGACGGCGCACCGGGGCGGGCCGGGATGACGGTACGCGAACTGGCCGACCTCATGGACCGGCTGGGCTCCCGGGAAGCCGTCAACCTGGACGGCGGCGGCTCCTCGACATGCGTCACGCGCGAGCCGGGCAGTCCCGGCTCGACCGTGCGCAACCATCCGTCGGCGGGCGCGGAACGACCGGTCCCGAACGCCATCGGCGTGTTCACCCGGGGGTGAGAGCCGGCGGCTCCGGGCCGCACGGCGGCGCGCTCAGGGGCGGACGCTGCTGACCACGTCCGCCGCGCCGGACAGCCCGTTGTGGATGTCGGGCGCCAGGCTGCTGCCCGCCAGATAGAAACCGAGCAGCATACAGACGAGGGCGTGCGTGAATTTCAGCCGTCCGCTGCGCAGGAAGACGATGGTCAGCACGACGAGCAGCACGACGATCGAGATCGAAACAGCCACGACAGAACCTCCTCACCCCGCCGCCCGAACGGACGACAACGGCCGCCAGTGTGGCCCATTCCGCCGCTTTTCCCGCGTCTTCGCGGGTGCGCCATACAGGTGATCACTACGGGTCACCGGCAGGAGTGGGCGCGACCGGCCGCATTTCCCGGGCCGGGCCGGGCGGAAAACCAGGAGGGGTTCCGGGAGCGGGAAGCCGGACGGAAAGGGCCGGCGAGGCCGGGGACGTACGGAAAGGGACCGCCCCGCCGCGCGGGACCTTGGTCCCGGACCTCCGGCCGCCCGAACCGGCTTGCACACCGCCTATGTTCGTGGGATGAGCACATCGCCGGGACGGCGCGCCCTCCGCCGCTGGATACCGAACCAGCACGGCGCCTGGGCCATGCTCGTCGTGCCCTTTCTGGCGGGGGCGCTGCTGGGCGGGTTCGACGGGTGGCACGCCGTCCTGCTGCCCGCGTGGCTGCTGGCCTACTGCGCCGCGTTCCACGCCCAGCAATTCGTCCGGCTGCGCCGCCTGTCCCGTAATCCACGGGCGCCGCGCCGCCATCTCGCACCGCTCACCGGATTCGGCGCGACTTTCGCCGTATGTGCCGTACCGCTCGCGGTGACGCATCCCTGGCTGCTGATCGCGGTTTGTTGCGCGGCGCCCTTCTTCGCGGTGAACATCGGTTACGCGTACCACAACAAGGAACGCGCGACAGTCAACGGAATCGCGGCCGTGGTGCCCGCCTGCGGAATGCTGCTGGTGTCGTACCGGCTGGGCAGTGGCACCGTCGATTCCGGTGCCTGGCAGGCCGCCGCGGCCTGTCTGCTGTATTTCACCGGGACCGTGCTTTACGTGAAAACGATGATTCGCGAGCGCGGGAGCGAGACCTTCCGCGTGGCGTCGGCCGTCTATCACGGGCTCGCGGTGGTGGCCGCCGTCTCGCTGGACCCGTGGCTGGCGGTGCCTTTCGTGCTGTTCTTCGTACGGGCGATGGCGCTGCCCACGCGCCGGATACGGATCGCGGTGGTCGGTGCCGTGGAGGTGCTGTGCTCGGTGCTGCTGCTGGCCTTCGTCGTGTGCGGCCGGCTGTTTGCCTGCTGAGGGCGGGCGGTCCGTCCGGGGCCTTGCCGAGAGCCCACGGTCCGGGTTGCCCGCCGGGCCCTACGGCCCTGACTGCTCCGCCGCCCGGACCGGAGCGTCCTGATCCACCCCTGCCGCCCCGCCGTTCTTCGCCTGCTTGATCTGGGCGTAGACATGGGCGCGCAGCTCGGCGAAGCGCGGGGCGGAGCGGGTGGTGATCTGGTCGCGGGCGGCCGGCAGGTCGATCGGGAGGTCCTCTTGGACGACGGTGGGCGCCGAGGACAGGACGATCACCCGCCGCCCCAGGTACACCGCCTCGTCGATGTCGTGGGTGACCAGCAGCGTCGTCACTCCCAGCCGTCGCCACAGGGTGAGCAGCAGGTCCTCCAGCTCCGCCCGGGTCTGTGCGTCGACGGCGGCGAACGGCTCGTCCATCAGGAGGACCTGCGGCTCGTACGCGATGGCGCGGGCGATGGCGACGCGCTGCTGCATGCCGCCGGAGAGCTGCCACGGGTGGGCCGCCGCGGCGCCCGCGAGGCCGACGGCGGACAGGGCCTCCTCGACCAGTTCGCGGCGGCGTGGCGCGGGCACCTTCTTCTCGCGCAGCGGAAGTTCGACGTTCTTGCGCACGGTCATCCAGGGGAAGAGGCTGCGCCCGTACTCCTGGAAGACGACGGCCATGCCGGGCGGCGGGCCGGTGACGCGGCGGCCCGCGACCCGCACCTCGCCGGTGGTCGGCGACAGCAGCCCGGCGAGGCACTTGAGCAGGGTCGTCTTGCCGCAGCCGGAGGGCCCCACGACGCACACCAGGTCGCCGTCGGCCACCCGGAAGTCGATCTTCCGTAGCGCCTCGACACCGCCACGCCCCTCGTAGACCTTGCCCAGCCCGGTGATCTCAAGCATGCCGTCCCCGCTCCTCGCCGCGCGCCAAGTGCCACGCCAGTATGCGGCGTTCGACGGCCCGGAAGGCGACCGAGAGACCGAATCCGAGCAGTCCGAGGACGACGATGCCGCTCCACATCTCCGGTATGGCGAAGCCCCGCTGGAAGAGGACGACGGTGTGGCCGAGGCCGGAGGTGCTGGCGAACATCTCCCCGATGACCATGAGGATGATGCCGATCGACAGGGCCTGCCGCAGGCCCGCCATGATCTGCGGGCCGGCGGCGGGCAGCACGAGGTGGCGCAGCCGGGCGGCCCCGCGCAGCCCGAAGCAGCGGCCGGTGTCGTCGAGCACCTCGTCCACGGCGCGGACGCCCTCGACGGTGTTGAGCAGCACGGGCCACACACAGCCGGAGACGATGACCAGGACCTTCATCGCGGTGTCCAGTCCCGCGAGCAGCATGATGAGCGGGACGAGGACGGGCGGCGGTACGGCGCGGAAGAACTCCAGTACGGGTTCGGCGGCGGCCCGCAGGGTGCGCGAGGAGCCTATGGCGACGCCGAGGCCGACGCCCAGCAGGCCCGCGAGGGCGTAGCCGGTGAGCAGCCGGCCCACGCTGGGCAGGACGTCCTCGGTGATCCGCGCCGAGAACCACACCTTCGCGAAGGCGGTGGCGACCCGGCCGGGTGTCGGCAGGTAGAAGGTGGGGCTGGCGGAGCTGTAGGCCCACCAGCCGAGGATCAGCAGGACCGGCAGGCCCAGGACGCGCAGCAGGCGCAGGCCCACGCGCCGCAGCGGCCCGGCAGGACGCTCGCGCGCCGCGCTCCCCCCCTCGTCCCGCCCCGTACGCGCCGTGCTCACCGTGCCGCCTCGCCCCGCACGGACGGGTGCCAGGCGAGCACCCGGCGCTCCACGGCCCGTACCGCCGTGTTCACGGTGACCCCGACCAGCCCGGCCAGCACGATCAGCGCGTAGACCTCGGTGACCGCGCCGCCGGACTGGGCGAGCTGGATGCGCAGCCCCAGCCCGGGGCTGCCGATGACCAGTTCGGCGGTGACGGCGAGGATGAAGGCCACCGCGGCGGCCAGCCGCAGGCCGGTCAGCACGTACGGCAGGGCCGTCGGCCACACGAGGTGGCGCAGGTGGGCCCAGCGGCCGAGGCGGTAGCTGCGGGCGGTCTCGCGGGCGACCGGGTCCACGTCGGCGACGCCGTACAGCACCTGGATGAGCACCTGCCAGAAGGAGGCGTAGACGACGAGGAGGAGGGTGGATCCGGTCTCGGCGCCGAAGAGGAGGGTGGCCAGCGGGATCAGGGCCACGGACGGGATGGGCCGCAAGAACTCGATGGTCGAGGCGGTGGCGGCGCGCAGCCCCGGTACGGCGTCGATGAGGACGCCGAGGGCGACGGCCAGGCAGCAGGCGATGGCGAGGCCGAGCGCCCAGGAGCGCAGGGTCTCGCCGAGCGCGGTCCACAGGGTCGCGTCGCCCAGTTCGGTGGCGAGGCGGCGCAGGACGGCGGTGGCGGGCGGCAGGTGGCGGGGGTCGACGAGGCCGAGCCGGGGCACCGCCTCGGCCACGGCGAAGAGACAGGCCAGGCCCACGAGGCCGAGACCGGCGGCGCGTGGCGCGCTCAGCGGCGCCCCGGCGCGTGCGCCTCGGCGGGTCACGGCAGCAGCGCGCCGACGTCGGCGGGCCGTGAGAGGACACCGTCCTTGCGGGCGAAGTCGGCGATGGCCTGCACGGACGGGCGGTTGATCTCGGTGGGCCACTTGGGCAGCACGATCCGCCGGATGACCGCGGGCGGGATCCTGGTGTATTTGCCGAGTTCCTCGCGTACCGCCTCGGGGTGCGCCCGGGCGTGCGCCAGCGCCCGGTTGATCGCGGCGGTGAAGCGCTTGACCAGGTCCGGTTTCTCGCGGAGCAGTTTCTCGCTGGTGAAGTACATGGCGACGGTGAGGTTGTCGGTGGCTTCGGCGAAGGGCCAGCACACCTCGTGGGCGCCCTGGTCGATGGCCTGCGTCTGGAAGGGCTCCACGGTCCAGATGGCGTCCACCCGCCCGGCGGCGAGGGCGGCGGGCATGTCGGTGAGCGGGATCTCGGTGAATTCCAGCTTCTCGGGGTCGCCGCCGGCCCGGCGCACGGCGGCGCGGATCGTGGTGTCGCCGATGTTCTTCAGCTGGTTGACGGCGATCTTGTGGCCGGGCAGGTCCTTGGCCGACTTGATGGCGCTGCCCTTGGGCACGAGGACGGCGCTGTAGTCCTTGCCGGGGCCGGTCTGCCCGGTGGAGGCCACCCCGCCGGCCACCGCCTTCAGGGGCAGCCCCTGCTCACGGGCGGTGAGCAGGGTGGTGGTGTTGCTGAAGCCGAAATCGAACTGGCCGCTGACGACCCCGGAGGAGCTGTACGCGCCGCCCTGGACTGCCGTGATCTTCGCGTCGATGCCCTGCTCGGCGAAGAACCCGAGCGACCGGGCGAGGTGGACCGGTGCGGTGTCGACGATGGAGAGCGCGCCGATCTCGATGCGGTCCCGGCCGTCGCCGCCCGGTCCGGATCCGTCGTTCCCGCACGCCGTGAGGGTGAGGAGAAGTGCTGCTGCTGCCGCCGCGGCGGCCCGTAAGCGATACACGCGGGAACCGTAGGGGCGGGCGGTGCCGTCGTCAACGGTGCAGGGGCGACGGGTCGGGAGGGAGCCGGCGAGGCGGCACAGCGCAGACGCGGACCACGGACCACGCCGGCGTGCGGGCGCGACGCCCGCCGGTGGCGTGATGTGTCGTGTATCACGTCACGCACCGCAACGAAATACCGGTGGTTCGCGTCTTAGCGGCCGACATCCGCCGGACCGCTGCACAGAAAGCCCTTAGATGACCCCTGCCCCCGTCCCGCACCGCCGCCGCACGCCGCGCCGTGCGCGGGCCGTGCTGGCCCTGGTGCCCCTGTTCGGCATCGGTGCGCTGACCGCCTGCGGAGGCCCCGCGGCGTCCGCGTCCAAGGGCGCTCCGGTACGGGTGTCGCTGAGCGCGGCCAACGGTGTGAAGACGGTGCAGGCCGGGGACAAGCTTCAGGTCAGCGCGGAGGGCGGCCACCTGGTCAAGGTCGTCGTGACCGACCCGAAGGGCCGTCGGCTGGCCGGCGGGCTGGGCGACGGCGGCCGGGTGTGGACCTCCCACGAGCCGACCGTCCCGGACACCAGGTACTCGGTCGCGGCCGAGGCCCGGAACGCGCAGGGCGGCACGAACACGGTCAAGGAGTCGCTGACCACCGCCCAGGCCGACAAGCTGAACAAGCTCGTGCTGAGCCCCGGCTCGCAGGGCGCCACCGTCGGCGTGGCGCAGCCCGTCTCGATCACCTTCGACTTCCCGGTGACCGACAAGGCCGCCGTGGAGCGGCACCTGAAGGTCACCACCGACAACGGCACGACCGGTACGTGGGGCTGGGTCAAGGACTTCTCCGGCAAGGACCGGGTGGACTGGCGGCCGAAGGAGTACTGGCGGCCGGGCACCAAGGTCGGGCTGCGCGCCGGTCTGAACGGCGTGGACTCCGGCGGCGGCCGCTACTTCGCCAAGGACTACGACCTGAACTTCACCATCGGCGACAGCCATGTGATCACGGTCGACCTGGACAGCAAGCGCCTGACGTTCACCGAGAACGGAAAGGAGGTGAAGAACATCCCCTTCTCCGCCGGCCGGCCGGACCCGCGGCACTCCACCTGGACAGGCATCTTCCCGCTCATGGCGAAGGAGGGCACGATCACCATGAACTCCGGGACCGTGGGGCTGGGCGACGCGTACGAGAAGACGGTCCGCGACGCCATGAAGCTCACCAGCTCCGGCACCTACGCGCACGCGGCGCCGTGGAACGCCGGCAAGGTGGGCCGGGTGAACGACAGTTCCGGCTGCATCGGGCTGACCGACGCCGACGCCGACTGGCTTTACTCCAAGGTCCGCGTCGGTGACCCGTTCGAGGTCACCGGTTCCTCCGAACGAGGGAGGGCGGCCGAGAACAACGGACTCGGGGACTGGATGGTCGACTGGCCCCAGTGGCAGAAGAAGAGCGCCCTTCCATCGAGCAGCTGACCCCTTACAGAGCCTAGTGTGACGGAATGAGCACCGTGCAGGACCAGGACCAAATAACGGCGTGGGCGCGTTTTCGCCGCCGCGTGCCCAACGGCTTTGCCATCTTCTTCAGCCTTCTGGGGCTGTTCTGCGCCGTCACGGCGCTGATCGGGCCGCTGCGACGCGCCCTCAAACCGGTCATCCAATGGCTGGACACCCTGACCATCGTGGTCGAACCGAACCTCGCGTACGCGGTCTTCCTCTCCCTGCTGGCCGCGGCCCTGACCGCGCGCAAACGGGTCGCCCTGTGGTTCGCCGTCGTCTACATGGTGCTGGTGACCCTGACCGACGCGATCTTCGTGATCGACGGCTACCCGGAGTACTACTTCTCCCTGGTGCTGTGCACGGCCGCGCTGGTCCTGCTGCTGGTCGCGCGCCGCGAGTTCTACGCGATCACCCGCCGCGGCGCGTTCTGGCGCGCCGCCGGGGTGCTGGTCGCGGGCCTGGTCGTCTCGATCCTCGTCGGCTGGGGCCTGGTGTCGCTGTTCCCGGGCAGCCTGGAGCGCGGCGCCGACAGCCGGCTGCTGTGGGCGGCCGACCGGGTCTGCGGCGGTCTGCTCAGCAACCACCAGTTCCACGGCCACCCGCCGCACTGGATCATCTTCCTGCTCGGCCTGTTCGGCGCGGTGGCGCTGCTGAACGCGGCCCGGGTGCTCTTCCGGTCGCAGCGCATGGAGGCCGCGCTCCACGGTGACGAGGAGACCCGTATCCGGGCGCTGCTGGCCCGTTACGGCGGCCGGGACTCGCTCGGCTACTTCGCCACCCGCCGGGACAAGGCCGTGGTCTTCTCCCCCAGCGGCAAGGCCGCCGTCACCTACCGTGTGGAGGCCGGCGTCTGCCTGGCCAGCGGTGACCCGGTCGGTGACCGCGAGGCGTGGGGCCCGGCCATCGAGGAGTGGCTCAAGGTCGCCGGACGCTACGGCTGGCAGCCCGCCGTCATGGGCGCCAGCGAGGACGGCGCCAAGGCGTTCGCGCGCAGCGGTCTGAGCGCGCTGCAGCTCGGCGACGAGGCGATCCTGCACGTCAAGGACTTCGACCTGGACGGCCGCGAGATGCGGGTGACGCGCCAGGCCGTCAACCGCGTCGAGCGCACCGGCGCCACCTTCCGGGTCCGCCGGCACTCCGAGCTGTCCGACGCGGAGATGCAGGAGGTCATCCACCGGGCGGACGCCTGGCGCGACACCGAGACCGAGCGCGGCTTCTCGATGGCGCTGGACCGGCTCGGCGACCCCGAGGACGGCGACTGCCTGCTGGCCGAGGCGTTCGACGGCGACGGCAACATGATGGCCCTGCTGTCGTTCGTCCCGTGGGGCAAGGACGGCATCTCGCTGGACGTGATGCGCCGCGACCGCAGCGCGCCCAACGGCGTGATGGAGTACATGGTCGCCCAGTTGTGCGCGCACGCCGGACAGATCGGTGTCCGCCGGATCTCGCTGAACTTCGCGGTCTTCCGCTCCGCCTTCGAGGAGGGCGCCCGGATCGGCGCCGGTCCGGTGCTGAAGGTGTGGCGCAAGCTGCTGCTGTTCTTCTCCAAGTGGTGGCAGCTGGAAGCGCTGTACCGCTCCAACGCCAAGTACGCGCCCGAGTGGTACCCGCGCTTCCTGTGCTACGCGGACACCGGCGCCCTGGCCCGTATCGGCCTGGCCTCCGGCATCGCCGAGGGCTTCGTGGCCGTACCGAGCCTGGGCAAGCTGTGGGGCAAGGGCCACAAGAAGCGGGTGCTCGCCCCCGCCAGCACCGCCGACCTGCCGTCCCTGGACGAGCTGGGCCTGGTGGAGAAGCCCCCGGCGAGCGAGGAGGAGCTGCGCGAGCGGGAGCTGGCGGCGCTGCCGGAGCAGGTCCGCATCCGGCACCGCAAGCTGGAGCGGCTGCGTACGGAGGGCACCGACCCGTACCCGGTCGGTGTGGAGCGCACCCACACGCTCGGTGCCGTCCGCGAGGAGCACCCGGACCTGGAGTCCGGTACGCACACCGGCAAGGTCGTACGGATCGCCGGCCGGGTGCTGCTCACCCGTGACCACGGCGGTGTGCTGTTCGCCGTGCTGCGCGACTGGTCGGGCGACCTCCAGATCGCGCTGACCCGTGAGGGCACCGGCGCCGAGGAGCTGGCGCGGTTCGCCGGCGACATCGACCTGGGCGACCACATCGAGGCCGAGGGCGAGGTCGGCGCGAGCGACCGCGGTGAGCTGACGGTCTTCGTCACCCACTGGCGGCTGACGGCCAAGTGCCTGCGTCCGCTGCCCGACAAGCGGCGCGGCCTGACCGACCCGGAGGCCAAGGTCCGCCAGCGCTACGTGGACCTGGTCGTCTCGCCGGACTCGCGGGACAACCTGCGGGCCCGCAGCACCGCGGTGCAGGCGCTGCGCCAGGGCCTGATCGAGCGCGGCTACCTCGAAGTCGAGACGCCGATGCTCCAGCAGATCCACGGCGGCGCCAACGCGCGTCCCTTCCAGACCCACATCAACGCCTACGACCTCGATCTGTACCTGCGCATCGCGCCCGAGCTGTACCTGAAGCGGCTGTGCGTGGGCGGTATGGAGAAGGTCTTCGAGATGGGACGCACGTTCCGCAACGAGGGCATCTCCTACAAGCACAACCCCGAGTTCACGATGCTGGAGGCGTACCAGGCGTTCGCCGACTACGACGTGATGCTCGACCTGACCCGCGAGCTGATCCAGGGCGCCGCCGTCTCCGCCTTCGGCAGCGCCACCGCCCGCAAGGCGGACGCGAACGGCAAGCTCGTCGAGCACGACATCTCGGGCATCTGGCCGGTCAAGACGGTGTACGGCGCGATCTCCGAGGCGCTGGGCGAGGAGGTCGACGCGGACACGAATCCGGACGTGCTGCGCCGCCTGTGCCAGCGGTCCGGGGTGCCGGTGAAGCCCGAGATGGGCCGCGGTGACGTCGTCCTGGAGATGTACGAGCGGCTGGTCGAGGAGAAGACCACGCTGCCCACCTTCTACAAGGACTTCCCCACCGACGTCTCGCCGCTGACCCGCCAGCACCGCAAGGACCCGCGGCTCGCCGAGCGCTGGGACCTGGTCGCCTTCGGCACGGAGCTGGGCACCGCCTACTCCGAGCTGACCGACCCGGTCGAGCAGCGCCGCCGGCTGACCGCCCAGTCGCTGCTGGCGGCGGGCGGCGACCCGGAGGCGATGGAACTGGACGAGGACTTCCTCCAGGCCCTCGAATACGCCATGCCGCCGACCGGTGGTCTGGGCATCGGCGTGGACCGGCTGGTCATGTTCCTCACCGGTCTGTCGATCCGCGAGACGCTGCCGTTCCCGCTGGTCCGGCGCCGGTAGGCACCTACGGATGAAGGGCCGTCCCCACCTGGGGGCGGCCCTTCGTCGTACCGGGGGGCTCGTACCGGAAGGGCCCGGGTCAGCCGCCCAGCACCGCCGGATTGGCGCAGTGCGCGAGCGGCTCCCCGCGCAGGAAGCGGGCGGCCTCGGCGGCGACGATGCGGGCCGCCCTGTGCGCGACCTGGCGGCTGCCGCCCGCGATGTGCGGGGTCAGTACGACGCCGGGCGCGGCGAGCAGGCGGGAGCCCGCCGGGACCGGCTCCTCGGGGAAGACGTCGAAGCCGGCGCCCCTGAGCTGCCCGGACTCCAGCGCGTCGCAGACCGCGTCGTAGTCCACGAGGGCGCCACGGGCGCAGTTGACCAGGACCGAGCCGTGCGGCATGGCGGCGAGCTGCGCACGGCCGATCATGCCGCGGGTCTCCTCGGTGAGACGGGCGTGCAGGGAGACGATGCGGGAGCGGCGCAGCAGGTCGTCCAGGCCGACCTGTTCGGCGACGCCGGCCAGTGCCTCGGGGGCGGCGTACGGGTCGTGGACGAGGACGTGCGCGCCCATGGCGGCCAGCACCTTGGCGACCCGGCTGCCGATCGCCCCGTACCCGACCAGGCCCACGGTGGCGCCCTCGATCTCGATGCCGCACATGTCGTAGTCGTAGTAGTCACCGCGCCAGATGCCCTGGCGCAGGTCGGTGTGGGTGTCGCCGACGCCGCGGGCGGCGGCGAGGAGCAGGGTCAGGGTGTGCTCGGCGGTGGCGGTGGCGTTGCGGCCGGGGGCGTAGCAGACGGCGACGCCGTGCCGGGTGGCGGCGTCCAGGTTGGCGTTGACCGGCCCGCCGCGGCCGACGCAGAACAGTTCCAGGTCCGGGCAGTGGGCCAGGATGCGCTCGGTGAGGGCGGCGTGTTCGGTGACGCAGATCCGGACGCCCTGGAGCGCCTCGATGAGCTGGTCCTCCGTACCGGACGCCTCGTCGACCTCGGCGACCTTGCCGAGCGGGGTGTGCGGCCAGGGCAGTCGCAGCTCCCGGATCTGCCCGGCGGTCACCGTGCCGCCGGTGGCCTCGGTGACCGCCTCGGTGAGCAGGCTCGGGAGGATGAAGTGGTTGCCGGCGGCGAGGACGGTGGGGCTGCTCATGGGGGTGTTTCTCCTGGGTGTGCGATGTCGGCGTACGTACGGACGGCGGGTCAGCGCGGAGCGGTGGCGACCGGCGCAGGCGTGGCGGGGGCGTTGAGACGCAGCAGTGCGGCCCGGCCGTCCCGGAGGCGCAGTTCGGTCAGTGCGCCGTTGAGGAGTTGCGGGAAGACCCGCCGGTAGTCAGTGAGCGGGATGCCCAGCAGGTGGCAGAGGAGGACCCGGACGAGGGTGGAGTGGGCGACGACCAGGACCCGGCCGTCCGGGTGGGCGCGGGCGATGTCGGCGAGGCAGTCGGCGGCGCGCAGGGCGGCGGCGCGGGGGTCCTCGCCCCCGGGCAGGTGGTGGCCGACCGGGTCGGCGAGGAACGCCTCCAGCGCGTCCGGGAAGCGGCGGCGCATCTCGGCCTTGGTCAGGCCCTCACCGCGGCCGAAGTCCACTTCGTAGAGGCGTGCGTCGACGTGCGGGGTCAGGCCGCAGGCCGCGGCGGCGGGCGCTGCGGTGCGCCGGGCGCGGGACAGCGGGGAGCACCAGACGGCGTCCAGGCGGGCGGTGGCGGCCCAGTCGGCGAGGGCCGCCGCCTGCTCCTCACCGCGTCCGGTCAGTGCCACGTCGGTGAGGCCGGCGTAGCGGTTCTCGGCATGCCATTCGGTCTCGCCGTGGCGTACGAGGATGAGGTCGGTCACGGTGCGGCCCTCCTGCGGGCGTGGTCGGCCATGGTCTGGTCGAGCCAGCCACGGCGGGTCAGTTCGTCGAGGAAGCGGAGGTAGGCGGGGAGCAGGCGGGCGGTACGGGCCGGGTCGGGCGTGACCGGCGCGCCGGTGCGGACCATGGCGGCGGCGGCCTCCTGGAGGGAGACGCCGCCGGAGGTGGCGGCGAGCACGGCCATGCCGAGCGCGCCTTCGGCCTGTTCGGGCAGGTGGACGGGGCGGCCGAGCAGGTCGGCGCGGAGCTGCGACCAGTAGGCGTTGCGGGCGCCGCCGCCGGTGAAGGTGAGCGGTCCGTCGACGGGCGCGCCGAGGTGGTCGAGATAGTCGAAGCAGAGGCGTTCGACGCAGGCGACGCCGAGCAGGCAGGCGTGGAACTCCTGGGCGCGGGTGGGGACATCGCCGAGGGTGAACGGTTCGGCGTCGGGCGCGCGGAAGGGGAAGCGCTCGCCGCCCGCCGACACGAGGGGGTAGGTGACCGCGTCCCAGTCCCGGCCTTCGCGCGCGGCCTGTGCGGTGAGCGCGTCGAGGTCGTCGCCGTGCTCCGGGGTGAAGTGCCGGGCGAGGACGCCCGCGCCGGAGCTGGAGGCGCCGCCGGGCAGCCAGTTCCCGTCCGGTCCGCGGTGGCAGTAGACGACGCCGTGCGGATCGCGGATCAGGTGCGGGCTGGTGCCCTTGAGGACGAGGGTGGTGCCGAGCACGGCGTTCCAGGCGCCGGGGGCGAGGGCGCCGGCGCCGATCTGGGCGGCGCAGCCGTCGGTCATCCCGGCGACGACGGTGGTGCCTTCGGGAATGCCGGTGGCCGCGGCGGCCGCCGCGCAGACCGTGCCGAGGACGGTTCCGGGCCGTACGACCTGCGGCAGGACCCGTTCGGGCACACCGAGCCGGGTGAGTTCGGCGGCAGGCCAGCGCTCCTCCGTGAGGTGGTAGCCGGTCTTGAGGGCGTGGCTGGCGTCGGACGGGACCTGGTGGCCGGTCAGCCGCCAGGTGACGAGGTCGGGCTGGTGCAGCAGCCGGGCCCGCTCGCCGAGGCCGGGGTCCTGTCGTAGCAGCCAGAGCAGTTTGGGCAGGGCCCAGGAGGGCTGCATGGTGCGGTAGCCGAGGTCCTGCCACACCCCTCCCCCGGCCTCGTTGACGGCTTCCGCCTGGTCGGCGGCGCGCCCGTCGTCGTACATGAGGCCGGGGGTGAGCGGGGTGCCGTCGGCGTCGGCGAGGAGGACCGTACCGGAGGTGGCGTCGAGCGCCAGGCCACGCACCCGGGCCGGGTCGATTCCGGCGAGGGCCGCGCGGCAGGCGGCGGACAGGGCGCTCCACCACTGCTCGGGGTCCTGCTCGTGGCGCCTGCCGTCGCGGTGGCTGGTCAGCGGCCGGGAGGCGGCGGCGAGCAGTTGTCCGGTCCCGTCGACGGCGACGCAGCGGGCGCTCTGCGTGCCGAGGTCGAGGCCGAGCCAGACGGCGTCGGCGGTCAGGGCGTCAGACACGGTGGGGGGCTCCTCGGTCGGGGTGTCCGGGTGGTGCGGGTATGGGGTGCGGCCGGTCGGGGACCCGGTCGGTGCGGTGAGTGCTCCGGCCGGATCCGGGACGCCAGCCCGCCTCGCGGGCGAGGTCGCGCCAGTGCAGGAAGTCCGCGTACAGCTCGGCGTACCGGGCGGTGCGCTCCGGGTCGGGCTCCCAGCTCGTCCGCATCCGTACGTACTTGGTGGCGGCGCTGTGCATGCTGGACTCGGCCCCGGACAGCACCAGGCCGGTGAGGAAGGCGCCCTTGGCGCCGAGTTCGGTGTCGCCGGAGCGGGCGGTCGGTACGCCCGTCGCGTCCGCGATGAGCGCGCACCACGCGTCGCTGTTGGCGCCGCCGCCGCACAGGCGCAGTTCGGTGACGTGCGTGCGGGAGGCGGCCAGCGAGTCACGGAGGACGAGCGAGAGGCCGTCGAAGACCGCGCGGGCCAGGTCGGCGCGGGTGTGTTCCAGGGACAGGCCCCAGAATCCGCCGCGGGCGTGTCCGTCGAGGAACGGGGCCCGCTCGCCCGCCGGGGAGAGGTACGGCAGGAACATCAGGCCGTTCGCGCCCGGCTCGGACTCGAAGGCGAGCCGCGACAGTTCCGGCGGTCCGGACAGGTGCAGGGTGCGGGCGGCCCAGCCGAGCACCTCGGCGCCGTTGAGGGTCGGGAAGGCGCGCAGGACGCGCTCGCGGCCGCGGTAGGCGATGGTGATGCCGGACGGTTCGCCGGTGGTGTCCACGGTCGTACGGACGATCTCGGTGCACAGGGTGGTGCCGAGGATGCTGCACGCCTGGCCGGGGTTGACCACGCCGACGCCGCGCGCGGTGGCGGCGATGTCGTACGGGGCCATGACGACCGGGAGGCCGGCGGGCAGTCCGAGCTGTCCGGCCGCCTCGGCGGTGATCTCGGCGATCCGCTCGTGCTCGCCGAGCACCTTCGGCAGCAGCCGCTCGTACGCGGTCAGGCCGAAGAGGCCGATCAGGTACGGGTCGTACGCGCCGGTGGCGTGGTCGAGGAAGGGCGCCGAGGCGTCCGACTCGTCGACGGCCACGACGCCGGTCAGCCGCAGGAAGAGCCAGCCCGCCGCGGTGAGCGAGGCGTGCGAGCGGGCGAGCCGGTCCGGGTCGTGCCCGGCCAGCCACGCGAAGATCGCGTTGGGCATTCCGGCGCAGGTCAGCGAGCCGTTGCGGCGGAACGCGGCCGCCAGGACGCCGTCCCGCTGCCACTGGCCGACGAGGTCGCCCGCCCGGCCGTCGGACCACAGGATCGCGGGTCCGGTGGGGCGGCCGCGGTCGTCGACGAGCCAGGCGCCGTCACCCTGGGCGGTGAAGGAGACCAGCCATACGGGGTCGGCCGGGCCGGGGCGGCCGGCGAGTTCGGACAGGGCGTTGCGGACGGTGCAGACGACGGCGTTCCAGACGGCGTCCATGTCCTGTTCGGCGCGGCCCGGGTGCGGGCGGAGCACTTCGGTGGCGAGCCGGGAGACCGCGATCTCGCGGCCCCGGTCGTCGAAGACCACGGACTTGATCATCGTGGTGCCGACGTCGATGGTCAGTACGGACATCAGGTGCGTCCTCTCACGCCGGTGCGGAGGCGGACGGCGCGGCGGGCGCGGCGGCGGTGGCCGCGCCGGCCGGCGCCGTGTCCGGCTCGTCCGGCAGCTTCAGGAAGACGGTGAGCACGGTACTGACCGCGTACATCCCCGCGAAGATCCAGACCACCCCTTCGACGCCGAACGGTCCGGCGAAGACCGCGACGACGGCCGGGCCGACGAAGGTGCTGGCGCCCGCGCCCAGGTTGAGCGCCGCCAGTGCCTGGCCCTGGTGGCGCGGCTCCAGCGAGGGCATCAGTGCCGAAATCGGGACGTACCCTGCCAGCGTAGCGCCGTAGAACGCGGCGACCACCAGGGCGAGGCCGAAGTGGGCGCCCGCCGCCTGCGGTACGTAGAACAGCAGCAGGGTGCTGACGGTGCAGCCCGCGCCGCCGCACCAGGCGATGGTCCGGCGCCAGCCGAACCGGTCGCCGATCATCCCGCACAGCAGATTCGCGACGATGTTGGTCGCGAACATCGCGCTGAGCAGGTGCAGCCACTGGGTGAGGCTGAAGCCGACGGTCCGGGTGAAGTGCACCGGCAGGATGACGAAGAACCCGAACTGCGAGGCCGTGTTGACGGTCCGTACGAGCGCGCCGGTGCCGACCCGGGGGTTGCGCCACAGGATCGTGACGCTGCCGAGCAGGGTGGCCAGCGGGCCGTCACCCTCGGAGCGTGGCCGCGGGCCGCCGCGGTCGTCGCGGACCAGCAGCAGCGCGATCAGTCCGCCGACGGCGACCAGTACGAGGGCGGCCCACAGGGTGGCGTACGCGCCGATGTGCGGGATGAGGCCACTGGCGACCAGCGAGCCGAGGGTGGGCAGGCCGCCGGTGAACGCGAACCAGAACCAGCCCATGGCGGTGCTGAGCCGCGCCCGCGGCGCGACCCCGGCGATCCAGACGAGGAACCCGTACGCGAACAGCGGATAGCCCAGGCCGCGCAGGCCGTAGCCCAGCATCATCAGGGGATAGCTGCCCAGCGGTACGGCCACGGCGAGGAAGACGGCCTGGAAGGCGCCCCAGATGGCGAGGCCGGTCCACATGACGCGGCGCGGGCCCCACAGTTCGGACAGCACACCGGAGAGCCAGGCGGCGACGCCCGCCGCGATGCCGTAGACGGTGAACAGCAGCGCCACCCGGGGCTCCGGGACCCCCTGGTCGATCAGGTACGGCGAGAGATAACCGGACTCGACACCGTCGCCGATCATGAACAGCAGCAGGCCCAGATAGCCCCAGGCCAGGGTCGGCGGTATGCCCAGGCGGACGGCCGCCCGGGCGATCGGCGGGCGCGGGAGAGGGCTCGGGAAAGGGCTCGGGAGAGGGTTCTTCATCGAATCTCCCCTTTCTACGGCGGCAGGCGGCGGCAGGGGGCCTGCGGAGCGGACGGAGCCGATGCAACAGTCCGGCCGAAACCAGCGTCAATGGTGGCCGGAAATCTTCGCACCAGGCCGGTGGCCTGCCGTGTTGCGTCCCGCCGGAGCCGCCGGTGCGGGCCGTGCCCGTCGCGCGCGCCACGTTAAATCCGTGCGAACATAACGCGGCGAATTCACACGGCGTACGGTGAACGCCGCGCGCCACGGCATCCCGTACGGCCATCCCGTCCGCCCTCCCGTACGGCACAGGAAGTGAGCACCATGGACCGGCTCGAAGCCCAGGAGGAGCGGCGCCGCCGCCTGCGGGAGACCGTCATCGCCCGCGGTTTCGTCCGCACCTCGGACCTGGCCGAGGAGTACGGCGTCAGCCTGATGACCGCCCACCGCGACCTGGACGCCCTCCAGGCGCAGGGCTGGCTGCGCAAGGTGCGCGGCGGGGCGACCGGCCTGCCGTCGGCGCAGTTCCACGGGAGCGTGGCCGACCGGATGGCGGTGATGGCACCGGCCAAGCAGGCCCTGGCGCGGGCCGCGGCGACCCTGCTCGTGCCCGGCCAGACCGTCATGCTCGACGACAGCACCACCTGTCTGCTGCTGGCGCACCGGTTCGCCGGGCACGCGCCGCTGACCGTCATCACCAACTCGCTGCCGGCCGTCACCACGCTCGCCAAGGAGCCCGGTATCTCGCTGATCACGCTGGGCGGCGCCTACTTCCCGGCGTACGACGCGTTCATGGGCCCGCACACGGCGGACTCGGTACGGGCCTTCCGCGCCGATGTGCTGTTCCTGTCGACCACCGCCGTCACCAACGGCCGCTGCTACCACACCTCGCCGGAGACGGTGCAGGTCAAACGGGCGATGATGGAGAGCGCGGCGCGGCGGGTGCTGGTCGCCGACCACACCAAGTTCACCAAGGGCGGCCTGTACGCGCTGGCGCCGCTGACCGACTTCGACCTGCTGATCGTGGACGACGGGCTGCCGGCGGCGGAGATCCGGGCCGTACGGACGGGGGGCACCGAGGTGATGGTGGTGCCGCGGCCCTGAGGGCGCGGGCGGGCGGCCGCGGTGCCCGGCGCGGCGGTCCCGGCCTCCGCACCGGCGGGTACCGCCGCCGGGTCAGCACGTGCGGTCGAGCACGTCGGCGGCCTCGCGTACGGACACCGCCCACGGCCGGTCCGGCGCCACGGTCGGCTCCAGGGCGTCCAGGAGGCGGACGCAGGCGTCGGCGGTGGGGCGCCGGGTGCCGACCTGGACGGCCTGGCGCAGGGCGACGGCGAGCGATCCGTGCAGCAGGCGCAGCGTCCTGGCCTGCCGGAGCGCGGTGAACGCGGCCTGGGTGCCGAACGGGACGATGTCCTGGTTGTGCCAGTTGGTGGGGACGCTCTGCATGGCGGCGGGGGTGGCGGCCCGGCGCATCGCGACCACCAGGGACGTCGCGGCGAGCTGGATGCCCTGGACGCCGTGGTCGCGCCCGGGGTTCTCGGCGAGCATCGGGTTGAGGCCGCCGTTGCGGCGCGGGTCGATCAGCAGATCGAGCTGGCGTTCGGCGAGGTTGGCGAGCTGGGCGGCGGTGATGGACATCAGGTCGGCGACGAAGGCGACCTGCTGGCCGAAGAAGTTGCCGCCGTGGGCGACGACGTCGCGCTCGGGGAAGAAGAGCGGGTTGTCGCTGATGCCGTTGAGGTCGTCGGTGACGACCTGACGGGCGTGGCGCAGGCTGGTCGCCGCGGCGCCGAGGATGTGCGGCGCACAGCGCAGCGTGTAGGGCTCCTGGAGGGCGCGGGTGCCGCTCGGCTCGTGGCCGACGAGTTGTTTGCGCAGGTCGTCGGCGCGTTCGGCGGTGTCCTCGTGGCCCAGTGCCTCGAAGATCTCGGGGGCCGTGAAGTCGGGGCGGCAGCCGAGGACGCCGGCGAGCAGGGCGGTCAGCGCGGTGCCGGCGGCCACCGAGCGGTGCAGTTGGGCCAGCGCCAGGCCGGCGCCGGCCGCGGTCACGGAGGTGCCGTTGACCAGGCCGAGCGCGTCCCGGCCGGTCAGTTCCACGGGGCGCAGCCCGGCTTCGGCGAGGGCGCGGGCGGCGGGCATACGGGTGGTGCCGAGGTAGGCGTCGCCGCGCCCCTGGAGGGACCGGATGGCGTGTGCCAGGGGCGCGAGGTCACCGCTGGCGCCGACCGATCCGTACTCGGGCATCACCGGCGCGAAGGACGTGCCGAGCATCGCCACGAGGGCGTCCACGGCGGGGGGTGCCACGCCGGAGTGGCCTCTGGCCAGGCTCCACAGGCGGGTGAGCAGGGTGGCCCTGGCGACCGGCGGTTCCAGGTCGGGGCCCTGGCCGACTTCGAGGTGGGTGAGCACGTTCTCGCACTGGTCCGCGCCCTCGTCCTGGCCCGCGTAGACGACGAGGGGGCCGAAGCCGGTGGTGGTGCCGTAGATCTCGCGGCCCTCGCCGATGCAGGTGCCGAGGTAGTCGTGGCAGCGGGCGACGGCCGCGCGGGAGGCGTCATCGAGCCGGACGGTGACGGGACCGGCGGCGGATTCCAGTGTCTCGGGGGTCAGGACCGAGGGGAACCGCAGCTCGGCCGTGGAGGGCCGCATGGTGGTGGGCATCGCTTTCCTTGAGGGGGGATGGCGGCGTGGCGCGGTGGGGGACGCGGCCACGGTGACGGACGAGGGCGGGGCGGCCGGTACGGGCGGTCAGGTCCGGCCGGTGGTGAACAGGTGGGCCCATGCCGAGCCGGGCGACCGCGGGCTGTCGCCGGGGTCGGCGGCGATGGCCAGGGCCTGGTCGGCGTCGCCCGTGGCGATGACGCGCGCGGCGGTGGTGCGGGCCGCGGCCAGCGGGTCGCCGATGGCGAGCGTGGCGACGAGCGGGCCGGTCAGGCCCCATACGGCGCTCAGATGGCCGAGCGCCGTGGAGGGCACGTTCTGGAACAGCAGGGGTTTGGGCACCTGCCGCTGTCCGGCCACCGCGTCGTCGATGGCGGTCTGGGTGACCACGTCGCCGCGGGTGGCCGCGAGCACGAGCGCGGTGCGCGCGCCGAGCGCCGGGGGCAGCGGGGGTGTGCCGTACCGGTCGGCGAGGCAGCGTTCGCCGACGGCCACCAGCAGGGGCGCGAAGGCGGACGTGTCGAAGCGCGGGACCTCCGGCAGGCACGCCGCCGGGTCGTCCGGCGGCGGCCACTGGGCCCGGGTCTCAACGATCAGTTCCATGGCGTCCTCATCGGGCTCTTCCCGCACAGGTGTCGTCGTACGGCACGGGGTGGTCGGGGGCATGGCGGCACCGGTCGGGTTACGGCATCGCCAGGAGGAGGGCCGTGCAGACGCCGCCGAAGCCGCTGTTGAGGCTGAGCGCGTAGCGGGACGTCGGGGCGCGGCCCGGCGCGAGCACCAGGTCGAGGGGGCAGTCCTCGTCCGGGCCCAGGTGGTTGGCGTTGACGGGCAGTTCCCCGTGCCGGAAGGCGAGGGCGCAGACCGCCAGTTCGACCAGGCCGGAGGCTTCCAGGCAGTGGCCGTGCAGGGCCTTGGTGGAGCTGACGGGGACCCGTGCGCCGTGCGGGGAGAGCGCGCTCACGATGGCGGCGGCCTCGCCCGCGTCGAAGGCGGGGGTGGCGGTCGCATGGGCGTTGAGGTAGCCGATCCGGTCGCCGGTGATCCCGGCGCGGCGCAGTGCGGTGGTGACGGCCGACGCGGGGCCGCGGCCGTCGGGGTGGGGGCGGCAGACGTGGTGGGCCTCGGCGGCGTTGCCCCAGCCACGGACGGTGGCCCACGGCGGTGCGGTGCCGGTGGGTTCTTCGAGGACCACGGCGGCGGCGCCGTCGCCCAGCACCGGGCCCGCGCGGCCGGCGCTGAACGGACGGCAGACGCCGTCGGAGGCGAGGATGCCGGCGCTGTCGAAGGCGGCGAACATACTGGCGTCGACGAAGCTGGCCCCGGCGACGACGGCCCGCCGTTCGGCGGTGGTGCCGATGAGGTGGGCCGCCTCGGCGACGGCCGTGTTGGAGGCGGCGCAGGCGGCGGTGTGGACGGTGAGCACCTCGCGCAGGCCGCAGGCGCCCGCCAGTTCGGCGGCCAGGGCGGCCGTGTCCGGGCCGGCGTGCAGGGCGAGGACGAGTGGCGTGGCGGCACGGTCGGCGGGAGAGAGTTTGGCCTGGTCGCAGGCTTCGCCGACGAGGCGTTCCAGTTCCCCGTACAGGTCGGGGGTGCCGGGGAGCACGGCGGCGTGGTGGGCGCGGTGGCGTGTGGTGTCGAAGCGGGTGACCGGGGAGGTGGCCGGTTTCCCGGAGACCAGGCCCTGCCAGAGGGCGTCCGGACCGTGGCCGTACGCGGTGAGGACCGACAGGCCGGTGACGTGGGCCATCAGGAGACCGCCGCGTGCCGGGGCTGGAAGGTCACGGGCAGCTCCGTCAGTCCCGCGGTGATGTGCAGGTGGGTGATGCCGCCGGTCGAGCCGCGCTGCCAGGGCAGGGTGTCGAGCGGCTGGGCGGCGGCGAGGCCGGGGAGGCGGCGGAGCACGGCGCCGAGCGCCGTACGGCACAGCCCGACGGCGAGGGCGCTGCCGAGGCAGAAGTGGGGGCCGTGGGCGAAGACGAGGTCCTGGCCCCGCTCCCGGGTCAGGTCGAGGCGGTTGGGGTCGGCGAAGCGCCGCGGGTCCCGGTTGGCGACGGCGATGTGCACGATCACCGGGTCGCCCGGCTCCAGCCGCGCGCCGTACAGCTCGGTGGGCCGGACGGCGAAGCGGGGCATGGTGGCCGCCAGCGGCGAGGTGTAGCGCAGCAGTTCGTCGAGCCCCTCGGTGATCCGGGCGGGCTCGGCGAGGAGGTCGGGGTGGTGCCAGAGCGTGTACAGGCTCGCCGTGAGGAAGTCGGCGACGGGCTCGTAGGCGGAGACGAGCAGCAGGAAGAGGGTGGAGGTCAGGTGGCCCTCGTCGAGGCCGGCCGCGTCGGCGTGCGCGATCATCCCGCTGACGGCGTCGGCCCCGGGTCTGCGCCGCCGGAAGTCCACGAGGTCGTGCATCAGCTCGCTCATGGCTTCGCGGTCGGCCGCGTACTGCTGACGGTCCGGTGACCCCGGGGGGTCGAACAGCGGTGACGGGCCCCAGCGCCGCAGCTCCAGGGCGCGCCGGACGAAGTCGTCCGGATACCCCAGCAGTCCGGTGATCGCCCGGATGCCGAAGGGGTGGGCGAACTCGCGGACGAGGTCGGCGCGGCCGCGCCCGGCGATCTCGTCGAGGAGGTCGTCCGCCATCCCTTCGGCGCGGTCGGCGGCGGCCCGTACGCGCTCGGGCGTGAACGCCGACGCGCCCAGTTCCCGTAGCTGACGGTGCAGGTCACCGTCGTTGTTGAGCATGCTGCGGACAATGCTGTCGGTGACCTGCGGTCCGGTGAAGCCCAGATAACGCGTCCACCGCTCGCCGCCCCGCACGGCCGGTTTGGCGAAGCCGGTGTCGGTCATCACCCGGCGCGCGGCGTCGTACCCGCTCGCGACCCAGGCGGCGGAGCCGTCGGGCAGCTCCGTACGCCACACCGGGGGCTCGCCCCGGGTGTCGATGCGCTCGGCCTCGGGGCTGTGGCGGACCCGTGCGTCCATCAGAAGCGCCGTACCTGGGCCAGCGGTCACCGCAGCCTCCCCACACGTCGAGTACACAGAGCCACTAATAAATTACCATCGGTAATATCGTGTCACTACGCGTGCCCCTCGAACGGGTGACACGCCAGGCGGATCTCCCGAGCGACCGGAGAGGGTCAGCACATGCACGACGAAGGCATCGGCGCCTGGGCCGCGCGGCGGGCGCGGCGCACCCCGCACCGTACGGCGGTGGTCCACGGCGACGGACGGCGCACGAGCTACGCCGGTCTGTACGCCCATGCCACCCACATCGCCCGCACCCTGCGGCGCCAGGGTGTGCGCAAGGGCGACCGGGTCGGCTTCCTCGGCCCCAACCGGCCGGAGTTCCTGGCGTCCCTGTTCGCCGCCGGGCTGCTGGGCGCGGTGTTCGTCCCGTTCAACGTACGGCTCGCACCGCCGGAGCTGGCCCACCAGCTCACGGACTGCGGCGCCCGGGTGCTGCTGCGCCCCGGCCACTCCCCCGGCGCTCCCGCGGGCACCGGCGTACCGGCAGGCACGGGCGTGCCGGTCGTCGAGGTGGACGCGGCGGGAGAGGCCGCCCCCGCGGCACCGGTCGAAGAGGCCGTGGCGCCGGACGACCCCTGCGTGATCCTCTATACCTCCGGCACCACCGGCCGTCCCAAAGGCGCCGTGCTCACCCACGCCAACCTCACGTGGAACGCCGTCAACGTCCTGATCGACGAAGACCTGGCGGCCGACGAGACGGCCCTGATCGCCGCACCGCTCTACCACGCCGCCGCATTGGGCATGCAGGCCCTGCCGGTACTGCTCAAGGGCGGCACCTGTGTGCTGATGGAGTCCTTCGACGCGGGCGCGGCGCTCGAAGCCGTCGAACGGCACCGCGTCACGTCCCTGTTCGGCGTTCCCACGATGTTCCGCCGGATCGCCGCCCATCCGCGCTGGCCGGACGCCGACCTGTCGTCCCTGCGCACCCTGGTGTGCGGCGGTGCCCAGGTGCCCGAGGCGCTGGTCGGCGCCTACGCGCGGCGTGGGCTCGTGCTGCGCCAGGGGTACGGCATGACCGAAGCGGCGCCCGGCGTCCTGCTGACCCCTCACGGGCCGGCCGGCGTCGCGCCGGGGCCGGCGGGCGTGCCGCACCTGTTCACCGACGTCCGCGTCGTGGTCCCCGGTTCGACCGGTCCGGCCGGCCCCGGGGCCGAAGGTGCCGCCGGTGCCGTCGACGCCTCCGTCGGCGAGACGGGCGAACTGCTGGTCCGCGGCCCCAACGTGATGGCCGGTTACTGGAACCGGCCCCGGGAGAGCGCGGCCGCCTTCACGGACGGCTGGCTGCGTACCGGCGACGCGGCCCGTACGGACGCCGACGGCGGGGTGACGGTCGTGGACCGCATCAAGGAAATGATCATCTCGGGCGGCGAGAACATCTACCCGGCCGAGGTCGAGCACGCGCTCCTGACCCATCCCGGCGTCGCCGACTGCGCCGTGATCGCGGTCCCCGACACGGAGTGGGGCGAGGTCGGCCGCGCGGTCCTCGTGGCGGCGCCGGGCGTGGTCCTCGACCCGGACGAGGTCCTCGCCTCCCTCTCCGGCCGCCTGGCCGGTTACAAGATCCCCCGTTCCGCCGTCGTCGCACCGGACCTGCCCCGCACCGGCACGGGAAAGGCCGTACGCCGGCACCTCAAGGACCGGTACGGCGCCCCCTGACCCGCGCCCCCGACTCCGGGCTCGAACGCCCGGCGGCGGACGCCCCGTCACATCAGGCGTCACGTCAGGCGGTCACGTCAGGCGTCAAGCCAGGAGGGAGCGCCAGCGGTCGGCCGAATCCTCCAGGTCCAGGACGACCCGTTCCAGGAAGGTTCCCGTCCTGGCCAGCCGTTCCCCCACGGGACTGTCGGGCCCGAACGCCTCCGCCGCCGCCTGTGCGGCCCGCGCCGACTCCAGCGTCCGCCGGGCGCTGAGCACGACCGAGTGGTACCAGGCGTCGTCGTCGACCACGTAGACGTCGCGGCGCCGCCGCGGATCGCGCTCGCGTCGGACATATCCGTGCTGGACCAGATAGTTCACGGCCACGGACACGGAGGCCGGGCTGACGCCCAGTCTGCGGGTCAGCTCGGCCGCGGTGTGCCTGCCGTCCTCGGACAGCAGCAGGTCGACGTGTACGCGCGCCGTGATCCTCGGCAGTCCCGACCTGACCGCCAGCTCGATCACCTCCTGTTCCACCGCGCCGCCCGGCCCTCCTGGCGCGCGGGGCGGTACCGGTGTGCCGCGCCGCGCCCTCTGGGCCGTCGCCCGGTGCGCCTGCTGGGGCCGGTAGCCGCCGGGGCCGCCGTTGCGTCCGACCTCCCGGCTGATCGTCGAGGTCGGCCGGCCGAGCCGCCTGGCGATCTCGGCGTAGGTGAGCCCGTCGGCGAGTCCGGCCGCGACGCGCTGGCGGTCCTGCTGGGTCAGTCGTCCTCCTGGCATGGCGGCAGTATTGCCTTCGCCCGCCCTCATTGCAACGCTACGTTGCATTCGAGGCCAGCGTCATTGCATCAATATTCCGCTCTCGACCTGTAGTTACGCCTTTCATGCGATTGACTCGACCCTGAATGCAACGTAGCTTTCGGACTGCGCAAAAACGCGTACTATCGCGACATGAGGAGAGCGGTCATGAGCGAGTCCCTCCACACCGTCCCCACGCTGCCGACAGCGACCAGGTCGGGCTGCCCCTTCGCCCCGCCGGAAGAGCTGACCGAAGCCCGCCGGCACGGCCCGATCAGCCGTTACACCTTCCCCGGCGGGACACCCGGCTGGCTGGTCACCGGCTTCGACCTGGCCCGCGCGGTCCTGGCCGACCAGCGGTTCAGCTCGCGCAAGGAGCTGATGCGCCACCACCCGACCATCGACTACGGCGACATCGAGGTCCCTCCGGCGCCGCCCGGCGAGTTCGTCCTCATGGACGACCCGGAGCACCGGCGCTACCGCAAGCCCCTGGCGGGCAAGTTCACCGTCCGGCGGATGCGGCTGCTCACCGAGCGCGTCGAGCAGGTCACCGCCGACTGCCTGGACGCCATGGAGAAGACCGGTCCGCCGACGGATCTGGTGACCGCGTTCGCCAAGCCCGTCCCCGCCGTCATGATCTGCGAGCTGCTGGGCGTGCCGTACGAGGACCGGGACTCCTTCCAGGCACAGGTCGAGTCGTTCATGAGCGGGGAGACGACCGACGAGGAGCTGATAGCGGCCTACACCGCGGTACAGAACTACCTCGCGGAGCTGGTGGCCGCGAGGCGCGCGGACCCCACCGACGACGTGCTCAGCGAACTCACCGACAGCGACCTGACCGACGAGGAGCTGCGCGGGATCAGCTTGGTCCTGCTGGCGGCCGGGCTCGACACCACCGCGAACATGCTGGCACTGGGCACCTTCGCGCTGTTGCGGAACCCGGCGCAACTGGCCGCGCTGCGCGCCGAGCCCGCGCTCGCCGACCGGGCGGTGGAGGAGCTGCTGCGCTATCTCAGCGTCGCCAAGACGTTCATGCGGGTGCCGTTGGAGGACGTCGAGCTCGGCGGCCACACCATCGAGGCCGGCTCGCCGGTGATCCTGTCGCTCAACACCGCCAACCGCGACCCCGAGCGTTTCACCGATCCGCACACGCTCGACCTCCGGCGGCAGGGCGGCGGGCATCTGGCCTTCGGCCACGGCATCCACCAGTGCCTGGGTCAGCAGCTGGCCCGCGTCGAGATGGGTGTCGCGTTCCCCGCGCTGGTCAACCGCTTCCCCTCGCTGCGCCTGGCCGTACCGGCCGAAGAGGTCGCGCTGCGCCCGGAGATCGCGGACATCTACGGGGTGAAGCGCCTCCCGGTCACCTGGGACGTGTGACCGCGAGCCCCGCGGGACTGCCGGCGCCCGCTCAGCCGCCCGTCCCGGAGGAGCCCAGCTCGGCCCAGCCCACGGTCCGGTCGCACCACCGCTCCAGCAGGACACGGTCGTGCCCGACCGCCAGCAGCCCGGCCCCCGAGTCGCGCCGGTACTCCTCCACGACCGCCACCAGGGCGGCCGTCGTCGAGGCGTCGAGCATCGCGGTCATCTCGTCGCAGATCAGCCAGCGCGGGCGCAGGATCAGGGCGCGGGCCAGGCAGGCGCGTTGCAGTTGGCCGTCGCTCACCTCGTGGGGGCGGCGGGACAGCAGGTCGTCGGAGAGGCCCACCGCGGGGGCCAGTCCGGCGAGGCGGGCGGGGATCTCGGTGCGGCGGCCGATGGCGCGCAGGGGTTCGGTGATCAGGTCGGCGAGGCGCAGGCGGGGGTCGGCGGACAGGCGGGGCTGCTGGAAGACGACGCCGTACGCGGTGCGCTGGGCGGGGGTGGCGCGGTGGCGGTAACCGCTGACGGGCACGCCGTCGAGGACGACGGTGCCGGCGTCCGGGCGGTGCAGCAGCGCGGCCACCCGGGCCAGCGTCGACTTGCCGCAGCCGCTGGGGCCGAGCAGGCCGACGGCCTCGCCGTCCGCGATGCGCAGGGTCACGTCACGGACGACCGGACGGCTGCGGTCGTAGCCCGCGGTGATCGAGTGGAGTTCAAGCACGGGCTGCCCCCTCGTGTGCGGCCTGGCGTGCGGGGGCCTCGGGCGGCTCCAGCGGGTGGTGGCAGGCGGTGCCGTCCGTCAGCGCGGGCACGGCGGTCGTGCAGCGGTCCGTGGCCCGGTCGCAGCGGGCGGCGAAGGCGCAGCCCGGCGGGAGGTCGCCCAGTTCCGGCGGCATTCCGGCGATGGGGGTGAAGGCACGGTCCGGGAGGGCGTCGAGCAGGCCGCGCGCGTACGGGTGGCGGGGGCCGGGGGTGCCGAAGAAGTCCGCCGCCCGGGCGAGTTCGACGATCCGTCCCGCGTACATGACGGCCACCCGGTCGGCGATCCGCTCGGCCGCCGCCAGGTCGTGGGTGATCATGAGGAGTGCCCGCCCGGCCCCCGCGGTGTCACCGGGTGTGTCGATGTGGCGGCGCAGTTCGTCGACCGTACGGTCCACCAGGTCGCGGTCCAGGCCGGTCGTCGGCTCGTCGGCGAGCAGCAGCGGGGCGTCGCCGACCAGGGCGAGGGCGGTGGCGGCGCGCTGCGCGAGGCCGCCGGAGAGTTCGTGCGGGTGGCGGTCGAGGTGGCCGGCGGGGAAGGCGGCCCGCGCCGCGGCCTGCTCGGCGGCGGCCCGCAGCGCGTGCTTGGGTGTGCCGGTCAGCTCCCGGACGGTCTCCTCCAACTGCGCCCGTACGGTGCGTACGGGGGTGAGGTGGGCGGCGGGGCTCTGGGGCACCAGGCCGATGCGGCGGCCGCGTACGGAGCGGGACAGCTCGCGTTCGGAGGCGGTGAGCAGTTCCGTGCCGTCCAGGTGCGCGGTGCCCGCGGTCTGCGCGTTGCCCGGGAGGAGTCCGAGCAGCGCGGAGGCCAGGACGGATTTGCCGCAGCCGCTCTCGCCGACGAGCGCGAGGCACTGGCCGGGCGCGAGGTCGAAGGACACGCCGGTGACGGCGGCGACGTGCCGCCCGCCGCGCATCCGGAAGCGTACGGAGAGGTCGCGTACGGACAGCACGGGAGGGACCTCGGGCGCGGACGGGCCGGGAGGGCCCTCGGACGCGGACGGACCGGCAGGGGCCGCGGATTCGGACGGCTCGGTCACAGCATCAGCTCCGATCGGCGGCGCGGGTTGATGCGTTCGCGCCAGACGCCGGCCAGGCCCGCGACGGCGAGCGTGGGGACGATGATGAACAGGCCGGGGAAGAGGGTCGGCCACCAGTCACCCGCGAGCAGCGAGCTGCGCGCGCTGTTGACCATGTTGCCGAGGCTCGCCTCGTGGGCGGGCAGCCCGAGCCCCAGGAAGGACAGCGCCGACTCGTGCCAGATGGCGTGCGGGACCATCAGGACGGCGGCGAGCCCGGCTTGCGGCAGTACGCCCGGCAGCAGGTGACGGACGGCGACCCGCAGGCGGGAGGCGCCGCCGGAGACGGCCGCGTCGATGTACGGGCGGGAGCGCAGGGAGAGCACCTCGGCCCGGACGATCCGGGCGGTGGACAGCCAGTGGGTCAGCGCCACCGAGATGATCACGGGCCAGACGCCGGGCCGGAACATCGCCACGATGAAGATGCCCAGCAGCAGGTGCGGCACGGAGGAGAACAGGTCCACGACGCGCATCACGCCGCGGTCCGCCCAGCCGCCGAGCGCTCCGGCCAGCGCGCCGACCGCGGTGCCGATGACGGTGGCGACGAGCGCCGCGACCACACCGACGAGCAGCGAGACGCGCAACCCGTACACACAGCGCAGCAGCAGGTCGCGGCCCACCTCGTCGGTGCCGAAGGGGTGGGCGGGGGAGGGTGGCCGGAGTTTGGCGGCGAGGTCGACGGCCTGCTGGTCCAGGGGGATCAGGAGGGGTACGACGATCACGGCCAGGAGGACGGCCGCCACCAGGACGGCGGAGGTGCGGACGCGCAGGGTCCGGGTACGGGTGCGGCCGCCGTGGCCGCCGGGCCGCGCGGAGCGCTGGTGCCAGCGGGTGGCGGACGTTCCGGCCGTGCGGGCCGTTTCGCCGGGTGCGTTCACCGTCTCAGCCATCGAAGCCCACCCTCGGATCGGCGAGTCCGTACATCAGGTCGGAGAGCAGGTTGCCGATCAGCACGGCGATCGTGGCCAGCACCGTCAGCGCGGCCAGCAGCGGGAAGTCCACGCTCGTCGCCGCGTCCACGGTGGCGGCGGCGATGCCCGGCCAGCTGAAGACGGACTCCACGAGCAGCGCCCCGGTGATCAATTCCGGCACGCGGGAGCCGACCAGGGTGAGGACCGGCAGCAGCCCGGAGCGCAGGGCGTGCTGGAACAGGACGGTGCGCTCGCTCAGACCGCGGGCCCGTGCGCCGCGCACCGGGTCCTCCTCCAGTGCGTCGCCGACCCCCTGCCGTACGTACAGCACGAACCACGGGAGCTGGGAGACGGCCAGGACCAGCGCCGGAAGCACGACGTGGCGCGCGACCTGCCCGGCCGTGGCGATCTCACTGCCGGTGTCGGTCAGCCCGCCGGCCGGCAGCACACCGAGCTTGAGCGCGAACAGCCAGACGGCCAGCAGCCCGAGCCAGAACGGCGGGGCGGCCTCCAGGGTGTACGCGGCGGAGGTGACGGCGCGGTCGAGCATCGAACCGGGCCGCCGGGCCGCCAGGACACCCAGCAGCGTCCCCAGGACGATGGCGATCACGAACGCCAGGGCGCACAGCAGCACCGACCAGCCGATGCGCTCGCCGATGACCTGCGAGACGGGTGCGCGCAGCGTCGCCGAGTCGCCGAGGTCGCCGGTGAGCGCGCCGGTCAGCCAGTGCCACCAGCGGCCCAACAGCGGCTGGTCGACGCCCAGGTTGTGCCGGATCTGGTCGAGGTTCGCCTGGGAGGCGGTGAGCCCGGCGGTGCCCGCGTACGCCCTGACCGGGTCGAAGGGCGCGGCGGCCGCGACGGCGAACACGCCGAGGGTGACGGCGAGGAGGACGGGTACGGCGAACAGGGTGCGCCGTCCCGTCATCCGCGCCATGGGGGCCCAGGGCAGTTGTGCGAGGCGGTTCACGTGGCGGGCTGCCAGTCCTCCACGTTCCACCACGGGCCGGAGGCCAGGCCGTGGTCGTGCGGCTCGACCTGGGTGGTGAGGTCCTTCCACCGGTCCTTGAGGACGTAGAGGTGGTCGATGTGGGTGAGGAAGACGTACGCCGGGTCGTCGACGAGTTCGCGCTGCACGGCGTCGTAGCCGGCCTTGCGCGCGGCCTTGTCGTCGGTGCGGCGGGCGTCCACCAGGGCTTTGTCGACCTTGGGGTTGTCGTAGCGCGACATGTTGTTGAAGCCGTCGCCGGCGAGCGAGGAGTGCAGCAGCAGGTACTGGTCGAAGTCCGGGTCGGCGGGGCTGCCGCCGCCCGCGAGGACCGCGTCGGTCTTCATGTTCGGCATGATCGCTTCCCAGGGGCCGGACTCGACCTTCACCTCGATGCCGGCCTTCTTGGCGTCGGAGGCGAAGGCGAGCGCGTGCTCCTGGCGGAGCTTGTCGCCGGCCAGGTACCAGAGCTTGAAGGAGGCGGGCCGGCCGTCCTTGGCGCGGATGCCGTTCTCGCCCTTCTGCCAGCCGGCGTCGTCGAGGATCCGCTCGGCCTTCTTCAGGTCGTGGGCGCGCTCGGTGCCCTTGGCGAACCAGGGGCTGTCGGTCGGTACGGGCCCGTAGGCGGGCTTGCCGGCGCCGTCGAGGATGCCGTCGACCATGGCCTTGCGGTCCACCGCGATGTCCAGGGCCCGGCGGACGGCCTTGTCGCCGGTGACCTCGTTGGCGGTGGGCAGGGTGACGGTGCGGTAGTCGAACGTCTTGGCGGCCAGCGACTTCTTGTCCTTGTCGGACGTGAAGGTGGCGGCGAGGTTGGGCGGCAGGATCGCGCCGTCGAGGTCGCCGGAGCGCAGCCGGGTGGCGCGCACGTCGTCGTCCTTGATGATCGCCATGGTGAAGTTCTTCACCTTGGGGGCGCCGCCCCAGTAGTGCGGGTTGGCCTTGAAGGTGAGCTTCTCACCCTTGGACCACTTGGTGAGGATGTAGGGGCCGGTGCCGATCGGCGCGGTGGTGAAGGAGCCGTGGTTGATGTCCTGCTTGCCCGCGACGTGCTGCGGGGCGATCGGCAGGACGGTGCGCTCGGCGAACGGCGCGTAGGGGTACTTGAGGTGGAAGACGACGGTGCGGGCGTCCTTCTTCTCGACCTTCTCCAGAGCGTCCAGTTCGGCCTTGGAGGCGTTGTTGGTCTTCGCGTCGAGGATGGTCTCGTAGGTGAAGACCACGTCGTCGGCGGTGAAGGGCTTGCCGTCGCTGAAGGTCACGCCGTCGCGCAGGGTGTACGTGTACGTCCTGCCGTCGTCGGAGACCTCGGGCAGCTTCGCGGCCAGCGCGGGCCGGAGCTTCATGTCCGCGTCGTGGGTGAGCAGCCCGTCGAAGATCTTGGAGTTGCCGTCCTTGCCGTACCCCAGCAGCGGGCTCAGCGACTCCGGTTCGTAGGCGATGCCGACCACGGCGGAGTCCTGGGCACCGGACGCGCCGCCCTTGCCGCTGGTGGGCGTCGAGCAGGCCGCCGCCGTGAGCGCCACCGTTCCCGCCAGTGCCGCGGCGGTCGCTGAGCGTATCGACCGGGACCTCATGCCCACTCCCTACTGAAGACCGTATGTTGTTGCAAAGTGCAGGCAATTAAACAGCATGAGAGAAACGGAAGCTCCGCCACCCCCGCTCGCGGGGCCCGTCATCATGGACGGATGCCCGCCGATCCGCTTCACCGCCTGCCCGCCGGCCTGCGGGACGTCCCCTACGACGGCGCCCGGCACCCCGGCGCTCCCCCGCCGCCGGGCCGCCACCCGTACGACGTGACGGCGGGCGCCAACTGCCAGCTCTACGCCTACGCCGTGCTGCGCCACTTCGGACGTGAGGTGCCGCCGCTGCGGTCCGCCGAACTGTGGGCGGACACCGCGGCGACCGTACGGGCCGATCCGCCGGGACCGCTGGACCTGGTGCTCTTCGACGCCGGGGAGGCACCGGGACGGCCCGCCGGGTACGGGGCACACGTCGGCGTGCACCTGGAGCCCGGCCAGGTGCTGCACCTCTGCAAGGAGGCCGGACGGCCCGCCGTGTGGACGTACGCGGACTTCGCCCGGCGGGCCTGCTACGCGCGGTTCCTGGGCGCGAAGCGGGTCCGGGCGGCACCGGTCAGCCGGTAGGCCCGGTCGTCACCGGCCGGGCGGCGCGTGTCACCAGTCGCCGCCGCCGAAGCCACCGCCGCTGTCGCCGCCACCGAAACCGCCGAAGTCACCGCCGCCGCCGCCGAAACCGCCGGAGAAGTCGTCAGGGTTGAAGTCCGCGCCGGAGACGTCGCCGCCCTCGGCTCCCTGCTGGCCGCCGCCGAAGTCGGAGGCGTAGGCGGACGGGCCCATCATGACGCTGCCGAGCATGGTGCCCACGAGGAGGCCCGGCAGCATGCCGCCGCCGAAGTAGCCGCCCGCCCAGGGGCCGTAGGCCGGGCCCGCGTCCCAGTAAGGACGCTGCCCGTACTCGGTCTGCACCGTGCGGGCCATCGGCTCCTGCCCGTCCGCCAGGCGCGCCTGGTCGGCGGCGCAGACCGGGACCGTGCGGGGCGCCGCGCCGTTCGGCGCCCACTCCGCGTCCGCGACGGACGGCCCGTGCCGCGGGTCGAAGAAGCACGGCACCCGGCGTTCGGGCAGCGGCTTGCCCTCGCGCCGCGCGGCCAGGGTGGCCAGCGCGAACCGGCCGTCCTCCAGGGCCTTGGTGACCGGCTCGACGTCGCCGGGGCGCTCGGCGCGGGCCATCGCCGTCTTGGCGTTCTCGTACGCGTCCAGCGCGTGGCTGTAGTCGGCACGCATCGCGTCGTCGGCACCGGGCTCGCCGGGGTTGAAGTCGAGCCGGTCCAGCTCCTCGCCGAAGGCGGTGATGTCCTCGTCCACCACGACGCGGAGCTGTTCCAGCGCGGCCCGCTCCTCCTCGGCCCGCCGCTTCTTGTTGCGGCGGTGCAGCGCGTAGGCACCGCCACCGCCGACGGCCACCAGCGCGCCCAGGCCGACGAGCGCGCCGGTGCTGACACCGGCGCCGTCGCCGCCCCAGGAGGCCGGCTCGTGGCCGGACGCCTGCTGGGTCGCGGTGTCCACGAAGCTGTTCAGGCGTTCCTTGGTGGTGCCGTAGCCGGAGCGCTGGACGGCGCCGACGAGGTTGCGTACGGAATTGACCGACATCACCCGCCGGTCGGCGGCGGCGTTGAACCGGTCACCGAGTTCGACGGCGTAGACGCCGCTGACACCGGTCTTGG
Organism: Streptomyces sp. NPDC026394; assembly: GCF_055567735.1. Classification (NCBI taxonomy): domain Bacteria; kingdom Bacillati; phylum Actinomycetota; class Actinomycetes; order Kitasatosporales; family Streptomycetaceae; genus Streptomyces; species Streptomyces sp. NPDC026394. The sequence continues at coordinate 346,866 of NZ_JBVHPX010000004.1, forward strand.
TCCGCAGGTCCCGCAGAAGGGTCTCGGGCCGGTACTCGGCGGCCTTGGGCAGCACCGCCACGAAGACCGGCTTCCCGGAGTCCTTGATCTTCTTGGCGAGGGCGTCCGCGTCGGCGGACGACAGCTCGCCGGACGCCCGCGGGTCCACGTACACCGGGCCCTTCTTCAGGGCGTCCGCCGCCTCGTCGAGCCCTCCGGCGGCCCGCGCGCCGGGTGCCACGGCGGTGAGCACCGCCAGGAGGACGGCGGCCAGCAGGGACGCCGGGCCGGCCTGCGGGCACCGGCGGAGCGCCGCCCCGGAGGCCGTGCGGCGACGGGTTGCGATCTTCATGGGTACGACGCTACCCGAACTGCACTTTTTAGACATAACGGTTGCGTAACGGGCGGAGTCGTGCTGCCCGCGCGGACACCGGGCGCGGTACCGCCGTGTGGACACAGTGTCGTACAGCCGCGACGCCTCGGCCGCTCAAGGGCCCCCGGTGAGGTGGCCGTCGCCCCGGCACCGGTGATGATCTCACCGCGCGGGGAAGCTTCGCCCGACCGCCCCCGACGACACGGAGGTCATCATGCGTACGGCGAAGGCCAAGGGCATAGCCGTCGGAGCCGCCACCACCGCGGCGGCGGCCGCCCTCGCGGTCGGACCGGCCGCCGCCCCGTCCGCCGCCGGCCCGGCCCTGAAGGTCACGACACCGGCCGCCGGCTCCAGCGCGAAGGTGGCGGGCGGCCTCCTCGTCCAGTGGTCGAACACCACCGGGAAGGAGGTGGACGTCTGGCTGAGCGCCCGCACGCCGTCCGGCGGACACGACCGGCTCTCACTGGTCGCGCCCAAGGCGGGCACCAAGAAGGCCGGCGAGGCCCTGGCCACCCTGCCCACCGTCCCGCCGGGCACCTCCTACACGATCGAGGTGACGACCCAGGACGGCAAGGAGAGTGACGTCAGCGGGCCCTTGAGTCTCATCGGGTAGGGGATCGCCCGCCCGGTGACCGGGGCGCCGGCTCCCGGGGCGGGGCGCTCCGCGGCCGGAGCGCGAGCCCGGGAGCCGCTACGGAGCCGGGAGCTCCACCAGTTCCGCCAGCGCTTCGCGGTGTCGGCCCGGGGTGCCCAGGGCGATCTCGTCGGCCTTGGCGCGCTTGAGGAACAGGTGCGCGGGGTGCTCCCAGGTCATGCCGATGCCGCCGTGCAACTGGATGCACTCCTCGGCCGCGCGCACCGCTACGGGCGCGCAGTACGCCTGCGCGACCGCGACCGCCACCCGCGCGTCCGGGCTGCCGGTGGCCAGCGCGTCGGCGGCGTTGCGGGCCGCCGCCCGGGCCGAGGCGACCTCCAGCCAGAGCGCGGCCATCCGGTGCTTGAGCGCCTGGAACGAGCCGACCGGGCGTCCGAACTGGGTGCGTCGGCCGGTGTGCCGCACGGTTTCGGCCAGGCACCATTCGGCGATGCCGAGCTGTTCGGAGGCGAGCAGCCCCGCGCCCGCGAGCAGGGCCCCGGTCACCGCCGCGCGGGCCGTGTCCTGCCCGGCCAGCAGCCGTCCGGCGGCGCGGTCGAGGGTGACCCGGGCCGGGGTGCGGGTCAGGTCGAGCGGTGTGCCGGGCGTGGTCCGTACCCCGTCGGCCGTCGTGCCGACGGCGTACAGCGCGTATCCGTACGGGCCGTCGGCCGGCACGAGCAGCACGTCCGCGGCGGCGGCGTCCGCGACGCCGGTCACCTCGCCGCTCAGCGCGCCGTCGGCGTCGGCCCGTACGGCCGGTTCCGGCAGGGCGCCCGGGGCCGTCGGCAGAGGTACGGCGAGCACGCCGACGCTGCGCCCTTCGGCGAGCGCGGCGAGCGGCCCGGCCACTTCCGGGCGGTCCGTCTCGCAGCCGAGCAGCGCCGTCACGGCCAGTACCGCGCTGGTCAGGTACGGAACCGGCGCCACCGAGCGGCCCAGTTCCTCCAGGACCACGGCGGCCTCGCGGGTGCTCGCGCCCTGCCCGCCGAGCTTCTCCGGGACCAGCAGTCCGGCCGTGTCCATGTCGGCGGCCAGTGAGCGCCACAGTCCGGTGTCGTGCGTCCGGCCGCTCTCCAGGCCGGCCAGGACGGCGGCCGGGCCGCCGCGGTCGGTCAGCAGCGAGCGGACGGCGGCCCGCAGGTCGTCCTCGGGCTCCGAGTAGAGGAGGTCGGGGACGGCGTCGGGCTGCGCGGGGGCCGGTGCGGCGGGGGCGGCCTGGGCCTGGTTCGGAGCGGTCATCGGGGGAGGTCCTTCCAGGCGACGTCCTTGTCGGTGCGCGGCTCGGGCGGCAGCCCCAGGACGCGTTCGGCGACGATGTTCAGCAGCACCTCGGAGGTGCCGCCCTCGATGGAGTTGCCCTTGGCGCGCAGGTAGCGGTAGCCGGCGTCGCGTCCGGTGAAGTCCACGCCCTCGGGGCGGCGCAGCGTCCAGTCGTCGTACGCCAGCCCGTCCTCGGCCAGGAACTCCACCTCCCAGCCGCTGATCTGCTGGGCCAGCCGGGCGAACGCCAGCTTCATGCCGCTGCCTTCCGGCCCCGGCTGCCCCTTCGCGAGCTGCTGACGCAGCCGCTCGCCCGTGAGGCGGGCGACCTCGGCGTCCACCCAGTGGCGCAGCAGCCGCTGGTGGAGGTCGTGGGTGCGGGCCCCGGGGCGCTCGCGCCACGCCTGCGCGGCGACGCCGATCATGCCGCCCTCGCGCGGCAGCCGGGCGCCGCCGATCGCCACCCGTTCGTTCATCAGCGTGGTCTGGGCGACCTTCCAGCCCTCCCCCACCGCGCCGAGGCGGTGCGCGTCGGGAATCCGTACGCCCGTCAGGAAGACCTCGTTGAACTCGGCCTCGCCGGTGATCTGCCGCAGCGGCCGCACCTCGACGCCGGGGTCGGTCATGTCGCACACGAAGTAGGTGATGCCGCGGTGCTTGGGCAGCTCCGGGTCCGTACGGGCGATGAGGATCGCCCAGCGGGCCTGGTGGGCGCCGGACGTCCAGACCTTCTGGCCGTCCACCGTCCAGTGGTCGCCGTCCCGTACGGCGCGGGTGGCGAGCGCGGCCAGGTCGGAGCCGGCACCGGGCTCGCTGAACAGCTGGCACCACACCTCTTCGCCGGTCCACAGCGGCCGCAGGAAGCGCTTCTGCTGCTCGTCCGTGCCGAAGCGGAGGATGGTGGGGGCAGCCATGCCCAGGCCGATGCCGATACGGCGGGGGTTGTTGTCCGGCGCGCCGGCCGCCTCCAGTTCGGCGTCCACGACGGCCTGGAGCGCGCGCGGCGCGTCGAGTCCGCCGAGGCCCCGGGGGAAGTGGACCCAGGCCAGCCCGGCGTCGAAGCGGGCGCGCAGGAAGTCGAGCGGGTCGGTGGTGGCGGGCGGGTGGGCGGCGAGCAGGTCGGCGGTGCGGCGGCGCAGTCCGTCGGCGTCGGGGCTCCCGGCCTCGGTGATCACCTCGGTCATCGCGCGTCCTCCAGACCGGGGACCACGACGAGGCGGCCGGTGGTGGTGCCGTCGAAGACGCGCTGGACCGCCTCGGCCGCGCCGGACAGCGGCACCCGGCCGCCGATCAGCGGCTTGATGACGCCCTGCGCGGCCAGCTTGGCCAGCTCCTCGTGGCAGGCGTCGACCGCGGCCGGGTCCTTGGTGTTGTACAGGCCCCAGTGCAGGCCGAGGATCGTGTAGTTCTTCACCAGGGCGTGGTTGAGGCCGGGGGCCGGTACGGTGCCGCTGGCGAAGCCGACGACCACGATCCGGCCTTCGAAGGCGACGCACTTGACGGACTTGGCGTACGCGTCGCCGCCCACCGGGTCGTAGACCACGTCGGCGCCCCGGCCGCCGGTCGCCTCCTTGACGGCGGCCACGAGGTCGTCGGTGCGGCGGTCCAGCACCACGTCACAGCCCAGTTCGCGGGCGACGGCCGCCTTGTCGGAGCCGCCCACCACCCCGATGACCCGGGCCCCCGCGGCCTTGCCGAGCTGGACGGCGGCGCTGCCGACCCCGCCCGCCGCGGCGTGCACGAGCAGCGTCTCGCCGGGCTGGAGGCGGGCCCGGCGGTGCAGACCGAACCAGCCGGTCTGGTAGCCGATGTGCAGTGCGGCCGCCTCCGCGTCGTCCAGGGCGTCGGGCGCGGGACGCACCGACGCCGCGTCCGCGAGGGCCAGTTCGGCGAAGCCACCGCCCGGCAGCGGGGGCTGGGCCAGGACCCGGGCGCCCACCTCGGCGGACGCGCCCTCGCCCGCGGCGAGCACCTCGCCGCAGATCTCCACGCCCGGCGTGAAGGGCAGCGGCGGACGTACCTGGTACTGGCCGCGGCACAGCAGCGCGTCGGGGAAGTTGACGTCGGCCGCTCGCACCCGCAGCAGCAGTTGTCCCGGCCCGGGCTGCGGGTCCGGCACTTCTTCCAGCCGCATCACCTCGCGAGGCTCGCCGTTCTCGTGTACGCGCCATGCCTTCACAGGTGCCTCCACAGACCTCGGGTACGCGGGGAGCGCGGGGTGCCGGAACCTGCCGGGCCCGCGACCCTCGGCATACTAAGCGGTCGGTATCCCGGAGGGAACAGCCGATCGCGGGCAGCCTGGCCACCGGGGCGCCGAAGTCCACGGCCCGGCGGCGCCCGAAGCCCGGTACCCAGGTCGCCGCGGCCCGCGACCGGCCGTGTCCGGAGCCCGGTATCGGCAAGGCCGAAGTCCCCGACCGGCAGCGCCCGGAGCCCGGTACCGCCAGGGTCAGGCACCGCGCCGCCCGGTGGACGAACACTGGCCGTCATGGACACCACCGCCGAGTTGGGCACCTCCTCCGGACCCGCCGCACCCGCCTCCAGCTGGAGGACGTCGGCCTGGTCTCCTACGGCGCCCGGCCGTACGGCCCGACAGGGCGCGCTCCGGCACGCGCCAACTGCTCGCCGCGCTCGGCGAGGCGCCGACCGTGGTGCTCGGCCGGCGCTTCGAGGCTCCGGCGTGGGACCCCGCGGGACACGCACTGGTCCCCGGCCACCTGGACTTCGACAGCCCCGGACGGCCGCTGGACCGGCCCGACACCCAGCGGCTGCTGTTCCTGGACCCGCACACCCGCGAGCTGTATCCGGACCGCGAGGCGGAGACCCGGCGAGCCGTCGCCGCGCTGCGCATGGCGGCCGGGCAGCATCCGGACGACCCGCAACTGGCGGAGCTGATCGGTGAGCTGTCCATGAAGAGCACCGAGTGCGGCACGCTCCGTTCGCGGCACGCGGTCTACTACTGCGGCTTCGGAGTGGAGAGTTTCCACCACCCGCTGGTGGGCGCCATGGAGCTGGACTTCCGGATGCTGCACACGCCGGACGCCTCCGGGCAGAGTCTGCTGATGTTCACCGTGCGGGCCGGCAGTCCGTCCGGGGCGGTGCTGCGGCTACTCGCCGCCCAGCGCCTGCCAGAACCGCGGGTCCTCGAACCCGAGCGCCCACAGCCCGGTGTTGCGTACGCCGTACTTCTTCAGCAGCGGCAGGTGCGCGGCGACCCCGCGTGCGTCCTGGTACCAGACGTGGTGCACGGCCCGGCCCGCCTTGTACGTGAAGTGGGGCGTGCCGGACTTCGCGTCGAAGCGGTAGGCGGCACCCTTGCGGCGGCGCAGCGCCTCCGCCTCCTTCCAGGTCAGGTGCTTGGCGCGGGCCTTGGCGCCCTGGGTCCAGTCCCAGCCGTACCCGGGGAAGGCCACTTCGAGCTTGTCCCGCGGCACGGTGCGGGTGGCGTACCGCAGGAACTCCTCGTACCAGGCGAGCGAGGACAGCGGGCCCGGGGAGCCCCCGGCCCAGTGCAGGTCGTAGCCCATGATCCGGACGCGGTCGGCGGCCTTGCCGAGGCGTGCGTAGTCGTACGCCTTGCCGGAGGTGCCGGTGCGGGCCATGACGGTGATGACGCAGCTCTTGCCCCTGGCGTGCAGCCGGGCGCACAGCTCGTCGGCGAACAGCGCGTACCCGGTGCGCACCCGCTCGCGCATCCGGGCGCTGCCGGTGGTCGCCATCGTCTCGTAGTCGAGGTCGACGCCGTCGTACGCGCGGGAGGCCACCAGCCGCAGCAGTGCCGCGATGTGCGCGTGGCGGCGGGACCGGTCGTGCAGCAGCGCGGCCATGGCGGTGGCGTCCATGGACTCGTTGACGGTCGGCACCACCTTGATCCCGGCCTTGTGCAGGCCCGCGATGACCTGTTTGTCGCCCGCGCCGTGCTGGCTCTTGATGGTGGTGGCGGAGGTGGCCCGGTACCAGAAGGGGCTGACGGTGTGCAGTTGCGCGGCGTGCTGGAGGGCGTCGCGGTAGGCGGCCTTGGTGTCGCCCCAGTAGGGCAGCCAGGCGGAGGCCGTACGGGCGGGCTCCGCGGCGGCGGGCGCCCGGGTGTCCGTACGGTCCTGGGCCGCGGCGCCGGGGGTCAGGGCGGCAGCGACCCCGGCTGCCGTCAGCAGGAAGACGAGCCCGAGCCGCGCCCGGGGAGCCGATGCTTGGTCCATGCCCCGAGCTTGTCCCGGGTGCGGCGGGCCCGCCGCGCCGGTTGCGCCGAACGGCCGTGCCCTCCCCCGTACTCCGCACGGTCAGCAGCGCGTGTCGCCGGACGCCTCGGCCGCCCGGCCGCCCGCTCCGAGCAGACCGGTCGCCGTGAGGTCGGCGCGGCCCGCCAGGCGCAGGAAGGCGCGGCGCGAGCCCTCGGCCACGATCCCCGGCAGGACGGCGCGCACCGCCTGGCCCGCCCGCAGCCACGGCTGTGCGTAGACCGCTGCGGCCCGCCGTTCGATGCCGCGGACCATACGGTCGGCCACCGGACCGGCGTCGTAGGTCTTCGACGCGGGCCACGGCAGGTGGGCGCGCAGCTCCCGCATCGCCGTCCGGCGGTCGGCGGCCCGGACCATCTCGGTGTCCGCCCAGCTGAGGTACGCGGTACCGACCCCCACCCCACGATGGGCCAGCTCGGCGCGCAGGACCTGCGCGAACGTCTCCACTCCGGACTTGGAGGCGCAGTAGGCGGACAGCATCGGCGCCGGGCCGATGGCCGCGAGGGAGGCGACCTGGAGGAAGTAGCCACGGGTGCGCAGGAGGGCGGGCAGGAAGGCACGTGCGGTCACCGCGCTGCCGATCAGGTTGACCTCGACGACGCGGCGCCAGACGGCCGGGTCGGTGTCGAGGAAGGGGCCGCCCGCCACCACCCCCGCGTTGGCGACGACGACGGAGGGCGGGCCGAAGCGGCGCTCCACGAGGGCGGCGGCGCGGTCCATGGCGTCCTCGTCGGTGACGTCCACCGGCCAGTGTTCGGCGTGACCCGGCAAGCCGGCCGCGACCCGCTCCAACGCGTCCTCCTCCAGCCCGAGCAGGGCCACGTCGGCTCCCCGCCGTACGAGTGAACGCGCCATGTGCGCGCCCAGGCCGCGTGCGGCGCCGGTGATCACGGCGGTGCGTCCGCGCAGGGGAAGGTCGTGGCTCATGGTCGGGCCTCCACGGGCTGCGGGCGGTACCGGTCGGGGTGACGGGTCAGAGGGGGGTACCCGGGACCGGGCTTCCGCAACGTGACGCCGGGTCGCCGCCGACGCCCGGCACGAAACCCGCCCGGCTGGTGTCGTACGGCCCGTCACGGGCACACGGTCGTGGTCCCGAATGCCGGGACAGCCGGACCCGCCTATGCTGGCGACCGGCTCCCCCTGACGTTGGAGACCGCATGGCGGTAAGACATCAGCTGATCAAGAGTCCGCCTGCCGCGGTGTGGGCGGTGCTCGCCGACGGCGCCCGGTACCAGGAGTGGGTGGTCGGTCCCTACCGGTCGGAACCGGCCGAGGGCGACTGGCCGGAGCTGGGGTCCTCGATCGCGTACAGCGTGCGCGTGGGTCCGTGGTCGCTGAGCGGCCGGACCGTCGTCCGGCGTGTCGAGCCGCCCAGGGAACTGGAGCTGGAGATCGAGAGCGGTGCCCTGGGCAGCGCACGGATCGCCGCCGAGATCCGCCCCTGGGGCGAGCACAGCCTCATCATCATGGACGAACACCCGCTGCGCGGGCCCGGCGGGCTGCTGCACAACGCCGTGCTGGACGCCCTGCTCCAGATCCGGCACCGCAGCATGCTCGGCAGACTGGCCAAGGTCGTGGAGGGCGGCAGGCCCCGGCAGCAGCCGAGCGGGGCGTTCTGAGATGCCCGACGCGGTGGTGATCGGCGCCGGCCCGAACGGGCTGGTGGCCGCCAACCTGCTGGTCGACGCGGGCTGGAGCGTGGAGGTCCTGGAGACGCAGCCCGAAGCGGGCGGCGCGGTCCGCAGCGACCGCGGCGTCCACCCCGACTTCGTCAGCGACCTGTGCAGCTCCTTCTATCCGCTGGCCGCCGCCTCCCCGGTGCTCGACGCGCTCCGCCTCGACGAGCACGGGCTGCGGTGGAGCCACGCGCCCAGCGTCCTCGCACATCCGCTGGCCGACGGCCGGTGCGCGGTGCTGGAACGGCGGCGGCCGGCCACCGCCGACGGGCTGGACCGCTTCGCCGCCGGCGACGGCGACGCCTGGCGGCGGCTCTGCGAGATCTGGGACCGGGTGGGGCCGGACGTCCTGGGGGCGTTGTTCACGCCGTTCCCGCCGGTACGGGCCACGGCCCGGCTCGCCGCCCGGCTGCGCAGCGCGGGCGGCCTGCGGCTGGCCCGCACGATGGTGCTGCCCGTACGGCGGCTGGGCGAGGAGGAGTTCGGCGGTGAGGGCGGCCGGCTGCTGCTCGCGGGCAACGCGCTGCACGCCGACCTGGCGCCGGAGGCCGCGGGCAGCGGGGGCTTCGGCTGGCTGATGTCCATGCTCGGGCAGTCGTACGGCTTTCCCGTGCCGGTCGGCGGCGCGGGCGCGCTGACGGAGGCTCTGGTACGGCGGCTGGAGGCGCGCGGCGGTGTGCTGCGCTGCGGCGAGCGTGTGACCGAGGTCGTCGTGCGGGCGGGCCGCGCCGTGGCGGTACGCACCGCGGGCGGCGAATCGGTGGCCGCCGGCCGGGCCGTACTGGCCGACGTGTCCGTACCGTCCCTCTACGGCGAGCTGGTCGACAGCCGGCACCTGCCCACGCGGCTGATGGCGGACCTGCGCCGCTTCCAGTGGGACTTCGCGACGTTCAAGGTCGACTGGGCGCTGGACGGCGCGGTGCCGTGGACCTGCCGGGAAGCGGCGAGCGCGGGCACCGTGCACTTGGCCGAGGGGGTGGACGAGCTGACGCGGTTCGCCGCGCAGCTCGCGGCGGGCCGGGTCCCCGACCGGCCGTTCGCCCTCTTCGGGCAGATGACCACCGCCGACGCCACCCGGTCACCGGCCGGGACCGAGTCGGCGTGGGCGTACACCCACGTACCGCACGACGTCCGTGCGGACGCCGGGGACGCCGGGATCACCGGCTCCTGGAGCCGCGGCGAGCAGGAAGCGATGGCGGACCGGCTGGAGGAGCAGGTGGAGCGGTACGCGCCGGGCTTCCGCTCCCGTATCCGGGCCCGCCGCATCCTGGCACCGCCCACGTTGCAGGCGCTCGACGCCAATCTGCACGGAGGGGCCATCAACGGAGGCACGACCGCCATGCACCAGCAGCTCGTCTTCCGCCCGGTGCCGGGTACCGGGCGGCCGGAGACCCCGGTCAAGGGCCTCTTCCTGGCGTCCGCCGGGGCGCATCCGGGCGGTGGTGTGCACGGCGCGCCCGGCGCCAACGCGGCGCGCGCCGCCCTGCGCAAGCGGTCGCCGAGCAGCGCGCTCACCCGTCTCCAGCGGTCGCTGACCAGCCGTAACCGGCTCGGTGACCGCCCGGACGACCCGGCGGAGTGACCCGCCGGGCGAGGGCCGGACGGCGGGGCGCCCCCGCCAGGACCGCGATCAGCCGGTGGGCTGCGCCGCCCACGCGTGCGCGCGTGCGCCGTCGTCCGCCGCGCCACGCGCCTGAGCGGGGGTGGCCGGGACCAGACCCCACCACCAGGAGATGACCGGGATGTCCAGCGGCGCACGGCTGTCGTCGGTGGGGGTGGAGCGCAACGTCGAAGGCAGCCGGGCCGGGTCGTCCGGGGTGGTGTAGCGCAGGGAGGTGATGCCCCAGTCCTGGGACCCGCGGATGAACGTGCCCAGATTGTGCAGGTACTGGCGCAACTGCGGGCTGGCCTGCTGCTGTAGGTGCGCACTCAGGCGCATGAACAGCGTCATCACGCGGTCCCGCTGGGCTATCGCCGTGGTCAGGGCCTCCTCCTGGGATATGCCGTACTCGTTCTGGAGGACGCGCAGCACGTTGAGGTAGTAGCCCGGCCCCCGGCTCTCCTTGTGGTGGGAGAAGATGTCGTTGTCCCAGGTGATGATGAAGGAGGCCATCTCTGCTGCGGCCCGCACGGACCTGTGATCGCGCTCGTGCGGCTGGAGTTCGTAGCCGTGCCCCATCTCCAGCATGGGCAGGACGACCGAGGTCGCCCCGTCGTACAGCCGCATGAGGGTGTAGTCGGGCAGGCTCGGCACGGCGCCCGAGCGCCGGTAGGACGCCTCCCACACCACGGAGAAGAAGTATTCGCGCAGGGCGTCGATCCAGCGCGCGGCCTGGCCCACCGTGCCGTGGCGGGCGACGCGGTGCCGCAGGTCGCGCAAACCCTCGGCGAGGCTGTCGCCCGGCAGGACAGGGGCCTCGGGATTCTGCGCGACGCGCAGCAGCCGGTGCAGTACGCCGGTGAGCGCGCCCGGATCGTGGCCGAGATCGCTCTCCTCGCAGTAGCCGTCGTCGACGCCGAAGAGCCACAGGACGAAGTCGGCGAGGAGGGAGACGACCTCCTCGCGGCCGTCCGGCAGGATGCGGGCCGAGAAGCCGCCGATCCCGTGGGTGACCAGCCGTCCGCGCAGTTCGTCCGACCCTATGGAGAAACGATTCGCCCAGGCAGTCGTCCGGGCCTCGATCTCCACGTGCCGGGGGTGGACGGCGGGCGGGATGGGCGAGTAGGTCGGCGGAACGGTCAGCTCGGGTCCCACGCCTGACCACCTCTCAGCAGCGTCACGGCACATTCGGCCGGATAGGGAAACAGACATGTCGGTCTTTGATTGATCAACTATGGCGCATAGTACGCAGTCGGTGCCCCTGATCCAATAGCGTCTTCGTGCCTGTGACAAGTTGTGGAGGGGGATCGTCCGTTTTCTGTGCCGACGTCCGGCCGCCCGGGCGACGCACGCCGGCGCAAGCCGCGGCGCCCGTACCACGGGCGGCCCGCCGCCGCGCCCCTGACGGGACGTCGGGCGGACCGCGGCCGTCAGGCGGTCTTCGGCAGGAAGGTACGCAGATGCGCGAGCAGCGCTTCCGGGGCCTCCTCCGCGATGAAGTGACCGCATTCGGCGATCTCCGCGCCGGTCACCAGCTCCGGCTGCGCGCAATGGTCCCGCCAGATGTCCAGCGTCGGCAGCCGCGCGGGCAGGCCGGCCGCTCCCCACAGGGCCAGGACCGGGACGGTCAGCAGCCGCCCCTCGGCGAAGTCCGCGTCGTCCAGGGCGGTGTCCGTCTCCAGGGCCCGGTAGTCGTCGAAGCCCGCGCGCAGCGCGCCGGGGCGGGAGAACGCCGCCACGTACGCGTCCACGGCCTCGTCGGTCAGCGCGTGCCGGTTGTGGGTCCACCGCTCGAAGAAGTACTCCAGATAGCCGCGGACATCCGCACCGGCCAGCCGCTCCGGCAGGTCGGGCTGGAGGTGGAAGAACCAGTGCCAGTATCCGGCGGCGACCGTGGCGTCCGTGCGGCGCACCATCTCCCGCGTCGGCACGATGTCCAGCAGCGCGATCCGCGCCACCTGTTCGGGCCGGTCCAGGGCCCAGCGGTGGGCCACCCTGGCACCCCGGTCGTGCCCGACGACGGCGGCCCGCTCGAACCCCAGCGACTCGACGAGACCCGCCATGTCGGCGGCCATCCGCCGCTTGTCGTAGCCGGTCGTCGGCTTGTCACTGCGGCCGTAACCGCGCAGGTCGGGCGCGACGACGGTGTAGTCCCTGGCCAGTTCGCCGAGGACCGGCCACCAGCACCGGGAGGTCTGCGGCCAGCCGTGCAGCAGCACCACCAGCGGGCCGGAGCCCGCCCGGGTGTAGTGCAGCCTTACGCCGTCCACCTGGGCCACACCTGTGGTCGTACCGTCCACCGTCCGTTCCCTTCCGAGCCGTTGGAACCGTCGCCGGGCGCGGCCGCCGTACCTCGGCCGGGCGCGGGCGCACCACCACCAGCCAGCGCGGCTCACCCTCTCAGGGGGTTACCGCCATCGCAAGCATGTCGGGCCAGGTGCAGGGGTGCGAGGTGAGAGGTGAAGGGGTGGTGGTGCGGGCCGGTGCGGCGTCGTGCCGTGCGGTGGCGCTATTCCTGGAGAGGCGAGGCCAGCCAGCGTTCGTCCTCGAACTCCGCGGGGACCTCGTCCTCCCACGGGTCGATCCCCCGGCGTTCCAGCTCGTCGAACCACCGGTCCCGCTGCGACTCGGGGAGCCGCCGTCCGCACCAGGGACAGAACGTGATGGTGATGCTCGACGTACCGCCGTCATGGATGATCAGGCCGTACTCGCGGAACTTGGCACTGAAGCGGATCAGGGCGTCCGGGCAGGCGAAAGGGTCGTCGTGCCGGTCGCAGACGGCATCCGCCTGGTTCCGCATGAGGTCGCAGCAGTGGTCGGTCATGGCCTCGGTGTCGCGTCGATCGGTGGTACGGCCGACAGTAGATCACGCACGGTCACCATCACCGGCGGCGGGTGCGGCGCGGAGGTCAGGTACGCCCCTCACGTTCCTGCGCGTCCTTCAGGTCGGTGGAGGGCACGGCCCAGCGGGCCCGTACGACCGGGTAGCCGGCCTGCTCGCAGGCGTCGCAGACCAGTTCGTCGTCGTCCACGACTCGGCGTACCTCGCGGCCTGCCGCCAGGCGGCGCAGGAGTTCCAGCTTGGTGTACCGGGCGGGACGCCGGTCCTCGTTCGGGCGCATGTACAGCCGCCCCTCGGGCAGCCCGTGCTGTCCGAGCCAGGCCAGGGTGTCCCGGCGGCAGCGCTCGGGGCGGCCCGTCAGATAGACGACCTCGCACTCCTCGGCGCTCTGCCGGGCCAGTTCCACACCCGCGGCGAGCGGCGGGTCGTCCGGGGCCGCGGCGAAGAAGCCCTTCCAGTCGCGCGGCCGGCGCTCCAGGAAGTGCTGGCGGTGCCCGGTGTCGGCGAGCGTGCCGTCCAGGTCGAAGACCGCCAGGGGCCTCGCGGCCTTGCCGCGGCCGCCGCTCTTCGTACTCGTCATCGCGTCCCCTCGTCCCGTGCGGCGCCCGGCCACCGCCCATGCGTACGGCGGTGCCCGCGAGGCCGCCGGAACCCCTGCTCGCGGCGGCCGGAAGCAGCGTACGTGAGCCGCGATCAGCGTGCCGGTGCCGCGCGCTCGGGCGGACCGGCGGACTGGCCGACCGGAGGACCGACCGCCGGGCTGAACGGCTGACCGGCTGACCGGCTGACCGGCTGACCGGCTGACCGCGGCACGCTCACCGGCCGCCGACGTCAGCCGGCCCCGTGCGCGCCCCCTCGACAAGGTCGCGCAACTGGGAACGTGCGGTGATGCCCAGCTTGGGGAAGCTGCGGTAGAGGTGCGAGCCGACCGTGCGCGGGGAGAGGAAGAGCTTTTCGCCGATTTCACGGTTGGTCAGTCCGCGGGCCGCCAGTCCGACGATCTGTTGTTGTTGCGGGGACAGTTCGGCGAGCGCGTCAGGGGCCGGTGCCGTGACATCGAGCCCGGCGGCACGCGATTCGGTCCGGGCGCGGTCGATCCACGGACGTGCTCCCAGGCGCCGGAACGTCTCCAGTGCCTCGACGAGCAGCGGCCGCGCCTCGGCGATACGCCGTCGGCGCCGCAGCCATTCGGCGAAGTCCAACAGGGCCTGGGCACGCTCGAAAGGCCAGTGGGCGAGCACCGGATCCGCCAGGGCCGCCCGGAAGTGCGGCTCGGCGTCCTCGGGCGCCGCCAGCAGAGCACGGGCCCGGCTGAGCAGCGCGCGCAGCCGGGATGAGGCGTGCTCCCCGAGTGTGCGCGCACAGCGCTCGACGACCACGGTGGCCTCCGGGCGCCGGCCGCTGCGCACACCCGCTGCGGCCAGGTCCGCGAGGGCTGGGCAGGACGCGTGGTAGTGGAGCGGCGCGCCGTCCGCCGTGAAGGCCGCGCGGAGGTGGTCGTACGCGGTGTCGTACGCCCCTTCCGCGGCTGCTGCGGCGCCGAGTGCGCGACGGGCGTAGACGGTGACGGAGCGGCTCTCCAACGGGTCGATCAGGGCGAGCGCGTCGTCGGCGCGGGCGCGGGCTGCTGCCGCGTCGCCCTGGTGGGCCAGTACGACGGCGTCCACCGCTGCCGCGCACGCCACGGCGTGGTCGAGGCCCGCCATGGCGCCGACCGCCGTCATGCGTGCGCAGGCCTCGCGGGCCCGCCCCCACCTGCCCAGTTCCACGTAGGTCCAGGCGGCGGCGCCACCCAGGCCCGCAGGCAGCGGGCCGCGCGACTCCCAGCGGTCGAAGGCCGCGTCGAAGGCGCGCGCTGCCTGCGGGGTCTCGTCCAGGAGCCAGGCCATGACCGCGAGAGCGGTGAGCCGACCGGGCCGGTGTTCCGCCTCGGCCATCGACGCCGAGAGGGAACGGAGAAGCTGCGGCCGCCCGCCGTCAGGGTCCGACACGGCCTGCACCCAGGCACGCAGCCAGTCTTGTGACGCCTGCTCGGGAATGCGCCGCAGTATGTCCTCGATACGGCGCCGCCGGCACTCCTCCCCCGAGTAGAAGCGGACCACGGCGGCCCCGGCCAGGAGGTCCAGCGCCACGGCGGGCTGCCCGGCCGCCAGTTCCTCGGCGGCGCCGGCCAGGCGGGAGAAGACCACGCTGTGGCGTACGGTCAGCGTCGCCAGCCGGCCGGCGTGTGCCGCGACGGAGGCCAGCAGCGCCGGATCGTCGGTACGGGCGCGTGCCGCGGCGGCCAGTTCCTCGACCCAGGCGAGATCCCCGGTGAACACGGCCGCGCCGGCGGCTTCGACCAGCAGCCGAGCGCTGTCCGCGCGCCGCGGGGCCAGCTCCGCGGCACGCTGCAACGCTTTGGCCGCTGCCGCGTGGCCGCCCCGGCGGCGGGCCCGGTCCGCGGTCCGCTCCAGCTCGGCCGACACGGCCGCGTCCGGGCGTCCGGAGGAGGCGGCGAGGTGCCAGGCGCGCCGGTCCGGTGCGTCCGGCAGCATCCCGGCGAGCGTGCGGTGGGCGTCGCGCCGCGCGTCGAAGGGCGCGGCATGGTAGACGGCGGACCGGACCAGCGGATGGCGGAAGCGGGTGTCCCGGCCGGTACGGCGGATGAGCCCGGCCTGCTCGGCGGGCAGCCAGGCGTCGTCCTCGGCGTGCGGCAGCCCGGCCGGTACGGCGGCGTGGTCGGCGGTGTCCATGGCGGCCAGGAGCAGCAGCGCCCGCGTCGTACGGGCCGGGAGGCCGTGCAGGCGGGCGGCGAAGAGCCGTTCCAGGCGGTCGGTGAGCGGGAGCGGACCGGCGGACGGCGGTTCCCCGGCGGCTCCGGTCTCCATGACGGCGGCGGCCCGCGCCAGTTCGGCCAGTGCCAGGGGGTTGCCGGCGGCCTGGTCGAGGATGCGGGTCCTGGTCCGTCCGGTGGGACGCTGCGGCTGAAGGTCCAGCAGGCGGTGCGCCGCCACGTCGTCGAGCGGGCCGAGGGTGAGCACGGGCACGTGGCGGTCGAAGCCCGGCAGGCAGTCGCCGGTGCGGGCGCCGACCAGCACCGTGACCGGTTCGTCCGCCAGCCGTCGCGCGGCGAACGCCAAGGCGTCCAGGGAGGCGCGGTCGCACCACTGGGCATCGTCCAGTACGGCGAGTACGGGGCCCCGCTCGCCCAGCGCCGACAGCAGGCCCAGGACGGCGAGCCCGGTCAGCAGGGGGTCGGGGGACGCGGCGTCCTGCCCGGTACCGAAGGCGTCGTGCAGCGCCGCGCGCTGCCTCGGCGGCAGCGCGTCCGCCTCGGCCCGTACCGGCCACAGCAGTTGGTGCAGCGCCGAGAAGGCGAGATCCGCCTCCGACTCGCTCCCGCAGGCGCGCAGGACGCGGGCGCCCCGGGCCGCCGCGCGGCGTGCCGCGGAGTCCAGCAGCGCGCTCTTGCCGATGCCCGCGTCGCCGGTGAGGACCAGTACGGGACCGGCCGCGGCGGCCGGGTCCGCCGTACGGGAATCCGCCGTACGGAAATCGGCCGTACCGGGATCCGCCGCCCAGGAATGCCCTGCCCGGGAGTCCACCGTACGGAAGAGGCGGGCGAGTTCCGCCTCCCGGCCGACGATGCGGTCCTCCGGAATCGGCGCCGACCCTGCGACCGTGCCGGCGGCCGCTCGATGCTCGTCCACGCCGTCTCCAGGAGTGCGGGCTCCCGGATGGAGCCGTCGTGCCTCGTCGCACCCAGGCTACAAGCGGCGCGACCGGCGCCCGTGAGCGGGTGCGAGTGCGGGTGCGGGTGCGGATGTGGGTGCGGATGTGGGTGCAGTCACCTGACGGATACCTCACGCGGCGGGTCCGCTCGTACGGTTCCGGGAAAACCCACGGATTCGCGAAGGCACCGCATGAAAACACGCACGGAAACAATCCACGACACACGCATCGACACACACATCGACCCACGCCCGGAAACCATCGAACTCGGAAACGTCGCCGTCACCCGCGTCCGGGAATACTTCGGCCCGGTCGACATGACGCCGGACACGTTCTTCCCCGACGTCCCGGAGGAGGTGTGGGAGAAGAACTCCTCCTGGGTGTCCCCGGATTTCCTGGACCCCGACACCCGTATCGTCAACTCCGCGATCCAGACCTGGCTGTTGCGCAGCGAAGGGAAGACGATCCTGGTCGACACCGGCGTGGGCAACCACAAGGAACGCCCGTACTCCCCGGTCTGGAGCCGGCTGGACACCGGCTTCCTGGCCGCTCTGGCCCGGGCCGGTGTCGCACCCGAGGACGTCGACGTCGTCATCAACACGCACCTGCATGTCGACCACGTCGGCTGGAACACGTACCTGGACGGCAGGAATTGGGTTCCCACCTTTCCGAATGCCACGTACCTGATGCCGAAGGACGACTTCGACTTCTGGAATCCGGCCAACGGCCATCAGCCGGTACTCGGCCGCGGCAATCAGAACGTGTTCGAGGACAGCGTGGCTCCGGTGCACGCGGCGGGGCTGACACACCTGTGGGAGGACAGCCACCGTATCGACACGAATCTGCGTCTGGACGCGGCCCCCGGGCACACCCCCGGCTCCTCCGTACTGACCCTCGCGTCCGGCACCGACCGCGCGGTGTTCGTCGGCGACCTGCTGCACAGCCCGGCGCAGATCCTCGCACCGGACGCCAACAGCTGCTTCTGCGAGGACCCCGCGGGCGCCCGCGCCACCCGGCGCAAGGTACTGGGCCGGGCAGCCGACACCCACGCGCTCGTCATCCCCGCGCACCTGGGCGGGCACGGCGCCGCGGAGGTGGTACGCGACGGGAGCGCGTTCGCCATCAAGGGGTGGGCCCCGTTCACGCCGTACACCGAGCGGGACTGAGAGCCCGGAGGGCACGGAGGGATCCGAGGTGCCCAAGGAACCCGAGGAACCCGAGGAACCCGAGGAACCCGAGGAACCCGAGGAACCCGAGGAACCCAAGGAACCCAAGGAACCCGAGGAACTGCCGGGTCCGGAGAGACCTGCGGAGAACAGCGACCGAAGCGACCTGAAAGACATGCCTGTGCGCCACAACCACCACCCGGCCCCCGTCGTGACCACCGCCCAGGGAGCGGTCCGCGGCCTGCGCCAGAACGGCAGTGCCGTCTTCCTGGACATTCCCTACGCCGCCCCGCCGGTGGGCCCCGGCCGGTTCGCGCCGCCGCGGCCGCACGCGCCCTGGGACGGCGTACGGGACGCCACCACGCCGGGCCCCAACGCACCGCAGTCCGCGCGCGACCTGGGCAGCCTGGACATGACGCCGTACTTCGGCGCCGGCTGGAGCCGCGGCGAGGACTACCTCACCGTCACCGTCCGGACGCCGCAGGACGCGAGTGGCGGCCTGCCCGTCATGGTGTTCGTCCACGGCGGCGGGTTCGTCGCCGGATCGACGCGGTCCGCCTTGTACGACGGCGCCGGCTTCGCCCGCGACGGCGTCGTCCTCGTCACGCTGAACTACCGGCTCGGCATCGCGGGCTTCCTGGACCTCCCCGGGGCCCCCGCCAACCGCGGCCTCCTCGACGTCGTCGCCGCGCTGCGCTGGGTACGGGAGAACATCGCCGCCTTCGGCGGTGACCCCGACCGTGTCACCCTCTTCGGCCAGTCCGCCGGGGCCACCGTCGTCGGGGGCGTGCTCGCCGCCCCGGAGGCCGCCGGCCTCGTCCGCCGGGCGATCGTCCAGAGCGGCAGCGGCCTGGGGGCCTTCACCACCGAGCAGGCCGCCCGGGTCACCCGGGCGGCCGCCGCGGACCTGGGCGTCGAGCCGCACGCCGACGCCTTCGCCTACCTCGACGACGCCCGACTGGTCGAGACCGCTGCCCGGCTCGCCGGCATCTGCCTGCGGACCGCCACCCACCACGACCCGCTGTTCGGCCTCAGCCCGTTCAGTCTGGTCCTGGACACCCAGCCGGCCGCGTCGGTCGCCGCCGGGGCCGCTTCCGGCGTGGACCTGCTCATCGGGACCAACACCGAGGAGGGAAATCTCTATCTGGCTCCGGTGGGCCGGTACACCAGCTCGACCGCAGCGGACGTCGACGCGGCGGCGGCCCGCGCGCACCCGGACCCGGCGCGGCTCGTCGAGACGTACCGGACGACGCGTCCCGCGGCGTCCGCCGGGGCGCTGCGGTCCGCCGTCATGGGCGACGCGCTGTTCGGCGCGGGGAGCTGGACCCTGGCCTCCGCGCACGCCGCCCACCCGGGGGCCGCCACCTTCGGGTACGAGTTCGCCTGGCGCTCCCGGGCCCTGGACGGAACGCTGGGCGCCGCCCACGCCGTGGAGCTCCCCTTCGTCTTCGACCGCACGGACCTGCCCGGCCTGCGCGGGCCCGGCGGCCTGCTCGGCCCCGACGCGCCGTCCGCGGACCTCGCCGACCTCGCCGCCCGGATGCACGGGAGCTGGGTCCGGTTCGCCGCGACCGGCAGCCCCGGCTGGGCCCCGTACGACACCGAACGCCGGACCACGATGCGCATCGACACCGAGTGGACCCTCACCGACGACCCACGCGGCCCGGAACGGCGGGCCTGGGCAGCCTGACCCGGCGCCCGGCGCACCTCCAGCCCGTCCCCGGCACGCCTCGGCGTCCTCCGCATCCACTTTCCCCAAATTCGCACAAAGAAACGAACCCTCCGCATCACCCGTCACCGCCGGAAAATCCCAGGCAGACGCGGGTGCACCGGCCCCGGTCCCGCACCGCTCCGGGCCGGTGCCCTCGCGCACCGGCACCCCGGCGACGAGAATGTGCCCTTGAGTGCACCGCCCGCACCCGCTTAGGTGGAGGGCGGCAATTCCGCCGTCGGACGGCAGCCGTCGTCCCGATCCGAGGGAGTTGGAGCCCATGCCCGCACGGCCGGCGGTCACGGAGGCGGAGCTGGAGGCCCACCTGCGTGGCATCTGCTTCAAGACCGGACCACCCCGCCGCCTGGGTGTCGAGATCGAGTGGCTCGTCCACGACGCCCGCAACCCCCGATGTCCCGTCGACCCCGTACGACACCGCGAAGCGGCCACCGCACTGCGTGCCCTCCCCCTGCGGTCGGCCCTCACCTTCGAACCCGGCGGACAGCTGGAGCTCAGCTCGCTGCCCGCCACGTCCCTCACCGCGTGCATCGAAGCCGTCTCGGCCGACCTGGCCCTGGTCCGCCCCGCGATGCGGGAGATGGGCCTCGGTATGGCGGGCCACGGCCACAACCCCTGGCACCCCCCGCGGCGGGTGCTCACCGAACCCCGCTACGACGCCATGGAGGCGTACTTCGACCGCTGGGGCCACGCGGGCAGATCCATGATGTGCGGCACCGCGTCCGTACAGGTCTGCCTGGACGCCGGCCATGAGGAGCCGGGCCCGCTCGGGCTCGGCCGCCGCTGGCGGCTGGCCCACCTGCTGGGCGCGGTCCTGCTCGCTGCCTTCGCCAACTCCCCCGTCAGCGAGGGGTGCCCGACCGGCTACCGCTCCACCCGCCAGGTGGTGTGGTCGCAGATGGACCCGGCCCGCACCCTCGCCCCACCCGACGGCCCCGACCCGCGCGCCGCCTGGGCCGGTTACGTCCTGGACGCGCCCGTGATGTGCGTCCGCGGCGACGACGGCCCGTGGGACGCCCCCGAGGGGCTGACGTTCCGCGACTGGGTCCGCACGGGTGCGCCGCGTCCGCCGACGGCGGACGACCTCGACTACCACGTCACCACGCTCTTCCCGCCCGTACGGCCGCGCGGGCACCTGGAGCTGCGCATGATCGACGCGCAGCCGGGGGACGGCGGCTGGATCGTGCCGCTGGCCGTCACGGCCGCGCTGTTCGACGACCCGGAGGCCGCCGAGAGCGCGTACCGCGTGGTCAAACCCCTCGCCGAGACGGCCGGCTCCCGTCCGGCGCCGCGCAACCCGCTGTGGCGGCACGCCACCCGGGGCGCACTGACCGACCCCGAACTGCGGGCCGCCGCGCTGGCCTGCTTCACCATCGCGCAGGAGGCACTGCCCCGGCTGGGCGCTCCGGCCGAGGTGAGCGAAGCGGTCGCCCGCTTCACCGAACGCTACGTGGCGCGGGGGCGGTGCCCGGCGGACGATCTGCTGGAGGGAGCGTACGGGGAGCAGGTGGCGGGTACGGTGCCGCCCGGACCGGGGGCGGCGGCGGAGGCAGTGCTACCCGGACCGGGGGCGACGGCGGACGCGGCGCCGCCCGGTTCGGGGACGGCGACAGACACGGTGCCGCCAGGACCGGCGACGGCGACAGACGCAGCGCCACCCGGACCGGTGACGGCGACGGAGGCTGAGCCACCCGGCCCGGTTGCCTCCGGATCGTCGGCCCCTGCCACCGGGGCCCCTGGGACGGCCTCCGGGCCGCCTGGGACGTCCGCCGCGGCGCCGGAGTCGGCAACCGCGCCATCGGAACCGGCCGGGCCTCCCGAACCGGCAGCCGCGCCTCCCACCGTCCCGGCGGACGCCGCGTACGAGGACCAGCTCACCCTCGGGAAGGACAGCCTGTGACCTCCCTGCCCCACGACCCCGAGTCCCATGACCCCGAAGCGCTCCGGGAACGCGCGGCGCGCGCCCTGCTCGCCGCGCGTGACCGCACCCGCGCGCTGACCACCTGCGTCGACGACCACGACCTCACCGCCCAGCACTCCCCGCTGATGTCGCCCCTGGTCTGGGACCTGGCCCACATCGGCAACCAGGAGGAGCAGTGGCTGCTGCGCGCGGTCGGCAAGCGGGACGCGCTGCGCCCGGACATCGATTCCGTGTACGACGCCTTCGAGCACCCGCGGGCCGAACGCCCGTCCCTGCCCCTGCTGCCGCCCGCCGAGGCACACGGCTACGTGGCGGACGTACGCAGCCGGGTCCTGGACGTGCTGGAGCACAGCCCGCTGCGCGGCGAACCGCTGCTCGACTCCGGCTTCGCCTTCGGCATGATCGCGCAGCACGAGCAGCAGCACGACGAGACCATGCTCATCACCCACCAACTGCGGCACGGCCCGGCCGCGCTGACGGCCCCCGAGCCGCCGCGGACCACCGACGGCCCCCTGCCCGCCGAAGTACTGGTGCCCGCAGGCCCGTTCACGATGGGCACCTCCACCGAACCGTGGGCCCTGGACAACGAACGACCCGCCCACCGCCGCCTCCTGCCGGCCTTCCTCATCGACACCACACCGGTGAGCAACGGCGCGTACCTCGACTTCATCGAGGACGGCGGCTACGACGAACAGCGCTGGTGGTCCCCCGAAGGCTGGGACCACGTCCGCGAACACCACCTGCACGCCCCGCTGTTCTGGCGCCACGAGGGCGGCCAGTGGCTGCGACGGCGCTTCGGCGTCACCGAACCGGTACCGCCGGACGAACCGGTCCTGCACGTGAGCTGGTACGAGGCCGACGCGTACGCGCGATGGGCGGGCCGGCGGCTGCCCACGGAGGAGGAGTGGGAGAAGGCCGCCCGGCACGACCCGGCCGGCGGCCGGTCACGCCGCTACCCGTGGGGCGACGAGGACCCCGGCCCCACCCACGCCAACCTGGGCCAGCGACACCTGCGCCCCGCCCCCGTCGGCAGCTACCCGGACGGCGGGTCCCCCCTCGGCATACGCCAGCTCATCGGCGACGTCTGGGAGTGGACGTCGAGCGACTTCCTCCCGTACCCCGGCTTCGCCGCCTTCCCCTACCGCGAGTACTCGGAGGTGTTCTTCGGCGGGCCGTACAAAGTGTTGCGCGGCGGTTCGTTCGCCGTCGACCCGGTGGCCTGCCGGGGCACCTTCCGCAACTGGGACCTGCCCGTACGGCGCCAGATCTTCGCCGGCTTCCGCACCGCCCGCGACGCCGATCCGGTGGGCGCATGAGGGCCCCGGTCGCACCGGGGTGCCCGGCGGCACAGAGCACCGGGCACCGGAATCCGGCGCAGCGCACCGACCCCTGTGCTCCGTCACAGCGCACCGGCCCTCGGCGTCCGTCACAGAACACCGAACCGGGAAGTCCGACGCCATACCCCGCCCCCGAAGCCGCTCTCACCCCCACCCCCACCCTCGCTCCCGCTCCCGGGGGGCGGTACTGATGTGCCGACACATCGCCTACCTGGGGCCGGAGGTCCCCCTGGGCTCCCTGATCACCGCCCCCTCCCACGGCCTGTACCGCCAGTCGTGGCAACCACGCCACCAGATCCACGGCACCGTCAACGCGGACGGCTTCGGCGTCGGCTGGTACGCGCCCGGCGACCCGGTACCCGCCCGGTACCGCAAAGGCGGCCCCATCTGGGCCGACACCGGAATCCTGGACCTGCTGCGGGTGGTACGCACCACCGCACTGCTCGCCGCCGTCCGCGACGCCACCTTCGCCGGCGCGGACGCCGAGGCGGCCGCCGCGCCGTTCGCCGACGGCCCCTGGCTCTTCAGCCACAACGGCGCGGTCCCGGGCTGGCCCGGCTCCCTGGCGAACCTGACCGCCGACCTGCCCCCACAACGACTCCTCTCCCTCCCGGCCCGCTGCGACTCAGCCTTCCTCTGGGCGCTGGTGCACCACCGGCTCAGCGCCGGCCTGGACCCCGCCGAGGCACTGGCCGACACCGTCACGGCGGTGTCCGCCGCCGCGCCCGGCGCCCGGCTGAACCTGCTCCTCACCGACGGCGCCACCATCGCCGCGACCGCCTGGGGCGACTCCCTCTACTACCTCGCCGAGCCCGGACGCAGCACCACCGTCGCCTCCGAGCCGTACGACGGCTCCCCCCACTGGACCGAGGTCCCCGCGTACACCCTGCTCGCGGCCACGCCCACCGACGTCCTCCTCACCCCGCTCAAGGAGCCCGCCGCGTGAGTTCACTCACCGTCACCCGCACCCTGCCCGCCGACGCCACCACCGCCGCGCTCCGCGCCGACGTCGCCCACGGCCTGACCCGCACCCCCAAACAGCTCCCGCCCAAATGGTTCTACGACGCCCGCGGCAGCGAACTCTTCGACGAGATCACCACCCTGCCGGACTACTACCCCACCCGCGCCGAACGCGAAATCCTCATCAACCGCTCCCCCGAAATCGCCGCCGCCACCGGCGCCCGAACCCTCATCGAACTCGGCTCAGGCTCCTCCGACAAAACCCGCCACCTCATCGCGGCCCTACCCGAGCTCCACACCTACGTCCCCGTCGACGTAAGCGAATCCGCCCTCACCTCCGCCGCCGAAACCCTCCTCACCCTCCACCCCTCCCTCACCGTCCACGCCCTGGTAGCCGACTTCCAACAGGGCTTCGCCCTCCCCGCCACCCCCGCCCCCCGCCTCCTCGCCTTCCTGGGCGGCACCATCGGCAACCTCCTCCCAGAAGAACGCGCCACCTTCCTCCGCTCCGCCCACGACCTCCTCTCCCCCGGCGACGCCATACTCCTCGGCACCGACCTCGTCAAGGACGAAGCAACCCTGCTGGCCGCCTACGACGACCCGACCGGCATCACCGCCAACTTCAACAAAAACGTCCTCCACGTCATCAACCGAGAACTGGAAGCCGACTTCGACCCGGCCGACTTCCAACATGTGGCGCTGTGGAACGCCGAACACGAGTGGATCGAAATGCGACTGCGGGCGAGGAAGGAACTGACGGTGAAGATCCCGGCGCTGGATCTGGCCGTGCCCTTCGCGGAGGGCGAGGAGATCAGGACGGAGATCTCGGCGAAGTTCCGGGAGGAAGGAGTACGGGACGAGCTAAAGGCCGCCGGGTTCGAGATGAGCCGGTGGTGGACGGACAGGGAGGGACGGTTCGGGGTTTCGTTGGCTGATCGGGGGTGAGCGGCGTGAAGGTCAGCGGGCACGGTACCGGCCGAACGGCACGAGAACTGCCACACAACTCGGCGAGGGACCAGTGTCACTCACCGTTCTGAGGCAGTGATGCCGTAGTCCGCTGTCCCGGCCACCTGCCCACCGGATCCTCTCCGTCGAGCGCTTCGCTGCCTGCCACTGTGCGGAGCAACTGTCTGCTGTCATTGCCGTCAGAACCCGAGAAGAGGCCCCACCGGATTTCTTATCCGGTGGGGCCTTTGACGGTGCCAGGCAATTCTTAACAGCTCTTCAAAACCCTAACATTTAAAGGCTGCTGGCACCCGTCAGTTCCTCGCGCAAGTTGAGACTAATCTTCAATTGTAGGGATGCAGGGCGACAGGAAAGGATCGAGGCGATCAATGAGAGCACCTCGCGCCATGACGCGCACCCGAAAGGCTCCATAGCCCGGCTGGCCAATAAAGTCGTCCGAGCGCTCATACAGAAGCCCCCAAGCCCCGCGGAAACGGGCGGCCACGTGATCCAAAAGATCATTGAGCTCAGCGGCCTCGTCCCTCCGCCGATTGACCAGCCCAGTGGCAATCAGAAAGTGCTGCCCGTTGTAGGACTTCAGCTGCACTTCTGCCGTTGCCCACTGAAGCACGGCAATCCGACTCCGCAGGTCCTCCACGCCTTCCGAGAGCGAGCCGGCATCGGCCTCTTCCGGCGTCTCCGCAATGCCGAACCACCCATGAAACTCATACATTTCGTCATCCCAGTGGATCAGTATCGATTACCGCTTTAATGCCGTAGCGTTGCGAATACTCTTGCAGCTTGGAGATTACAGTAGGATCCGGCGGCCCTTCGAAGTGGAAGTATGGAGTTCGACCGGACTGGACCGCCGCCTCGAAGGTAGCCTTCGCCTGGTTTCTGAATGCGCTGCCCATACGGAACCCAGCCGGCTTTGATTGCGCTACATATTTATCGCTTATCGCGTCAAACTCCCTTCCGGCAGGATCATTCGCGAAGCGGACCCGAGACTCGCCTCCGAGCTTTTGCGCAAGAGCATCGGCGGCGGCGTCTGGCTTGCTTACCTTAACCAGTCCTCCGAGTCCACCGTTGCAGGGATCCTCGTTATGCACGAGGATCGGCGTCGCCCCCGCGAGTACGTAGTACGTGTGGATGCCAGCGACAGAGAGATTGTAGACCTTACGAACCTCGGTCCAAGTGCGGATGCTGACGACGTCCCGCGGGTCACCGTCGACGGTACGGAGTCGGTCGCCCGCCTTGAGATCCTTGGCCTCTACCCATTGGCCGCGGTTGGCGGACCAGAAGCGATGGCCATCAGTCGCCTTGATCGTTCCGATGGCGTTACCAGCTGAACCGTCGGCATCGATGGCGACATCCACCAGACGCTTCTGTCCCTCACCGAGGATCACATCAGTGACAGCGCGCGCCTCGGTCCGGCCGGTTGCCGGGTCGGTTGCGAGAACCTGCTGGCCGACGCGAACGTCCTCGATCTTCTTACGTGCACCATCGGCCATCAGCACCAGAGTGCCCGGGGTGAAGCTGTTTTTCTTGTCTTCTCTGAAGCAGCCCGTTTTGCGGAGCTTTTCAATTATCGTCTCGGCCTTGCCGATCAGCTTCTTTGCCTTGTCGGACTTCTCGATGAATCCGCTGATTCCAGTGACGATGCGGTAGACGGACTTGGAGATTGCCGGGAACTTCTCGACGACGGTGAGGGCCTTGCCCCACGGAAGGGCGCCGACGAGTGTCCAGATGCAACTCTCGATGTCTCCTTCGGTGAAGCACTTCTTGATGTCGTCAAGGCCAAGGAGTTCGACGAGGATTTTACCGCCTTCCTCCTTGACGAAGCCGACAAATCCCTCTCTCAGTAGTGTGAGAGCTGCTTCGAGCTCCTCGGGTGGTACGCCGTCGGCCTTGAGCGCTTCCTTTTCGGCCGAGGTGAGCTGCCCGAGTTCGCCCTTGCTGCCCTCTTCCTTCAGTGCAGCCTCGCGCCGCTTGCGTTCCTGTTCCCGCTCGTAGGCCTCCGCCTTTTCGGCTGATTGCTTTGCTTCCTGGGCGTACTCGTTGGCCTTCTTTGCGAATGCTTCCGCCGACTTGGCGTGCTGTTCGGCGGAGTCGGCGAGCTTGCCGGCGGCGGCAGCGTCGCTTTCGGCCTGCGTGGCGGCGCCCTGGGCGACCGAGGCATCGTGCTCGGCCTGGGTAGCGGCGGCTGCAGCGGCGTTGGCGTGCTGGGTGGCTTCGGCTGCGGCGCCGCGGGCGCGGGCGGCTTCGGCCTCGGCCGCGGTGGCTGCGTCGCGGGCCGCCTTGGCGTCGGCGTAGGCCCGGTTGGCGGCCTGGCGAGCGGCCTGGGCGTCGGCCTGGGCCTGGGCGTCGGCCTTGTTGGCGCTGGCTGCCGCGGCCCGGGCCTTGGCACCGTCGTCGGCTGCCTGGGCGGCGGACTTCATGGCGTCGGCGGACGAACGTGCAGCGTTCGCTGCGGAGTTCGCAGCGTCGGCGGCGGCC
This sequence comes from Streptomyces sp. NPDC026394, assembly GCF_055567735.1. Taxonomy (NCBI): domain Bacteria; kingdom Bacillati; phylum Actinomycetota; class Actinomycetes; order Kitasatosporales; family Streptomycetaceae; genus Streptomyces; species Streptomyces sp. NPDC026394. Next base: position 373,739 of record NZ_JBVHPX010000004.1, read on the forward strand.
TTGAAGGCGGGCGCCACCTGGGCGTTGGCCCGCTTGGCCGCGTCCTCGGCGTCCTTGGCGGCCTTGAGCGCCTCGGCGGCCTTGGCCTCGGCCGATTCGACCTGTTCCTGGCCGGTCTCCAGGGCGGCCTTGGCCACCTCGGCGGCGAAGTCCGCGTCGACGTCCGAGCCGGCGAAGGGCGCGGTCATCTCGATGGCGGTGTTGGCCGGGTCGGCGATGCCGGCCGCCGTGCCGCGCGCGGCCGCCGTCGCCCGTACTGCTGTGGTGGCCTGGAGCCGGGCCATCGCGGCCTCGCGGACCGCGCCCTCGGCTTCCTCCTTGGTGCGGTTGGCCGCGTTGAGGGCGTTCTTGGCCTCCCGCATGGCCAGGTCCGCCTGGCGGGCGGACTCGTGGGCGGCGATGCCCGCGCGGGCCTCCTGAGCGGTGGCCTCGGCGGCCTGGGCGTTGGCGCGCTGCGCCGCGGCGTGCGTGGCGGCGGCCTCGGACTCGGCCTTGTTGGCCGCGGCGTCGGCCTTGGCGGCGGCGGCCTCGGCCGCGTTCGCGGCGGCATTGGCCCGGGCGGCGTGCGCGGTGGCCTCGGCCGCTGCGGCGCGGGCCCGGGCGGCGTGTCCGGCGGCTTCGGTGGCGGCGGCACGGGAGCGTACGGCCGCGCCGCTGGCGCCGTCGGCGGCGCTGCGTGCCTGGGTGGCCGCCGCGCCCGCGGTGTTGGCGTCCTGGCGGGCGGAGTCCGCCGCGGCCTTCGCCTCACCGGCGTGAATGGTGCCACGACCCGAGGCGGCCATCGCCTCGGTGGCCCGGGCCTTGGCCTCTGCTGCCCGGTGGTTCTGCTCGGCCTGGTAGGCCTTGTCCCGGGCCTCGTGAGCCGCGCGCTCGTCACCGCGGGCCGCCTCGTCGGCCTTGGCCGCGATGCCCTCCTTCTCGGCGGCGCTCGCGCGCGCCGAGGCGGCGGTGGCGGCGGCCGACTGAGCCTGGGCCCGCAGGGCGGCGGCGGTGTGGGCCTCGTTTTCCGCGCGGGCCCGTGCCGCGGCGGCGGCGTCGCGCTCGCTCTCGGCGCGTTTCCGTGCCTGGGCGGCCAGCGCGCGCTCCCGCTCGGCGATCTGACGCTGCTCAGCGGCGATCTTCGCCTGCCGCTCGGCTTCGAGGCGGGCCGCACGGGTCTTCTTGGCGTGCTCCCACGCCTCCGCTTCGGCCTTCTCCGCCGCGATACGGGCCGTCTTGGCCCGGGCAGCCGCATCCGCCGCGATCTTGGCCTGCTTCTCGGCGGCTGCGGCCATCGTGGCCGCCGCCTTGGCGTGCTGCTCGGCGTTGGCGCGCCACTGCTTTGCCTGCTGCTCGTGCGCCTGGGCCGCATTCTTGGAGTTGAGCGCCGCGGCGTCGGCGGCCGTGGCGTCCACGGCGTGCTGGGCGGTCTCGCTCGCCTTGACCGCCGCGTCCGCGGCGGCCGCCATGCCGGAGGCGACCTCGGACCACTCGGTGCCGTGGGTGAGCCCGGTCTCCGCCAGCACGTCGGCCTGGATCTTGGCCTGGGCGGCCGCTTGCCGGGCGTCCTCGGCCGCCTGGGTCGCGTACTTCACCTGACGGGCCACCTCGGCCTTGACCTCGTCGTACGAGGACAGGCGCTGGCCGGCCCGGTCGGCCGAGAGCATCCGGTCGGCCTCACGCGCGGCCCTGGCAGCCGACGACATGGCGTTGGACGCGTTCTTGAGGGCCTTGACGGCGTCGCCGTGGAAGCCGATCAGCTTGGTACGGGCCTCAGCCGCGCGCTTGGTCTTCTTGGCCAGTTCCGCCAGCTTGTCGGCGGCTTCCTGTTCCTCTTTCAGGGCCTTTTCGTGGGCTGCCTGGTCATCGGCGTCCTGCTGTGCGGCGACCAGGTATCCCTTGTTCAGGAATTCCGTGATGGCCGCGTCGGTGCCGGTGGCGAGTGCGGCCTTGGCGGCCGCCTGCACATGGGTGCCGCCGACCGTGGCGAGCATTTCCACTCGCCTGCGGAGTTCGGCCGCGCGCTCCTTGGCGGTCTTCTCGTCCTTCTCGTCCTGGTCCCGTGCGATCTGCGCGCCGTATTCCAGGAAGGCCTCGCGGTCCTGTGCCGTGGCTTTGGGGCCCAGGACACGTTCGACCTCGGCGTTGAAGTGCGGCCCGCCGGTGCCGCGCATCGCCTCGATCTTCTTGCGGTTCTCGGCGTCGTGGTCGGTCTTGTTTTCCTTGGCGCGCTTGCGGGCCTCGTCCTCGCCGTGCTCCAGGAATTCCCGGATGGCGTTCGGGTCGTCGCTCTCCAGGGCCTTCTTGGCGGCTTCCTTGACTTCCTCGTCCGGGTCCCAGTCCGCGATGTCCTGGACCAGTTGGCGGTCGCGCTCCGCGCTGAGCCGTGCGAGCCGGGATTCGGTTGGCTCCTTCGTCGTGGCCCCGGGCTTCGGCAGCGACGCGGTGGCCGCGTCGAGCGTCGCCATCGCCTGAGCGAACGACGATGCCCGGGCGGGTGTGGCGGGCACGGCGGCGACGGCTTCGGTCGCCGTCGTGCCCAGCACCGCCATGGCAACCACCGCGGAAACCGCCTTGGACATGGTCCCGGTCACCGCGGTGCGTGATCGTCCGGCTCTGGGCCGGAATCTACCTATCAAGGGAAGAACCCCCCTCAGTCAGTGGGTACAGAAATAACCCCTGCCCTGCCCGGATACGCACGGCGTCCGGGCAGGGCAGGTGCGGGAAAGTTGGAAAAGGCAGTAGAGAAGAGAGAGGAAGGTCAGCCCTTGACCCGGATCTCGCCTTCCTTGGCCCGGTCGAACATGTTCTGCCAGAAAGCAGTCGATTCGGCGGCATCGGCCAGTTCCTTGTCCCATGCCGCGCGGTTGCTCTCGGCCGGCTCGGCGATGTTCTTCCAAGCGTCCGCGGCGGAGTTCTTGGCCCGCTCGGCGATGGCCCGCCAGTTCTTCACCTGCGTCTCGGCGGCGGCCTGCTCGGCCAGCCATGCCCTGTGGGCGGCGTCGGCGTGCTCGGACACGGCCCGCCAGGCCTGTTCGGCTTCCGCTCGGGCCTTCGCCGCGTCGGCGCTGCCCTTGACGGATTCCTCGGTCGCCACGGCTACCCGGATCAGCCGGGTCAGCGTGTAGTGGCGGCGCGTTTCGGCCTCCGCGATCCGCGACCGAAGGCCTTCCAGGTCCAGCGTGGCGCCGGACGCCCAGCCGTAGCCGTAGAACTCCGCGATGTCGTCATCCGTGGCACCGGGCCGCAGTGCCCACTGCGCCGCCGTCCGTACGTTCTGGCCCGGGTCGTTCTCGGCGATATCGCGCACGAACTCGCGCTCCGCGGCAGCAACCTCCTGCTTGTGCTGGGTGTCGGCGTCACGCTTGGCGCGGTCACGCTTCTGGGCCTCGGCGTATCCCGTGCGAACGAATGCAGCCTGCTGGTCCGGGGTGCCCTTCAGTGCCTTCTCGGCAGCCGCCCGCACCTCGGGGGAGTAGCTCTTGGGGTGCGTACGGACGACCCGCTCGATGAACGCCTTGTTCCGGGACCGGAGGGTACGTCCCCGGTTACTGGCGAAGTCGTAACCGCCGTCGGGCGCCAGCCACTTCTCGATCGCCTCCGGATCCTCGCTCCGCAGAGCGTTCCAGGCCGATACGCGGACTTCCGCGAACGGATGCGTCAGCGCATAGTGATGCACTTCCTTCCGCGCGTTCTCGGCCGCCTCGGCGATCATGAGCGCGGTCGCGTCGGACTCCTGAGCGAAAGTCTGGCTCCGGGCTGCCGCAACGCCCCCCTGAGCTTCGGCCCACGCCGGCGCCGTTCCCGCGACGGCGCTCGCGCCGGCCAGCACGCTGCACGTCAACGCCTGGGCGATCCACCACTGACGTCTCACTCAAGTCCCCTTGGAGAAGAAAACCGGCAGGCAGCACGGCATGGCTGCAACCGGTTACGTGAAATTCGTGAAAGAGATGCGAACGTGAGGACAGTGCCGTCGCCGCTGGATCGGTACGGCACTGTCTCTCACGGCAGGTGTCCGCCGTGCCGACAGCACGGCTCAGCCGGTCAATTGACCGGCTGGATGAGCCACTGCTGGGCGGCGCCCTGGTTGCACTTCCACTGCCAGACCGCGGCACCTTCAGTGTCCTGGGCGTGACCGATGTCCAGGCACTGGTCACCGGTGTGCGTGGGACGGATCTCGTAGAGCTTGTTGATCGGGTCCAGGAGACCGAACGTCCAGCGCTGCTGCTTGCCTCCGTTGCAGGGCCACTGCCAGACCTCGGCGCCGGACTGGAGCTGCGACCGGCGCACCTCCAGGCAGCGTCCGCTGACCATGTTGCGCAGCTCGAAGGTGGACTCCTCGGCGGGCACGACGCGCCACTTCTGGGCTTCCGCACCGTTGCAGGAGAGCTGCTGCACCTTCATCTGGTCCCCCGCCGTGTAAGGCGAGGCGTCCAGGCACTTGCCGGTGGCGGCGAGCTGGAACTGGACGGTCTCCGCGACCGGGGCGGGAGCGGCACCCGCCGCGTGGGCAGTCGTCGTGCCGCCGACCAGCGCGGCGACCATGCCGACCGTGGCCAGCGCGGCTCGGGTGATCCGTGCCATGGTGTGGTTCTCTCTTCTCACTGAGTTGACTTCAAGGGGTAGGCGGTCGGCAGGCGACAGCTCAGTCGGTCACCGGCAGGATGCGCCAGCGCTGGTTGTCGCCGCCGTTGCAGTACCACTGCGTGATGTTGGTGCCGTCCGCCGTCTGACTGTCGTAGACGTCCAGGCACTGGTTCTGCACGTGCTCGGGACGCAGCTCGAACAGTTCCTTGGAGACCTCGACCAGGCGGAACCGCCAGCGCTGGTGGTCGCCCTCGCCGCACCACCACTGCCAGACGTTGGCGCCCGCGGCGGTCCCGGCGCCGCGCACTTCGAGGCACTTGCCGCTGTGCTTCGCCCGTACCTCGAAGGTTCCGTCACCGGCGGGGGTGAGCTCGAAGGCCTGGTTGTCGAGACCGTCGACGCAGGTCGACTGTTCAGCGTTTGCGCCGTTGCGGAAGCTGCCGCCTGCGATGGTGAGGCACTTGCCGCTGTGTGCGACCTGGAGCTTCACCGCGGCAGGCGCGGAAGCGGCAGAAGTGGCCGGGGCGGCGTGAGCGGTGGTCGCGCCGCTGACGAGCGCGGTGAGACCTGCGGCGGTGGCCAGTGCGGCTCGGATGGGCCGAGACATCGTGTGTTCCGTTCTTCTGTGCAAAATGACGGCGTCGGTGACGCCGGATGGTTCTGGTGGGCCGAGGTCAGTCGGCGAGCGGGGTGGACATCTTCCAGGTGGCGTCCTGCTCGAAGTCCTTGCCCGTCTCGAAGCCACGCTTGCCCTTCTGGACGGCCGCGTAGAGGTCACCCTTGTACTGCCGCAGCCAGTGGCCCTCGTTGGACAGGGACTCGAAGGAGGTGCCGCCCTCGGCTAGGCCCTTGCGCGCACACCACGTCGCGTCCTTGCGGGACTTCGGGGTGTCGTCGTTCGCAACGATACGTACCCGGGAGTCCTTCAGCGACAGGAAGGAGCCCGGCTTGCGAACGGACTCGAAGGAGTAGCAACCCGGTGCACTGGCCAGCGCGTCCTTGACTATCCAGGTGGCGTCCTCGCGGTCGGCCTCCTTGCTCTTGGTGCTGACCGGAGTGATGAAGCTGTCACCGTCGTCGACGCTGGACTGACGGATGTACCAGCCGCTCAGCTTCGAGCTGACAGGCTGGATGGACTGACGCAGGGCTCGGTCCTGGCCACTGTCGATGAACGCGCGGACGTCCGCCGGGCTGCCCTTGAGCGCCTTATCCGCCGCGGCGACCAGGTTGGGGCGCACGCCGGTCTGCTCCGCCGCGGCCTTGATGATGCCAACCTTCTTGGCGTCCTCGTCGGCCTTCTTCTTTTCGCGCTTATCGAAATCGCGCCGGTCAGCCTGCTTGGCGCCGGAGTGGATGAACGTCTTCCAGGCCGCCGGATCGGAGCTGTTCAGAGCCTTCTGAGCCGCGTCGTACAACTCGAATTTCACGGAGCTCTTGGCCTCGTCCGACAGCGAGTTGATCAGCATGCGGATGAAGTCGTCGTCGCCCATGTTCATCATGGCCTCGGTGAGATCACGATCGAACAGGGAGGCGGCACTCCTGCGTGCATCCCGCTTCTCCTGGCGCTGGGCCGCCTCGCGGTCCTTGCGCTCCAGTTCTTTGCGCTCGTTCTCCATGTCGAGGTCGTGCGCCTCACGAGCACCGCTGGCGATGAAAGCGCGCCAGACGGCCGGGTCCTTGTCTCCCAGAGCGCGAGAGGCGGCCTTCTTGACCTCCGGCGTAGCGGCATCATGCTGCATGATCGCGCGGATGAAGTTCTCGTCGCTGAGCACCAGCAGGTCCGGGCTGTTCGGAATGCCCACCGCGATCAGGGCCTGGGACTTCATCATTCGGGCCACGCGATCGGCAGCATCCTGCTCCTGCGCCCGCTTCCAGTCGAGCTCGCGGGCCTCGCCGATGCCGGTGGTGATGAAGCGGACGTGATCGTCGGGTGAGGTGCTGGCTATGGCGTCCGCAGCTGCCTGGCGTACCGCCTCCCACTTCCCACCGGCGGCCCTGGCCTTGTCCCACAGGACAATGATGAAGTCGCGGTCGCTCACTCCGAGCTGCTCCGCAGTCACCTCGTACTCGATCTTCAGCCCCGCATTGACCCGGTCCTTCTCGCTGGTACGGATGACATCCACCGCGCTGGCCGCTGCCGACGGAGCCGCGAAGGCGCCGGCCGGAGCTGCGATACCGGTGACGGCGGCCAGAGCCGTGGCGGTGACGATGCCGTGCGTGACGAGGCGCCGGGCGCGGGTCGAACCGGTACGCGTGTAGCTCGTGTCGCTCTTATGCATTTTTGTGATCAGGAACCCCTCTAGCCCCCCGTAAGGGCGACCTGGATGTGTACACGGCGAACGTCAGGGAAGTCTTAATGTTCTCTTAAAAGGAGTCAAATCAGACTTTCCAAAGTTGTCCATATTCGCCGCGTACAGGCGCCCTGATATGTTTTCAGCTCATCCGATCATGGAACGCCGTCAGCGCCCGGCCACCAGCAGCGTCTGCAAGATGCGCCCGCAGTCCCCCAACCCGTCGAAGAGCTGACCGGCCGCGACCCCCGACCCACCAGGGCTGGCGGCCGTCTCCGACCGGAGGCAGAACCATTCGCCGACCGGCTCCCGGTGCAGCGCCAGGGTGATGTCGGTGTTGATGACGAACTGGCGGACGTGGTCGAGTTGGAAGGCGACCGCCCAGTTGCTGTCGGCCAGGGTGAGCGCGCGGGTGAGTGGTGTGTCCGGTTCCCCCGCCACCAGGGGGATGCGCTGGCGTGCCCAGACCGTTCCCGGGCCGGGGGTGTCGAAGCCCTTTCCGGGCTCGAAGCGCCATTCCATGGCGGCGATGTAGCCGTACGGCTGTGCTCCGGCCATGGTGTGCGGCGTCTGCGGGCCGGGGAGGGGTGGTGGTCCGGCCGCGGGGCGCAGGGTTGGGGTGTCGGCCGGGGCGGCGGCGATGTGCCATGTGCGGGCCAGCATCACCGTGTCGCCGTTCGCGGTCAGTTCGCCCTCGACCAGGTGCGTACGTCCGCCGGAGCGGACGGTACGCACCTGGACGTGCAGTTCCGCGACGGGTACGGGGCGGGGCAGTTCGACGGTGACGCGCGCGACACGGAATCCGTCACCGGCCCCGTGCTCCTCCATCGCCCGGCCCAGCAGGGCCGAGGGCGGGCCGGCGTGCTGGGCCTTGGCGCTCCACGGCCCTGCGGTGGCCGAGCTGCTTTCGTAGCGGCCGTCACCGAGGTTCCGGTAGAACGCCTGGCCCCCCGCTTCCGGCCCAGTCGGGCAAAGATCAGTCATGGGGACTGCCTACTGCACGTCTGCCGTTCCGGACCATGCCGTTCAGGAGGTGTACACAGGTGGCTTCAGCCGACGTACTCCACCTTCACCGGCGCGGTGTTGTTCTCCTGATCGGGGTCGATCGCCGGGTCCGAGTCGGCGGAGATGCTGCCCTGGGCGCCCGGGACGCGCTTGTCGATGCGGGCCCGCAGGTAGGTGTTGCGGTCGAGGGTTCCGAAGCAGTGCACCAGGCCGTTCCCCTGCGAGGCGTATCCGCAGTAGGAGTCCTCGCTCGGGTGGCCCCCCGGCTTGACCGGCACCAGGCTGACACCGGCGGGCAGCTTCACCCGCATCAGCCCGCCCTGGAAGTTCCGCGGGAAGGGCACCTGCGTGTCGACCACCTGGCCGATCTTGCCCTTGATGGTGAATCCGACGGCCTGCAGGTCGTTGATCTGATTCGTGCTGAAGTCCAGGGTGCTGCCGGCCATCTCGGCCTTCCAGTACGCGGACGGGGTGAAATCGTCCCCGCTGCCGTCGACGGGACGCACGCCCAGCGGCCCTCCGGTGCCGCGCGGCGACGAGGCGGGCAGCAGGGTGTTGTTGAGGGGGTCGTGCGCCCGGAGCACGGTGTAGTGGACCTTGCCGTACATCGCCGTCTTGTCGACCACGGCCGTCAGCGGCCCGTCGGTCTCGTAGGCCGCCCCGGCGGGCAGCGGGCCGGGCAGCTCGCACAGCGCCTTGGTGGGGGCCGTGGCCTTGTCGTAGCGGCAGTTGCTGTACTGGTTGCGCAGCGTCGCTTGCTCGGCCGTGAGCAGGACGAGGAAACCGTCGTCGATCGCGGTGTCACCCTTGTTGCCGAAGGCGGGCGAGACCCGCAGCTCGGAACCGGGCTGCACCTCGGTCAGCGGCTTGCTCTGCCGGGCGGTCAGGACCGGCGCTCCCATGACGACGTGGGTGGTGTGCCGGACGGTGGGGGCGTTGGCACTGGTCACGGTGATGTTCATGGCACCGACAGGGCCCAGCGCCGCACCCGGCTCCGGCAGCAGGCGGAACGGGGTGAACAGCGCGCCCTGGATGTCCCCCAGCGCGCAGGTCATGAGAGTTCCCGAGCGCTTGCAGTGGGAGCCCGTGTTCTCCCAGGCGACACGCGCCTTGCCCTTGAGGGCGGCCAGGTCGATGTTCACCTTGACGTTCTTGACCGTCAGCGGCTGCCCGTCGGCGCCACGTCCGGTCGCCTTCAGGCTGATCTGGTACTCGGTCGGTCCCTCGTCGGGGGCCGACGCCCGGTACTTCGGAATGTAGTACGTGTTCATGATGTGCTCGGCCGTCAGCCGCGCCCCCGTGGCCTGCTGACCGCCGGCAGCGGCCACCGGCGTCGCGCCGCCGAACGTCACCACCGTGCCGAGTGCCGTCAGCAGGGCCGCTGCCCCGGACCCGGCCAGGCGCTGCCCCCGTGTACGTGCCATAGATCTTTTCATGCCTGGTCAGACGTACCGGGGAGGCGGATGGTTGTAGAGACCGCGAGGTCGTTCCCGGCGTCGCGGTACGGCACCGGGGCGGCCTGCGACCGCGGTGCGAACACCTCGGCTGTTCTCCCGCAGGCGACCGGGCGGCATTCCATCGTTCGGGGGAATCACCGCCATTCGGCGGCTGACGGCGGCCGGCGTTGCGCAACATCACGAGCGTGAAGGGATCGCAACGTTTCCGCAGCGCCCAACCTGCGCTTTTGATACCGCTGTTGGTGATTCTGGCCGTGCTCCTCGCGCCGCGTGCCGCGCAGGCCCGGCCGCCCGCTGCCGCGGTGCGGCCCGCCGACGCGTGCGCGACCGCCGGGGCGCACGCCCCGGTGCACGGGCCGACCGGCTGGCCGATGCCGCCGGACTGGCACTGGCCCTGCACCACGCCCACTCCTACACCCACTCCGACACCCACTCCTACGCCCACCCCGAGCCCCACCCCCACCAAGCCCCCCAGGCCCACACCCACGCCGCCGTCCCCCACCCCCACGTACACCCCTCCCCCGAAACCCCGGCCCACACCCACTTCGACGCCGTCGCGCCCGCGCCCCCGGCCGCCCGCTTCCGCCGCGCCGGCCGCGCCGGCCAGGACGCTGCCCCCGCCGCGCCCCACCCCCAGCAAGTCGGCGGCTGCCCCGCCGCCGTCCAGCAGCCCCACGTCGCCGCGTCCCGCCCCGACGCCGAGCCCGTCGGCCGTCCTGCCGCGCGCGTACGTCCCGTCGGCCGGCAAGCAGCACAGCGGCCATTCGGTCGTCACCACCATGCTGCTGATCACCGCGCCCGCCGTACTGGCGGCCGCCGCGCTGCGTCCCCGTTCGTCCAGCTCGTCCGGTTCGTCCGGACGGCGTTCCTCGTAGGAGGCCACCTTGTCGGAATGGCTGGTACTGACCATCGCAATGGCCGCCGTCTGCGCCGTCGTCCTGACCATCACGGTCCTCAGGCAGCGCCGCATCGGCGAGGACGACGACCCGTCCGAGACGCCCGACGTCATCGAGTACATGACGATGATGGTGGGGGTGGTGTACGCGATCGTCCTCGGCCTCGCGATCGCCGGGGTCTGGGAGGCCCGCGGCAGCGCCGAGGACACCGTACGGACCGAGGCACAGGCCCTGCACGAGGTCAGCGAACGGGTACGGGCCTATCCGGAGGCCACCCGGGAGCGCATCCGCGCGGACGTCGACGCCTATGTCTCCCACCTCGTCCACCAGGAGTGGCCGGCCATGGCCGAGCGGGGGGAGGTCACCGACCGGGGCGCCGAACTGCTGGCCAAGGTACGGGCCGACGTGACCGACTACCGGCCGCGCGACGATTACGAGGGGCAGAACTACCAGCCCCTGCTCGACCAGGTCTCGGCGGCCGACGACGCCCGCAACGCGCGTGCGGACAGCATCGAGCCGACCCTGCCGCCGGTGGTCTGGTTCGGGCTGATCACCGGTGCCGTGATCACCATCGGGCTGATCTTCACGTTGCAGATCCGCAGGTCGGGGCGGGAGTTGCTGATGGCCGCCGTCTTCAGCGCGCTGATCGCCTTCCTGCTCTTCCTGGTGTGGGACTTCGACGCCCCGTTCAGCCGGGGCATCACGACGTCCGCCGAGCCGTTCACGGATCTCTTCCCACGGTTGTGAGGGGGCGAGGGGGTGAGCGGGGACGACGGCCCACGTGCGGGGGTAAATCCGGCGACGGTGGTGATCAGCCCGTGCGACCATGCGCGCATGGCGACAGAACTGCCGTTCACGGATGTCCTGCAGGAGCGGCTCGGCCCGGCCCGCCGCGCGGTGCGGCTGGGCAGCAGCCCGCGGTCCCGGGTGTGGCGGGTGGAACTGGGCGGCGTACCCGCGGTGGTCAAGCAGGCCGTGGAGAGCGCGGACGCCGACGAGCGGTACGCCCGTGAGGTGACCGCGCTGCGGCTGGCCGCACGGGTGACGCCGCCGGTGGTGCCGCGGCTGCTCGGCACGGACCCCGGCGCGCGCCTCCTGGTGCTGGAGCACGTGGAACACCGGCGGCCGTCGCCGGACTGGGTGGTCGGTTACGCGTCGGCGCTGGCCCGCCTGCACGCGGCCGCCTCGTCCGCCCCCGTGGAGGAGGCGGGTCTGCCCGCCTGGCAGGGTCCGGTCCGCGCGGACCTCGACGCCTTCCTCGCCCTCGCCGGCCGCCTCGGGGTGCCGGTGCCGGACGGGACGGACACCGAACTGGCGGCCCTGCTGCGGCGGCTCGGCACCGCGCCCGGCCGCGCCCTGCTGCACGGCGACCCGTGCCCCGGCAACGACCTGCACACCCCGGACGGCATCCGGTTCATCGACTTCGAGCAGTCCTCCCTGGGCAACGGTCTCACCGAACTCGCCTATCTGCGCATGGGTTTCCCGACCTGCTGGTGCGTCACGGACACGCCCGGCCCGCTGCTGCGCGAGGCGGAAGCCGCGTACGGGGCGGCCTGGGAGGCGGCGACCGGCGGCGCGCCGCCCGGTGACCTCGTCGACGCGTGCGCGGGCTGGCTGCTCCGGGGCGACGCGCTGGTCCAGCGCGCCCACCGCGGGACCGCCGACCACCTCGCCCGGCTCCCCGAGGAGGACTGGACGTGGGGCACGGTCACCGCGCGGCAGCGGCTGGCGTACCGGCTCGGTGTCGTCGCCCGGCTCACCGCCGACCGCGACGACCTGCACCGTCTCGGCCGCGTCGCCGGTGCGCTGCGCGAGCGGATGCTCGGCCGCTGGCCCGCCCTCACGGCACCGCCCCGCGAGCGCCCCGAGGACGCTTGACGGCCGTACGGGGAAAAGGCACCGCGGTCTTCTCCGCGCGTTCGCGCGGCCGCCTGTTCAGCGTTCCGTTCCTGTGCTTCGATGCTGCCGATCATCTGTTCGCGCAGGGGCGGCAGAGCGGCAGAGAGACCGGGGTGGACGGATGGACCGGCGGGGATTCCTGAAGGGGACGGCGGCGGTGTCGGCCGCGGGTGTGCTGGCGGGAGCCGGGAGCGGGCTGTCCGTCGCGGCACCGGCCGTCGGACGCCCGGCCGGGCGGTCCCGGCGCGCCGCCTCCGTGCAGGACTGGATGTCGGCTCTTCCGGACAGCACGGCGGTGCAGCGGCTCTCCATCCCGGGGACGCACGACTCCGGGGCGCGGTACGGCGGCCCCTGGGTGGTCTGCCAGAACACCACCATCGCGCAGCAGTTGGACAGCGGCATCCGCTTCCTGGACGTACGCTGCCGGGCCATCGACTCGGCCTTCGCGATCCATCACGGCGCGTTCTACCAGAAGCTGATGTTCGGCGATGTGTTGGTGGCGTGCCGGGCGTTCCTCCAGGCGCATCCGTCGGAGACCGTACTGATGCGCGTCAAGCAGGAGTACTCCGAGGAGAGCGCGGCGGAGTTCCGGCGGATCTTCGACAGCTACCTGGACGGCAAGGGCTGGCGGTCGCTGTTCCGGCTGGACGGCACGCTGCCTTCTCTCGGGCAGGCCCGCGGCAAGGTCGTGCTGCTGGGCGACTCCGACGGGTTGCCGGGGGTGCGGTACGCCGATCCGCGCGTCTTCGACATCCAGGACGACTACATGGCCGAGCCGCTGCGCAAGTACCCGCTCATCGAGGGTCAGTTCCGGAAGGCCGTCAGGGAACCCGGCAAGCTGTTCATGAACTACGTGAGCACCGCTGCCCTGCTGCCCCCGCGTTCCAACGCGGACCGGCTCAACCCTCAGGTGAAGAACTTCCTGAACGGCGCTGAGGCACGCGGGTGGACCGGGCTGGGCATCGTCCCGATGGACTTTCCCAACGAAGCGGGCCTGGCCGAGGCAGTGATCCGGCACAACACGGGAGTGTGACCATGCGGCCGCGGCGAATCCCCCGCGTCCGCCGGCTGTGGGGCGCGGGCTGCGCGGGTCTGGTGACGGCTCTGTTGCTGCCGTTCCTCACGGTCCCAGCGGCGGGACAGCCCGCGTACGCGGCGGACGGCCCGGCGCGCGACCGGACCCGCGATCCGGCCCGCGTCGTCGCCGAGGTGCCGGTCGGCGACCGGATGCTCGACCTCGGTATCGCGTCCCCCACGACCGACGCGCCGGTCAAGTGGGTACGGCTGCTGCTGCCGAAGGGCTGGTCGAAGAACGCCTCCCGTACGTGGCCGGTGCTGTGGCTGCTGCACGGCGGTGGCGGCAACCACAAGGACTGGACCGCCAACACCCATGTCGAGCAACTGGCCGCCGGCCGCGACGTCCTGGTCGTGCTGCCGGAGACCAGCGGGTGCAGCAGTTACAGCGACTGGTACAACGGCGGGAACGGGGGACCCCCGGCCTGGGAGACCTACCTTCTCGACGAGTTGCGTCCGCTGCTGGAGCGTGACTACCGGGCCGGGACGGCGCGGGCCGTCGCCGGCCTGTCGATGGGCGGGCTCGGCGCGCTGAAGTTCACCGCGGCGCGCCCCGGCATGTTCCGTGCCGCCGCCTCGTACAGCGGCGCCGTCCATCCGCTGTACCGGTCGCCCGACGGCGGCTTCTCCGGGCCGGACGGCGTCAAGCTGGGCGCGCTGACCTGCCTCGTCGACTGGAAGCGCGTCTGGGGCGAGCCGGGTTACCCGTTCGACACGGCCGACCCGGCCGACCTGCGCCAGCAGTGGCTGTGGAAACGCAACAGCCCGCTGGAGCAGGCGGCCTCGCTGCGCGGCACCCCGCTGTACCTCTCGTACGGGGACGGGACCACCGACGGTGGGCCGGGCTGGTCGTGGGGGGACGGCGACCGCCCGCCCGCGCCGTCTCCCGCTCGCTGCACCGACCCGCCCGCGCACGGCACCCAGGACCCGGTCGAGCGGGCCGTGTACGGGATGAACCAGGAGCTGCGCGGCAAGCTGACCCGGCTGGGCATCCCGGCGACCGTGTGCGCTTCCAGGGGCGGGCACGGCTGGCCGTACTGGGAGCGTGAGCTGGTGGCGTCGTTCCCGATGCTGATGCGCGCGCTCGGCGCCTGAACGGCCGGCAGGTCCCGGGGCCCGGGCACGAGGAAGACCGCCCCGGAACCGCGTGACCGGCAGGAACCGTATGATCTGCTGGTGAGTACCATCGAGCGCGGCCGCACCGCACGGCCCCCGGCCCCGGACGGGCCGTACCGTCGCCGCCGGACCGCCACCGCTCTCGGCCTCTGTGCCGCGCTCACCCTGGCCTGCGCCGGAACGGCCCTGGCCGTACGGTCCTTCACGCACGGCGGGTACCTGGCGCCCGGCGACCCGGCCACGGACTCGTACGCCGAGGAAGCGGCCGACGGGGACGCGGCGGCCGACGCGCTGCTCTCCGGCCCGTACACCGAACGCCCCGCTCCGCCTCGCGTCACCACCCGCGCGGCGGCGGACCGGGCAGCGGCGTCCGGCGGGGCCGCGGCCCCGGCACCTGCCGCACCCCCCGCGAAGACGGCCGGCCTGCCGGTCTCCCGGCCCCTCGAAGCCGCCCCGGCCGCCGTCTCCCCCGCCGTCGGCCCGCTCTTCTCGCCGGGCGGCGACGGCGACGCCGACCACCACTGCACCGCGAGCGTGGTGCACTCCCCGGCAGGCGACCTGCTCGTCACCGCGGCGCACTGCGTCCACGACCGCGGCTTCCGTACGAACCTCGTCTTCGCGCCCGGTTACCACGACGGCGTCCTGCCGTACGGCGTGTGGGTGCCGTCCCGTATCGACGTCGATCCGCGCTGGGCGGACGACCGCGACGACGCCCACGACGTGGCGTTCGTGCGGGTGCGCCGCCCGCACGGCAGCGCAGCCGGTGCGCAGCGCATCGAGGAGCTGACCGGCGCCGAGCAGATCCGCTTCGCCGCGCCGGCCGGCCTGCCGACCCGGACGGTCGGCTACCCCGACGACCGGGAGACGCCCGTCGGCTGCCAGAACCTCACCACCGCTGTCCCCGGCCAGCTACGTTTCGACTGCGCCGGCTTCCCCAACGGGACCAGCGGCGGCCCGATGCTCACCGGCGTCGACCCGGTCACCGGCCTGGGTACGGTGACCGGGGTCATCGGCGGCCTGGACGAGGGCGGCGACGACGCGACCTCGTACAGCAGCCGGTTCGGCCCGGACACCGCCGCCCTGTACCGGCGCGCCACCACGGAACGGGTCTGAGGCGGCGCGCCCGTACGCGCTACTTCCCGCGCGGGACCACGGTCTTGAGGACCTTCGGCAGCGGGTACCAGTCGGCGGTCGCGATGCTGCCGTGGGCGGCGGCGAGCTGGTGCAGCCGGGCCTGTGCCTGGGCCTCGGTGGGCTCGGTGCCGTCGATGACCGGGGGCACCTTGTGCGCGTCCGTCATGATCAGGAGGTAGTGGCGGCTGTCGTACCAGGCGGTGTCGACGCCGTCCTTCAGGTACGTCGCGGCGTCGCCGTCGAAGACCACGAACCAGGGGCGCAGCGCCGCGTCGGCGTACCGGGTGCGCGGGTCGCCCCCGGCCGCGCCGTGCACCGCGGGGAAGGCGGTGGACTGTGCGAGCTTGCCCTGGGCGGCGAGGTTCTTCAGGTGGGTGGCGTACTCGCGGTCGGTCCACAGCTTGTCGAGGGGGTTCTTCTCCTCGACCGTGCCCGGTATGAGCTCGAAGAGGAACTTGCCGTTCAGCGCGGAGCGGGTGGGCCAGCCGTCCGCCCGTACGGCCTCGTCGAGGTCGCGGTGGCCGGCGGCCAGGTCGCCGGGTCCGTACACCGCGTCGCCGAGCTTGGCGCGGACCAGTGCGTCGAAGGCGGCCGGGCCCCGGCCGCCCTGGTCGTTGAAGCCGTCCTTCAGCTCGACCTTGACCATGACCGGCCGGTGGCCGGGGTGGGCGTCGTGCCACGCCTTCATGTCGGCGAGGCAGCCGCCGAGGTCCTGGTCGCGCTTCTTGGTGCGCAGCTCGCCCGCGGTGGCGGCGTTGACGCAGTTGCTGTTGTTGCCGAACGGGTTGCTGTGCGAGACCCGCCAGGACTTGCCGAGCGCGTTGGTCCACACGTCCAGTTCGAGGAGGCCCGCGCCGGAGTCCAACGCGTCGGCGAAGTAAGGGTACTTGGCCTTCTCGTAGGCGTTGTGGACACCGACGGACGTGGTGGCGCCGTACGATCCGGCGGGCTGTGCCGCGCCGGCCGGGCCTGCCGCCGCCAGCACCACCGCCGTGGCGACCGCCGCCGCTCCCGCGCACCGTGTTCTGCTCATGGGCCCCCGCTTTCACTCCACTGGCCCCGGCAGCCCCCTGCGGCTCCGGAATCACCAGCCCCTCCGGTCGAAGGAGCAGCGTACGGGAGTTGACGGGTGGTCCGGCCACCGGGTGGGTACGCGGGCCGGGAAACGCCGTGCCGGCCGAGCAAACCAGGACGCGAGGAAGATGTACGGCATCGTGGACACCGTGGACACACCTCTGCACGACACGACGTCCGGGAGGCGGTCATGAGCAGCGAGCGCGCCCGGGTCCGGGCCCTGCTGGACACCTACGGCCGGACCTACGCCGACGAGGCCGGTATCCGCCTGAAGGACACGCCGCAGCCGCTGTACCAGCTACTGGTGCTCTCCTGCCTGCTCAGCGCCCGTATCCAGGCGAACATCGCGGTGGCGGCGAGCCGCGCGCTGTCCGAAGCGGGACTGCGGACCGCGCGGCGGATGAAGGACACGACCTGGCAGCAGCGGGTGGATGCCCTCGGCGAGGGCGGATACCGGCGCTACGACGAACGCACCGCGACCCAACTGGGCGACGGCGCGGTGCTGTTGCTCGACTCGTACGGCGGCGACCTGCGGCGGATACGGGACACGGCGGACGGTGACACGGACCGGCTGCGCAAGCTGCTGCGCGAGGTGCCCGGCCTCGGGCCGGCCGGTGTCGACATCTTCCTGCGGGAGGCGCAGGCCGTGTGGCCCGAGCTGGAGCCGCACCTGGACGCCAAGGCGTTGCAGGGCGCGGAGCGCGTCGGACTGCCGACCGCGCCCGACGCGCTGCTCAAGGCCGCCGGGAAGAAGACGGAGCCCGCCGTGCTGGCGGCGGCGCTGGTGCGCGCGGCGCTCGACAAGAAGGGCGCGGAGGAGATCCGCAAGGCGAAGTGAGCGGCTGGGCGAGGGACCGCGTACGGCGGCCCCGGCACCTTCCCGGGCCGGGGCCGCCGTACGCACGAGCGCGGGCGCTCACGGTGTCGAGGTGAGCAGCCCCCTGGCCGTCGCCGCGATCGCCTGAGCGTCGATGCCCGCCGCGCGCAGTTGCTCCTCCGGGGACGCCGACCCGGGCATGGTGCGGACCGCGAGCCGGGCCAGGCGCGGCACCGGGCGGCCGTCGGTGAAGGCGTCCAGCACCGCGTCGCCGAGGCCGCCCTCGGGGTGGTGGTCCTCCACGGTGATGATCCGCCCGGTGACGTCGGCGGCCTCCCGCAGCGTCGGCAGATCCACCGGCTTGAGGGAGTACAGGTCAATGACGCGGGCCGCCACGCCCTCCTCGGCCAGGGTGTCGGCGGCGGCCAGCGCCTCGTGGACGGTCACCCCGGCGGCCACGAGGGTGACCCGGTCCTCGGGCGTGGCCCGCAGCGTCTTGCTGCCGCCGATCGGGAAGTCCTCCCCGGGCCCGTAGATGACGGGGCTCTCACCGCGGGACGTGCGCAGGTAGCGGATGCCGCTCGCGTCGGCCATCGCGGCGGTCAGGCGGGCCGCCTGGTTGGCGTCGCACGGGTACAGCACGGTGCTGCCGTGCACGGCGCGGAACGCGGCCAGGTCCTCCAGGCCCATCTGCGAGGGGCCGTCCTCGCCGATGGCGACGCCCGCGTGCGATCCGACGAGGTTGAGGTCGGCCCGGCTGACGGCGGCCATCCGGACGAAGTCGTAGGCGCGGCTGAGGAAGGCGGCGAAGGTGGTGGCGTACGGCATCCAGCCGCGTACCTGCATACCGACCGCGGCGGCCACCATCTGCTGCTCGGCGATGTAGCACTGGAAGTACCGGTCGGGGTGGGCGTCGCCGAACATCTGGGCGCGGGTGGAGTCGCCGACCTCGCCGTCCAGCGCGACCACGTCCTCGCGGGCCGCGCCGAGCGCGGCGAGCGCCTCGCCGAAGGCGTTGCGGGTGGCGACGGAGTCACCGACCTTGTAGTCCGGCAGTTCGGGCGTGCCGCCGCCGGTCCGCGGGCGCGGCGCGGCCTCGCGCGGCGGCCGCACCGCCACGTGCAGGTCACGGACGCCGCCCAGCTCCTCGATCGCCTCCGCGGCGTCCTTGAGCGGTTTGCCGTGCTTGCCTTCCTGGTCGGCCACCTCGCGCACGCCCTGGCCCTTGCGGGTCTTCGCGATGATCGCGGTGGGCCGGTCCGTGGTCGCGGCCGCCTCGGCGTACGCGCGGTCCACGGCGGCCACGTCGTGGCCGTCCACCTCGATCGTGTGCCAGTCGAAGGACCGGATGCGGCGTGCGTAGGCGTCCAGGTCCCAGCCGTGCCGGGTGGCGCCGCGCTGGCCGAGCCGGTTCACGTCGATGATCGCGGTGAGGTTGGCCAGTTTCTCGTACCCGGCGTGCTCGAACGCCTCCCACATCGAGCCCTCGGCCATCTCGCTGTCGCCGCACACCACCCACACGCGGTACGGGACGCGGTCCAGGTCGCGGCCCGCCAGCGCGACGCCGACGCCGAAGGGCAGGCCCTGGCCGAGCGAGCCGGTGGCCACGTCCACCCAGGGGATGCGCGGGGTGGGGTGTCCCTCCAGCAGGCTGCCGTTCTTGCGGAACGTCAGCAACTGCTCGTCGGTGAGGGCGCCGGCCGCCTTGCCCATGGCGTACACCAGGGGCGAGGCGTGTCCCTTGGAGAAGATCAGGTGGTCGTTGCCGGGGTTCTCGGGGTCGTCGAAGTCGTAGCGCAGGTGCGCGTCGAGCAGGACGGCGGCCAGGTCGGCCGCGGACATCGAGGAGGTCGGGTGGCCGGAGCCGGCGGCGTCGGCGGCCCGTACGGAGTCGACGCGCAGCTGCTGTCCCAGCTCGCGCAGCCGGCCGTAGCGAGCGTCGGCATCCGGGGTGTTCTGCGTGGTCATCAGGTTCCTTCCGCTTTTCGGGGCCCGTCGGACTGCTGTCCGGCCGCCTGGGGCCGGTCCTTCGGGCCGGTGTCCTCCCCCGGTCCCTCCGATTCCCCCGGTTCCCCCGTTGCTCCGGATTCACCCGGTGCCGTCCGCCGGTCCGGCGCGTCGTCCTTCGCGGCCTTCGCCGCGGGCCCGTCGTGCTTCCCCGCGCGTCCGTCGGCCGGTACGCGGGCCAGCTCCGGCGCCGCCGTGTCCAGCGGCACCGACCAGGAGCGCACCAGGCCCAGCTGGACGCCTTGGCGCGGCAGTGCCGCGTCCAGCAGCCAGTCGGCGGCTACCCTGACCCGGTTGCCGGGCATCGCCATCAGGTGGTAGCCGCGGGTCACGGCGTTGGCGACGGGACCGGACAGCGGGACGTGCAGCGGGTTGGCGGCGGCCTGCACCCCGCCGAGGTCGACCATGAAGCCCAGGTCGTGGTGCTTGTAGGCGCGCGGCTCGCCCTGCCCGTAGGAGGCGGCGACGTTGTGGGCCGCGACCTTGCCCTGGCGCTGCGCGTGCTGGGCGGTCATCGGCGTCGTCTCGCCCGGCCGGGTCAGGTCCGGTACGGCGGCGGCGTCGCCGCAGGCGAGCACCTCGGGGTGGCCGGGTACGGCGAGGAACTCGTCCACGCACAGCCGGCCGCGTTCGGTGGGCAGCCCCAGCGACTCGACCAGCGGGTCCGGGCGCACGCCGACGCACCAGATCAGCGACCGGGTGTCGACGGACGTGCCGTCGTCCAGGAGGACCCCTTCGGAGGTGGCCTCCTTGACGGAGGTCTTGGTGCGGATCTCGACGCCGCGTTTGCTGAGCACCCGGTGCGCGGTGCGCGACAGCCGGTGGTCCAGTTCGGGCAGTACCCGGTCGGCGAGGTCCAGCAGGACCCAGCGGGGCTGCGGTGCGCCGCGCAGTCCCGCGTTGTGGCGGGCCAGCGACCGGGTGAACGTCACGCCGTGCGCGGCGACTTCGGTCCCGGTGTAGCCCGCGCCGACCACCACGAAGGTCATCCGGGCGGCCCGCTCGGCCGGGTCCTCGGCGGCGCCCGCCAGCTCGATCTGGCGGGTCATGTGGTCCCGCAGGTACAGCGCCTCGGGCATACCGCGGAAGCCGTGCGCGTGCTCGGCGACGCCCGGGATGGGCAGCAGCTTGTTGACGCTGCCGACGGTCAGCACGAGACGGTCGTAGCCGAGCGAGCCGGTGCGGCCCTCCGGGTCGGTGTACTCCACCCGGCGGCGGGCCAGGTCGACGCCGCCGACCTGGCCGAGCACCAGCCGGACGTCCGGCAGGGTGCCGGTCAGCGACACCGAGACCCGGCGCGGCTCCAGGATCCCGGCGGAGACCTCGGGCAGCAACGGCAGGTAGAGGAAGTAGTCGTTGGGGTTGATCAGCACGATCTCCGCGGCGCCGCGGGACTTCCTGGCGAGCGTGCGGGCGCATTCGTACCCGGCGAAGCCCGCCCCCACGATCACCACGCGCGGCCGCCTCCCGTTACGGGCCTCCGCCACCATCTGCGTCTCCTCTCACCTCGGGGTCCTGCCCTGATCGGCCCGGGTGCCCGCATTCCGCGCGGGTATGTACGCCGTACGGCCCAGTCCGGCCGTACCGGGCGCCGTTCGGCCACGGGGCTTACGGCCACCGGTCCCGGGGCCGGGACTGCGCCGGAGCGGTTCCGGACCGGCCCGGCCGTCCGGACCGGCCCGGCCATCCGGGCCGTCCGGGCTGTTCGGGCCGCCCCGGCCGCTCAGTCCGGCAGCGCGAGCAGCACCCGCCCGGCGCCCCGGACGTTCGACGGCTTCGTGCGCGGGGGGCGGGCTCGTGGGTGGCGTAGGCCGCGATGGTGCCGTCCGGGGCGAGCAGGCGCGCGTCGAGGGCGGCGTCGGCATCGAAGGCGACCTCGACACCCCGGTCGGCGCGCGTCCCCCGGTCAGGGCCGGCACCGCGTCCACCACGTCGCCCCCGGCGCACACCGCGCGGTCCACTTCCAGCTCCCGCAGCGCGGCGAGCCGGCCGGGACGGCTGACCGTGCCGATGGCCTGCGCGCCCGCCCGCCGCGCCAGGACGGCCGCCGCGCGGCCGACGCTGCCCAGGGCGCCACCACCACCGTCCGCCCGGCCACCGGGCCGGCCGCGAACACCGCGCGGCGCGCCGGACGCTTCTTCACGTCACCGAGAGCAATCCCGGAGAACGCCAGCCGGATGCGCGGTTCCCCGGGGCCGGGCCGGGGTGTGGGCGGCTCCCCACCTGGAACACCTTTCGGGCCGAGCCCCTGTTCTCGTACCAAGCGGCGCCCATACCGGCACGATACGGCGTCTGCCGTCGGCGTGGACAACCCCCGCCGCGCGCAATACTTTCAATGGCACCTCAAGCCGTCCCGGAGGTGCGCGGTGAAGATCGAGGTCATCGAGAAGGACGATCAGTACATTCTCAATCACTGCACCAAATACCTCGCCAGGGAAAGCCGGGACGCGCGCCATGATTTCGGCCAGTACGCGCCGGGCGACGAGCGCGCGACGATCTGTGAGGCGTGGCGCTTCCCGGTCGTCGACGCGCACTGGAACGGGTCGTCGGCGGCCGGTTCGTATCCGTACAACGACGTGACGTTCGTCTACGACGGCCGCCGCTCCGCCCCTGCCTCGGTGGCCGTCCTGGGCACCTTCGGGCCGCTGCACTCGCCGGTGCCGCTGCGCCCGCTGGTGTTCGCCGGCGAGCCGACCGGCTTCCTCGCCACCACCGTGCGCGTCCCGAAGGGGCAGGTCCACACGTACAAGTTCGCGGTGGACGGGGTGTACACGCTCGACCCGGTCAACCCGCAGCGCACCGTGCTGGACAACGGCGAGCCGTGGTCCCGCTTCTTCACCGACGCCTGCACCGTGCCGCTGTCGCTGAGCCGTACCGAGCGCGAGCTGCTGGGCCGGCTGGTGTGCCATCTGCTGCCCTTCCGGCTCGACGAGAACCGGCGGCTGATCCGCGAGGTGTACGAGTCGCTGGACCGCGCGAGCCGGGACGAGGAATTCCCGCTGGCGTATCTGCTGGACGACGAGGTGGGCACGGTCAACTACATCGACAAACTGATCGCCCGCCAGGAACAGCACCATGCCGATGATTACCACACCTGCCTCAAAATCATCGGGGAAATCATCCGGTCCCGTTTCGGCGGACTCGATCCGGCGGTCGCCCCCGCGGAGCTGTACGCGGATCTCCACCGGCAGATGGAAACCGAAAAGGTGGACGGCTGGGACTACTCCCGTTACGGAAGTCCGCAGTTCTTCCTGCTGCTCCTGCGCCGGCACGCGATGACCGGTGCCTTCGTCCACCCGAAACACGGCGGGAATTCCGGCGCGGCGGGCTGGACGTATCTGGAGAGCCGGTTCCGGGACGCGCGGGGCGGCACGCTCTTCGACTGGCGGCGGGCGCTGGAGTCGCCGCTGGGCCACAACACCGACTACCGCGGCTGAGGGGGGACGGCATGGACGAGGAGAGCGCCGAAGTCGTCGTCATCGGCAGCGGCGCGGGCGGCGCGCCGCTCACCCATACGCTCGTACGGGCCGGCCACCGGGTGGTCGTGCTGGAGAAGGGGCCGCTGCTGCGCACCCAGGCGCAGAGCCCCACCGGCCTGTCGGACTTCAAGCGCGACGAGTGCTTCGCCACCGGGTCGGAGAAGCGCATCACCGTGCAGGGCGTGGCCAACACCGGCGAGTCGTACTACTCCGCTCACGTGGAACCGGACCTGAACGACGAACCGCACGTCTACCGCGACAGCGACGGCCGGGACCGGGTCACCATCGAGGGCTACACCGCCCAGGTGGTCGGCGGCGGTACCCAGTTGTACGGCGGTGTCTCCCCCCGCTTCACCCCCGAGGACCTGCGGCTGGCCACCCTCAACGCGTCGCGCGGCGACCTGCGCGACGACCCGGACGGCGAGGTGCGCCGGGAGGCCCGTGACTGGCCGCTGGACTACGCCGCGCTGGAGCCGTACTACACCAAGGCCGAGGAACTCGTCGGCATCAACGGGACCTGGGACGGGCAGGCCAAGGTCCCGTCCCAGGACCACTACCAGCCGCCGCTGGAGCCCAATCCGATCAGCGCGTACGCGGCCGCCGGCATGGACGCGCTCGGGATGCGCCGCTACCGCACACCGCTCGCGGTGATCACCCGCGACCACGCGCCCAGCGGCCGTACGGTGCCCGCCGACGCCGACACCGTCAAGACGGCGTTCGTCAACCGCTACGGCGATCCGCTGGGCCTGAAGTCCAACGTCTGGGTGTCGCTGCTGGCGCCGCTGCATGGCGCCGACGGCAGCGGCGGCCTGGACCTGCGGGCCAACTGCACCGTCACCCACCTGGAGGCGGACGGCCCGCGCGTGACGAAGGTGCACTACCGCGACCCCGGCGGCCGCCCGCGCACGCTCATCGCCGGCACCGTCGTCGTGGCCTGCTCGGCCATCGAGTCCGTACGGCTGCTCCAGCTCTCCGGGCTGCTCGACCCGGCCTTCGACAAGCGCGTCAACGCCAACGGCCTGCTGGGGCGCTACTTCCTGACGCACTGCTTCGGCGGCGCCCAGTGCATCGTGCCGGAGCGCGCCGACAAGTCCAAGACGCTGGACTCGGACTGGGCCACCGACCACTGCGCGCGCCCCGAGTGGTTCCGTTCCCAGGGTCTGTGGGCGGGCGGCGTGATCTACAACAACACCTCCGACGGCGCCCTGCCCATCTCCCTCGCCCGCACCTGGCACGCGATGGACATGGACACCATGTGGAAGGGCTACCTCTACGACACGAGCCTCGTCGGCAACGGCTTCGAGGACTACCTGGAGGAGAGCTTCGGGCGGCGTCTGTCCGTGGCGTTCATGGCCAACCAGGTACCGCAGCGGGAGAACCGCATCGAACTGCATCCGAGCGTCAAGGACAAGTGGGGCCGCCCGGTCGCGTACATCATCAAGACCTGGCACCCGCACGACCGGGCGCTGATGGACACGCTCGCCGAGCAGTGCCGGCAGATCCTGGTGCGCGGCGGTGACGTGCACGACGTCAGTTCGGGGTCGGTGGGCGGTTCGGTGGTACGGATCGCCAACCATGTGCTGGGCGGTGCCCGGTTCGGCACGGACGCCCGGGACTCCGTCCTCGACCCCGACTGCCGGGCCTGGAACTTCGACAACCTCTACGTCACCGACGGGGCGTTCATGCCGACCTCGGGCAGCGCCAATCCGACGCTGACCATCGAGGCGAACTCCTTCCGCGTCGGCGACGCGCTGCTGGACAGGGTCGGGAGGCCGTGACATGGACAGCCGCTTCGACGAGGTCCACACCCACCCCGAGAACGAGATCTTCCGCGTCGTCTTCTACCCGGACCGGATCTACCACGCCCGCTACCTCAACGCCACCCGCTCCTCCCGCTACCGCTACTACGTCGCCGAGGTGCGCGGCTCGGCGGACGGCACCGCCATCAAGGGCGACGTCTTCCTCGGCGGCACCAAGCTGTGCCCGATGCTGCGCATCGAGTACTCCGGCATCCGGCTCGTGGAGCAGGCCAGGGAGTTCAACCGGCGCCTGGGGCCCCGTACGAAGGCGTGGCTGAAGGTCACCGGCGAGGACCCGGCGGACTCCGCCGAGGCCATCGTGACCCTGCACTGGGACCCGGTGATCGGCGCGTACGCGACGGAGATCTGGGAGACGCTGGAGCCGCCGGACGGCACCGCGCACGACCACCGCGTCCTGCCGCTGATGGGCTGCAACGCACCGATCACGCGGGTGCCGCAGCTTTCCCCGCTGCTCGGCTCGGTCTCCGAGGTGGCGATGGCCTTCCGTGAGGACGGCGTGCTGTACCCGACGGGCCAGCGGCTGGGCAACCCGCAGTGGGACAACGCCTACCTCCGCTCCCACCAGGAACCGCGCACCCAGGAGCCCAGCGACCCCCGCAACACCGTCGCCGACAGCAACTACCTCCTCGACTTCCAGCGCGGCTTCTTCATCCCGGACGCCGCGCAGATCCTGCCGGTCACCTACCGCAACGCCATGACCGACGAGGGCAATCCGGAACGCCGGGACGACAACATCGTGCAGATGCGCTGGCTGTTCCAGCGGGAACTCGGCAGCGACCTGGTGTTCTTCCACGAGGTGACGGTGCCGCCGGGCGCGGTGGAGGGCGCCCACCGGCACATCGGCTCGGAGGAGCTGTACTACGTCGTCTCCGGCACCGGCACCGCGTACATGAGCGACGGCGACGACCCGACGACCGCCGCCTACCCGCTGGTCGAGCGGCCGGTCTTCGGCATCGGCCCGGTCAAGTGCCGTGAGCTGCCGGTCAAACCGGGCAGCGTGCTCTACACCAAGAGCGGCGGCGTGCACGGCATCCGCAACCCGGGCACCGAGCCGCTGAAGTTCGTCGCGTTCCTCTACCACACCACCTGAGGCGGTCCCGCGATGCCCAAGATCGTGCACACCGACTCGGTCTTCCGCGTCGACCCGGTCAAGCCCCCGGACTACGCGCAGGCCAACCCGCTGCTGAAGCTGCTGAGCCTGGTCGAACGCACCCGGTTCGCCGCCGAACGCGAGCTGTACGAACCCGCCTCGCTCCAGCACCTGTTCCCGCTGCGCACGCTCCAGTTGTACGGGCCCGCCTCGCCCGACCAGGACCAGCTCGACCCGGCACAGCAGGACGACAGGACCGATTTCCAGAAGCAGAACGTCCGCGACTTCACCCTCGCCGACACCCGGGCGGTGCGCGGCTGGGCCGAGATCGGTGACTGGCGCGGCCCGTTCCTCCAACTGTCCTACCGGGGCGGCCCGGACTCCGCGCTGTGGCGCGAGGCCGGTCAGCTCGGCGACGCCATCGGCTGTGTGCTGTCCGTCCAGGGCAGCCGCCCCCTGCCGGTCCGGGTGCCGTACGACGAGGAGACCGACTTCTACACGATCGAGCTGTGGGGCCGGGTCGGCGACGGTCTCCGCGACCTTCTCGGCCCACGCGGCCGGACGGCGCTCGACTCCGGGCTCCTGCAACCGCGGCCGGACCTCGTCACCGGCCTCGGCCAGGACTTCCACCGCGACCAGATGACCAACCAGGACCTGCGGCTGGTCGCCCCGCGGCACGCCATGCACCCCGTGCTCCCCTGCTACATCGACGTGCGCTGGACCGCGAGCCCCGACGGCGCGGGCTCGGCCGACCCGCCCTCCGGTTCGGTACGCCTCGGCTTCGAGATGAAGATCCGCGGCTGGGACAACTACCTCGGCGTCGGCACCAGTCCCCACCCGCACGGCGGCGTCGGCTTCCTCGAATACCGCACGCTGTTCAGCGAGTACGGCCGCTGGGCGGGCACCGACGACCTGCGGCGCACCCTGGAGCCGTACAACCTCGACGCGTTCGGCCGCAAGGGGCACCCGAGCGGCGACGTGGAGCCGTTCCTCGCCGTCACCTACATGGACCTGCACGTCCTGGACCCGGCCTGCGGCATCGGTCTGCACCGGCACCGCGACAACCAGGAGGTCTTCCTGATGCTGGAGGGCGACGGGCTGATGGTGGTCGGCGACTGGGCCGACTCCGGCAGCCGGGTGCGCTCCTTCGAGGTGCGCCGGCTGCCCGCCGGGCACCTCGCCCTTCTCAAGGGCGGCAACCTGCACGGGCTGATGAACCCCGCGGACCAGCGGGCCTCCCTCTTCATGTTCGGCGGTTACGACTGATGGCTGTCTCCCCGACCTCCCCCGCCCCCGGCGACCCGTACCGGCTCGGTGCCCACGGGGACGGCTCCGGCACCTCCTTCGCCGTGTACTCCTCGGCGGGCGCGTACGGCGGCTCCGTCGAACTGTGCCTGCTCGACGAAGGCGGCGAGCGGCGGCTCCCGATGGCGGTGGACTGCGACATCTGGCACACGTACGTCCCGGGCGCGGGCCCCGGCCAGGGCTACGGTTACCGCGCGCACGGCCCGTTCGCCCCCGCACGCGGCGTGCGCTTCGACCCGTCCAGGCTGCTGCTCGACCCGTACGCGAAAGCCTTGAAGCCGACGGGCACGCGCACGCTGCTGCCCCTGGTCGCCGACACGGCGTTCGACTGGGGCGACGACCGGCCGCCACGCCACCCGTGGACCCGGACGTTCCTGTACGAGACGCACGTCAAGGGCCTGACCGCGCAGCACCCCGAGGTGCCGGCGCCCCTGCGTGGCACGTATGCCGGGCTGGCGCATCCCGCCGTCACCGGGCACCTGAACCGCCTCGGTGTCACGGCCGTGGAACTGATGCCGGTGCACCAGTTCCTCCCCGAGCCGTTCCTCCTCGACCGCGACCTCACCAACTACTGGGGCTACTCCACCATCGGCTTCTTCGCCCCGCACGCCGCCTACAGCTCGACGGGCCACGAAGGCGGCCAGATCACCGAGTTCAAGGCGATGGTCAAAGCCCTGCACGCCGCCGGTCTCGAAGTGATCCTCGACGTCGTCTACAACCACACCGCCGAAGGCCCGCCCGACGATCCCGCCCTGAGCTTCCGCGGCCTGGCCAACGAGATCTACTACCGCCTGGACCCGGCCGACCCGTCCCGCTACGTCGACACGACCGGCACCCGCAACACCCTCGACGCGGGCCGCCCCGAAGTACTGCGCCTGATCATGGACTCGCTGCGCTACTGGATCACCGAGATGCACGTCGACGGCTTCCGCTTCGACCTGGCCGCGACCCTGGCGCGCCAGTACGGCTACGTCGACCGGCTGGCCGCCTTCTTCGGCCTGCTCTACCAGGACCCGGTCGTCGGCCGCGTCAAACTCATCGCCGAACCCTGGGACGTCGGCGCGCCCGACAGCTACCAGGTGGGCCGCTTCCCGCCCGGCTGGAACGAGTGGAACGACCGCTACCGCAACACCGTGCGCGACTTCTGGCGGGGCCGTCCGGCCGTCGGCGACCTGGCGAGCCGGATCGCCGGCTCCTCCGACCTGTACGCCCCCGAACGCCGCGGCCCGGACGCCTCCGTCAACTTCCTCACCTGTCACGACGGCATGACCCTGACCGACCTGGTCACCTACGCGCACAAACACAACGAGGCCAACGGCGAGCACAACCGCGACGGCACGGACGACAACCGCTCCGCCAACTACGGCGTCGAAGGCCCGTCCAGGGACCCGGCCATCGTCGCCGTACGCGAACGCCAGCGCCGCAACATGCTCGCCACCCTGCTCCTCTCCCAGGGCTGCACGATGCTTCACGGCGGCGACGAACTCGGCCGTACGCAAGGCGGCAACAACAACGCCTACTGCCAGGACAACCCCACGAGCTGGTACGACTGGTCGGTACCCACCCCCCTCACCGACTTCGTGCGCCGGGTGGTCTCCCTGCAACGCGACCACCCGGTACTCCAACGCACCAGCTTCCTGACGGGTTCCGGCACTCCACCGGACATCGCCTGGTACGACCGCGAAGGCCGCCCGATGACCCCGGCCCGCTGGGACGACCCGGCCACCCGCTTCCTCGCCTTCCTCCTCGCCGGAGACCACGCGGCAGCACCGGACACCGACCTCCTCGCGCTCCTCAACTCCGGTGCGGACGCGGTCGGCTTCGCCGTGCCCGGGCGGACCGGCGCGGTGTACGAAGTGGTACTGGACACCACCGCGCCGGACGGCGCCCCGGCGGCCTCGGCCACGCTCAGGACGGGCGACGTGTGCACCGTCCCGGCCCGCACGGTGCTGGTGGCGACGGCTGAGCTGCCGACCGGCCGACGGCACCCGTAAAGTGCCCGGGACAGCACTTTCACCGCAGGCCAGGGAGAACCGGAATGCCGATACGCGCCACCAGACCGCTCCAGGCCCTACCGCTCGCCGCGACCGTGCTCACCGGCACGGTCGCGCTCTACATGGCGCTCGTCGCGTTCGGCAACATCACCGACTTCGGCACCAACCAGGCCTTCGTCCAGCACGTCCTCGCCATGGACACCACCTTCAAGGACCCGGACCTGATGTGGCGGGCCGTCGAGTCCACCACGCTCCAGAACATCGCGTACGTCCTGATCGTCGCGTGGGAGACGGTCGCGGCGCTGGTCCTCGTCGCGGCGACCGTCCTGGGGGCGCGTGAACTGCGCCGGGGCTCGGGCTACATCGGGGCGCGCCGTGTCGCCACCGCCGGGCTGCTGATGGTGCTGCTGCTCTTCGGCGCGGGCTTCATCGCGATCGGCGGCGAGTGGTTCTCCATGTGGCAGTCCAAGACCTGGAACGGCCTGGAGGCCGCCACGCGCAACTTCGTGGTGGCGGGGGTGGCGTTGGTGGTGGTGCAACTGCGGGGGGCGGAGGAGCGGTAGCCGGGCACGGGCCGGCCGCCCGCTCAGACGTAGCGAGGGGCGTCCTCGTGGTCCGCGTCGCAGATCTCCTTGGCCGTGCTGTGAATCCTCGTCGGGCCGTCCGGCGCATCCCGGCGGAACAGCACGCCGGACCGGTCGACGCGGTGCCAGAGGTCGTCCTCCGGGTCGAAAGGCGCGCACCGGGTGACCTGAAAGCCGTCCGCGGCCAGCTCGGCGACCAGCCGGGAAATCTCCGGAACGGGTTCCCGGACGTACTGCCCCGGGGCGCTGGGCAGGGAGGCGACCCTGTCACCGGGCTCGATCTGCAGGTGCCAGAGGCGGCCCTTCGCGGTGAACCCCAGCTCCAGGTCGCCGTACAGGCAGTACACCGGGTCCGGAGATCGCGCGGCGAACGCCTCGGGCTCGCCCCACTGGGCCACCACGTCGCGGTAATGGACTCCGGGGGCGGCCACTCCCAGTACCCCTGTCCGCAGAAGCCCTGCGAGACCTGTCACGAAACATACTCCTCAACCTTGGGCGCGGCCCGGCTCGATCCTGCCGGCCACCGGCGCTCACCAGGCAATACGGTAGCCCGTCAGCCAGTCGTCGGCCCCATCGCCACCGCGCTCGACGCTACGCGGCAGCATCACGTCGCGGACCAGCCGCCGCACCGGCCCCGGCGCCGAGCGGCGGGCCATCCGTGCGCTGTGCGCCACCACCCGTTCCACGCGCGCGCGGCGCAGCTCCTCGTACGCGGCGAAGGCCCGTCGGGGCTCGTGCCGGTCGCGCAGGCACTTGGCGAGCACGACGCTGTCCTCGATCGCCATCGAGGCGCCCTGGGCGGCGTTCGGGGCTGCGGCGTGTGCCGCATCGCCGATGATCACCATGGTGTCGGAGAACCACCGCGGGGTGGTGGCGAGGTCGTAGGCGTGCGAACCGACGATGTGGTCACCGGTGGCCCGGACGACGGCCGCGGCCGGAGTGCGGTCACCGTCGAGCAGCGCCGTGACCCGCTGCCGCCACTGGCCGGCCGTGACAGCGGCCAGGTACTGCCGGGACCGCTCCGGCCCCGGCACGTTGGAGAACCACCACACCTCCCCGTCCGGCGCCGCCGTGCATCCGAAGAAGGCCCGCCTGCCGTAGATCATGGTGTACGTGTCGGGCGCGGACGCCGGTTCGACGTCGCGGGTGTAGCCGCAGACGGTGTGCTGGCCGGTGTAGCGGGGCCGGGGCGCCGCCGGGTCGATCAACTTGCGGACCACCGAATGGATCCCGTCCGCGCCGATCAGCAGGTCCCCCTCGGCACGGCTGCCGTCCGCGAAGGAGGCCACCACCCGGCGGTCGCCGACGGTCTCGGCGGCGACCAGCCGCTTGCCGTGCCGGACGGCGATTCCCCGGCGGCGCGCCTCGTCGTGCAGTACGCGGTAGAGGGTGGCGCGGGTGAGGGTACGGGGGCCCATGGCGGTCCCGTCGGAGGAGCCGGCGATGGCACGCTCGCCGAGCCGCTTGCCCGTACCACTGAGGAACTCCACCCGCTCGGCGGGAAAGGAGTTCGCCACGACCGGGCCATGGGCACCGATGACGCGCAGCGCCTCCAGCCCGTTGGCGAAGACGACGAGGAACGCGCCGACGTCGTCCGCGCCGGTCGGGTACGCCTCGAAGACCTCCGCGTCGATGTCCGCCTTCCGCAGAGCCATCGCGGTCACCGCTCCCGCGATGCCCCCACCGATGATCAGAGCCTTGGTCATGGCGCTCCCCCAGGTGAATCGGCCGCGGTGCGGAGGTCCGCTCCGCCCTCGTCCACCTTGCCGCCGGTCGGCGGCGGGAGCCAGACCCCGTGCGCGGGGCCGGCTCCCGCCGGGGGCGCCGTGGCGCCGGGTGTCACCCCGCCGCGTACACGTCCTCCACGTACCGTCCGGCGTCCGTCAGTTCGCGCAGCCAGGTCTCTGCCTGCTCGTCCGTGGCGCCCGTGCGGGCTGCGTGGAGCGCGCGGAAGGCGGCCCGTACGCCGGGGGCCATCCGGCTGCCGTCGCCGCAGACGTACACCCGTGCTCCGGCGTCCAGCAGTGCTCCGACCTCGTCGGCTTCGGCGGCGATGCGGTGCTGGACGTAGCGGCAGTCGTTTTCGGGGCGGGTGCTGAAGACCGGGCGGAGGGAGACCGCGCCGGCTGCTTCGGCCTTCCGTAGTTCGTCGGCGTGCAGGTAGTCGGCGTCGGGGGCGTCACAGCCGAAGTAGAGGAGCGCGGCGGGGCGTTGGCCGTCGGCGGTGGCCACGCGGTCCGCGATGGCGCCTCGGAAGGGGGCCAGGCCGGTTCCGGCGGCGACCAGGATGACCGGCGTCGGGTCGGCCGGGTCGAGGCGGAAGGCTTCCCGGCAGGGCTGGACGCGGGCCAGGACGGTGTCGCCGGGCCGGAGTGTGTGCAGGTGTCCGGAGCCGGTGCCGCCGGGGAGCAGCGAGACCATCAGGTCGGCATGGCGCGGGTCGATGGCGGGTGCGGAGGAGAGGGAGTAGTGGCGGATGCGCATGGCCGGCAGCAGGTCGAGGAGGACCGGCCAGGACAGCTCGCCGCGCAGGGCCGGGTACGCCTCGACCAGGTCGAGGACGGTGCGCGGGTCGTCGTCGGCGAGCGCTTCGAGGGCGGCGCGCTCGGGCGGACAGGGGTTGCGGACGGCGAGTGCGGCGCGTTGCTCCGGCGTGGGGCGGGCGCCCAGTTCCAGGTGGTGGGTGAGGAGGCCTCGTACGGTGAGGGGGCGGTCCACCGGAAGGGCGTCCCGGCTCGCACGGCCCGCTCCCGCGCGGATGTCGAGGACGGTGTCGAGGTCCACGCCCAGGACCCGTGCCGCGCGCTCCACGGCCGCCGTCCCGTTGGCGGGGAGCACGGCCAGGTGGTCGGCGGTGCGGTAGGTGACACCTTCGGGGAGGGCGAGGCGCAGGAAACGCTTGACGCGCGGGTGGCCGGGGGCGGTGAGGTCGCGGGCCTCGGTGACGGTCATCGGCTGGAGGCCGTGGCGGTCGGCGAGCGCGTCCAGCGGGCCGCCGGTGACCTCGCGGACGGTGTAGGACGCGTCCGTGGCATCGGCCGCCGCGCTCGCGCCGATGGTCGCGGGGTCGCCGTAGCGCACCAGCAGTTCGGTGCGGAGCGCGGCCGTGAACGCCTGGACGGCGCCGTTCAGGTCGCCGGACGCGTCGGCCTCGCCGCGCGGCAGCAGCCGCTCGGCACCCAGGGCGGCCAGCCGCTCGTCGAGCAGGGCCGGTACGCGCTGGTAGGTGGCGGCCCAGTTGCGGTCGCCGACGCCGAGGACGGCGTACGGTACGCCTTCGGCCTGCGCCTGCGCGCTCTCCAGCCACTGCATGAAGTGCGCCGCGTCGTCGGTCGGCCGGCCGTTGTAGGAGGCGGTGACGACGACGACCGGCCGGTCGGTGGGGAGGGCGCCGGCCGCGGCGTCCAGCGGGGCCACCTCGGTGGTGAAGCCGAGGCCGGTGGCCTGGTCGGCGATGCGTTCGGCGAAGTCGCGGCAGGTGCCGTAGTTGGTGCCGTGGAGGAGCAGCAGGCCGGTGTCCTGACGGGCCCGGGTGGGCAGCCCGTCGTCCGTACCGGGCTGCGTGCCGTCCGGCTCCGTCGCCCCGCCGGGCAGGACCGCCAGCGCGGCGCGCAGGGCCGCGCGGTCGGCGGGTGTGCGCCGGCCGAGGGTCATCGTGAAGCCGTCCGGCTTGAGGGTCAGGGTCTCCTTGATGCGCAGCCGGTAGTCCGCGTGGTCGATGAGGCGGTAGCGGTGCACCAGCATCGCGAGCAGCATCGTCGCCTCGTGCAGCGCGAACTGCCGCCCGATGCAGGCGCGTTCCCCCGTACCGAAGGGCTTGTACGCGTGCGGGGAGCGGGCCGCCTCGGCCTCCGGAGCGAACCGGGTGGGGTCGAACAGCTCCGGGTTGTCGCCCCACACCGGGTCGCGGTGCAGCATCGGGGTGAGGACGGTGACCAGTTGACCCGCCTTCAGCGGATAGCGGCCGCCGAGCAGGGTGTCCGCACGGGCCTGGCGGCTGAAGGCGGCGGCGGTGGGCCACAGCCGCAGTGCCTCGTTGAGGACCTGCCGGGTGAAGGGCAGCCGTCCGATGTCCTCGAAGGACGGGTCGGGGTCGGTGGCGTCGCCCCACAGTTCGTCCGCCTCCCGCTGGACCAGACGCAGCGCGGCCGGGTCCTTGAGCAGGTGGTGGAGGGCGAAGGAGAGGGCGCCCGAGGTGGTCTCGTGGCCCGCGATGAGGAAGGTGATGACCTGGTTGCGGATGTTGGCCAGGTCGAGGGTGGTGCCGTCGGCGGGGTGGGTGGCGCCGAGCATCAGCCCGAGAAGGTCATCGGAGCCGTCGGAGCCGCCGGGTGTCCTGTCCGCGCCGCCGCCCTCGCCCGTACGGGTGGCGATGACCTCGTCCACGACCGAGGCGAGGTAGTCGGCGTCGGCCCGGAAGGCGGCGTCCTGCTCGGTGTAGTCGCCGCCCGGCTCCCGGCCGAGGCGGGTCATGCTCCACTCCAGGCAGCGGACCATCGCCTCGACGAAGGGGTGCGGGGTGTCACGGGAGAACGACTCGAAGTCGAAGCCGAAGCCCGCCAGGCCGATGGTGTCCAGGGTCATGCGGGTCATGTCGTCGGCGACGTCCACGGGGGTCCCGTCGGCGGCGCGCCGGTCCCAGCTGCCGAGGACCCGGCGGGCCACCTTCAGCATCGCCGGGTGGTAGGTGCGCATCGAGCCGAGCGCGAAGGCCGGCATCAGGATGTCGTGCGCCTTGGCCCAGTTCGGTTCGTCGTTGTACGCGGTGAACAGGCCGTCCCCGGCGAACTCGCGGACGTTCTCCAGGGCGACCGCGATGCCCTTGGCGAAGCGCTCCTCGTCGGCCAGCTCGGTGACCAGTTCCAGTGAGGAGACGAACGTCGCCTCGTGACCGTGCAGCCGTCGCCGGTAGATCGGGCCGTGCTCGCGGACCAGGTCCATGGCCTGCTGGAGCGGGGTGGGGCTGAGTCCGGTGGCCGACAGGTCGACGACCGGCACCTCCTCGTACGGGCGCACCGCGCCGTCGACTGCTTCGAACGGGATCGTCTCGGTCATGTCTCCAGCGTGACCCGCCCGGTGTACCGTGCGACGCCGGGTAACTGCATGATTGTGCAGTGGTTTTTCGCTGTCCGCTCTTGCGGCCGGACCGGAGAAGGGGCAATGGACGAGGCGACGGCGGACGGCCCGGTGGGCCCGTGGCGCAACTACTTCCTGATCCTGCTGGACCGCATCCCGGTGCCGACCGCGGTGTGCACGGCGCACGGCGAGGTGCTGATCGCCAACCCCGCGATGGCCGCCGAGTGGGGCGCGGCGCCCGGGCAGCTGCGCGGCCGCAACCTGCGGGACCTCTTCCGGCCCCGTTCCCCGGCACAGATAGACCGGCTGGTCGACGCGCTGCGCCTGGGCCGCAGGTCCCGGTATCCGGTCGGGGTGCGCTGGCGGGCCGGGGCGGACGGCGGTGAGCGGGAAGGAGAGTTGACGGTGGACCCGGTCGGCGACCCGTCGGAGAACCTGCCCGTCCTGCTGGCCCTGCTGCGGGTCCACGAGGACACGCCGCCCGCCCAGGCCCCGGGGCGCGAGGCGGCCAGTCCCGTGGAGACCCGCATTCTCGCCCTGGCCGCCGCCGGTGCGACCACGGCCAGTATCGGCAGCCACCTCGGCCTCACCGTCGACGGCGTCAACTACCACCTCACCCGCCTCTCCCGCCGCTGGCGCGTGCAGGGCCGTACCGCGCTGGTCGCCAAGGCGTACGTGGTGGGCGTGCTGGCGCAGGGTGTGTGGCCGCCGGCGCCGGCGGAAGCGCTGTCGTCCGAGTCGCCGGAGGGCTCGGCCGCCGGCGACTGTCCCCTCCGCAAAGATCCATGAATCCGCCCGAAACGAACCCTGTCGGGCCGCGGAGGAGGCGAGTAGCGTCGGGCGCCCTTCTTCCGTACGGAGGGTGTCCTGCCATGGCCGACACCGTGAGTCACACGCAGTACGAGAGGTACGAGGGCGGCAGCCCGGAGGCGGAGCGGGTGGTCTTCGAGGAGCTGGCGCGGCAGCTGATGCGGGTGCAGCTCGCGAACCGGAAGGGCCGTGGGGCACAGGGCGTCGAGCGGGCCTTCCACGCCAAGACGGTGCTGGGGGTGGAGAACGCCCGGCTGCGGTTCGACGAGCGGCTGCCCGCCGCGCTGGCGTCCGGTTTCGTGCGGCCGGGGGCGCAGTACCCGGCCGTGGTGCGGCTGTCGAACGCGAGCGGTACGGCGCAGGCGGACATCTCGCCCGATCTGCGCGGCATCGCCGTACGGGTGGAGGTGTCGGCGGAGGAGACGCACGATCTGCTCGCGACCAACTTCCCGGTGTCGCACGCGCGTGACGCGCGGGAGTTCGTGGCGTTCGCCCGGGCGATGGCGGGGGCCGACAGCACGTTGCAGAAGGCGTTCGGGCTGTTGGTGAAGCTGCCGCTGGCGGTCGGCTGGGGTACGGCGGCGCGGATGCGCCTCAACGTGCAGGCCGCCACCCGGCACGTGGTCGGTTCGCTGGCGCGCGAGACGTACTGGAGCCGGGGCGCGGTCATGTGGGGCGACGCGGGGCCGGTCCGCTACCAGCTACGGCCCGCGCCGGGCGGCGCCCCCGCGCCGCGGCCGGACCGGCACGACCCCGACCACCTGCGCCACGAGCTGGCGGGGCGGCTGGCGCTGGCCGACGTCGAGTTCGAGCTGTGTGTGCAGCGGTACGTGAGCGAGGAGCGCACGCCCATCGAGAACGGGGCGGCGCAGTGGCGGGAGACGGACGCGCCGGTCGTCCCGGTCGGGCGGCTGACCATCCCGCGGCAGGACGTGACCACCGCCGCGGCCCGCTCCGCGGCCCGCCGGGTGGAGGCGCTGGCGTTCAACCCGTGGCACACCACGGACGAGTTCCGTCCGCTGGGCAATCTGAACCGGGCGCGCAAGGCGGCGTACCGGGCGAGCGCCGGGCACCGGCTCGGCACCCGGTTCCGTACGGAGGAGCCGCTGCGCAACACCGTGATCGGGGTGCCCGTGCGCGCGGCCTTCCGGGTCGTCAACCGGTACGTGCCGTGGCACAAGCTGCCGCTGGACCTGAGTCTGCTCAACCTGGTGGCGCTGCGGCAGGCGCTGCGCCGCGCCAACCTCATCGACACCGAGGTCCCGGAGGCGCCGCCGCAGGCCGTGCCGGTGCCGGAGACGGTGGACGAGGGCGCGCGGACGGCCCGTACGTACGACGGTTCGTCCACCGACCTGTCGGAGCCCCGGATGGGCGCGATCGGCTCGGCCTTCGGACGCAATCTCCCGCCGGTGTACCGGCCGGACCTGGACCTCGTCCCGAACCCGGTCACGACGGCGCGCCAGTTGCTGCACCGTACGGCGTTCCGGCCGGCGCCCTCGCTGAACATCCTGGCCGCGGCGTGGATCCAGTTCCAGGTGCACGACTGGGTCAACCACCGGCGGTACAAGCCGGGCGAGCGGTCGGTGGAGATCCCGATGCCGCCCGGCAGCGCCTGGACGAACACGCCCGGCGGGCCGCCCGAGGACGTGATGCGGTTCGCCGAGAACATCGGTGTGGAGCGGCCCGGTGAGCCGCCGCTGCTGTTCACCAACACCACGTCGCCGTGGTGGGACGGCTCGGAGGTGTACGGCGGCGACGAGGCCACCGCGCGGTCGCTGCGCGAGCCGGACGGCGCCAAGCTGCGGCTGGAGGACGGGCATCTGCCGATCGGCGCGGGCGGCATCCCGCTGACCGGCTTCAGCGAGAACTGGTGGCTGGGCCTGAGTGTGATGCACACGCTCTTCGCCCGGGAGCACAACGCGCTGTGCGACGCGCTGCACGCCGAGTACCCCACCATGAGCCAGGACCGGGTCCACCACACGGCCCGGCTGATCGTCTCGGCGCTGATCGCGAAGATCCATACCGTGGAGTGGACGCCGGCGATCCTGGCCACCGAGGCCATCGACGTCGGCCTGAAGACGAACTGGCAGGGCCCGCCGGACAAGTGGCTGAGCAGGCTGGGACTGTGGCTGGTCGAGTCGCACGCGCTGCGCGGCATACCGGAGACGCTGCCGGACCACCACAAGGTGCCGTACTCCCTGACCGAGGACTTCGTCACGGTCTACCGGATGCACCCGCTGATCCCGGACGACTACGAGCTGCGCGAGCACCGCTTCGGGCAGCGCGTGGAGACCGTCACGTTCGACGACATCCAGGGCACGGCGGCCGAAGGGGTGGCCCGCAAGACCGGGCTGACCGACACGCTGTACTCGCTCGGCATCGCCCACCCGGGCGCGATCACCCTGCACAACTACCCGGAGGCGCTGACCCGCTTCGAGCGGGACGGGGAGATCATCGACCTGTCGGTGGTCGACCTCGTACGGACCCGGCGGCGCGGGGTGCCGCGCTACAACGACTTCCGCGCCGGGCTGCACAAGTCGCGGGTGCGCCGCTTCGAGGACATCAGCTCCGACCCGGAGACGGTCGCGCAGCTCAAGGAGGTCTACCGGAACGTCGACGAGGTCGACACCATGGTGGGGCTGTTCGCCGAGAATCCCCCGGAGGGCTTCGGCTTCAGCGACACCGCCTTCCGGGTCTTCATCCTGATGGCCACCCGCCGCATCCAGTCGGACCGGTTCCTGACCGTCGATTTCCGGCCGGAGCTGTACACGCCGCTCGGTATGGACTGGATCGCCCGCGGCGGCATGAACTCCGTCATCCTGCGGCACTGCCCGGAGCTGGCCGCGATGCTGCCGCGCGGCGCGACCGCCTTCGCGCCGTGGCGGCCGGTGCTCCCGGGGCGCGGCGGCGGCGCGGGTTCGTGAGGGGCGCGGCCGCGCCGCGTCTCCGGCGGGGCGCGGGGCCTGTCACGGGTCCCGCGCAGCCCTGCGGTCGGGTCGCGCACGGCCCTGCGCAAAACGCGTACAAGGCGCCCGATAACCTCCTCGTGTGGAGGAGAACACGCCCGCGCCCTTCGAGCGCGGTACGGACGGCCCGAAGGTCATCGTCGTCGGCGTCGACGGGTCGGACTCGTCGTGGCGCGCCGCCGCCTACGCGGCGGGGCTGGCCCGGAGGCAGGGGTCCAAGCTGGCCCTGGTGTACGTCCAGCCGGTGCTGCCGGCCGGCGCGGCCATGGGGGCGCCGATCGTGGACGCGACGAACGAGGTCGCCGACGAGCTGATGGCGGAGATCCGGGCGGCGACGGAGCGCGCGCGGGGGACCTACGACCTGCGCTGGGAGTTCCACACGCTGCGGGGCGACCCGTACTCGGGCATGGTGCAGATGGCCGACGAGCTGACGGCGGACGCCGTGGTGGTGGGCGCGTCGGAGTCCGCGGGGCACCGGATCATGGGGTCGGTGGCGGTCCGGCTGGTCAAGGCAGGGCGCTGGCCGGTGACGGTCGTGCCGTAACCGGTCGGGGCACGGGGTACCGGGCACAGGGCACAGCGCACGCCTACCGGCTGTTTTCGGCCACCGCGGTGGCCGGAATGCAGGGGTCAACCAGATTGGTCTGGACCACGAAGGTGGGGGCGGTTAGGGTCCTTCCACGTACGGCGCCCGGCCGTACCGACCCCGCACCGCCCTGCTCACAGCACCGCCCCGCCGGTCCGGTCCGGCGCGCCCAGGCCCTGTCGTCGCATGCCCGCCTGGCGCGGACCGCGCTGTCGCCAGCACCCCGCTTCGCCGCCCCCGCCAGCTCTGCCCCTGGGACCGGTCCATGATCGAAATCGTGGTCGTACTCCGGGTCGAGGACGCCGTCCTCGACTTCCTCTCCGTCCTCACCGACCCCGACCCCGGCGCCGGCCCGGCCGCCGTGGTCCTGGCCGACCGGGGAGACGTCCTCTCCCTGCCCGCCGGTACGCCACCGGCCGAACGGCTCGCCCTGCTCGCCCCGTACGTACGGCCCGCCGAGGAGAACGCCGC
Source organism: Streptomyces sp. NPDC026394 (assembly GCF_055567735.1). NCBI lineage: Bacteria > Bacillati > Actinomycetota > Actinomycetes > Kitasatosporales > Streptomycetaceae > Streptomyces > Streptomyces sp. NPDC026394. The sequence continues at coordinate 413,256 of NZ_JBVHPX010000004.1, forward strand.
CTCACCCGGCCCCGACGTCCTCGCCGGCCTGATACGCCGGGCCGCCGACGGCCACTCCGCCCGCGTGTGGACCCACTCCCCCGCCGACAACCGGCGCAGCCGGGGCCGCGTGGGCCGGGACACCGCCCTGGCCTGTGCCGGTCCGACGGACGCCGCCGGGGAGACCGCCGCGCCGGTGCTGACCGTGCGGCACGCCGTCGGGTACTCCCCGTTCCTCCAGTTCGTCAGCGACCTGGACCGTCCGCTCGACCGCGCGCAGATCGCGGCCAAGCTGGACTTCGTCAACCGCGCGGCGCCCGGTCTGCTCGACACCCCGTCGCCCGAGTTCATGGTGCAGACGCCCCGCATCCCGGCCGCCGAGCGGTTCTTCGGCGCCGACCCCACCGAACGCGAACGGCTCTTCGCCCTGCTCGCCAGCCTGGGCGACGAGGCCGCCGCCGTCACCGACCCGTGGGAGTTCGCCACCTCCCCGTACGAGGCCCGGCGCCTGGACGCGACCGCCGCCTGGGTACGGCGCCACTGCCCGCCCGGCGGAAAACCGCTGGTGGAAGTGGGCGCCTGCGAGGGCGCGTTGACGGCCCGGCTCGCGGCGGACGGCTTCGCCGTCCACGCCACCGAACCCAACCCGCACTTCCGGCACCGCCTCGCCGCCGCGCAGCGGGGCACCGACGCCGTACAGGTCGGCGCCGAAGACCTCGCCGGGCTGGCCAAGGACGGACCGGAAGGCGCCGCGTACCTGCTGATCGAGATGCTCTACTACGGCCAGGACCTCGCGCTCCTCGACGACCTGCCCACCGGCCTGCTCTTCCTCGCGCTGGAACCCGAGGCGCTGGAGGCACGGCTGCGGCCCTGGCTCGCCGCCTCCGCGGTGTGGCGCGTGGTGGAGGAGACCCGGCTCGTCGCGCCCCGGGTGGAGCCGGTCTGCGGCGGCCGCGCGTACCTGAGCAAGCGCGGCAGCGTCGGACTCGTACTGCGCCGGGCCGACCGCTGACTCCGCCGCACCCTTTCCGGCGGGCCTCCCACCCGCCGTTCCGTCACCGGTGAGCCTCCCCGCCCGCCGTCCCTCTGCCGGTGAGCCTTCCCGCCCACCGTCCCGCCATCGGCGGGCCTCCCCGCCCGCCGCTCCCCTTTCCGCCGCGCCGTCACCGGCCGCGGCCCGGCCGTACGCCGGGCTGCCGCCGCCCCCGCCGCCCCGTACCGGAAGGTTTCCATGCGCGCCGACATCTCCCTGGTCAACGCCTGCCTGCTCCCCGCCTACGCGGGCCGCTCGCCCGCCGACTGGATCCTGCGCGCGGCGGACGAGGGTCTCGCGGGCGTCGGCCTGTTCGGGACCAACTTCCCCGCCGGGTCCGGCTCGTTGCGCGAGGAGGTCACCGATCCGCTCCGCGCCGTACGTCCCGACCTGCTGATCGCGCTGGACGAGGAGGGCGGTGACGTGACCCGGCTCGATTACCGGCGCGGCAGCGCCTACCCGGGCTGCCACGCCCTCGGCGCCGTCGACGACACCGGGCTCACCCGGGAGGTGGGCGCGGCGATCGCCCGCGACCTGCGGGCCGAGGGCGTCAACCTGTGCCTGGCGCCGTGCGCGGACGTCAACTCCCGCCCGGACAACCCCATCATCGGCGTACGTTCCTTCGGCGACCGGCCGGACCTGGTGGCGCGGCACACCGCGGCGTACGTCCGGGGCGTCCAGGAAGCCGGGGTCGCCGCCACCCTCAAGCACTTCCCCGGGCACGGTGACACCCGGACCGACTCGCACGCCGAACTGCCGGACATCGACCGTGACGCGGCGTCCCTCGACGCGGTGGATCTGCCGCCGTTCCGCGCCGGGATCGCGGCCGGCGCCCGGGCGGTGATGACCGGTCACATCCGGCTCTCCCGGCTGGACGGCCTGCCCGCGACGCTGAGCCGGCGGATCGTGACCGGTCTGCTGCGCGAACGGCTGGGCTACCGGGGCGTGGTGACGACCGACGCGCTGGAGATGGCGCCGATCGTACGGCGCTGGGGGTACGGCGGTGCGGCGGTCGCCGCGCTGGCAGCCGGAGCGGACCTGGTGGTGCTCGGCGCGACCGACGGGGAGAAGCTGCTGCCCGAGATCCACGACGCCGTACAGGAGGCACTGGACCGGGGCACGCTGACCTTGGAGCGGGTGGCGGAGGCCGCCTGCCGGGTCGCGTCGCTGCGCGCCTGGGCCGACCCGGCCCGGCGCACCGGTACACCGGACGGCGACGGGCCCGCACCCGACAGACACCGCGAGCCCGTCGGCCTCACCGCCGCCCGCCGGGCCCTCCTCGCGCACGGCGTGCCCCGGGCCGCCGACGGCCGCCGTCTGCACACCGTACGGCTGGCCACCGCCGCCAACCTGGCGGTGGGTGACGCCCCGTGGGGCCTGGAGACCCCGCTCCGGAGCCTCGGGGCACTGGCCTCCGTCACCGAGGTGGAACCGGGCACCGACCCGGCCGCGGTCGCCCCGCCCCCGGACGACGGCGTCCCGCTCGCGGTCGTCGTCCGGGACGCGGAGCGCGACCCGTGGCAGCGGGCGGTCCTCCAGGAACTGCGGGCCCGGCGCCCTGACCTGGTCACCGTGGAGATGGGCCTGGCCCCGGTCCGTCCGCTGCCCGCCGACGCCCCCGCGACCCTGTTCACCCGCGGCGCCGGCCTGGCCAACGCCACCGCGGCGGCGGAGTACCTGACCGGCCGGGCCTGGCACGGCCTGCTGCGGCCGTGAGCGCCCAGGAGGCCCGCGTCCGGGCCGCGGACCCGCTCCCGGCCAGGGGCGCGGGGGCGGCGGCCGGATACGGGCAGGAAGCGACCGGCGCGTACGGCCGAGGAGCGGCCGACACGTACAGTCAAGGACCGGCCGGCGCGTACGGCCGAGGACCGGCCGACGGATGCGGTCAAGTTTTGTCCGGCGGGTACGACCACTGCGTCGGCCTCGGCTACCACTGCGAGTCGACGTACCAGATCCGGCGCGTCACGGGGGTCACCCGCGCCCACTTCTTCGACTGGCTGGACCTCGACTTCGAGTCGGTCGTCGAGGCCGTGGCGGAGGACTTCCGTACCGTGCTGCGCCCCGGTCTGGTCGAGCCGTTCGACGAGGGCCGGTGCGCTCTGGACCGCGGCTCCGACATCCGCTTCTACCACGAGTTCCACCCCGCGGCCGGCGCCGGTACGACCCTGACCCAGGCGGACATCGACGCGCAACTCCCGCGCGTGCGCGCCAAGTTCGCCGCCCTGGCCGGACGCTGGCGGGCCCTCGCGGGCTCCGCCGCCCGAGTGCTCTACGTCCACCACGACGCCTGGGACGAACTGACCGCCGCCGACCTGCGCCGACTGCGCGCGGTGATCGCGTCCCAGCATCCGGGCCACCGCTTCGACCTGCACTGGCTGCGCCGCACCCCGCCGCCCGACGCCGCCGCGGCGGGCCCCGGCATCACCTGGGGCACCGTCGCCGCCGCCCCCGGCCGCTGGGAGGGCGACGACGCCGCCTGGGACGCCGCCCTCGTCCCCGTACTCACCCCTCCCCACGACCCGCCACCGCCCCAGCACGAAGGAACCGCATGACGCCTCCCCCGCCGCGCACCGTCATCCTCTCCCCGCACTTCGACGACGCCGTCCTCTCCCTGGCGGGACTGATCCCCCGGCTCCCGGCCCCGGTCACCGTGGTGACCGTGTTCGGCGGCGCCCCCGCCGAACACCACGCCGTCTCCTGGTGGGACAGCACCTGCGGCTTCTCCACCGCCGCCGAGGCACACCGCGCCCGGCTCGCCGAGGACGCGCGGGCCACCGCCCTGCTCGGCGTGGACCGGGCCGTACTGAGCCACCCCGACGGGCCGTACGGCGAAGGGGACGAGCTCACGGACATAGACGCCTACTTGCGGTCCCTTCCGACGCCGCTCCCGCTCGTCCTCCTGCCCATCGGCACCAACCAGGCCGACCACCGGCGGGTGCGCGACCGGGCCCTGCGCGTCCTCGACGAGCTGGGCGCACCGCTGCCCCTCCTGTACGCCGACCTCCCGTACACCGGCCACCTGCCCGAGTGGGGCACCCCGGACACCGACCGCGCCCTCGGCGGCGACCAGACGTTCGGGCTCTCCTACCAGGACCTGGCGACCCGCTACCGGATGGACCTCGCGCACGACCTGGTCCTCACCGACGAGGAGTGGGCCCGTAAGCGGGAAGCGGTGCACTGCTACGGCTCGCAGCTCGCCCCGCTCGCCGCCGACCACGGCAGACTGCTGGCCCGGAGCGGACCGCTGCGCGCCGAGCGCGTCTGGTCGCCGGTGCTCCGCCCGCAACCGGCCGGGGCGGACGCATGACCGCGCGCGGCGCGGCGCCGCCGACCGTCCTGGACGCGCACGGCCTGGTGAAGGAGTACCGCCGCGGCCGGGTCGTGGACGGCGTACGGCTGACCGTGCGGGAGGGCGAGCGGGTCGGGCTGCTCGGCCCCAACGGCGCGGGCAAGACCACCACCCTGCTGATGTGCCTGGGCGCGGTCGCGCCGGACGCCGGCAGTGTGCACGTCCTCGGTCACCGGCTGCCCGCCGGGCGCCCGGCCGCCATGCGCGGCGTCGGCTTCGCGGCCGGCTACCTGCCGCTCCCCGACCGGCTGCGGGTGCGCGAGTACCTGCGGCTGTACGCGGACCTGTACGGGCTGCGCGCGCCGCGCGCGGCGGTGGAGGGCGCCCTCGACCACTTCGGCATCGGCCACCTCGCCACCGCGATCGGCACCGAGCTGTCCAGCGGCCAGCGGACCCTGGTCGGCATCGCCAAGGCGTCCCTGCACACGCCCCGGCTGCTGGTCCTGGACGAGCCCACCGCGGCACTGGACCCGGACATCGCCCTGCGGGTGCGCACCGGGCTGCTGGACCTGTGCGAGCGGCACGGCACCGCGCTCCTGGTGACGAGCCACGACATGGTCGAGGTGGAGCGGCTGTGCGAGCGGGTGGTCTTCCTGGCGGCCGGGCGGGTGACCGCGGACGGTACGCCGCAGGAGGTGGCGCGGCAGTTCGAGCAGCGCGACCTGGAGGGGGTCTTCCTGCACCTCGCGGAGGCCCGGGACCGCGAGCGGGCGCGGGGCGACGCCGGAGCGGGTGCCGACGCCCGTACCGGGGCCGCCGAACGGGCAGGGGCCGGTGCCCGGAAAGGGCCCGGTGCTCCGAAGAGGGCCGATGCGCGGGAAGGAGCCGATGCCGTATGAGCGTCGTAGAGGCCCCGGACCTGCGCAGTCCCGCCGCGGCCAGCGCGCACCGGGTGCGTGCCGTCGCCCGCCGTCACTGGCTGGTGCTGCGCCGCAGCCCGCACCGGATCTTCGACGTGCTGGTGTGGCCGGTCGTCGACACGCTGCTGTACGGCTCCATCGGCCTGTTCGCCGCGAAGGCGACGGGCGGCGGAACGGAGCCGGGCACCGGCACGGAGCCGGGCACCGGGACCGCGTTCGCGGTCTTCCTGCTCAGCGGCACCGTTCTGTGGCACCTGGTCCACCAGACGCAGATCTCGCTGGCCACCGGCTTCCTGGAGGAGACCTGGTCACGCAATGTGATCGGGCTGCTCACCACGCCGCTGCGCGGTTGGGAGTACCTGGCCGGGGTGGGGCTCTTCGCCCTGGTCCGTACGGCGCTGAGCACGCTCGCGGTGGCCACGCTGGCCTTCAGCGCGTACGCCTTCGACGTGACGTCCCTGGGCCTGGGGCTGATCCCGGTCGCCGCACTGCTCCTGCTGTGCGGCTGGGCGGTGGCCCTGGCGGTGGTGGGACTGGTGCTGCGCTACGGCAGCGGCGCGGAGGCCCTCGTCTGGGGCGGGCTGTCGGTGGTGATGCCGCTGTCCGGCGTGTTCTACCCCGTCTCGACGCTGCCGGGGGCGCTCCAGCCGGTCGCCCAGGCGCTGCCCACGACGCACGTCTTCGCGGCCGGGCGGGCCCTGGCCGGCGGCGGGCCCACACCGTGGCGCGAACTGGCCGTGGCCACGCTGGGCACCGTCACGCTGCTTCTCCTGGCCCTGTTCTTCCTGGGCCGCATGGTGGCGTCCTTCCGGCGCCGGGGGCTGGTGACCCGGTACTCGTGAGGGCAGGGGCGCGCCGGGCCCCCGGCGCGCCCCTCGGCCGTGTCCGGCCCCGTCAGCCCTCCTCGGTGTCCTCCAGCCGGAACCCGACCTTCAGCCCGACCTGGTAGTGCTCGATGTCCCCGTCGACGATGTGCCCGCGCACCTGGGTCACCTCGAACCAGTCGAGGCCCCGCAGCGTCCGCGCCGCCCGCTTGACGCCGTTGCGGATCGCGGCGTCCACGCCCTCCGGGGACGTCCCCACGATCTCCGTCACCCGGTACGTGTGATTCGACATGTCCGCTCCTTCGTCCTGCCGGTGTCCGTGCCGGCCGTCCGTACGCGGCCTCGTACGGACCGCCGCACGCCCGGGTGCCCGGATTCACCGGTTCCACTCCGCCCCGCCGGACAGTCACCTTCCCCTGCCGCCTCCGAAGGGCCATGATGATCGGCCGTCGGCCGACGACGAGAGGAAGGGGAACGGGGATGCGCGCGGGGCGGGGAGTGTGGCGGCGTAAACCGATCGAACTCATCCAGGACACGGAAGGCGGCTCCGGCGAACAGCTCAACCGGGTGCTGGGACTGTGGCAGCTGACCGCCATCGGGGTCGGTGGCCTCATCGGCGCGGGCATCTTCACGCTCGCCGGGACCGTCGCGAACGGCAAGGCCGGACCGGCGGTGCTGCTGTCGTTCCTCGTCGCGGGCGTGGCCAGCGCGGCGGCCGCGTTCTCCTACGCCGAGTTCGCGGGGCTCATCCCGAAGGCGGGCTCGGCGTACACGTACGGCTACGCGGTGCTGGGAGAGCTGGCGGGCTGGTTCATCGGCTGGGACCTGCTGCTGGAGTACACGGCGATCGTGGCGGTGGTCGCGATCGGCATTTCCGGCTACATCAGCTTCCTGCTCGGCGAAATGGGGGTGGAGCTGCCCGCCTGGATGCTGGGGGCGCCGGGGACCGGCGAGGGGCACCAGGTCGATCTGTTCGCGGCGGCACTGTGCCTGCTCATCGCGTATCTGCTGACCCTCGGCATCAAGAACGCGGCCCGTTTCGAGACCATCGTCGTGGGCCTCAAGGTCCTGGTCGTACTGCTGGTCATCGGAGTCGGTTTCTTCCACGTCGAGACCGACAATTACACACCGTTCTTCCCCTTCGGCGTCAGCGGCGCCTTCACCGGCGCGGCCACGGTTTTCTTCGCCGTGTTCGGCTACGACGCGATGAGCACCGCGGCGGAGGAGTCCAAGGACGCCCAGCGGCACATGCCGAAGGCGATCCTGTATTCGCTACTGATCTCGATGGTGCTGTACGTCCTGGCCTGCCTGGTGCTCACCGGTATGCAGAACTACACGGAGATCGACCCGGAGAGCGGTTTCTCCTCGGCGTTCAAGTCGGTGGGGCTGAGCAGTCTGGCCGACGTGATCGCGGTGGGCGCGATCATCGGCATTCTCACGGTGATGTTCACGTTCATGCTGGGGGTCACCCGTGTGTGGTTCAGCATGAGCCGGGACGGGCTGCTGCCGAAATGGTTCGCCAAGACCCATCCTCGGCGGCACGTGCCGACCCGGGTGACCTGGACCGTGGGTGTCGCCTCGGCCGCCATCGCGGGTTTCCTGCCCATCGGGGAGGCCGCCGAGCTGACCAACATCGGCATCCTGCTGGCGTTCGTGGTGGTGTGCGTCTCGGTGATCGTGCTGCGCTACAGGCGGCCCGACCTGCCGCGCACGTTCCGTACCCCCGGAATGCCGGTGGTACCCGCCGTCGGGGTGGTCTTCTCGCTCTGGCTGATCACGTTCCTGGAGTGGCAGACCTGGGTGCGCTTCGCGGTGTGGTTCCTGGCCGGCCTGGTCATCTACTTCGCGTACTCCCGCCGGCGCTCCGAGCTGGCGAAGGCGGAGCGGGAGATCACCGACCTGGAGGACCGCGACGGGCGGCTGTGACGCCACGCCGGACAGCGGTGACGGCCGCGCCGGACGGATGTGACGGCCGCGCCGGACACGAGGGCCCGGAACACGACGGAGCGCCCCTGGACCGTGGTCCTGGGGCGCTCACGTTTCAGCGTGCGGCAGCGGCCTGCCCGGCCCGGGAGGGTGGTCCCGGGCGGTGCGGTCCGTGTGCCGCGGCTGCCTGCTCACCGGGCTCAGTACGCCGAGTTGACGTTGTCCATGGAGCCGTAGCGATGGGCGGCGTAGTTGGCGGCGGCCGTGATGTTGGCGACCGGGTCGGTCAGGTCGTTGGCCGTGCCCTCGACGTGGTAGCGGTCGAACGTCGGCTGGATGACCTGGAGCAGGCCCTTGGACGGGATGCCGTTCTTGGCGTTGATGTCCCAGTCGTTGACCACGTTCGGGTTGCCGCTGGACTCCCGCATGATGTTGCGGTGCAGGCCCTCGTAGCTGCCGGGGATGCCCTTCTTCTTCATGATGTCCAGCGACTCCTTGATCCAGCCGTCCAGGTTGTTCGCGTACTGCGGCTTGGACTCGACCGGCTTGCGGTCGGCGGCGCGGCTGGCGGCCTCCTTGGCGGTGTGGCCCTGGGCGGCCACGGCGGTGACCTTCACCGAGTCGGCGAGGGTCTTGGTGTCCGTCGCGTCCTTGGCGTCGCCGGCCTTGGGCGCGTCGGCGGCCTTGGTGTTCGCACCCGCGGGCTGGCCGTTCGCGGAGACCGGCTTGACCGCGGCCGGGGCGGCCGAGGTGGCGGCGTGCGCGTCACCGGTCGCGGCGGGGACCGTCAGGGCCGCGGTGGCACCGGCGGCGGCCAGCACGGCGACGGAGAGCTTGTGGGTCTTGGTCACGCGGACGGAGCGGAGCAGGGTGTGAGCGGTCATGCGGGAGATTCCTCTTCCAATCACTGAAATGAGCGGGCGGCAGCCATTGGCGGGAGGTACGAGCAGGAAGCCACTGGCGGCACGAGAACCGAGTTCTTGTCCGCGTCCACCCCGAGGGCATTTACGCGACGCATCAACCCGGCGCCTCAGCAATGATTAGCGACGGCCGAATTGGAAAGCAATAGCCGCTCCACGGGTCCCGGCTACGGTCCCTTTACGTAGAAAGGGCCTTTCGGCGCGTCTCAGTCCATGAGCGCGGGCCGCGAAAGGTCCGCGGCGGTTTACTAAGAAAGGCCGTAAGGGACCGAAGTCCCGTGCTGCGCGTCACGTTCGAGGCCGGGCGTGGCGCCCGGCGGAAACCGCTTGAAATGGCCTCGGAACCCGGTTTTCGGTTGCCCCGCGAAAACCCTTGTGGCCCGCGTCACCGTTTGGCGTGGCGCCGCACCGGTAAGTGGTGCCGGTCACCTGGAAAAGGGATTGATCGGGGGAATCTATGAACGCAATAGGCGTTCTGGAAAGAGAAACGCGGCCGACCGGTTGGGCGACCGCGGGGGCGGGGCGTAGGGGAGCGGGGCGGCAGGCGGGGCCCAGGGCGAGGACGGGCCCCGGGTGGGCGAGGGCCGAGGGCGGCTGCCCGCCATACGGGGCGAACGCCCACATCCCCCCACCGGGGGCCTACCCAGGCGTAGCCACGCCGAAGCTCGCGCGTCCGAACGGGCGGGGCCGAGCGTCCGACCGGGCCGGGGCCGAACCGGGCGGACAAAGCGGGCCGGGGCCGAACCGGGCCGAGGACAAAGCGGGCGGGGGCCGAACCGGGCCGGGGCCAGGCCGCCCGCCATACGGGGCGAGCACCCACATCCCCCACCGGGGGCCTACCCAGAGGTAGCCACGCCGAAGCTCGCGCGTCCGACCGGGCCGGGGACAAAGCAGGCCGGGGCCGAACCGGGCCGGGGACGGATCGCCCGCCATACGGGGCGAGCACCCACGTCCCCCCAACGGGGGCCTACCCGGAGCAGGCCGGAACGAAGCCACAGCCCTCCGCCCAGGAACGGACTCACGCCGGGGTACCCGGGAGGGTCAGCCCCGGCCTGTCTGGGCTCCCCCTGGCCGCCCCGGACCGTCCCAGCCAGCCCCGGGCTCCCCCTGGCCGCCCCTGGTCACCCCGGACCAGCCCCCCCGGCCGCCCACCCCGAATCACCCCTGAAGCGACTTCCAGAACTCCTCGAAGGAGAGCTTGCCGTCCGCGTTCGCGTCCTTGGCGGCGATGACGGCCTCGGCGACCGGCCCGGTGACGTAGGGGTCTCCCATCTCCGCCATCGCCCGCTTGTACTCGTCGGCGGTGATCAGGCCGTCGCCGTCCGCGTCGAACCGGTTGAACGCCGCCTCGGCCGTCTCTTTGTCTGCCACGGGAGTGCCCCCTTGAAGTCGCTGTACCACTGAATTGACCTGGGTACATTAACCGACTGTCACCACTCTCCCGACCCCACCCCGGCCCGTTCCCCGGCCCCCGCCCCCGCCCCCCGGGTCAGCCGCCAGGCCGGCGCGTGCCGGTCCGGCGCGCCAGGTAGGCCGCCGTGCGGCTGTCCGCCGACGCCGCCACCTCGGCCGGTGTCCCGGTGGCCACGATGCGGCCGCCGGCCGCGCCGCCGCCCGGCCCCAGGTCGACGACGTGGTCCGCGCCCGCGACCACCCCCATGTCGTGCTCGACGACCACCACGGTGTTGCCCGCGTCCACCAGCCCGTGCAACTGCCGCAGCAGCACCTCGGTGTCGGCCGGGTGCAGGCCGGTGGTGGGCTCGTCCAGCAGGTAGAGGGTGTGGCCCCGGTGGGCGCGCTGGAGTTCCGTGGCGAGTTTGATGCGCTGGGCCTCGCCGCCGGACAGCTCGGTCGCGGGCTGCCCCAGGCGCAGGTAACCGAGGCCGACGTCCTGGAGGGTGCGCAGACTGCGGGCGGCGGCGGGGACGTCGGCGAGGAAGTCCGCGGCGGTGTCCACCGTCATGCCGAGCACGTCCGCGACGGTACGGCCGCGGTAGGTGATCTCCAGCGTCTCGTCGTTGTAGCGGGCGCCGTGGCAGGCGGTGCAGGGCGCGTACGTACCGGGCAGGAAGAGCAGCTCGACGGCGATGAAGCCCTCGCCCTGGCAGGTCTCGCAGCGGCCGCTCGCGACGTTGAAGGAGAAGCGGCCCGCCGTGTAGCCGCGGGCGCGCGCTTCGTCGGTGGCGGCGAAGACCTTGCGTACGGCGTCGAAGAGGCCGGTGTAGGTGGCGAGGTTGGAGCGCGGGGTGCGGCCGATGGGCTTCTGGTCGACGCGTACGAGGCGGTCGACCGCCTCCAGGCCCTTGGCGGCGGCGAGCCGGGCCCGCGCGCCGCTCTCCTCGTCCTCGTCGGGGCCGGCGCCGAGGTGATCGGTGACGGCGTCCGCGAGGGCCCGGGTGACCAGCGTGGACTTGCCCGATCCGGAGACGCCGGTGACGGCCGTGAAGACACCGAGCGGGAAGGAGGCGTCCACACCGCGCAGGTTGTGCAGGGTGACACCGTGCAGGGACAGCCGCCCGGTGGGCTCGCGGGGCGGGCGTGCGGCGGGCGGCGCGTCGTCGAAGAGGAAGCGCCGGGTGGCGGACTCGGTGACCTGCGCGAGGTCCGCGACGGGCCCGCTGTGCAGGACCCGCCCGCCGTGCTCGCCCGCCTCGGGCCCGACGTCCACGATCCAGTCCGCGTGCCGCACCACGTCCATGTCGTGCTCGACGACGAACAGGGTGTTGCCCGCCTCCTTCAGGCGGCCGAGGACGGTGAGCAGGGCCTCGGTGTCCGCCGGGTGGAGGCCCGCCGAGGGCTCGTCCAGTACGTAGACGACGCCGAAGAGGCCGGAGCGGAGCTGGGTGGCCAGCCGTAGCCGCTGGAGTTCGCCGGAGGACAGGGTGGGGGCGGCCCGGTCCATGCTGAGGTAGCCCAGCCCCAGCTCGGTGAGGACGTCGATACGGGCGACGAGGTCCCGGGCCAGGGTCGGCGCCACCCCGTCGCCGTCGGACGCGGCCGTCGGGCGCAGCAACTCGGCGAGGCCGCTGAGCGGCAGCCCGGAAAGCTCCGCGATGTCGCGGCCGGCGAAGGTGACGGCCAGCGCTTCCGGTCGCAGCCGCCGCCCGCCGCATGCGGGGCAGGGTGCGGAGACCAGGTAGCGCTGGACGCGTTTGCGCAGTGTCTCGCTCTTGGAGTCGGCGAAGGTGTGCAGTACGTAGCGCTTGGCGCTCATGTACTGGCCCTGGTAGGGCCGGTGGATGCGGCCTGCTTCCCGTACGGGGTGCACGGTGACGACGGGCTGCTCGTCGGTGAACAGGATCCAGTCCCGGTCGGCGGCGGGGAGGTCGCGCCACGGCTTGTCGATGTCGTATCCGAGCGCGGCCAGCACGTCCCGCAGGTTCTTGCCCTGCCAGGCGCCGGGCCAGGCGGCGATCGCGCCGTCCCGGAGGGACAGCGACGGGTCCGGTACCAGCGACTCCTCGGTGACCCGGTGGACGCGGCCCAGGCCGTGGCACTCCGGGCAGGCGCCGGCCGCGGTGTTCGGCGAGAAGGCGTCGGAGTCCAGCCGCTCCCGGGCGTCGTCCGGGTACGTACCGGCGCGCGAGAACAGCATCCGCAGTGAGTTCGAGAGGGTGGTGACGGTGCCGACGGAGGAGCGGGAGGTGGGGGCCGAGCGGCGCTGTTCCAGGGCGACCGCGGGCGGCAGCCCGGTGATGTCCTCGACCTTCGGCGCGCCGACCTGGTGGATCAGGCGGCGTGCGTAGGGGGCCACCGACTCGAAGTAGCGGCGCTGCGCCTCGGCGTAGACGGTGCCGAAGGCGAGCGAGGACTTGCCGCTGCCGGACACGCCGGTGAACACCGTGACGGTGTCCCTCGGGATGTCCACGTCGACATTGCGGAGGTTGTGTTCCCGGGCGCCGCGCACCCGTACGTACGAGTCGGTCATACCTTCCATGATCGGTCAGCGCCGGTCGGCAGCGCGCGGGCCCGCCCCCGAGGTCGGGGTGGAGGCGGGCCCGCGGCGGCCGTCACGCGAGGGCGTTGCGCACGCCTTCGCGGGCCTCTTCCCAGGGGGCGGGGGTGGCGATCAGCGCCCGCAGGCCCCTGGTCTGGCGCGGTGGCACGCCGATCGCCAGGATGCCGGTGGCCTGCCCGTCGCGCCCGTAGAGAGCGACGGCCTTGCGGGAGTCCGGGTCCAGGACGGTGGCCTCGGACCGGTCGGCGCCGTTGAGCACGCCGTACGCCTGGATCTTCAGGCCGTACTGGTCGGACCAGAAGTACGGCGCGGGCGTGAAGGGGCGGCGCTCGCGCCCGGCGGCGGGGGCCAGTGCCCCGTCCCCGTCGTCCGGCAGGGTCTCCTCCAGTTCGGCGAGGAGGTTGCGGGCGGCGGCCATGCCCTGCTCGGTGGCGTTCATCCGGTGTTCGACGCGCAGGTGGCGCCCGTGCACGGGGTGCTGCCAGCGGGCCACGTCACCGGCGGCGTAGACGCCGGGCGCGGCGGCGCAGTACGCGTCGCAGCGCAGCCCGTCGGCGGTGTCCAGGGCCGGGTCGCCGCGCAGCCAGCCGACGGCGGGCTCCGAGCCGATGGCGACGAGGACGGTGTCGGCGGGCAGCCGGGTGCCGTCGGCCAGCCGTACGGCGGTCACGTGCCGCGCCGGACCGTCACCGTCCGCCTCGAAGCCGTCGACGGCCGCGGTGCGCAGCCGTACGCCGTGCTCCTGGTGCTCGGCCGCCAGCAGCTCGCCGATCTGCGGGCCGACCGTACGGGCCATCGGCAGCGCTTCCCGGCCGACGAGCGTGACCTGGTGGCCCAGCTCGCGCGCCACGGCCGCGGCTTCGCAGCCCAGGACGCCGTTGCCGACGACCACGAGGCGCCGGTCCGTGCCGGACAGCCGCTCCTTGAGGGCGAGCGCGTCCTCCAGGGTGCGCAGGGTGAGCACCCCGTCCAGACCGGCCGCCGCCGGCAGGGTGCGGGCCGCGACGCCCGTCGCGACGATCACGCCGTCGCAGGTCAGCCGCTCGCCGCCGTCCAGGGTGAGGGTGCGGGTCGCGGTGTCCAGGCCGGTCGCCCGGGTGCCGAGGCGCAGGTCGAGGCCGAGGGTGTCGAGCTGGTCGGCGGCGCGCAGGTGCAGCTTGTCGGGCTGCCAGGCGCCCTGGAGGAGCTGCTTGGACAGCGGCGGCCGGTCGTACGGCGGGTGCGGCTCGTCGCCGACCAGGGTCAGCGTGCCGGTCCAGCCGAAGCGGCGCAGGGCCTCAGCGGCGGCGAGTCCCGCCGCCGAGGCGCCCACGACGGCGATGCGGCGGGGGGTCACTCGTGCACCTGGATCACGGCGGCCGGGCAGATGGCGGCGGCCTCGCGGACCATGTCGTGCTGGTCGGCGGGCGGCGCGGCGTCGAGGAGGACGACCACGCCGTCCTCGTCCCGCTGGTCGAAGACGTCGGGCGCGATCAGCACGCACTGTCCGGCGGCGCAGCACTTGTCGGCGTCGAGGGTGATGTTCATGGCAGGTGGCTCCTGAAGGCAGACGGGGCGGGGAGGGGGTGTGTCACCAGGTGACGGGCAGGGTGTGGCAGCCGTAGATCGCCATGTCGCTGCGGTACGGGATCTCGTCCACGGGGACGGCGGGCCGCATCTCGGGGAAGCGGCGCAGCAGCGTGCCGATCACGACCTGGAGCTCGACGCGGGCCAGGGCCTGGCCGAGGCACTGGTGGATGCCGTAGCCGAAGGCGACGTGGTGCTGGGCGTTGGGGCGGCACACGTCGAGCGCGTCGGGGTCCGCGAAGACCTCCGGGTCGCGGTTGGCGGACGGTACGGCCGCCACGACGCCCTCACCGGCCCGGATCAGCCGTCCGGCGATCTCGATGTCCTCGGTGGCGACGCGGCGCGGGCCGTTGCGGATGATGCTGTGGAAGCGCAGCAGTTCCTCGACGGCGCCGCGGATCAGGCCCGGTTCGGCGCGCAGCCGGTCCGCGGTGTCCCGGTCGCGCATCAGGGTCAGCGCGCTCAGGCCGATCATGTTGGCGGTGGTCTCGTGGCCCGCGATGAGCAGCAGGGCGGCGAAGGCCACCACGTCGTCGTGGGTGATCTCGCCCGGGACCTGCTGCTCGGTGATCAGACGGCCGAGGATGTCGTCGCCGGGCGCCGCCTCCTTGGCGCTCACCAGTTGGTGCAGGTAGGTGCGCAGTTCGGCCCGCGCGCTCTCGCGCTCCTCGTCGGTGACCGTACGGGAGAGCAGGGTGCCGGTGAGCCGCTGGAACACCTCGTGGTCGTCGTAGGGGACGCCGAGCAGCAGGCTGATGACGAGCGAGGGCACCGGCAGTGCCAGCGCCTCGACGAGGTCGACGTCCTGGCCCGCGCGCTTCTCCATGGCGTCGCACAGCTCGTCGGTCAGGCGCTGGATCTCGGGGCGCATCGCCTCGACCCGCTTGACCATGAACTCCCGGGTCACCATGCGGCGCAGCCGGGTGTGCTCGGGCGGGTCCATGCGGATGAAGCCGCGGTGCTCGGTGGTCGCGCCGCCGGTCATGCCGCTGAGCGGGTAGCCGGGGCGGGTGGTGTCGGAGCTGAAGCGGGTGTCGCCGAGGATGGCGCGGATGTCGGCGTACCGGGTGGCCAGCCAGGCTTCGGTGCCGTCCGGCAGCGAGATCTTCGACAGCGGTGCTTCGGTGCGCAGTCGCGCGAACTCGGCGGGCGGGTCGAACGGGCAGCCCTGCGGCGGCTGCACGGGCAGCGCGGGCGCGGCGGCCGGCGCGGGGGCGGGTGAAGCGGGAGAGGGGGTCATGTCGCTCCTTGGGGAGCACGCGGGCAGGGGCGTGCGCCCGGTGTCGGACGTTCACCTAACGCCCGTAAACTTACATGCGTAACGCAGGGGTGCGACGGTGGGGGGTGGGGGTGGTGATCGATGAGCGGCACACCGCGTCGGCCGGGGTGCCGGAAATGACCGGAGCGCTCCCGAAGCGCCCCGGTTCGGGGGCTCAGCGCTCCCGAAGGGCCCGGTGCAAAAGCTCAGTGCTCCCGAAATACCCGGGCCAGAAGCTCAGCGCTCCCGAAGCACCCGGTTCAAGAGTTCAGCTCTCCCGAAGCACCCGGGCCAGAAGCTCAGCTCTCCCGCTCCATCAGCAGATGCAGGATCTCGTCCACGTAGCGGTACAGCCGCTCGGCGTCCTTGCGGCTGGGCATGACCTGCCACAGCATGACCCGGCCGTGCACCGCCGCCCACAGCACGTACGGCGCCTCCTCGCGCGTCCCGCGCACCCGCCACCCGGCGGCCTCGCACGCGGTGAGGGCGTCGTGCAGCCCCCGCACCAGGCGGCCCGCCGGGTGCCCGGCCAGTCGCTCCGGTTCGACCGGCGTCTGACGGGTCTCGTACAGGAGGCGGTACTTGGCGGGGTGCTCGACGGCGTACCGGCAGTACGCGCGGAGCTGGGCGCGGAGCAGGTCCACCGGATCGTCGGTGTCCGCCGCCGCCGACGCCTCCGCCATCGCCGCCCGCAGCCGCTCGTAGCTGACCTCCAGCGCGGCCCACACCAGCTCGGTCTTGTCGGCGAAGTGCCGGTAGATGCTGGGGGCGGCGACACCCGCTTCGCGGGCCACGGCGCGCAGCGACAGGGCGTCCTCGCTGCCGACCTCTTCGAGGAGGCGTTCGGTGGCGCGCAGGAGTTCCTCCCGCAGGCGCTCGCCCTGTCCGCGCGGATTGCGGGGCCGCACGGCCGCACTCTCACCCACCGCCGTCACGCCCTTCCCGCGCTCCGCGCCACTGTCCACCGTTCGCCGTCCACCGGACGGAGCGGCCGTCCGGCACGCCCGCGTCCATGGTGCTCAGGACCGGTCCGGGCCGGTCCTCAGGGTTTCACATCGCGGAACGCTCCCTTACCGGGCCACCGGCGCGGCTTCGTCGGCCGCGCGCCCGTCAGCGGCCCATGGTCAGCCCGGCACCCTCCGCTCCCCGGCTGAGGACGGCCTCGCGGATGCCCTCCCGCACGTCGGGGCGGTCCCCGGTGGCGGCGAGGTTGACCATGCGCAGCGGGGGTCCGTGGGCGGAGAGCTGGGGGATGTACTCGGCCTTGGTGACCCGCCAGCGCTCCCCCTCCCTCGCGGGCGGCTCGAAGCGGAAGCGGGCGATGGTGCCCCAGTTGCCGCGCGGGCTCTCCATGATCCCGGCGATCTGGTCGCCCATGCCGTAGACGACCCAGGTGCCGTTCAGCTTCTCGTACGGCTGCGGGGTGTGCGCGTGCGTCCCGATGACGAGGTCGATGTCGGGCCGGCCGCCGGTGTGCGCCTCCGTGAGCGCCTTGGCGACCTCGATCTGCTGCGCGTCCGGCTCGGTCCGGTATTCGGTGCCCCAGTGCGGGCTGACCACGACCACGTCGGCGCCGGCCCGGCGGGCGGCCCGAGCGTCCGCGACGATCTTCTTGGCGTCGATGACGCGGACGGTCCACGGCTTGCCCTGCGGCTGCGGGACGCCGTTCGTGCCGTAGGTGTACGAGAGCTGGGCCACGCGTGCCCCGCCGGGCGCCTTCAGCAGCGCGGGCCGGCCGGCCTCGGCCGCGTCGCGGGCCGATCCGGTGTGCTTGATTCCGGCCCGGTCCAGCCGGTCGAGGGTGCGCCGGACGCCTTCGGCGCCGTCGTCGAGGGTGTGGTTGGACGCCGTGGAACAGGAGTCGTAGCCGGTGGCCTTGAGCGCGTCGGCCACCTGGGGCGGCGCCTTGAAGGCGGGATATCCGGTGAACGGGCCGCCGTCGGGACCGAAGGGCGTCTCCAGGTGGCAGATCGCCAGGTCGGCCCCCTCGATCACCGGTTTCACCCCGGCGAGGATGGGCCGGTAGTCGTATCCGCCGTCTCCGGCGTCCTGGCGCGCCGTCTCCAGTACGGACGGGTACGAGGCGATGACGTCCCCGGACGCGGCGAGGGTGAACCCCCGGGAGGCCCGGTGTCCGGAGTGCTGCGGCGCGGCGGTCGCGGCGGCGGAAGCGCGGTCGCCCGGCCCGGAGGCGGGACGCGTGGGCCGTCCGGGGCCCTGCTGGGCCGCCCAGCCCACGGCCAATATCAGGAGCAGAGCGGCGCCGTACGGTCGGTGCTGGTTCATGCAAGACGCATAACAGCCCGAATAGAGCAATAAACCGATTAATACACCCGCTGACACCGGTGGTCCCCCGCCACCGCCCGACCGGGGCGCACCGGCTCGCGCGGACCGGCGGAGCCCGCATAATCCGCACGCTCCGGGGTGGTGGTCGGCCTTCGGGCTTCTGCATGGCGCCGGCCGGGCTCCGGGCTCCTGTACGGCACCGCCCCGGCTCCGGGCGTCCGTACGCCGCCGGTCAGGCCGGGTACCCGGGAGGGTGCCCCGGAAGGGACCATGCGCGCATGCCGTCGGCGATCTCGGTCCCGTCGGCCACTCACCGTACGGACGTCCTGACCGGACAGAACCGGGCCGGCCCCGGGCTCGGCGCTCTCCGGCTCACCCTGCCCGACCATCCACCGCGCGCCCGGGAACAGGCTCCGTGGATCGCCCCCGACGGCGTCGGGCCGGGCCCACCCGGTGTGATCGCCGTGGAAGTGGGTGAGGACTCCCGCGTCAGGGACGTGGCTCAGGGTGAGTTCGCCCGGAGTGCGGGTTCAGCGGCCGGGGGCCGGGCTCCGGAGCAAGGGCCCGCCGTGCCGTCCGCGAGGGGTTCCGGATCGGTCATGCCGTCATGCTCGACCCGCCGCACGAACCGTCAGAGATATGGGATCACTCGATCCGAAAGTGAACGAGCCCCACGGGAAACCCGGGAAAGCTAGGGTGCCCGGATGGCCCGAGCCTCTCTGAACAGTGACTTCTTCCCCGCCGACCTCCCCGTGTACGCCACCGTGGGCAGCACCCCGGACGGGCGCGCGTGGCTGGACCGGCTGCCCGCCACCGTCCGGTCCGTCCAGGAGGAGTGGGACCTGCGGCTGGGTGCGCCGTTGCACGGCGGCAGCTGCTCGTGGGTCGCCCCCGTGGGACTACCGGACGGCGGCGACGCGGTGCTGAAGGTGACCTGGCCGCACCGGGAGGCCGCCGGGGAGGCACCGGCCCTGCGCGCCTGGGACGGCAGCGGCGCCGTACGGCTGCTCCGCCACGACCGGGAGCGGTACGCGCTGCTGATCGAACGCTGCACACCGGGCGGCGAACTGGAGGACAGTCCGCTCCCCGCCGACGAACGGCTGCTGCTCGCCGCCGGCGTCCTGCGCGAACTGTGGGCCGCGCCCGCACCGCCCGACGGCGAACTGGAGCGGGTCGCGGACGTGTGCGCCGAATGGGCCGGCACGGTCGAGGACCGCATGGCCCGGATCCGGCCCGGCTACGACCCCGGGCTCGTCCGGCTCGGCGCCCGGCTGCTGCGCGAACTGCCCGCCACCGCCACCCGCGAGGTCGTGGTGCACGGCGACTTCAACCCCGGCAACGTCCTCTCCGCCCGGCGTCGCCCGTGGCTGGCCATCGACCCCAAGTCCATGGTCGGCGACCCCGGTTACGACCCCTGGCCGCTGCTGGAGCAGATCGACGACCCGTTCGAGTACGACGACCCGCGCCCGGTCCTGCGCGAACGCTTCGCCCTGGTGGCCGATGCCCTCTCCGAGCCCCCGGCCCGCCTGCTGGCATGGGCGGCGGCCCGCACGGTGGAGAACGCTCTGTGGTGCGCCGACCACGGTGACATCCAGGACGGCGAGGCGGAGTTGGAGGTGGCGGCGGTACTGGCGGGGCTGGCGGGACTGTGAGAAGCGGCGGTGGCGCCCCTCCCCCGGGCGGGTGCGATCAGCCGAACGTGCGGAACAGTTCCTGGAGACAGTCTTCCAGCCTGCTTGCCGACAGGCCCGGAGTCAGGTCGTCGCGCCCCAGTTCCCGCCAGGGCTCCCCTACCTTCCCGGTGTCCGGGGCGAACCCGAGCGCGTTCAGGACGCGCCAGTACAGGTGATCCGCGGGGTTGTCGCTCAACGCCCCTCCGGCCGCCACGTAGGCGTCGGCCGGCCGCATCCCCTCCTCGACGCCGTGTAGCAGGGCCAGGGCCGTGGAGCAGTGCGCCACATCCAGGTCGGCCGGCCCCCAGGACGTCTCCCCCCCCAGTCGACGACGCCCGTGATCCGCAGGCCGGTGCCCTGTCCGGTGAAGAACACATTGCCCGGATGGACGTACCGGTGCAGGAAACACGGCCGGTGGTCAGGGGGTTCGCGGCGGATGACGTCCACGGCCCGCTCCCACAGGCCCGGGCGGCCGGTGCTTTCGGGCCGGCGCACCCGGTCGGGCGCGGCCCACGCCTCGTACCCGCGCGGGCGGGCCTCGGCCGGGACGTGTATCCGGTGGATGCCCATGAGTTGGCGCGCCGGCAACGGCGTACGCAGGGCTGCCTCCGCCTCGTCCACGCGGACCGTGCCGGGCAGCAGGGACATCGGCAACGACGGGTGGGCGCGCAGTGTGCCGCCGTCGCGTCCACCGCGTGGAACGCCGCCGCGGGCACGTCCGTCCCACCGAGCAGACGCAGGGTGTCCGCTTCGCGCGTGAGCAGGCCCTCCGCGTGCCGCGCGAAGAACGGCCGGACGATGGATCCGAGTACCAGCCACCGCGGCACATCGGGCCCGCCGATCCGCAGCTGCCGCCTCTCCGAGGTCCAGCCGCCGCGCAGCCGCTCGGCGGCCTCGACCCGGCACCGCCGCCCGCCTGCTTCTCCCCCCAGGCACGCGTGCCCTCCCACCCGTGGTCGCCGCGGTCGGCTGCCGAGACATCCACGTTCTCAGGCGTCACCATGGCCACGACGTGGAGCGTCTGCCGCGGCCGGGCTCAGGCCACCTCGATCCCGTACTCCTGCACCAGCGCCTCCAAGCCGCCTTCGTAGCCCTTGCCGCCGAGGACGAAGTCCCAGTCGCCGTTGGCGCGGCGGCGGAAGGAGCCGAGTACCAGCGCCGTTTCGCCGCTGCGCCCGTCGGAGACCTCCAACTGCCCCAGTTCGGTGCCGGACGCGTCGACCAGGCGGATGCACGCGTCGGTGAAGCCGGACAGGTCCGCGTGCGGATCGGTCTCCGGGTCGACGGCCGCGACGAGGACGAGCCGGTCGGCGGTGGCGGGCAGGGCGTCGAAGGCCACCTGCACGGCGGCCCGGTCGGGGGCGAAGCCGGACAGCATCCGTACGGTGCCGTCCGGGGTGCGCGGGTTGTTGTAGAAGACGAAGTGGTCGTCGCTCAGTACGCGGTTGCCCTGGCAGACCAGCGCGCAGACGTCGAGGGAGACGCTGCCGGACCAGTTCATGCCGAGGATGCTGCCCGCGTCCCGCTCCGCCTCCGGGGCCGCGTCCGGGTCCTGTGCCGCCTCCTCCTCGGCGGGCGCCTGCCGCTGGGCCGGGACCGGGGCGGCGCCGAGGCGTCCGCGCAGACCGTGACGGGCCAGCAGGTCGACCAGTTCGGGGCCGCTGACGAGGGTGAGCGGCTTGCCGTTGGCGAAGGCGTGGGCGCCGGGCCCGAAGCGGGAGGTGGTCACCAGTACGCCCTTGTTGGCGCCCTCGGACTGGACGGTGCCGAACAGGTCGCGCACGGCGGTCGGCGGCACGGTGTTGCGGTAGCGCTTCACCTGCACGATGATCTTGCCGCCCCGGATGGGGTCGGAGTCCAGCGCGTCCACGTCCACCCCGCCGTCCCCGGACCGCTGGGTCGTCACGGCCTGCATCCCCATCGCGCGGAACAGCTCGGCGACCAGCCCTTCGAAGGCGATCGGGTCCATGGTGAACAGGTCCGGCTCCGCCGCGCCGCCGTGGGTCACCACGCCGCCGCCGACCTCGCCCGGCTGCCGCGCCGGCCGGACCGCCGACCGCTGCTCGGGGCGGGCCGACAGCCGGCCGCGCAGCCCGTCGGTGAGGCAGTCCACGGCACTGACCTGCGCCAGGTGCAGTTCCTCGAAGGCGTCCCTGGAGGCCGTGACGGTGGCCAGGCAGAGCTGCGCGGGGCGCCCGGTGACCGGGTCCACATCGTCGACGAAGCCGTTGACCACCACGGAGTCGAGTGTGCGGGACGGGTCCGCCGTGAACAGGTCGTGCAGCACCAGCAGGACGGACTGGGCCAGCACGTCGCGGTAGGCCGCCCGCCGCTGGGTCACCGGCCGGGCGACGTCCTTGTCCTGGTCGGCCGCGTACATGTAGCGCACCGACTTGGTCGCGGGCACGATGTCGAAGCCGGGCAGCTCCCAGTCCAGTACGAGCTGACGGGCCGCCGCGTCGAAGGCCGCGTGGACCCGGCGCGGGAAGCCTTGCGGCCAACCGGTGGCGGCGTACAGCGCGGCGGAGAAGTACTCCACCACCGCGTCGGGGTCGCCACCGCGCAGGCCCGTCAGCAGTTCCCCGACCGCGGCGTTGTGGTTCCTGATCTCCGCCAGCCGACCGGCGGCCCACTGGTCGTACTGCCTCCGGTAGTCCTCCAGTTGGCGCAGGCGCTGCGCCTCCGCCGCCTGCGCGGCGTGCCAGTCGTGTTCGTAACGGGCCCGGGCCTCTTCCTGCGCCTGCGCGCGGCGGGCGCCGCCGAGGCTCCATCCGGTGGCCTGCGGCGGGTAGGCGGCCGGGTCGGGCATCGGTATAGGCACGGCGAGCCGGCCCGGTGCGAACGCCTCGACGTACTCGGGGCGGCGCAGCGCGTCGGCGGTGAACGCCGGGGCCCGGCAGCCGTCGGCCAGCAGGCCGGACAGCTCGGCCATGCGCGCGTCCAGTTCCTCGGTGCGGCGACGGGCGTCGGCCTCGCGCTGCTGCCGGTACGCGTCCCGGCGTTCGCGCTGCATGCGGGCCATGGCGCGTTCGGTGTCGCGCTGTTGCCGCTCCTGGTCGCGGCGGGCCTGTTCTCCGGCTCGCCGCTGAGCCTCCTGGCGGCGCTGCTGCTGACGCTGCGCCTCGGCCCAGACGGCCACTAATCCGTTGGAGCGGCGACTCATGTGGATCTACGTCCTCCCCTGGGGCAGCCCACCCCGAAACAGCCCGCACAGGCCCATCCACCAGCGGGTATTCATCCGACTTTAGCGGGATCCCGGCGGGTCGTCCCCCGCCGGGTCGGGCCGGATCCGGCGGGGACGGCCCGAGGGGGCCGCAGCGGTCCGGAGGCGGGGCCCGACGGCCCGGAGACGAGGGCTCAGCGGTCCGGAGGCGGGGCCTCAGCGGTCCGGAAGCGGAGCCCAGGCGGACAGCCGACCGGGTTTCAGCGGTTCAGCAGCGCGCCCAGGCGTTCCAGCAAGGGCAGCAGTGCGGTGCGTTCCTCGGGTGTGAGCGCTTCGAGTGCGCCGCGCACGGCGTGCATGTCGGCGCGCACCCGGAGGGCGAGCGCCCGGCCCTCCTCGGTGGCCGTGACCACCTTGCTCCGGCGGTCCTGGGGCGCGGCCTCCCGCCGTACGAGCCCGCGCTCCTGCATCCGCGCGATGAGCCGCGTCGCGTTCGAGGCGTCGCAGACCAGATGGCCGGCGAGCGCGCTCATCGAGAGCGGCTCCTCCAGGGCGATGAGCGCGCGGGCCTGCGCGGTGCTCAGGCCGTGCCGCAGGGCGGCGGCGGCGAGATCGTCGTAGTAGCCGCGGACCGTACGGGCGAACGGCGGGAGGAGGTCGTCGGGGGCGGGCCGGGTGGTGTCGGACACGCGGCCAGGATAGCGGGTTACTTGACTTCCGCAATCGTTGGTATTTACATGGAATGGGTGCTTGACCTTGTCAAGCGACCGCCCGGGCGGCGGGACCACATCCCCGCCCCCGCCGCCCGGCCCCGCGCCACCCCGTACGCATCGGAGACACCATGACCAGCAGCACCCCCGAGCAGCCGGACGCCGTGGTCGCGCGCCTGCGCGCCACCTTCCGCACCGGCCGCACCGCCTCCCTGGAATGGCGCACCGACCAGTTGCGGCGGCTGCGCGCCCTGCTCACCGAGCACGGCAAGGACTTCGCCGCCGCCCTCCACGCGGACCTGGGCAAGGGCGAGACCGAGGCGTACCGCACCGAGATCGACTTCACGCTGCGCGAGATCGACCACACCCTCGACCACCTGGAGGAATGGCTGCGGCCCGAGCCCGCGCCGGTGCCGCCCCACCTGAGCGGCGCGGAAGCGTGGACGGTGTTCGACCCGCTGGGTGTCGTCCTGGTCGTCACCCCGTGGAACTACCCCCTGCAATTGCTGCTCGCGCCCATGGTCGGCGCCCTGGCGTCCGGCAACTGCGTGGTCGCCAAGCCCAGCGAGATGGCGCCCGCCACCTCCGCCGCCGTGGCCCGCCTGCTGCCCCGCTTCCTGGACGCGGACGCCGTCGCGGTGGTCGAGGGCGCCGTCCCGGAGACGACAGCCCTGCTGGAGCAGCGCTTCGACCACATCTTCTACACGGGCAACGGCACCGTCGGCCGCATCGTGATGCGCGCGGCGGCCGAGCATCTGACCCCGGTCACCCTGGAGCTGGGCGGCAAGTCGCCCGCCTTCGTGGACCGCGACACGGACGCCGACGCGGTCGCCGCGCGGCTGGTGGCCGGCAAGTTCCTCAACGCGGGCCAGACCTGCGTGGCGCCGGACTACGTCCTGACCGACCCGGAGACGGCGGCCCGCCTGGAGCCCGCCCTCGCCCGCGCCGTCACCGCCCTGTACGGCGACGACCCCGCCGCCGCGCCGAATTACAGCCGCATCGTCAACGAGCGGCACTTCGACCGGCTGACCGGCCTGCTCGGCTCCGGCCGCACGGTCACGGGCGGTGCGCACGACCGGGAGCGCAAGTACATCGCGCCGACCGTGCTCGGCGGTGTGGCGCCCGACGCCCCGGTGATGCGGGAGGAGATCTTCGGGCCGATCCTGCCCGTCGTCGAGGTGGCGGACCTGGACGCGGCCATCGACTTCGTCAACGACCGGGACAAGCCGCTGGCGCTGTACGCCTTCACGGAGTCCGCGGAGACCCGGCGGCGGCTGACCGGGGAGACCTCGTCGGGCGGCCTCGGGTTCGGCCTGCCGGTCGCCCATCTGACCGTGTCCGACCTGCCGTTCGGCGGCGTCGGGGAGAGCGGAATGGGGCGCTACCACGGCCGGTACTCGATCGAGACGTTCAGCCACCGCAAGGCCGTCCTGTCCAAGCCGCTGGCCTGAGGCCGTGCGGGGGCACGCACAGCCGTACGCGGCACGCCGCCCCCGCTCCCTCCCACCCATCCCCACAAAAATCTCACCAGACCGGGAAACATAACGTCTTGATCTGAGAACTTCACATGTGCTTTTGTTTGAAGCATCATGAACGACGTGATCCCTGAGAACTCGCCGTCTGCGGCGGCCCGGCTCTCCGGGGCCTCCGGGCCTCCGGAAGCGGGCCGCCGCCCGGTCGTCGGCGTATCGCTGAAGCTCTACTTCGGGCTGGCCGCGACCCGGACATGGCTCGCGGACGTCGCCGCCCTGAAGGGCGCTCTGGCGGAACTTCCCCGCCCCGTCGATCTGTTCGTCCTGCCGTCCTTCCCCGCCCTGGCCGACGCCCGGGAGCTGCTGGCCGGCACCGGCGTCGCGTACGGCGCCCAAGACGTGCACTGGGCCGAGTCCGGCGCGTGGACCGGCGAGGTGTCCGCGGGCATGCTCGCCGAGGCGGGCGCCCGCTACGTCGAAGTCGGCCACGCGGAGCGGCGCCGCCACTTCGGCGAGACGGACGCGACCGTGGCCGCCAAGACGGGCGCCGCCGTACGGGCCGGCCTGGTGCCCGTCATCTGCGCGGGCGAGCGGCACGACAACGGCCGCGCGCAAGCCGTCGAGGAGACGCTGATCCAGGTACGGGCCGCCCTCGGCGGCGCGGGACCGGACAGCGAGGTGATCGTCGCGTACGAACCGGTCTGGGCGATCGGCGCCCGCGAACCGGCGCCCGCCCCGCACATACGGACGGTGGCCTCGGCCGTCCGCACCTGTCTGCGCGACCACGGCGTGCGCGGCCGGGTCGTCTACGGCGGCACCGCCGGGCCCGGCACCTTCGGCCGGCTGGCCGGCAGCGTCGACGGCCTGTTCCTCGGCCGGCGCGCCCATGACACCGCCGGCCTGCGCCAGGTCCTCGAAGAAGTCGCCGCGGCCACCGTGCCCGCCCCGCTTCCCCTCCGCCCCTAGGGAGTTCACCGTGCAGGACACGTACCGCATCGCCCTCGGCGCCGACGACGCCGCGACCGCCATGAAGGACACCATGGCCGCGTACCTCACCGAACGCGGCCACCGGGTGACCGACCTGAGCGCCGCGGACGGCGAGGACTACCCGGACGTCGCGGAGCGGGTCGCGCGCAGCGTCGCACGCGGCGAGCACGAGCGCGCCGTCCTGGTCTGCGGCACCGGCATCGGCATGGCCATCGCCGCCAACAAGGTGCCGGGTATCCGGGCCGCCCAGATACCGGACAGCTACAGCGCGGAGCGCGCCCGCAAGTCCAACGACGCGCAGATCGCCTGCTTCGGCAGCCGCACCATGGGCGTGGAGGCCGCTCTGGTCTGCCTGGAACACTGGCTGGTCTCCGACTTCGCCGGGGGCGGTTCGGCGCCCAAGGTGGAGAAGATCAAGCAGGTCGAGTCGCGCAACCTGACGTCCCCGGGCCTGCCCGCGGTCTGAGACCGCCCGCCACCCCGGCCCTCCCCTTCTTCTCCCCCTTCGAAAGGCGGTCACGACCATGCGCGCAGTTGTCATCGAGGAGCCGCACAAGCTGTCCGTCAGCCAGGTCCCCGACCCGGTGCCCGGCCCGGACGACGTGGTCGTCAAGGTGACCGCCGCCGGGCTGTGCGGCACCGACGTGCACATGCTGGCGGGCGAGTTCGGGCCGACGCGGTACCCGGTGATCCCCGGTCACGAGTTCTCCGGCGAGATCGTGGCGGTGGGCTCGGCGGTGACCGGTCTCGCCGAGGGGGATGCCGTCGCCGCCGACCCGGCGGTCTACTGCGGTACGTGTCACTTCTGTTCCATCGGCCACGGCAACCTCTGCGAGAAGTGGGGCACCATCGGCATCACGGTGGACGGCGCCGCCGCCGAGTACGTCAAGGTCCCGGCCGGCAACTGCTACCGCCTCCCGGAGACCGTCGCGCTCCGGCACGCCCCGCTGATCGAGCCGCTCTCCACCATCCTGCGCGGCTTCGACATCGTCGGCCCCAAGCTCGGCGACCACTTCCTGATCTACGGTGCGGGCACCATGGGGCTGCTCTACCTCCAGGTCGCCCAGCGCGCCGGCGCCGCGTCGGTCTCGGTGGTCGACATCAACGAGGAGCGGCTGGCGGTCGCCCGGCAGTTGGGCGCCGACGCCGTCGCCACCAGCGCCGGCCACCTCACCGCCGGCCACCCGCTCGGCTGGCAGGTGGTCACCGACTGCACCGGCAACGTACGGGCCATCGAGGACGGCCTGACCCGGCCGATCCGCGGCGGCACGTTCCAGCAGTTCGGCTGCGCGCCCGACCAGGAGACGGCCCGGTTCTCACCGTTCCGGATCTACAACGACGAGATCCGCATCGTCGGCAGCATGGCGATCCTGCACACGTACGGCCGGGCGGTCGAGATGCTGGGCAAGGGCGTGATCGACTGCGAAACCATGATCACCCACCGCTTCGGGCTGGACCGGTACGCCGAGGCGCTGCGAACCTTCGAACTGGGCACCGGCCGGAAGCTGCAGATCGTCCCGAACGGGCCGGTGGACTGAGCGGGCCGCGGGCGGTTCCAGCGGTTCAGGCCGTCCGGCGCGGACGGACGGATACGTACGGAGGGCGTGTACGGCTGGGCGCGGGCGGAGGGGCGCAGGCGGTCCGGCGTGACCGCCGCAACAGGCCGTGGAGGTGCGCCCTGCCTCTCGCCGGGTAGGCGGCAGCCATGTGGCGACGCGTGGCACGGAACACGGGGTGGGCCGTACCGCCCGCACTGGTCTTCGCCTGGTTGACGGTGCTGTGGGACGACCGGCCGTGGAGCGACATGCTGGGGCCCGGGCTGGGCTCCTGGCTCGGATGGATCGTGGTGCTCACCGTCTCGGACTGGCGGCGGGAGCGCCGGTCCGCGAAGCGGACTTCGCAGAAGACCGGCTGACCGCTCCTCCCCCACGCCCCTTCCCTCCCCTCAGAAAACGCTCGTCCGTCCCGAGAAGTAGTGCCCCGCCGCGAGGTCCTCGAGAAGGGACGGACGCACCGGGTGCCAGCCCACCAGCTCGCGGGTCAGGGCGCTCGACACGGGATTGTCGACCGGCACCATGCCGGAGAGGACGCCGAAACGCCCGTCCGCCTCCTCGGCGGTGATGCCCACGGCGGGCACGCCCAGCCCGGCACCGATCGCTTCGGCGATGTCGCGGAACGGCACGCCCTCCTCGGCCGTTCCGTGCAGGACCGCACCGGCCGGTGCGGCTTCCAGCGCCAGCCGGAACAGGCGGGCCGCGTCGAGCCGGTGCACGGCGGGCCAGCGGTTGGCCCCGTCACCGACATGGGCCGCGGCGCCCTTCGCGCGGGCGGTGTCGATCAGCAACGGCACGAAGCCCCGGTCGCCTTCACCGTGCACGGACGGTGCGAGCCGTACGACCGAGGCGCGCACGCCGCGTCCGGCCAGCGCCACGACCGCGTTCTCCGTCGCGAGCCGGGGCCGGTCCGTCCGGGGCTCGGCCCTGACGTCCTCGGTTGCGACGCGGCCCGGCGCCAACGCCGCGAGCGGCAGCGTTCCCGAGGTGGCGAGGAAGGGCTTGCCGGTACCGTCGAGTGCCTTTCCGATCGCCTCGACGGCGCGCAGGTCCAGCTTGCCGGCGTCCACGAAGGCCGCGTGGTCCGAGAAGTCGTGACGGTAGGCGAGGTGGATGACGCCGTCCGCCGCGGCGGCCCCGTCGTGCAGACTGCCGGGATCGTCCAGGGAGCCCCGGTGCGCCTCGGCACCGGCCGCCTGCAACGTCGCGGCGGCCGTGTCCGAGCGGGCCAGGCCGACGACCGTGTGCCCGGCTTCGAGGAGGTCCTGGACCACTGCGGTCCCGATGAATCCGGTCGCTCCGGTGACGAATACGCGCATGGGTGAGTTCCTTCGGTGCATGAACGAAAGGGGGCGAGCCCGGCCGCCAGACGGACGCCAGGCCACCCGGCCGGTGCTGCTCCGCCCCCGGCCGGTACCGCTCCATCGTCCGCGTGCGAACCGCCGCTCGTCCAAAGCCTCTTCCGCATGGCGACCTGCGCCTCGGGCATCACCGCAGGCTGGACCGGCCGTACGCGGATGAGCCAGCGTCCCTTGCGCAGCATCGCGATCGGCGGCGCGGCCTTCGGAAGCGGCGAGACAGGTGGCTGGGAATCACTTTCTCCTCGGTCCCGCCACCGCCCCGCTCACTCCAGTTCCGATGTGCCGTCCGGCTTCCGGGCCGTGGCTCCGCGCCGTGGCTCCGTGGGGGTCAGCAGCGCGGCGAGCCGGTGGGTGTCCGCGAGATAGCGCTCGTAGGGGAAGCCGGCCTTCTGGAGGGCGGTGCGGAATTCCTCCTCCAGCGGCTTGCCCTCGGCCAGGAAGGCGGCCTGGCCCGCCGGGGTGAGGGCGACCAGGCGTCGGCGCCGGTGGGCGGGGTCGACGCTGATCGTCACGTACCCCTCCGCCTCCAGCGGACGCAGGGCGCGGCTGATGGCGGGGTCGGAGACGGTCAGGGCCTCGGCGAGCTGGTGCTGGGTGGCGGGCTGGATCTCCTCAAGGGTGCCCAGCAGCCGCAGTTGGCTCGGGGAGAGGCGCTGGTCCGGGCCGGAGCGGCGCCGGGCCGCCTCACCCATCAGCATGACCACGCGGTACAGGAGCTCTGCCAGTCCTTCGTCCATGTGTCCACCCTACCGGACACTTGCGCCGTTAATATTAACCATGCAACACTCAGCGCCATGGACACTCTCCCTTACGCGGTTCAGACCACGTTTCCCCTTCTCTTCATGCTGGTCCCGGCCCTCGGAGCGCTGGTGAGCTGCCGCCGCGACCCGGACCGGCCGAAGGCGGAGATCTGGCAGCGCTGGTGGTCCGTCGGCGCCCTCGGCATCGGAAGCCTGTGGATCACGCTCTCGTTCCTCGCGATCCCGGAGGGCATGGCCGACGCCATCGGCTTCACCTCCTCGCCGTTCCAGTTCGAGATCGCCTTCGCCAACCTCGGCCTCGCCCTGCTGGGCTTCCGTGGCGCGTCCGCGTCGCCCCGCGAGCGCCTCACGAGCGGGCTGGCGGCCGCCGCGTTCCTGTGGGGAGCCGCGATCGGCCACGTCTACCAGTGGTTCGCCAACGGCGACCACGCCGCCGGGAACACGGGCGGCATCCTGGCCAACGACATCCTCATTCCCGCCGTCATGATCGCTCTGGCCGCCCGGGACGTCCGCCGCACCGATCCCGGCCGCGTCCACGCAGCTCACCCGGCCACCTGACCACGGCGCCCGGCCGCCCGGCAGCGGAGCCCGCGACGATGTGAACGGCCCGTCCTGACCGACGGCCGTTCCTCCCCGGCCTCCGCTGCCGTCGGGTGGGTCCGGAGGTCAGCCGACGACGGTGAACCACCGCCCCGGACTACGCTGCGGACATGCCCGACCCAGCTTCCGCGCCCGATCTCGACCTGCGCCTCGTGCGCTACTTCACGGCCGTCGCCGAGCACCGGCACTTCGGCCGGGCCGCCGAGGCCCTCCGTATCACCCAGCCCTCCCTGAGCCGCCAGATACGCCGCCTCGAACAGCAGGTGGGCGCCCGGCTGCTGGACCGTACGCCGCGGGGCAGCCGGCTCACCGAGGCCGGGGAAACCTTCCTGCCCCGCGCCGAGGCGCTGCTGCGGTCCGCCGCACAGGCCGTGGCCCACGCCCGTGCCGCCGCCGACCCGTCCCGCATCGGCGTCGGGTACAGCACGGGCGTCATCGTCACCCCCGGCCGTACGCGAGCTGCGCCGACGGCATCCGGAGGCCGAGGTGCACACCCAGTTCGTGGGGTGCAACGCGATCCATACGGCGCTGCTCGGCCACCAGGTGGACGCGATGGTCGCCCGGTCACCGTTCCCGGCCGACCGGTTGCGGGTGTCGGTGCTGTACGACGAGCCGCGGGTACTGCTCGTACCGCTCGACCACCGCCTCGCGGGCAGGGAGACCGTCACCCTCGCCGACATCGCCGACGAGCCCCTCCCCCGCCTCCGACAGGCCGACCCGGCCTGGAACGCCTACTGGCGCTTCGATCCCCGGCCCGACGGGCGCCCGGCGCCCGACGGCCCCTTCATCGACGCGCTGGAGGACAAGTTCGAACTCATCGCCGCCGGCGAGGCCGTGGCCGTCGCGGCCGGGCTGCGCGCGGCCACGATGCGCCCGGACGTCACCGGCATCCCCTTGCACGGCGTCGAACCGAGCCACGTCCTGCTGGCGACCCGCGCGGGCGACCACAGCCGCCTGGTCACGGCGTTCCGCGAGGCGGCCCGCGCCCGTCTCACCGGGCCCGTCCCGGCCTGAGGTCCGGCGAGCCGGGGAGCCCGGGGAGAGCAGGGGTCGAGAGCGGCGGCCGCGATACCACGGGGTCACGGAATCGCGGGATCGCGACCGGTTTCCCCCGGGAACAGCGGCAGTTGCCCCTGGTAGGGTGCGCCGATGTCTGCGATCAAGAAGTTCCAAGTCACCTTCGACTGCGCGGAACCCGAGCGCCTCGCCCGCTTCTGGTGCGAGGTGTTGGGATACGTCGTACCGCCGCCACCGGAGGGGTTCGCCACGTGGGACGACTTCACCGACTCGCAGCCGCCCGAGCAGCGGGACGCGTGGTTCGCCTGTAGTGATCCCTCTGGTGTGGGCCCGCGCTTGTACTTCCAGCGCGTCCCCGAAGGGAAGGCCGCCAAGAACCGGGTGCATCTCGATGTACGGGTCGGCACCGGACTCGTGGGGGAAGAGCGCCTCGCCGCCCTTGAGGCCGAGTGCGCTCGGCTGATCCCGCTGGGCGCTGTCCACGTGCGAACGCTGTACGACGGCCACGATGCGTGCATTCCGATGCTGGACATCGAGGGCAACGAGTTCTGCATCGACTGAGCGCCCCCCCCCGGATCTGGAGAGGGGGGCCGCCTCGCCTCAGGGCCGGCGCGCCGGAACGGTGAGGGCAGGCCCGACCACGGCGTCGGGCGTGCGCAGCCACGTCCGGAACCCGCCGTCCTTGGTGAGGGTCACCCCGAAGTCGCTGAGCGGTGGCCGGCCGTCCGCGACGTACTCCTGCCAGACGTGCAGAAGTTCTTGCCACAGGTCGCGGCCTCGGCCGTAGACCGCGGCCCAGCCCTCCTCGGCGAGGACCCCGGCCCCGTCCCACAGGAAGAGGCGGTCGGGCGACCCGGTCATGTGCACCCCGGGCAGGCGGCTACCGGCGTACAGGCCGAAGGCCAGGTCCGTGAACGCGTCCGGCTGCCCGTCGAGCAGTTCGTGACAGTGGCGCGGGGTGGTTCCGTCCACGGCTGACGACGCCGTGGACCGGTGGGCACGCAGCGGCATGTACGAGGCGCCACCATGGAAGGAACCCGTGACGGCGCCGGTCGTGGCGTCCTTGACGAACCGTGACAGCAGGCCGGAGGCGAAGTCGCGCACCAGCGGGGCGACCAGGACACCGCCCGGCCGGAGCTGGCGCGGGAGCGCGGACGGGACGGTGCGCAGCGCGCACGTCGCGATGACGCGGTCGTACGGCGCGCCCGGCGCCCATCCGCCCGCGCCGTCCGTGACGTGGACGGCAGGCGCCAGGCCGGCCCGCGCGAGGTTGGCCCGGGCCCGCGTCGCCAGGCCCGCGTCGATCTCCACGGAGGTGACCTTGTCGTCACCGACCCGCAGGCAGAGCTTGGACGCCACGTCCCCGGTCGCCGTACCGATCTCCAGGACCGTCATGCCGTCCTCGAGGCCGAGGAGTCCGAGCATCTTGGCGACCATGG
The DNA here is from genome assembly GCF_055567735.1 of Streptomyces sp. NPDC026394. Lineage (NCBI taxonomy): Bacteria > Bacillati > Actinomycetota > Actinomycetes > Kitasatosporales > Streptomycetaceae > Streptomyces > Streptomyces sp. NPDC026394. The sequence continues at coordinate 445,951 of NZ_JBVHPX010000004.1, forward strand.
ACGGCATCGAATTGGCGGAGGTCGCCACGCCCGGCCCGCCGGCCCGGCCGTCGTCCACCTGGGTCACCACGGGCGAGTCACTGTAGGTCAGCCGGTACCGCGCGTCCGCGTCGGTCACGGGCACGGGCTCGCACCGGTCCGGCCGCTGGACCCAGATCTGCTCCGGCAGCCAGTGCTCACGGGGGATGCGTTCCCAGACGCCCCGCCATGGCGGCGCGAGCAGGCCGCGCTCGGCCAGCCTGCCCACCAGCGCGGCCTGCCCTGCGTGAACCTGCGGTGGAACGGTCATCACCACTTCAAGTCTCGTCCGGTGCGCAACAGTAGAGGAACGAACGCGCTGCCGCCGTGGTCCCGGTCCCGCGGACCGGCGGCCCTCAGATCGCGCGCTCCCGCCCAGCCCAATACGGCTCCCGCAGCCGTCGTTTGAACAGCTTTCCGGACTCGTCGCGCGGCAGGCTCTCCTCGAAGACGACGGTTCTGGGCACCTTGTACGAGGCGAGGCGGTCGGCGACGTGGGCCCGTACGTCCTCGGTGGTGAGGGCGGCGCCCCGTTCGGGTTCGACGTGGGCGGCGAGTACTTCGCCGAATTCCTCGTCGGGGATGCCGAAGACGGCGACGTCGCGCAGTCCGTCGAGGGCGAGCAGGCAGCCCTCGATCTCGGCCGGGTAGATGTTGACGCCGCCGGATATGACCAGGTCGTTGCGGCGATCGCTGAGGTAGAGGTAGCCGTCGGCGTCGAGGTGGCCGATGTCGCCGATCGTGACGTAACCGGGCAGCCGGTCGGCCTCCATCGCCGCGCGCTTGGCGGGGTCGCCGAGATAGGTGAACTGCGGCCAGGTGTCGGACGGCTTGATGTAGACCTCGCCGGTCCGGCCGGTGGGCAGTTCCACGCCGTCGGGGCCCAGGACCACCACCGAGCAGGTCCCTTCGGCTCTGCCGACCGTGCCGGGGTGTGCCAGCCACTCCTGGCTGTCGCACCAGGTCACGGCGCCGGTCTCGCTGCCGCCGTAGTACTCGCGGAGCACCGGGCCCAGCCAGTCGATCATGGCGTGTTTGATGTGCGGCGGGCAGGGCGCCGCGGCGTGCACGACCGAGGTGAGCGAGGACAGGTCGTAGCGCTCGCGGACGTCCTTCGGCAGCCGCAGCAGCCGTACGAACATGGTCGGCACCACCTGCGCCTGCTGGATGCGGTGGCGCTCGACCAGCCGCAGGAACTCCTCGGCGTCGAAGCGCGGCATCAGGGTGATGTCCAGGCCGCCGGCGAGAGCGAGGACGGCGTGCTGGCTGGGTGAGGCGTGGTAGAGCGGGGCGGGGATCAGGGTGCGGCCGCCGGGTTCCACGGCGAAGTATTCAAGGAACTTGGACACGGCCTCGGCGAGCTGGTCCGTACCGACCGGGTCGCGCAGCACGCCCTTCGGCCGGCCGGTGGTGCCCGAGCTGTAGATGACGGTGGACGGCCGGCGGGCGGCTTCCTCGGCGAGCGGCGGGTGGCCGGACAGCCAGGTGTCCAGGAGGGGGTGGTCGCCGGTCACCGGGGGCGGCGGGAAGCCGCAGGCGGCGGCCGTGCCGTCGGGTACCGGCACTTCGATGAGGCGGGCCCGCTCCGGGAGGGCCGCGGCGACGCCCGGCACCAGGTCGGTGTGGGCGAAGACGACCTTGCTGTCGCTGTCGCCGAGCACGTGCCGCAGCTCGTCGTGGCGGAAGTGCCAGTTGACGGGGACGGCCGAGGCGCCCAGCCGGGCCGCTCCGGCGGCTATCTCCAGGTGCGCGGGCTCGTTGCGCATCACGATCGCGATCCGCTCCCCGGGTTCGACGCCCAGGGCGCGCAGTCCGGCAGCGATGCGGGCGGACCGTTCCTGGAACACGGGGTAGGTGTGCTCCACTCCGGCACAGCGGATGGCGGGGGGCGTGACGGCGACGTCCATGTAGCCTCCAGACAGTTGCGGCTGGCGCCCATTGAACAAGCGCTTCCGGCAGCCCGCCAGGGTGCTGACACATTGTCAGCAAACATTTCGGGACAGGGCGGCGCGACGGTTTCACCGGTGGTACGGACACGCGAGTCCGTCTTCGACGACACCGCACAGGTACGGGTGGGCGACCGGCTCGGCATCGGCAGCACCACCCCGCACGAGCCGCGGAGCGCGCTGTACCCGTCCTGGCGTGTCCGTGCGTCGCGCCGCGGTGGCCGCCGTGCCCGCTCCTATCCTCGGTGGACATGAGCCAACACGAAGAGGACAAGAACGGTCCCGGCACGGAAGGGAACGGAGATCATGCCGAGATTCTGCGTCGGCACGGTGAGGCCATCGCCCTGTTCGGCAGCCGGGTCCACCGGGTGCGGGACGGCCAGTGGGACGACCCGACCCCGTGCGCCGAGTGGTCGGTACGCGACCTGGTCGGCCATCTGACCGTGGAGCAGCTCTGGGTGCCGCGGCTGGTGCGGGACGGCGCCACGATCGAAGAGGTCGGGGACGCGTACGACGGTGACCAGCTCGGTGACGATCCGGCCGGCGCCTGGGACCGGGCGGCGGTGGCCGCGGTCGCGGCGTTCTCCGAACCCGGGGCGCTGGACCGTACGGTGCACCTGTCGTCCGGGACCGGTACGGCCGCCGGGTACTGCTCGCAGATGATGATGGACGCGGTGGTCCACTCCTGGGACCTGTCCCGGGCGATCCGCGCCGACGAGCACCTGCCGCAGGATCTGGCGGCCGCCGCCCTGCGCGAGGTCGAGCCGTACGCGGACGAGCTCGCCGGCACGTCGATGTTCGCCGATCCCGTCCCGCCGCCGCCCGGTGCCGACGACCTCACCCGGCTGCTGTGCCTGCTGGGCCGCCGGCCGTGACGACCGCCGACGCCGACCGGCCGGAATCCGCGGGCCGTGCGCGGCCTGCGGGCCGGCCGTCCGATACGGCGGTCCCGGTCAGTCGATGCCGCGGAAGATGTGGGTCTCGGTGGGGTCGTCGTCGCAGCCGGCGACTCTGACCGGGACGCAGCGGCCCCAGACCTCCAGATTGCGGACTTCCTTGATCCGACCCGGCCGCTCGCCCGGCTTGGGCCGCGGCTGCTGGCGTTGCGCGTTTTCCAATGCCACCACGCACTCCTTCATCGAGGGAACACTTCCGACGCGGTGGCGCCTTCGCACAAACCGGGATGTCAGCCAGGGTTTGTGGCACTTCCCGCGACGGGCCAAGGGTGTTGGCATCTACCGGACAAGCCGTCCGTCGTCCACCAGATTAGCGACCGCGACCGGCGGGCGCTCGACATTTACCGGATATGAAGTCAAGTCGGGGACAATGCAAAGATTCCACCTCGCCCCGCGCACCGGTCACCGCACCGTGTCCGGCGGGCTCCGCGGCCCCACCCGCGTACCGCCCGGCGCCCTTCCGGTTACCGCCCGGTGTTCACCCGGTTGCCGTACACGCCACCGTACCGGGCCCTACTTCAGGAGCCGGGACATCCGCCGGTCGGCCAGCAGCTTGCCGCCGGTCTGACAGGTGGGGCAGTACTGGAGCGAGGAGTCGCTGAAGGAGACCTCGCGGACGGTGTCACCGCAGACCGGGCACGCCTCCCCGGTACGGCCGTGCACCCGCAGCCCGCTCTTCTTCTCCTTCTTCAGCTCCCCGGCCGCCACCCCTCTGGACCGTTCCACCGCCGTCATGAGCGTGTCGCGTACGGCGGCGTACAGCCGGGCCGTGTCCTCGGGGCCGAGACGGGCGGCGGCTTTGAAGGGGGACATACGGGCCGCGTGCAGGATCTCGTCGGAGTAGGCGTTGCCGATGCCGGCCAGCACGCTCTGGTCCCGCAGTACGCCCTTGATCTGCCGCCGCTCCCCCTTCAGCAGGGCGGCCAGGGAATCCTCCGTGAAGTCCGCCGCGAGCGGGTCGGGGCCGAGCCGGGCGACACCGGGGACCAGCGCCGGGTCGGTCACGCAGTACACCGCCAGCCGCTTCTGCGTACCGGCCTCGGTGAGGTCGAAGCCGGGCGCCGGGCCGGTTCCTTCGGTGCTCAGCCGGACGCGGAGGGCCAGCGGGCCCTTGCCGGGGCGCGGCGGGGCGTCGGGCAGGGCGTCCTGCCAGCGCAGCCAGCCGGCGCGGGCCAGGTGGATCACCAGGTGCAGCCCGCCGACGGTGAGGTCCAGGAACTTCCCGTGCCGGGCCACCGCCGTGACCGCACCGCCTTCGAGGGCGGTCAGCGGCGGGTCATACGTCTTGAGCACGTTGACGGCGGTCGGCTGGGCGCGGACCAGGACACGGCCGACGGCGCGCCCGTCCAGGAATTCCCGCAGGGCTTCGACTTCCGGCAGTTCGGGCATGGCTCCAGCCTGCACGGTACGGCGGTCCGGTACATCTCGTGCGCGCCGCGCGCCGGACGGGCGGCCAGGTGCCCGGCGGTGCTAGGGATGGTCCTGTGGACTGGTTCACGGAGAGCGACGTGTGGCTGGGGCGGCTGGTGTTCCAGCGGATGCTGGCCGTGCTGTATCTGGTGGCGTTCGTGGCGGCGGCGCGGCAGTTCCGGGCGCTGATGGGCGAGCGCGGGATGACGCCGGTGCCGGACTTCCTGCGCCGGGCGCCGTTCCGCAAGGCGCCCTCGGTGTTCCACTGGCGCTACTCGGACCGGTTCTTCGCCCTGTGGTCCTGGGCGGGCGCCCTGCTGGCCGCCGCCGTGGCCGCCGGGGCGGCCGACGCCGTGCCGCTGGGTGCGGCGATGGCGATGTGGGCGGTGCTGTGGGCGATGTACCTGTCGATCGTCAACGTCGGACAGACCTGGTACAGCTTCGGCTGGGAGTCGCTGCTGCTGGAGACCGGCTTCCTCGCCGTCTTCCTCGGCAACGACGACACGGCGCCGCCGGTGCTCGTGATGTGGCTGCTGCGGTGGCTGCTGTTCCGGGTGGAGTTCGGGGCGGGGCTGATCAAGATGCGGGGTGACCGCTGCTGGCGCGATCTGACCTGCCTCTACTACCACCACGAGACGCAGCCGATGCCGGGCCCGCTGAGCTGGTTCTTCCACCGGCTGCCCAAGCCGCTGCACCGGGTGGAGACGGCTGCCAACCACTTCGCGCAACTGGTGCTGCCGGTACTGCTGTTCACGCCGCAGCCGGTGGCCACCTGGGCGGCACTGGGGATCGCGGTGACGCAGCTCTGGCTGGTGCTGTCCGGCAACTTCGCCTGGCTGAACTGGCTGACCGTCGCCCTGGCCCTGTCCGCCGTGGACGTCTCCTGGCTCGCCGACGCGCCCGCGTCCGCGTCCACCGCTCCCCCGGTCTGGTTCGCGGTGCTGACCGTGGCCGTCACCGTCTTCGTCGCCTGCCGCAGCTACCGTCCGGTACGCAATCTGCTGTCCCGGCAGCAGGTGATGAACACCTCCTTCGACCCGCTGCACCTGGTCAACTCCTACGGCGCCTTCGGCAGCGTCACCCGCGTACGCCGGGAGATCGTGATCGAGGGCACGGACTCGGCGGTGGCCTCGCCGGACGCGGTGTGGCGGGAGTACGGGTTCCGGGGCAAACCGGGCGACGTACGGCGCATGCCGCGCCAGTACGCGCCCATGCACTTGAGGCTCGACTGGCTGATGTGGTTCGCGGCGCTCTCGCCCGGCTACGCGCGCAGTTGGTTCGGGCCGTTCGTGGAACGCCTGCTGGAGAACGACACCGACACGCTGCGGCTGCTGCGCCACAACCCGTTCCCGGACGCGCCGCCCGCGCTGGTGCGGGCCCGGCTGTTCCAGTACCGCTTCACGACGTGGCGGGAACTGCGGGAGACCGGAGCGTGGTGGCACCGTACGGAGCTGCGGGACTTTCTCCCGCCGACGGGAGCAGCTCGGCGCGGAACGCGATGACCATGTCCCGGGCGTGCCGCAGCCCGATCCGCTCGAAGTCGCGCTCCAGCTCGTCCAGTTCGGTGAGTGTCTGGTCCTTCGAGCCGCCCGTCCGGGAGCGGGACTTGACCAGTCCGAGGCGGGCGAGGGCGGTGCCGCGCGGCTCGTGCATGTCCTCGAACTCGCGCAGCGCGCCGTCGTAGACCGCGCAGGCCTCGGCGTAACGCCCGGCCCGGAAGAGGACGTTGCCGCGCATCTTGTGGTTGTAGGCGAGGGCGCTCGCGAGGTCCATGGCGCGGCAGATGGTCTCGGCCTCACCGAGCAGGGTCAGGGCCCGTTCCGTGTGGCCCTGTACGGACAGTACGTCGGCCACGCCGCGCAGGGACCAGGCGCGGCCCCGTGCGTCGTCGCCGTCGGCGGCTATGCGCGCGGACTCCTCGAACAGCTCCAGGGCCTTGGCGTGATCGCCGGTGTTGCGGTGCATCTGCGCGATGCCGGACATCGCCCACACCATGTGCCGGGCCTCGCCGTGCGCCCGTGCCTGTTCGAGCAGTTGCTCGTGCAGGTCGGCGACGGCGGCGTAGTCGCCCTGTATGCGGCCGGTCTCGGCGAGACCGGCGAGGGAGTAGCCGTGCGCGAGGCGGTCGCCGCCCTCGTCGGCGAGGGTGACGGCCAGGGCCAGCAGCCTGCGGGCGAGCGCGAGGGAGCCGCACTGCCGGGCGAGCGTGCCGCCGCTCCACAGAGCCCAGGACATCGCGCCGCGGTCACCGGCTCCGCGGGCGCTGCGGTAGCTGTCGCGCCAGGCCGTGCGGGCCTCGTCGACCCGTCCCAGGCGCCGGTTGGCCTCGGCGACGGCGAGGGAGGCACGGGCGCGCTCCAGGGCCGTGCGGGCGTCGCGCCGCGCGCGGCGGGCCGTGGCGAGCACGTCCTCGTAGGACGAGTTCACGCTGAGGGCGGTGCCCAGCTCGCCTTGGTACTCCGGGGCGAATGCCTTGCCGTACATGTATCCGTGGCCTCCTGGTCGTGCATGTGCTTGATCACGAAGCTACGGACAGGAGAGGGGCCGGCGAATCCCTCCACGGATTGGTCGTGCCGTATGCCTCCGGTCCTACGCGAGAGGGACCTGGTCATCATCGGGACGTACGGGTCGTCCGGCCTTCGGCCGACACCGTCGAGCGGTTGCACATCACGCAGACCGGGTTGCGCCTCTTGCCGGGGCGGCCGGTCCGGGCCACCCTGGCTGCCGACCACGATCTCCGGACCCCGAGGTGTGGCATGGACAGCAGGGCACGGGCGGGGACCGACCGCCGCCGCTTTCTCCGCTCGGTCGTGGCGGGCGCCGCGCTGACCGCGGCGGGCGGCAGCCTCGGCGGCGCGGCCGCTCCCGCGCAGGCCGCACCCGAGCAGGCCGCATCCGGGGCTCGCACCCGGCCGCACGCGGTCCGGCCGCTGTTCCTGGGGACGTACACCTCCGTGGCGGGCGGCGGCACGGGCGTGGGCCTCGGCACGTACGACCCGATCCGCGGCCGGATCACCGCGACCGGAGTGATCGACGGTGTCAGTGACCCGTCCTACCTGGCCCTCTCACCCTGCGGCCGGACCCTGTACGCCGTCAACGAACGGCAGCAGGGCGCGGTGACCGCCGTCGCCCTGCGCGCCGACGGCCGCCACCGGGTCCTCGGCAGCCGCCCCGCCGGCGGCGCCGGGCCGTGTCACCTTTCCGTGCACCCCGGCGGGCGCTGGCTGCTGAGCGCCCACTACCTCTCCGGCAGCGTCGCCGTGCACCCCGTCGACCCGGCCCGGGACGGCGCGCTCGGCGAGCGTACGGACCTGGTCACCCACACCGCTCCCCCGCCGGGTCCGGGGCAGACCGGGCCGCACGCGCACCAGATCGTCACCGGCCCGGACGGCCGCCACGTCCTCGCCGTCGACCTGGGGAACGACACCGTCTACACCTACCGGCTGGACACCACCACCGGAAAACTCACCCAAATCTCGTACGCCTCGCTGCGCCCCGGCGCGGGCCCGCGGCATCTCACCTTCCACCCGTCGGGCCGCTACGCCTACCTGGCCAACGAGGTCGACGACACCGCCGTGGTCTGCGCGTACGACCCGGCCACCGGCACGCTCACGCCGGGCGCGCCGCAGTCCACCGGGACCGGTCCCGGGACCAGCTACCCGGCGCAGTTCCTGGTGACCCGCGACGGCGCCTTCGCCTACCTCGCCAACCGTGGCCACAACAGCCTGACGCGCTATGCGGTCGAGGCGGCGGGCGCCCGGCTGCGGCTGCTGGACACGGTGCCGTCCGGCGGCGACTTCCCCCGCCACCTGGCCTTCTCGCCGGACGGGCGGCTGCTCTTCGCGGCGCACCAGCGGTCGGGGTCGGTGACGGTGTTCGCGGTGGGCGCCGGGGGCGGGCTGCGGCGGCTGGGCGATCCGTTCCCGGCGCCGGTTCCGGTGTGCGTGCTGCCGCTCTGACGCCCGGGGGCCGCTGCCCCGGCAGCCGAAACACTGCGGCAACAGCCCCGCAGGATTGCGTCGATAGCGTCGGCCCGCATGAGTACGGGAACATCACGGGAGACGGCACCGGCCACCGCGTCGCACGGCGGACAGGCCGGCGGGCAGGCCGACGGAGAACTGCGCAAGGGCCTCCGGCGGCGTCACATGAGCCTGATCGCGCTGGGCGGTGTCATCGGCGCGGGCCTGTTCGTGGGCAGCGGCGTGGTCATCCGGGCCACCGGACCGGCCGCCGTGCTGTCGTTCCTCGCGGCGGGTCTCCTCACCGTCCTGATCATGCGGATGCTGGCGGAGATGACGGTGGCCCGGCCCGCCCTCGGCTCGTTCTACGCCCATGTGCGGGAGACCCTGGGACACCGCGCCGGCTTCACGGTCGGCTGGCTGTACTGGTACTTCTTCGTGATCGTGGTGGCCGTCGAGGCGGTGGCGGGCGGCCGGATCGTACGGCTGTGGCTGCCCGGCGTGCCCCTGTGGGCCGTCAGCCTGGCGCTGCTGGCGCTGCTGACCGCGACCAACCTGGTCTCGGCCCGCTCCTTCGGCGAGTTCGAGTACTGGTTCTCGTCGGTCAAGGTCATCGCGATCGTGGTGTTCCTCTTCCTCGGCGCGCTGTACCTGACCGGGCTGTGGCCGCAGGCCCACGGCGGCCTGGCGCACCTCACCGACTCCGGCGGCTTCGCGCCCGAAGGCGTCGGCGCGGTCCTGGCGGCGGTCGTGCCCTGCGTCGGCTTCTTCACCGGCGCGGAGATCGTGACCATCGCGGCGGCCGAGTCGGTGGAGCCGGAGCGCGCCGTGGCGGCGGCGATCCGCTCGATCGTGCTGCGCGTGGTGGGCTTCTACGTACTGTCGGTGCTCTTCGTCGTGGCGGTCGTGCCGTGGACGTCCCCGGCCGTCGAGGTCAGTCCGTACGCGGCGGTGCTGGACCGGCTGGACGTGCCCGCCGCCGCCACGGTCATGAACGCCGTCGTCCTGATCGCCGTGCTCTCCTGCCTCAACTCCGCGCTGTACACCTCGTCGCGGATGCTGTTCGCGCTGACCCGCAACGGGGACGCGCCGCGCGGCTTCACCCGGCTCAGCCGCGGCGGGGTGCCGCGCCGGGCGCTGCTCGCCGGGACGTCCGCCGGCTATCTGTCGGTGATCGCGGCGTGGGCCTCCCCCGACGTCGTCTTCACGTTCCTGATCAACTCCTACGGTGCCGTCGCCCTGTTCGTGTACCTGGCGATCGCGGTCGCCCAGCTCCGCCTGCGCCGCAAGCTGGAACGTGAGGAACCGCAGCGGCTGACGCTGCGGATGTGGCTGTTCCCCTGGCTCAGCCGGGCCACCGTCGCCCTGATGGCCACGGTGATCGGGGCGATGGCCTTCCTGCCGGGCAGCCGGGCCCAGTTCTGGCTGAGCCTGCTCACGGTGGGCGTGGTCCTGGCGGCCTACGAGGTACGGCGGCGGCGCGCCACCGGACGCACCGGAGGGATCGGGCCGGGTGGACGTAACGGGTGCACGGCCGCCGGCGCCGGTGCGGTGCAGGCCGTCCGCGGCGCCACGGACGGCCTGCCGGTGCCCACCGCTTCCCGCGGCGGTCCGCCCGCCCCCAGCCGGACCGCCGTTCCATGGGAATTCGTCACGGGGAATTCCCGGGAGGGTGGGAAGAAATGCCCCACCATGCCCTCTTGGTGGCCGACCGGGTTCCGGCCGGCCGATTTACGGTTTGTCGGCCTGGCGTCAGCCGGTGCCGGAGCGGCGGACGGCGAGACGCATTCCCGGATGGATGAGGTTCGGATTCGCCCCGATCACCTGGCGGTTGAGGCGGTAGAACTCCTGCCAGCCCCAGCCGTAGGCGTACGCGATGCCGCTCACCGTCTCCCCGGGATTGACGACATGGCCGCCGGAGGCCCGCCGGGGCCGGGCGTCGCGCTGCTTGTACGGCTTGGCGTGGCCGTACCGGCTGCCGGACCCGTCCCGGTGCCGGGGGCTGCGCAACCGTTCGCGGTACCGGCTCGAACCGTTCGTGCGGGCCTGGGTGTCGGCGCGCGGCGCCGACCGGCGGGCGGCGGAGTCCGGCGTGCTGTGCCGCGCGCCGGACGAGCGCAGGCCGAGCCGGGCCGAGCAGGCCGGCCAGGCGCCCCAGCCCTGACGGGCCAGCACCCGTTCGGCGATCCTGATCTGCTGGGCCCGGGACGCCCGCGCCGCCCGGGACCCGTACCTGCCGCCGCCGAAGGAACGCCAGGTGGAGTGGGCGAACTGCAGTCCGCCGGAGTAGCCGTTGCCGGTGTCGGCCCGCCAGTTGCCCCCGCTCTCGCACCCGGCCAGCCGGTCCCATGTGGCACCGCTGCGGGCCTCGGCCGGCCCTTCGGCCGCCACGTTCAGCGCGCCGGCCGCCAGCAGGACCGCTGCCGCCGTCGCTCCCCGGGCCCCACGCCCCCGGACCTCACCGCGTCCGCTCGTTTCCGTTCCCTGAGGAAATTCCATCGACCTGTGCTCCCGTCGCTCACCGCCCGGTTTCCCGGCGGCCTTGGGGATGCATGACGTCCCGTGAATGCGCGCGCTTTCCCGGCTTTTCCGCGGGCTTTCCCCGTGGTTCCACCGAGTTCCCGCGGTGCGTTTTCCGAGCCGTCATGAATTCGACGAGTACGAGACAACCACGGCCACGGACGGCACCGGCAGAGCGCGCGGTAGCGCCTCGGCGGTACCCCCTGCCTCCGCACCGCCGGAGTGGGGGCCGACGGCTCCGCATGGCACCCCCTTCTGCCGGGTAGGGGCGCACCCCCGGAGACCGAGCGCATGGTCTGCCCGGGCGTATCGAGCGCTTGTCCGAGCCGGGGGTGCCGCAGGAGCGCGTTCGGAGGCTCGGGGCACGCGCGGCGGGCGTCCGCACGCACCGCGCACGGGCCCCCGGGCGGCGCAACGCACCCCTCCCTGCGGAGGGTTTGGTTCCGGTACGGGAGGGGCCGCTCAGAGCGGTACGAGCGTCACCTCGGTCGCCTTCACGCTCACCCAGACCTCGGTGTCCTCGGCCAGGCCGAGTTCCGCCGCGGCCTGCGGGGTGATCTCGCCGACCAGGTCGGGCACCTCCGGCGACCCGACGAGGACCCGCAGCCGGCTGCCGAGCGCGGTGATCTCCCGTACCCGGCCCGGCCAGACGTTGCGCGGGCTGCCGGACGGGCGCGTCCGGTGCACGGAGACCGCTTCGGGGCCGATGACCGCCAGCGCGCCGGTGCCCTCGGGCAGCGGGTCGGCGGCGACCAGCCGCCCGGCGCCCGTCATCCGCAGTCCGTCGCCGGTGGCGGTGCCCGGCCACGCGTTGCGGCCGAGCATCCGCGCGACCCACGGCGAGCGTGGATGCCGGGTCACCTCGGCGGGGACGGCGTCCTGGACCGTGTGCCCGTCCTCCAGGACCAGGACGCGGTCGGCGAGCGAGACCGCTTCGACCGGGTCGTGGGTGACCATCAGGCAGACGCCGCCGAAGCCGGCCAGGTGCCGGCGCAGGGTGTGCCGGACGTGCGCGCGGGTGCTCTGGTCGAGGGCGGCGAGCGGCTCGTCGAGCAGCAGCAGGCGCGGGCGGGCGGCCAGCGCGCGGGCCAGCGCGACCCGTCCGGCCTGGCCGCCGGAGAGCTGGGCGGGCCGACGGTGCGCGAGGTGGCCGACACCGAGCCGGTCCAGCCACAACTGGGCCTCGCGGCGGGCTTCGGCGCGTCCGGTGCCGTGGGCGCGCAGCCCGTACGCCGTGTTGCCGAGGGCCGTCAGGTGGGGGAAGAGCGCGCCGTCCTGCGGGACCCAGGCGACGCCGCGGCGGTGCGGCGGCTGGGCGCTGACGTCCTGCGCGCCGAGTGTCAGTGCGGCGTGCGCCCGCGGCGTGAGGCCGAGCAGGGCGCGCAACAGCGTGGTCTTGCCCGCGCCGTTGGGGCCCACGACAACGATGGTGGTGCCCGGGGCGGCGTCGAGGGTGAGCCGGTTGAAGCCGGTGACGTCCGCGTGCAGCGGCCACCGTCCGGTGCCGGAGCCGTCGCCGGGGCCGCCGGGGGCGGTGGGGGCCGCGTCGGTGCCCTCGGCGTGCGCGGTGGTGGCGGTGGGCGGGCCCGGGGAGGCGGGCGTGCCGGGGGCGGCGGACGCGCCGGTCATGTGGTCGGGCCACGTGCCGCCGGCATCCGATGCCCCGTCGCCGTCCGCGTCCGTACGCGTCACCGCGCCGCTCGTGCGCCCCCGGACCGTGCCGCCCCCGCCCGCCCATCTGCCGCGCAGGGCGACCAGGACGGCCGTCGCGATGACGAGGAGCAGAAGCGAGACGGAGGTGGCGGCCTCGGTGCTGTCCTGGAGGAGGAGGTAGACCTGAAGGGGCAGGGTCTGGGTGACACCCGGCAAATTGCCGGCGAAGGTGATGGTGGCGCCGAACTCGCCGAGCGCCCGTGCCCAGGTCAGGGCCGCTCCGGCGGCGAGCCCGGGGGCGATCATGGGGAGGGTGACCGTGCGGAAGACGCGCAGCGGGCCGGCGCCGAGCGAGGCCGCCGTCTCCTCGTAGCGCACATGCAGTCCGGCCAGTGCGCCTTCGAGGCTGATGACGAGGAACGGCATCGACACGAAGGTCGCGGCGACCACGGCGCCCGCGGTGTGGAACGGCAGTTGCACACCGAACCAGCTCTCCAGCCAGCCGCCCAGCAGGCCCCGCCGCCCGAAGCCGAGGAGCAGCGCCACACCGCCGACGGTCGGCGGCAGCACCATGGGCAGCAGCACCAGGGAGCGCACCACGGCCTTGCCGGGGAAGTCGACGCGCGCCAGCAGCCAGGCCAGCGGCACGCCGAGCAGCAGGGACAGGCCCAGCGACCAGAAGGACACCACCAGGGAGATCCGCAGGGCCTCGGTGACCTCGGGGGAGGTCAGATGGGTGCCGAGGTCGCCCCAGGACGTCCGGGCGAGGATGCCCGCCATGGGCACCAGCAGGAACGCCACCGCCAGGACGGCGGGCAGCGCGAGGGCGAGGGGGGCGCGCAGGCCGGGGGCGGCGGTCCGCCCCCGTTCGCGGTGGTGGCGCTTCACGAGACGGCGGCTCGGGTCACGGCTTCTGGAAGCCGGCGTCGTGCAGGATCTTCTGCGCCGGTGCGCCCCCGAGCCACTTCACGAAGGCGTCGGCCTCCTTCGCGTGCCGGGAGACCTTGAGCGTGGCCGCCGGGTACTCGGCGATCGCGTTCTGCTCGTCCGGCACCTGGACGGCGTCCACCTTGCCGGGCGCGGTCATCGCGTCGGTGGCGTAGACGATGCCCGCGTCCGCCTCGCCCAGCTCGACCTTGCTCAGTACGCCGCGTACGTCCTGCTCCTGGGAGACCGGCTGCACCGTGATGTCCTGCCGGTCCAGGACCTTCTTGCTGTAGCGGCCGACGGGTACGGCGGGCGCGGCGAGCACGACCTTGAGCTTGTTGGTGGAGGCCAGGTCCTTCAGGCCGGTGATGTGGTGGGGGTTTCCCTCGGCCGTGGCGATGACCAGGCGGTTCTTCGCGATGACCTGCGGTGCGCCGGTCTTGCCGTGCAGCCCGTCCATGGTCCGGGTGTCCGCCGTGACCAGGGCGTCGGCCGGGAAGTCCTGGTTGACCTGGGCCGCGAGCTGCTGGGAGCCGGCGAAGGAGAACTTGACCGTGACGTCGGGGTGTTCCTTGTGGTAGGCGTCGGCGGCCTTGGCGAAGACATCGGTGAGCGACGCGGCGGCGAGGACCTTGAGCGTGGTCCTGCCTTCCGCCGTGGACGAGTCGTCACCGCTGCCGCAGGCGGCGGTGAGCGGGGCGAGGACGGCGACGGTCAGTGCCGCGGCGGCGGCGCGGCGACGGGTGACGCCGAAGGTGCGGGACATCGGGATCGGCTCCTTGGGGACGGGGCGGGGCGGGCTCGCGTCAGGCGCGGTCGACATGGACATTGGTCGACTTCACGCGGGCGGTGGCCCGCATGCCGACCTCCAGTCCGAGCTCCTCCACCGCTTCCCGTGTGAGGAGGGAGACCAGCCGGTGCGGACCGGCCTGGATCTCCACCTGGGCCGCGACGTCGCCCAGCTTGATCGCCGTGACGATGCCGGGGAAGGCGTTGCGGACCGAGGTGAGGGAGGTGTCGTCCTCCGTGCTGCCGTTCTTGGCGAGTTCGGTGGAGAACGCGGCCAGGTCGCGGCCGTCGATCAGCCGGCGGCCGGATTCGTCCCGGTGAGTGGGGACCTTGCCGGCGTCGGCCCAGCGGCGGGCCGTGTCGGGGCTGACGCCGAGCAGGCGGGCGGCCTGGCCGATCGTGTAGGACTGCATGTGCGGCACCGTATGGCACATAGTCTCTCATCTGCAATTACTCCGTGGGAAAGCACCTGGCATGTGCGAGCCTCGCTGGAGGAAGCGACAAGATCATCCGCATCGCGGGGGACCGGCGGTGCGGCACTCCGGGCGGGAGGCGCGGGGGCGCAGACCGGACATACCAGGGGGCGGAGCGTCGGCCGGGCGAGCGAAGCCGTACTCTTTTGGAGGGATTCGGAGGGCGTGGCGTAACACGGAGGGAGCGCGAACCGATGGGTATCCCTACTTCTTCAGCCCGTTCCGCGGTCCGCGGCCGGTCGATCATGAAGAGGCTGTGGCCGGACACCGCGCGCGGCACCGTGCCGCCGTCGCACGAGCGCCCCGTCCTGCACACGGTTCCGCACCCCTCCCCCGACCGCCCCCTCCCCCTGCGGCTCGCCGATCTCGCCGTCGCCGCCTGTACGGCGCAGACGGTGCTGGCCCCGAAGCCGGACCCGCTCGCGCTGCACGCCGCCGAGCTGCTGCACGCCCCCTTCGCCTCCATGGCCGAGGCCGCCATGGGCCGACCGCTGGACCGGCGGCTGCGCGAACAGCTCGGGCGCCTGGGCCGGGCGGGTGAGCAGCGGGCCCTGGAGGCGGGTGCGGGTGCGCCCGGCAAGCGGGGCGCCCTGTGGTCCGTCGGTCTGCTGGTGGCCGGCGCCGCCGCCACGAACTGCCGCTCGGACGTGGAGACCTGTGAGGCGGCCGCCACCCTGGCTCGTCTGCCGGACGGCGGCGCCCCGGCGGCCAGCCGGTCGCCCGGCGGCCGGGCCCGGCAGTACTACGGCGTGCCCGGCGCCGTCGGTCAGGCCCGTTCCGGCTTCCCGAACGTGCTGGGTGTGGCCCTGCCCGCGCTGCGCCAGTCCCGTGCGGCCGGCGCCTCCGAGGTGACGGCCCGGATGGACGCGCTGCTCGCGCTGCTGTCCACGCTCGACGACACGACGCTGCTCCAGCGCGGCGGTTCGCAGGGCCTGCTGTCGGTGCAGATGGACGCGCGTGACGTGCTGTCGTCGGGCGGTTTCGGCACCGCGCGCGGGCGGAAGGCGTTCGTCCGGCTGGACGCGCGGATGACCCGGAACGGCCTCACGGCGGGCGGCAGCGCGGCGCTGCTGTCGGCGGCCCTCTTCCTGGACTTCCTCTTCGAGGGCCGCTGAGGCTTTACGGAGCCGGAGCCGGAGCCGGGCCGGACCGGGGACACCGGAGCGCCCTCAGGCCGCGCCGTCCGGCGTCACGTACTGCCGCAGCAGCTCGCGCAGCTCGGCCTCGAAGGAGTCGTAGCGGCGGCGCAGTTCGGTGCCGGGCCAGTCGGACGGGAGCAGGGCGTCCGGCAGCAGCGGGTCCGCGAGGAGGTGCCGCAGTACGGCGGCCGAGACCGTGAAGCGTCCGGCCGGTGACGTGGCATCGGACAGGGCGGCCAGCAACGCGCCGGCCCGCACCGCCCAGCCGTCCAGGTCCCACAGCCCGCGCGCCAGCTCCGCCGGGTCGCCGTCCGGGGCGCCGGTGAACAGGGTGCACTGCCGGGCGATCACGGGCGGACGGGTGCGTTCCAGGTTGCCGGGGCGCAGCCAGGTGCCTTCGCGCAGTTCGGCGAGGCGCAGTTCCGCCATGGCCTGGCGCAGCGCGGTGCGTTCGGCGGCCGGGCGGGCTTCGGCGGTGACCACGGCGATCTCCCAGCCGCCGGTCCAGCGCCGGGTGCGTGGCGTACGGCTCTCGTCCTGCCGTGCCTGGCGTTCCAGCAGCCGCGCGGTGAGCCCGTACGTGCCGTCGTCCTGCTGGAGGTCGCCGGCGGCGACCATCCGGGACAGCGCGACACGCACGGTGCCCTCGGCGATGCCGAAGAGTTCACCGACGCGCACCAGGGCGCGTGCCGGGAGGCGGGGCGGGTGGTGACCGAGGAGGGTGCTGAGCACGATGGAGCGGGCGGTGAGCGGCCGCAGGCCGAGGTGCCGCGCGTCGTCGCGTACGGGGGCGCGTACGGAGTCGCGCACAGGGCCGCGTATGGAGGCGCGTACGGAGGTGTCGTCGTCCATCGGGCGGATCCTAGGAGGCGCCCGGCGGGTCGGCGACGGCCGTCTGCCCCACCGCCTCCCCCGCCTCCTTCTCCAGCTTGTCCCTGTTGCCCTTGTTGCCCTGGTTGCCCTTGTTGTCCAGCTCCCAGCCGAGGAAGGAGAACAGCACGATCAGGACGCCGCCGCAGACGATCGCACAGTCGGCGAAGTTCATGATGCTGAAGCCGCGCACGTGGAGGAAGTCGACCACCGCGCCCTGGAAGCCGCCGGGGGTACGGAAGAGGCGGTCGGTCAGATTACCGAGCCCGCCGCCCAGCAGCAGGCCCAGCGCGATCGCCCAGGGGGCGCTGTAGAGCTTGCGCGCCAGGCGGACGATCACCACGGTGACGGCCACGGCGATGAGCGTGAACAGGAGGGTGGTGGCTTCGCCGATGCCGAACGCCGCGCCGGAGTTGCGCATCACCCGCAGCTCCAGCCAGTCGCCGGACACCTTGACGGGGGCACGGTTCTCCAGCTCCGCGACCACGGCCACCTTGCTGCCCAGGTCGAGCAGGTAGGCGGCGCCCGCCACCGCGAGGAGCAGCGGCACCCGCCGCCTGCCGCCCGCCCGCTCCGTACGGTCCGCACCGCTCTCCCCGGTGGTCCGGCCCGGTCTCGTCACGTTCCGTCTCCTCGAAGTCCGTCGGTCGGCCTCCACCTTAAGCGGGCCACGCGCCGGGGCCGACCCCGGTGATCACGGGCCCGCACCCTATTACACCCTTCCCACGCCTGTTGCGAATCTGTAACGTCCACGGTATGACCGTCACCCATGAAGTCGTGAATCAGGCGCCGCCGCTGACCGGGTTCAGCACGGCGGACGACCCCGCCCTGCTGGAGGCACTGCACCGGGCGGACGCCGGGTGGGGCGCGCCGGAGGTGCGGGAGCTGGGCGCGCTGGCCGGGACGGAAGCGGTGCAGGAACAGTCCCGGGCCGCCGAGGAGCAGCCGCCCCGGCTGCGCACCCACGACCGCTTCGGCCACCGGATCGACGAGGTGGAGTTCCACCCCGCCTGGCACCGGCTGATGACCGTGGCGGTGGAGCACGGACTGCACGCCGCGCCGTGGGCCGAGGCCCGGCCCGGCGCCCACCTCGTGCGCGCGGCCAAGTTCTACGTCTGGTCGCAGGCCGAGCCGGGGCACGGCTGCCCGGTCTCCATGACGTACGCCGCCGTCCCCGCGCTGCGCTCCGCGCCGGCGCTGGCGGAGCAGTACGAACCGCTGCTGGCGGCCCGTACGTACGACTACGGACTGCGGCCCCCGCTGTCCAAGGCGGGGCTGATCGCGGGCATGTCGATGACGGAGAAGCAGGGTGGCTCCGACGTCCGGGCCAACACCACCCGGGCGGTGCCGGCCGGTGACGGCACGTACCGCGTCACCGGGCACAAGTGGTTCACCTCGGCACCGATGAGCGACCTGTTCCTGACGCTGGCGCAGACCGCCGAGGGGGTGAGCTGCTTCCTGCTGCCGCGTGTCCTGCCGGACGGGACCCGCAACGGGTTGCGGCTGATGCGCCTGAAGGACAAGCTCGGCAACCGCTCCAACGCGTCCGCCGAGATCGAGTACGACGAGGCGGTGGCCTGGCCGGTGGGCGAGCCGGGGCGCGGCGTGCGGACCATCGTCGAGATGGTGAACATGACGCGGCTGGACTGCGTGATCGGCACGGCGGCCGGGATGCGCGCCGGGTTGCGTCAGGCCCTGCACCACACCACGTACCGCCGCGCGTTCGGCCGCGCGCTGGCCGAACAGCCGCTCATGCGGGCGGTCCTGGCCGACCTGGCGATCGAGTCGGAGGCGGCGACGACGCTGGCGATGCGCCTCGCGACCGCCGTCGACCGGAGCCAGGCCGGGGACGCGCACGAGGCCGCGCTGCGCCGCCTGGGGCTGGCCGTCGGCAAGTACTGGGTGTGCAAGCGGGGCAGCGCGCACGCGGCGGAAGCCCTGGAGTGCCTCGGCGGCAACGGGTACGTGGAGGAGTCGGGCATGCCGCGGCTCTACCGGGAGGCCCCGCTGCTGTCGATCTGGGAGGGCTCTGGCAACGTCGCCGCGCTGGACGTGCTGCGCGCCCTCGGCAAGGAACCGGCCGCGCTGGACGCGTACTTCGCGGAGACGGACGCGGCCGCGGGCGCCGACCGGCGGCTGGACGCCGCCGTCGCGGGCATCCGCAAGATGCTCGGCACGCTCGACGATCCGGAGCGGGCGCAGCGTGCCGCCCGGACGCTGGCGGAGCGGATGGCGCTCGCCTTCCAGGGCGCGCTGCTGGTCCGGCACAGCCACCCGGCGGTGGCCGACGCGTTCTGCGCCTCGCGGCTCGACGGGGAGTGGGGGAACGCCTTCGGGACGCTGCCCACCTCGGCCGACCTGACGGCGATTCTCGACCGGGCCCGGCCCGTGTCCCCGGCACAGGCCGCCGGATGACCGGCGGGGGCCCGGACGGCGGGCCGGCACGCACCGTACGCATCGAACACACCGGCCCGGTGACGACGGTCGTCCTCTCCCGGCCGGAAGCGCGCAACGCCGTGGACGGCTCCACCGCACGCCAACTGGCCGACGCCTTCCGCGCCTTCGCGGCGGACGACGACGCACACGTCGCGGTCCTGTGGGGCGAGGGCGGCACGTTCTGTGCGGGCGCCGACCTCAAGGCGATCGGCACCGAGGGCGGCAACCGGGTCGCGGCGGACGGCGACGGGCCGATGGGCCCCACCCGGATGCGGCTGGACAAGCCGGTGATCGCCGCGGTCGGCGGGCACGCGGTGGCGGGCGGCCTGGAGCTGGCCCTCTGGTGCGACCTGCGGGTCGCCGAGGAGGACGCGGTCTTCGGGGTGTTCTGCCGCCGCTGGGGCGTGCCGCTGATCGACGGCGGTACGGTACGGCTGCCCCGGATCGTCGGCACCGGCCGGGCCCTGGACATGGTGCTGACCGGGCGGCCGGTCGGCGCGGCCGAGGCGCTGGGGATGGGCCTGGTCAACCGGGTGGTGCCGCCCGGCCGGGCGCGCGCCGAGGCGGAGGAACTGGCCGCCGCCATCGCCCGTCTCCCCCAGGCGTGTCTGCGCAGCGACCGCGCTTCCGTTCTGGCCCAGGAGGGCCTGCCGGAGCATGCTGCCATGGCCGCGGAACTCCGGTACGGGGGGAGTGTCCTGGCGGACGCGATGAAGGGCGCCGAGCGCTTCGCTTCGGGGGCGGGGAGGCACGGGGCGATGGACGTGTAGGGACGTGCGGCGGGCCGGTGGCGCCACAGCCGGCGCGCGATGGACACGTAGTGGGCCGGTGGCACCTCACCCGGCGAGCGTCGCCTCCGGCGCTGTACGGGGGAACGCCCGGCGGTAGTCGGACGGCGACACCCCGACGCGCTTGAGGAAGTGGTGGCGCAGGTTGTTCGCCGTGCCCAGGCCGCTCAGTTCGCCGATCTTCTCGACCGGCAGGTCCGTCACCTCCAGCAGGCTCTGGGCGCGCGCCAGTCGCTGGTCGAGAAGCCATTGCAGCGGGGTCGTGCCGGCGGCCGCCTGGAGACGCCGGTAGAACGTCCGTGGGCTCAGCGCGGCGCGCTCCGCGAGGTCTTCCACCGTCAGCGGCTGATCGAGGCGGGCGCGCGCCCAGGCCAGGACGGGAGCCAGGCCCTCGTCGTCGGTGGCGGGCACGGACAGGTCGATGAACTGCGCCTGGCCGCGGGGCCGGTGGGCAGGCACGACCATCCGGCGGGCCAGTTGATTGGCGGCGTGCGCGCCCAGGTCACGCCGTACCAGGTTGAGGCAGAGGTCCAGGCCCGCCGTCAGCCCGGCGCTGGTGAGCACGTCACCGTCGTCCACGTACAGCACCGAGTCGTCGACCCGTACCTTCGGGTAGCGCGCGGCGAGCTGGGCGGTGTGCATCCAGTGGGCGGTGGCGCGGCGGCCGTCGAGCAGTCCGGCCTCGGCGAGCGCGAAGGCGCCGGTGCACAGGGACACCATGCGGGCACCGGCGTCGTAGGCGCCGCGCAGCGCGTCGATCAGGGCCGGCGGCAGCGGCCTGCCCTCCTCCACGCAGGGGTCGGGTACGGAGGGGACGACGACCGTGTCCGCGCCGACGAGGTCGTCCAGGCCGTACGGGGTGCAGCGCCAGCCCGGCGCCGCCCGCGGAGCCGCCGTCCCGCTCGCCCGTGCCGCACAGACGCAGGTCGTACCACGGGTCGGCGAGGTCGGGCTGCGGCTTGCCGAAGACCGTGCAGGGGATGCTCAGTTCGTACAGGTCCCAGGACGGGACACCGATCTCCTCGGTCACGACCACCGCGACGGTTCCTGCGCTCATGCCCGAAGGACAAGGCCCGTGCGCGGCGGCTTAGAGCATGGCAGGAATGTGGTGGCGGCCGTCAGTACTGCCACTGGTTCCGGCCGCCGGGCGCTGCGAGCGTGGCCCGTACGTGATCGACCGCCGCCGGCCCGGACGTCCTGCCGGCGGCTCTACGAGGAGACGCACATGGGGAACGAAGGCGCGGCCGTGACGGTGCTCGGGCTGGGAGCGATGGGATCGGCGCCGGCGACCGCACTGTTGGCGCAGGGCCATGCCACGACGGTGTGGAACCGTTCGGCGCACAAGGCCGAGGCGCTGACCGAGCGCGGCGCCGTGGCGGCGGCGTCGCCCGCCGAGGCCGTGGCGGCGAGTCCGCTCGTCATCGCCTGCGTACTGGACCATCCGGCGCTGCACGCCGTCCTGGACCCGGTGGCCGACACTCTGGCGGGCAAGACGCTGGTCAACCTCACCTCCGGCTCGCCGGAGCAGGCCGCCGAGGCCGCCGCGTGGGCGCGGGCGCACGGCGCCGGCCACCTCGACGGCGCGATCATGACCACGCCCCCGGGCGTCGGCAGCCCCGGGACGATGCTCCTCTACAGCGGCCCCCGCGCGGTGTTCGACACCCACCGCACCACCCTCGCGGCCTTGGGCGACCCGCTGCACCTGGGCACCGACCCGGGGCTGGCGTCCCTGTACGACGCCGCGCTGCTCGGCCTGATGCGGGCCGCCCTGACCGGCTGGCTGCACGGCACCGCGCTGGTCGGCGCGGAAGGCACCCGGGCCGCCGACTTCACTCCGGTCGCGATCCGCTGGCCGGGCGCGGTGAGCGACTTCCTGACCACGTACGCGCCCCAGGTCGACGCCGGACACTACCCGGGCGACGACGCCACCGTGGACGTGCAGATCGCCGCGATCGACCACCTCCTGCACACAGCGGCGGCCCGCGGCATCGACACCACGCTGCCCGGACTCCTGAAGGCCACCATGGAACGGGCCCGCGCCGCGGGCCACGGCTCCAGCAGCTACGCGAGCGTGGCCGAGGCCTCAAGGGCGCGGCGGACGCCCGGTGACCACGACCGCGACAACCACCCCGTCCCGCACGCCGGTGCCGCCCTCCGCCGCATGGCCCGGCCTGCCGGCCGCCGCCACCGAGACCTGCCTGGACGCCCTCCTCGAAGGCGCGGGCCAGGACTGGTCACGCCCCGCCGACGGCCTCGCCTGGACCTGCCGGGAGACCCTCGACCACCTCGCCCTCGGCCTGACCGGATACGCGGGCCTGCTGATCGCCCGCCCCACCGACCGCTACATCACCCTCTTCGCCTCGCTCGACCCCCGGGCTCCGGTCCCGGCCTGCCCGGAGGGGGTGCGCATCGCGGCCCGTCTGCTCGGGTCCACGGTCAGCGACACTCCGCCCGATGTCCGCGCCTGGCACCCCTGGGGTCATGCGGACGCCGTGACGTCCTGCTCCAACGCACGGGCCGGGCCGCTCTTCCCGGGCTGCCACGGCGCGCGGAGTGGCGGTGGGACGGCTCGGTGCGCTGACGTCCCACCGCCCCCGAGGGGGGCGGAATTGAACGTGTTCAACCCGTCCCGTACTGTCTCACGTGACGGGTTGAACACGTTCAAACCGGCTTCCTGCCGGGTTGGGGGGACTCATGACCGCACTGGTCGACCTCATCGTCATGCTCGGCATGTTCGTCGTGGTGCCGACCGGCCTCGCCCTGATCGGCGAACCGGGCACCCGGTGGCTACGGCGCCGCTGGCCCCTCGCCGCCACGGCGGGCGCGGCGGCACTGTGGCTGCCGCGCGGAGCCGCCGCCACCGCACTGGCCGCCGCCTACGGGCTGGCCACCCTCGCCCTCGCCCTGCACGCTCCCCGCCGGCTGGCCCGTACACGCAGCCTCGCACCGGGTGAGATCGCGGTACTGACGGCCCTGGTCACCCCGGCCGTCGCCGGCACCGCCCTGGTCGCCGAGCGCTCCGGCCACCAGTTGTTCGGCTTCGACCTGGACATCCTGGCGCTGACCGTGCCGCACTTCCACTTCGCCGGATTCGCCGCCGCCCTGGTGGCCGGGCTCGTCTGCCGCGCCGCACGCCCCGGCCGGGCCGGGCCGCTGGCCGCGCTGAGCGTGCCCGTGGGGACACTGTTCGTCCTGGCGGGCTACTTCGTCGACGACTGGGCCGAGCTGGTCGGCGCGGTGATCCTCACCACCGGCATGTGGCTGGTCGCCCTGGTCACCTGGCGGGACGTCCGTACCACCGCGCCGGACCGGATCACCCGGGCGCTGCTCGGCGTCTCCGCCGCCGTCCTCGTCGCGACCATGCTGCTCGCCCTGAGCTGGGCGCTCGGCGAGGCAACCGGCATCCCGCACCCCACACTGGCATGGATGGCGGCCACCCACGGCCTGGGCAACGCGCTCGGCTTCGCCCTGTGCGCGCTGCTCGCCTGGCGCCGCCTCAGGAACGTGCCCGCCGCGCCCCCTCCTACCGCCCCCGTACCCGCGTGACCGCTCCACCGACCGCACCCGTACCCATGTGACCGCTCCACCGACCGCCCCGCCCGACACCTCCACCCGCATCCACCGCCCCCCGAGGAAGCAGGCCCCCATGACCACCGGCAGCACCGCCCCCCGCAGCCCCTTCAACTACGCCGAGCAAGGCGCCACCCGCCGCCGCCCGCTGCCCGGCGGATACCGCCAGTTGCACGAGGCGACCTACCTCGGCCACGGCCGCGCGGTCCTCGAAGCCGCGGGCCACGCGGTCACGTCCTTCCGGATGCACCGCGCGGCGGGCGTACGGGTACGGGCCTCGGCGCCGGAGGCCGCGCCCGGCGTCCGGGTGGAGTGCGCGCTGGGGCTCGGCCCCGCGCGGCTGTGGGTGCCGTGCCGGGTGGTGTGGAGCGAGTACGAGAGCGAGCGCATCGGTTTCGCGTACGGCACGCTGGCCGGCCACCCGCAGCGCGGCGAGGAGTCGTTCGTGGTCGAGATGCGGGAGGACGGCGCGGTGTGGTTCACGATGACGGCCTTCAGCGTGCCGGGCCGCTGGTACACCCGGCTGGCGGGGCCGGTGGTCCCGGTGTTCCAGCGTCTGTACGCCCGGCACTGCGGCCGGATGCTGCGCCGGCTGGCCCACCGCGGCCGCTGACCGGAAGGCCGTAGCGGCGCGGCCCCGTCCGGAGCCGCCGGGCCGCGCC
The DNA here is from genome assembly GCF_055567735.1 of Streptomyces sp. NPDC026394. NCBI lineage: Bacteria > Bacillati > Actinomycetota > Actinomycetes > Kitasatosporales > Streptomycetaceae > Streptomyces > Streptomyces sp. NPDC026394. Next base: position 470,067 of record NZ_JBVHPX010000004.1, read on the forward strand.
GCCACGGGACCACCGGAGCCGCGCCACTCCGTACTCCCCATACGTCCACACGGCGTTCATGGCTCCGTCACCAGTTGCCCCGCCGCCCGTGAGAGAAACCAGCCATGTGCGACGACGAGCTGATCCCGCCGCGGGCGGACCTGACCGAGGACCAGTGGAAGCGGACAGCCGGCACCGGCCCGGCCGGCGCCGCCGTACCGGCCGGCACGCCGGACGCGCCGGTCGCGGCGCGCGGTGTGCACCGGCGGACGCTGCTGGGCGGAGCGGCGGCGGGAGCGGCGCTGGCCGCGCTGCCGTTCGGGACGCAGCCCGCGGTCGCCGCGCCGCGTACGGGCGCCCCGGGGCGGTTCCCGCTCCCGTCCGCGCCGGGCCCCTCCGGCGAGTACGCCGTCCTGATCACCGGTGACGCCGGGACGGGCAAGGCGGAGCAGTACGCGGTCGCGGCGGCGGCCGCGGAGGTCTGCCGTGCCGAACGCGTCGGGCTGGCGGTCGGCCTCGGGGACAACCTCTACGAGAACGGCCCGGAGTCCGACCACGACGCGGAGTTCGCGGAGAAGTTCGAGCGGCCCAACACCGGTATCGACGTGCCGTGGCTGATGGTGCTGGGAAACCACGACTGTTCGGGGCTGATTCCCGGCAGCGGCGGCGACCCCTCCCGAGGTGACCGCGAGGTCGCGTACGCCGCGACGTCCCGCCGCTGGTACATGCCGAGCCGCTACTACAACGTCGCCCTCCCGGCAGACGGCTCCCAAGGCGAGCCGCTCGTCGAGTTCTTCGCGCTCGACACCAACCCGGTCGCCTCCTACGTCGCGCAGACCGACCCGCACTACTACTGGAACGGCCCGTACATGCGCGAGCAGCGCCGCTGGCTGGACGCCGCGCTGACCGCCTCCCGCGCGCGCTGGAAGGTGGTCCTGGGCCACCACCCGTACCTGAACAACGGCAAGCACGGCAGCGCCGGCGCGTACGACGGCTTCGTGATCGGCAACTACACCAGCGGCATCCACCTCAAGAAGCTGTACGAGGAGGTGGTGTGCGGCCGCGCCGACCTGATCATGTCCGGGCACGACCACACCCTCCAGATCCTGGAACCCACCGACCGTACCCGCGGCACCCGGCAGCTCGTCTGCGGCGCCGCCGCCAAGACGGGCGACGGCAAGGCGCACTTCACCCACCCCGCCGCCTGGCAGGACTTCGCCCGCCACGGCTTCATGGTGCTGAAGGCGGGGGCCGGGGCGATGACGATCGACGCGTACACGGTCGACATCGCCACGAAGAAGCCCCGCCTCGCCCACCGGACGCGGACCACCCGGCCGGTGGCGGCGAGGGCCGGCGCACCGGCGGGGGCGGGGGCGCACTAGCCGGCCGGGGCGGCCGTCCCCGACGGCCGCCCGTCACGTCCGCGGTGCAACCGGGTGGACGACACTGCCCGCACCGGCCGAATTTGCCGCCCGACGCACTTTCCCGCGCATGAACGATTACTGTTGCCGCCGATGCCCCCCGACCGTGCGGTACCACCCGGCTGCTCCGTGTCCCGGACCGGAGCGGTGATCCTGGTACTGCTCGCTGCCCTGGCACACGTGCTGGTCTGCGCACACGGGCCGGTTGTGGCAGGTGGCGGCCAGGTCGACACCCCCGTCGCGGCAGCCGCCTTCGACTGTGCGGGCGCGCCCGGACAGCTCACGGACGCCGCTGCCTCCCACTCACCGCACGGGCACGGCAGGGCCGAGCTCTGCTCGGGTCCGGACAGCCCGACGTTGCAGCCTTCGCGGCAGATCGCTTCACCTCTGCCGTCCCTTCCGAGCCTGGTGCCGGCCGGTTTCGCCGACGCCGGGCCGGTCGGCGTGGCGGCCGACCGGTCGCCGCCCCCGCGTCCCGGCCGTACGGCGGCCGGGCAGGAGCGGGCCCGCCTCGGCGTGTGGCGGACCTGATCACTTCGGAGGCCGCGCCGGCACCCCGGCGCGGCCAGTGAGCAGATCCGCCTTTCCCCCGACTCACGGCCGGTCGCCACCGCACGGCGCCGGCCGCAGGAGAAACACGCCATGAACCAGCTCACCCGCACGCCCGTCCCCGTCGCCCCCGCCCAACTGCTGGCCGGCGCCCGGCGCCCGATGCACACCCCCGCCGGCCTCGTCGGCGACACCCCCGTCCTGTGGATCGGCGAACCCTTCACCGCTGCCGGGCGGGGCTTCTGGGCCAAGCTCGAAGGCCACAACCCAGGTGGCATCAAGGACCGCACGGCCCTGCACATGGTCCACGAGGCGCGGGCGCGCGGGCAGTTGCGGCCCGGCGCCCGTATCGTCGAATCCACCTCCGGCACCCTGGGCCTCGGCCTGGCCCTGGCCGGCGCCACCTTCGGCCACCCGGTCACCGTCGTCACCGACCCGGGCATGGAGCCCCTGATGACGGGTCTGCTCACCGCCTACGGGGCCGATGTCGACCTCGTGCACCGCCCCCACCCGGTCGGCGGCTGGCAGCAGGCCCGCCGCCACCGCGTCGAAGAACTCCTGGCCGCGCAGCCCGAGGCCTGGTGCCCCGACCAGTACAACAACCCCGACAACGTGGCCGCCTACGCGCCGCTCGCCCACGAACTGACCGCCCAGCTCGGGCGGATCGACACCCTGGTGGTCTCGGTGGGGACCGGCGGCCACTCGGCGGGCATCGCGTCCGTGCTGCGCGGCTTCTTCCCGCGCCTGCGGGTCGTCGGCGTCGACACCACCGGCTCCACGATCTTCGGCCAACCCGCCGCGCCCCGCCTGATGCGCGGCCTGGGCTCCAGCATCTACCCCCGCAACGTCGCCTACCACCTCTTCGACGAGGTCCACTGGGTCGCCGCGCCCGAAGCCGTGTGGGCCGCCCGTCGCCTGGCCCGCGACCACTACGCCACCGGCGGATGGAGCGTGGGCGCCGTCGCCCTGGTCGCCCGCTGGCTGGCCCGTACCCTGCCCGCCGAGGAACGGATCGTCGCCGTCTTCCCGGACGGCCCGCAGCGCTACGTCGGCACCGTCTTCGACGACGCCTACGGCCGCGAGCACGACCTGCTGGACCGGCTGCCCGCCGAGGACCCCGACGCGATCGACGACCCCGGCCGGCAGGTCGTCACCCGCTGGACCCGCTGCACCCACGTCACCGACCCGACCCGCCCGGCCGCCCACGACGAGCTGACCACCGCGGGAGCCGCCCGATGAAGCACCTGTGGCAGCAGACCCGCTCCTTCCCGCCCGCGGCACGCCTGCTGATGGCCAACCAGTTCGCCATCAACCTCGCCTTCTACATGCTCATGCCGTACCTCGCCGCCCACCTGGCCGGCACCCTGGGCCTGGCCGCCTGGGCCGTCGGCCTCGTCCTGGGCGTGCGCAACTTCTCGCAGCAGGGCATGTTCCTGATCGGCGGCACCCTCGCCGACCGGGTCGGCTACAAGATTCCCATCATGGCCGGCTGCCTGCTGCGTACGGTCGGCTTCGGCCTGCTCGGCTGGGTCGACACCCTGCCCGCCCTGATCGCCGTCTCCGCGGCGACCGGCTTCGCCGGCGCCCTGTTCAACCCCGCGGTCCGCGCCTACCTCGCCGTCGAAGCCGGACCGCGGCGGGTGGACGCGTTCGCCACCTTCAACGTCTACTACCAAGCGGGGATGCTCGCGGGCCCGCTCGTCGGCCTGGCGCTGCTGACCGCCGACTTCCGCCTGGTGTGCACGGTCGCCGCCACCGTGTTCGCCGCGCTCACCCTGCTCCAGTGGCGCGCTCTTCCCCGGCGCAGCGGTACGGCGCCCGCCGCCCGGGAGCGGGTGCTCACGCAGTGGCGCGCGGTCGCCTCGAACCGGCCCTTCCTGCTGTTCTCGCTGGCGATGATCGGTTCCTACGTCCTGACCTTCCAGGTCTACCTCGCCCTGCCGCTGGCCGCCTCCGACGCCCTGGGCGCCCGGGGCACCCTCGTCACCAGCGGCCTGTTCGTCGTCTCGGCGGCCGTCACCGTCGTCGGCCAACTCCGGCTCACCGGCTGGGCCAAAGCCCGGTGGAGCCCCAGCCAGGCCCTGGTGCGCGGTCTGGCCGCCATGGGACTCGCCTTCCTCCCCCTGGCCTTCGCCTCTTCCGGCGTACCCGGGGCGGTCCTCGCCGCGCTCGTCGCCGCCGTCGTGCTGCTCGCCGCGGGCAGCGCGGTGGTCTACCCCTTCGAGATGGACACCGTCGTCGCGCTGTCCGAAGGGCGCCTGGTGGCCACCCACTACGGCCTCTACAACACCGTCTCCGGCCTGGGTGTCACCGTGGGCAACCTCGTCACCGGTGCCCTGTGGGACTTCGCCGCCCGCCACGACGCCCGCTGGCTGACCTGGAGCGTCCTGGCCGCGACCGGCCTGGCCTGCGCGACGGCCCTCGCCGCTCTCGCCCGCGGCGGACACCTGGCACCGGTCCGGCGGCCGCAGCCTGCCCCCGCCTGACCGGCCGCCGCGCCACCGGCATACCCCCACGCCCCGCTGAAAGTGCGCATTCCGGACCTCTGTCCTAACGTGGGCGCATGGCCGCTTCCCGGTTGCGATGGTCCCCCTTCGGCGGGCCGTGCGGGGAAGCGGCGGGCGTGGTGGCCCCGGCGTCGCCGGCCCCGACTGCCTGGCGGGCAGCCGGGGCCGGCGCGCCTCCGGTGTGCGGCCTCCGCCCCCGGCCCGGGGACACGTCCGGCAGCCGTCCGTCCGCACCGGCCGCGGGACAGGAGCGTCGCAGGTCATGACCGGACGGAACACCACTCCGCCCGGCCGCTACGACCCGCGCCGCGGCGTGCCGCCCGCGACCACCGGGCCGGGAACCGGTCCGGCCGACGCCCCCGACGCCCCACCGCCCGACCCCCTCGACCTGCGCGAACGGCTCGCCCTCAACCGCACGGGCACCTTCGACTGGGACCTGGACCGCGGAACGCTGGAGCTGGACGCGTGCGCGCTGGACGTCTTCGACCTGCGGCCGGACGAGTACGACGGGCAGCCCACGGCGCTCGCCGCCCGCGTGCCGCCCGAGGAGGGGTACCGGCTGGACGCGGCCATCTCCCAGGCCGTCCAGGACGCGGCACCCTCGTACGGCGCGTACTTCCGCATCCACCGCCGCGACGGTTCACCCCGGTGGACCCACACCCAGGGCCGCATCCTGCGGGACGCGGACGGCCGCCCGTACCGGATCGCCGGGCTCGTCCGGGAAGCCGGTACGGAGATGGCCGACTCCGTGCTGCTGCGGTCGCTCCAGGAGAACCGGCAGCGGCAGACCGCGATGGTGCAGCAGACCACGGCGGCGCTCTCCCGGGCCCTGTCGGTCGCGGACGTCACCCGGGTCCTGACCGGGACGGGCGGTGCCCGCCGCTTCGGCGCCGACGCGCTGATCCTCGGGCTGGTCGACAACGACCGCTTCGAGGTCATCGCCGTCACGGGCCTGCCGGGCGCCACGCCCGAGGACATGATGGCCTCCCGGCTCGACGACACCCTGCCGCTGTCGGACGCCGCGCTGTCCCGCCGCGCCGCGTTCCTGTCCTCCCGCGGCGAGCTGATGGCCCGCTACCCGCGGCTGCGCCCGTACCTGGACCGCGTCCCCTCCGGCAGCGCCGTCTTCCTGCCGCTGGTCGCGCAGGACCGCGTCATCGCGGCGCTCGGACTGTTCAACACCGAGCCCAAACAGCACTCGGCGGAGGACCGCAACCTCGCGCTCGCGCTGGCCGGTGTCGTCGCCCAGTCCCTCCAGCGGGCCATGCTCTTCGACCAGGAACGCGAGTTCGCGACCGGGCTGCAGGCCACGATGCTGCCGCGCCGGGTCCCCGAGATCGCCGGGGGCGAGGTCACCGTCCGCTACCACGCGGCGAGCACCGGGCGGGACATCGGCGGCGACTGGTACGACGTCATCCCGCTGCCCCAGGGGCGGATCGGGCTGGTCGTCGGCGACGTCCAGGGCCACGACACACACGCCGCGGCCGTCATGGGCCAGCTCCGCATCGCGCTGCGCGCCTACGCCACCGAGGGCCACTCCCCGGAGACGGTGCTCGTGCGCGCCTCCCGCTTCCTCGCCGAGCTGGAGACCGAACGGTTCGCGACCTGCACCTACGTCCAGGCCGATCTGGAATCCGGCGCGCTGCACGTGGCGCGGGCCGGACACCTGGGCACGCTGGTCTGGGACGCGGCCCGGCACACGGACTGGCACCCGGTACGCGGCGGCCTGCCGCTCGGGCTGGCCACCGCGTTCGGCCAGGACCACTTCCCGGAGACCCTGCTGTTCCTGGAACCGGACTCGGCCCTCCTGCTGTGCACCGACGGCCTCGTCGAACAGCCCGGCCAGGACATCGCCGTCGGCATCGACGCACTGACCGCCGCGGTACGGGACGGCCCCGCCGACCTGGAAGCACTGGCCGATCAGCTCTCCGACCAGTTGTGGGCGCGGTCCGGCTCCGACGACGACATGGCCCTCGTCCTGCTGCACCGGGCCCCGGCGGCCGGCACCACCGCCGTCACCCCGCGCTTGCGGCTCCATGTCCACCAGGCCGACCCGTCCGGAGCCTCGGAGGTACGGGCGATGCTGCGGCGCACGATGGACCAGTGGCGGGCCGGCTCGATCGCGTACGACATCGAGGTGGCCGCCACCGAACTCGTCACCAACGCGCTGACCCACACGGACAGCGGCGCCCTGGTGACGGTGGAACTCCTGCCGGCCGGCCCGCCGGGCAGCTCCCGACGCCGCGTGCGCCTGGAGGTGGAGGACCGCTCCAGCCGCTGGCCCCGCCGCCGCACCCCCGGCGAGACCGCCACCTCGGGCCGCGGCCTGATGATGGTCGAAGCCCTCTCCGACGCCTGGGGCGCGGAACCGCGGGGCAGCGGCAAGGCCCTGTGGTGCGAATTCGGCCTGCCGGGCGCGGAATAGCGGCACCCGCCCGGCCCCCGTACGTCCGGCTGGATCAGGCCAGGTCGGCCTTGGGGCCCCGGGAGCTCACGCCCCGTGCCACACCGTCGTCGCGTTGCAGAACTCGCGGATGCCGTGACCGGCCAGTTCGCGGCCGTAGCCGGAGCGTTTGACGCCGCCGAAGGGGAGCGCGGGGTGGGAGGCGGTCATGCCGTTGAAGAAGAGGCCGCCGGCTTCGATGTCGCGGACGAGGCGTCGCTGTTCGTCCTCGTCTCGGGTCCACGCGTTGGAGCTGAGGCCGAACGGGGTGTCGTTGGCGGTGGCGATCGCCTCGTCGAGGCTGTTGACCCGGTAGAGCGTGGCGACCGGGCCGAACGCCTCCTCCTGGTGGATGCGCATCTCGGGGGTGATGCCGGCCAGCACGGTCGGCTCGTAGAACCAGCCGGCGGTCAGCTTCTCCGGGCGTTTGCCGCCGCACAGTGCGGCGGCGCCCCGGCGTACCGCGTCGTCGACCAGTTCCTCCAGGTCGGAGCGGCCCTGTTCGCTGGCCAGCGGGCCGACGTCGGTGCTCTCCTCCATCGGGTCGCCGACGGTCAGTGCGGCCATCCGCTCGGTGAAGCGCACCGCGAACTCGTCGTAGACGTCGGTGTGCACGATGAAGCGTTTGGCGGCGATGCAGGACTGCCCGTTGTTCTGCACCCGGGCGGTGACGGCGGTGCGTACGGCCGCGTCGAGGTCGGCGGACGGGAGCACGATGTACGGGTCGCTGCCGCCCAGTTCCAGCACCGTCTTCTTGATCTCGTCACCGGCGATGGAGGCGACCGAGCGGCCGGCCGGTTCGCTGCCGGTGAGGGTCGCGGCGGCGACCCGGCGGTCGCGCAGGATGTCCTCGATCGCGCCGGAGCCGACCAGCAGGGTCTGGAAGCAGCCTTCGGGGAAGCCCGCCCTGCGCAGCAGGTCCTCCACGTACAGCGCGGTCTGCGGCACGTTGGAGGCGTGTTTGAGCAGGCAGGTGTTGCCGGCCATCAGCGCGGGCGCGGCGAAGCGGATCACCTGCCAGAGGGGGAAGTTCCACGGCATGACGGCCAGGACGGTGCCGAGGGGCCGGTAGCGGACATAGGCGCGGGACGCCCCGGCGTCCTCGGCGTCGCCGGGGTCCGGTACCTCGTCGGCGAGCAGTTCCTCGGCGTGGTCGGCGTACCAGCGCATCGTCTTCGCGCACTTGGCGGCTTCCGCGCGGGCCGCCGCCAGCGGCTTGCCCATCTCGGTGGTCATGGTGCGGGCGATGCCGTCCTGACCCGCCTCCAGCAGGCCGGCGGCGTTGCGCAGCAGTTCGCCGCGTTCGGCGAAGGTCGTCGTCCGGTAGCTGCGGAATGCTGCTTCGGCGCGGGCGAGCCGCTCCTCGATCGCGTCGGTGTCGAGCGCGTCGAAGGTCTTGAGCGTCTCGCCGGTGGCCGGGTCGACCGTGGCGATGGCCATGTGGATGCACCTCCCGTGGGGTGGTGGGCGGGCTGGGTGAAGCTGGGGGCCGCGGCGGCCGGGAGACCGCCGCGGGACCGGTGGCCGGTGCCGGCCGCGGGCTACGTGAGCGGCCCGGGGGCCGGGGACGGATCCGGTACGGGATCGGGGCCCGGCGGGCGCGGTACGGGGTCGGGGCTGGGTGTCGGCGGCTGCGGCGTGGGCGGGGGCGGTGTCGGGTCGGGCGGCCCGGGCACCGGCGGTCCCGGAGTGGGCCCCGGCACGGGTCCGGGCCCCGGACCGGGTTCGGGCCCGCCGGGCCCCGGCGAGGGGGTGGGTGTCGGCGGTACGGGCTCGGTCTCCTGCCCGGGTTCGCGCGTACGGTGCGGTGTCGGTTGCCGCTCCACAGCAGACCTCCTGGGTCGGACGGCAGGTGGTTCTCCGGCCCCGGTACCCGGGTTTCGCCGGTCTATCGCACTGACGCGCGACGGATTGCGCCCCCGGTCGCCCGCCACGCTCCTTCGGGTGGCTTGTCCGCTTCGTTCGGCGACGCACGGTTTCCGGCCCTTTACATTGCGGTCATGATCTCCGCGAGGACCCTGGCGGCCGCGGCCTGCGCGGCCGTGCTCGCCCTGACCGTGCCCGCCTCCGCCGTCGCCGTACCCCGCTCCCCCGCCGCGTCCCCGACTCCCGCCCCGGCTGCCGTCCCGGCTGTCGGACAGCCGCTGCCCACCCGTATGGCCGACACCGGCGGCGGCAGTCAGCTCGTCACGGCCCGCGCCGCGAGCCCGCGCTCGACGACCGGCACGGTGAGCTGGTGGCAGCGGCACGGGAGCCGCTGGCACCGGGTCGGTACGGCGCCCGCGCGGTTCGGGGCGAACGGGCTGGCCGAGGGCGACACACGCAAGCAGGGCACCTCGACCACGCCCACCGGCCTGTACGACCTGCCGTTCGCCTTCGGTCTCGCGAAGGCACCGGCCGGTACGGAGGTCCCGTACCGGCCGGTGCGGAACACGTCCTGGTGGTGCCAGGACAACGGCTCGTCCGCCTACAACCGCTGGGTGGACCCGCGCCCGCGCGACTGCGCGGCGAAGGAGGCCGAGCGGCTGGCCGACTATCCGGCGCAGTACCGCCGGGCCCTGGTCATCGGCTTCAACTACCACCGTCCGGTCCGCGGCCGAGGCGCGGGCATCTTCCTGCACGTCGACGGGCGTGGGGCGACGGCGGGCTGTGTGTCGGTACCGGCCCGGGCGATGGCCCGCATCGTGGCGTGGGTGCGGCCGGCCGCCCGGCCGCACATCGCGATCGGTACGGATTCCGGGCGTACGGCCGTCACGCGTTACTGACCGCTCCCGGGCCGGGGGCCGCCGCGAGGGGGAAGTGGCAGGCCACCCGGTGTCCGGGAGCGGTCGGTCCGGTGGGCTCCGGCTCGCTCTCCGCGCAGCGCGCGCGGGCCACCGGGCAGCGGGTGCGGAAGCGGCAGCCGGAGGGCGGTGCGGCGGCGGAAGGGGTCTCACCGGGGAGCGGGGTGCCCGCGGCAGGGGCCGCGGGGTCGGGGGCGTTGACGGTGTCGAGGAGGCCCCGGGTGTACGGGTGGAGGGGGTGTTCGAAGACGTCCCGGGCCGGTCCGGTCTCCACCAGTTTGCCCAGGTACATGACGCCGACGGTGTCCGCGAGGTGCCGTACCACCGCCAGGTCGTGGGAGATGAAGAGGTACGTCAGCCCCTTGTCGCGTTGCAGGTCGCGCATGAGGTTGAGGATCTGCGCCTGGACGGAGACGTCGAGCGCGGAGACCGGTTCGTCGGCGACGACGAGAGAGGGCGAGAGGGCGAGGGCGCGCGCCAGTCCGAGGCGCTGGCGCTGGCCGCCGGAGAACTCATGCGGATAGCGGTCCACGGCGCCCCGGGGCAGGCCGACGTCGTCCAGCAGGGCGGCGACCCGCCGCTCCTGCGCGGCGCGGTCACCGATGCCCTGGATGACCAGTGGCTCCCGCAGGATCGTGCCGACGCGCATCCTGGGGTCCATGGACGCGTAGGAGTCCTGGAACATCAGCTGGACGTCGCGGCGGTGGGCGCGCAATTCTCGGCGGGTCAGAGCGCCGATGTCGCGGCCCGCGAAGCGGATCGTGCCGTCGGTCGGCGGTTCGAGGCCGACGACCATCCGCCCCAGGGTGGACTTGCCGCAGCCGGACTCGCCGACGATGCCGAAGGTCTCGCCGCGGGCGACGGTGAGGCTGACCCCGGCGACGGCGCCGACCTCCCCGGCTCCCTTGCGCCGGGCGAAGGGGCCGGCGTGCAGGGCGTAGTGCTTGGTGACGCCGGTGAGGGTGAGGAGGGGCTCCCGGGCCGCGGGGGCGGAGACGGAGGTGGATGAGGTGGCGGCCGTGCCCGGCTCGTGGCCGGTCGCCCGTTCCTCCGCCGGGCTCTCCACGGGGTGGAAGCACGCGTACCCGTGGTCCGTGTCCGCCGACAGCTCCGGCTCCTCCGTACGGCACCGTTCGCTCGCGAAGGCGCAGCGCGGTGCGAAGCGGCAGCCGACGGGCCGGGTGACGAGCGTGGGCGGCAGGCCCGGGATGGTGGCGAGGGTGGTCCGTTGGCCCGTGGCGCGTTCGGGGAGGGCGGCGAGGAGTGCCTGGGTGTAGCGGTGCCGGGGGGTGGCGAAGAGGCGGTGCACACCGGCGCGTTCGGCGACCTTGCCGCCGTACATGACCGCGACCCGGTCCACCCGCTTGGCGATGACGCCGAGGTCGTGGGTGACCAGGATCATGGCCATGCCGAGGCGGGTGCGCAGGTCGTCGATGAGCTCCAGGATCTGGTGCTGGGTGGTGACGTCGAGGGCGGTGGTCGGTTCGTCGGCGATCAGCAGTCTGGGCTCGCACACCAGGGCCATGGCGATGGCGACGCGCTGCCGCATGCCGCCGCTGAGCTGGTGGGGGTGGTTCCGCATCCGTTCGGCGGGCTGCGGCATGCCGACCAGCCGCAGGGTCTCCTCGGCCTTCGCCCAGGCCTGCCGCCGGGTGATCTCCTTGTGCAGCAGCAGGGGTTCGGCGACCTGGGCGCCGATGGTCATGGTCGGGTTGAGGGAGGTCAGCGGGTCCTGGAAGACCATGCCGATGGTGTTGCCGCGGACGCCCCGCAGGACGGGTCCGGGCGCGGCGGCCAGGTCGGTCGTGCGGTCCGCGCCGGTGCCGCCGTCCCGGAAGAGGATGCGTCCGCCGGTGATCCGGCCGCCCTTCGGCAGCAGGCCGAGGACGGACAGCGCGGTCATGGTCTTGCCGCAGCCGGATTCGCCCACGACGCCGAGGGCTTCCCCGGGGGCGAGGTCGAGGTGCACACCGTCCAGGGCGTGCACGGTACGGCCGCGGCCGGTGATCTCGACGTGCAGGTCCTCGACGCTGAGCAGCGGTGCGGCGGTCCCGGACGGCGGACGGACGGTCGCGGACAGGGGGTCGGCGGTCATGGGCCCTTCCTCAGCTCTTCTGGAGGCGCACGTCGAAGGCGTCCCGCAGGCCGTCCCCGACGAAGTTGAACGCGGCGACGACGAGGACGACGGCGAGGCCGGGCGGGAAGATCAGCCACCAGTGGCCGACCTGGGTGTAGGTGATGCCGGCGGAGAGCATGGAGCCCCAGTCGGCGGCCGGGGGCGGAATGGACAGGCCCAGGAAGGAGAGGTAGGCGACGTAGAGGATGGCGTCGGCGATCTGGAAGGTGGCGTTGACGATGACGGTGCCGACGGCGCCGGGCAGGATGTGCCGGAAGACGGCCCGGCCTCCGCCGCCGCCCATCAGGCGCATGGCGTGCACGTAGTCGCGGCTGCGCAGGGCGAGGGCCTCACCGCGGATGAGACGGGCCGGGGACAGCCAGGCGACCGAGGCGATGATGAGGATGAGCACGGCTTTGCCGGGGGTGACGATGGCGGCGACCACGACCAGCAGGAACAGTGCGGGGATGGCGAGAGCGGCGTCGGTGACGCGCATCATGGCGGCGTCCACCCAGCCGCCGAAGTAGCCCGCGACCGCGCCGTACACGGTGCCGAAGAGGGTGGCCAGCAGTCCGGCGGCGAGGCCGACCTCCAGGGAGGTCTGTCCGCCGTACATCAGCCGGCCGAGCATGTCGTAGCCGAGGTCGGTGGTGCCGAGGAGGTGGCCGGGGCTGCCGGGCGGCAGGCTTGCCCGGGACAGGTCGGTGTGCGTCTGGTCGGTGGGGTGCAGCAGCGGGCCGACGTAGCAGAACAGCAGCAGGGCCAGGAGGACGACGGTGCCGGTCAGGGCGAGTCTGCCGCGGGCGAAGACGGCGAGGGAGCGGCGCAGCGGCCCGGGGGCGGCGGGTGCCGCCGCGGCCCGGTCCTCGTCCCCGGGCCGGGCGGCCCCGGCGTGGCCCGGCGCGTCCATGGAGGGTGCGGTCACGAGACGCTCCCGATCCGGGGGTCGAGTACGGCGTAGGCGATGTCGGTGATCAGCGAGCCGAGCACGGTGGCCACGCCGACGATCAGGGTGACGCCGAGCAGTACGGGGAAGTCCGAGCCCTGCGCGGCGTTCCAGAACAGCAGTCCCATTCCGGGGTAGTTGAACATCGACTCGACGACGAGGGTGCCGCTGAAGAGGGTCGGAAGGTACAGCCCGAGGAGGGTGGCGAGCGGGATCAGCGCGTTGCGCAGGACGTGCCGGGCCAGGACGCGGGTGCCTGACTGCCCCTTGGCGTGCGCGGTGCGTACGTAGTCCTCCTGGAGGTTGTCCAGTACGGCCGAGCGCATGTAGCGGCTGAACGCGGCGATGATGCCGAGGGCGGTGGTCACCACGGGCAGGACCAGGGCCGGGGCCTCGGCGAGCAGTCCGCCGACCGTGTCGGCCTGCGGTGCCTCGGCCGGGAAGAGCTGGAGCTGCTGGCTGAAGACGAGGACGAGGACCAGGCCGAGGAAGAAGACCGGGGTGGCGTAGGCGAGGAAGGCGGCTCCCGTGAGCAGGTGGTCGGCGGCCCTGCCGCGGCGTACGGCCTGGAGGATGCCGAGCGGTACGGCCAGTACGGCGGCGAGCGCGAGGGACAGGCCGGCCAGCAGCGCGGTCTTCGGGAGGCGTTCGCCGAGCAGGGAGGTGACGGTCTGGTTGAGCTTGTAGGACTCGCCGAGGTCTCCGGTGAGCAGCCGCCCGAGGTACATCACGTACTGCTGCGGCAGCGGACGGTCGTAGCCCTGCTGGTGGTTGAAATGTGTGACGGCTTCCGGGGTGGCCTTGACGCCGAGGATGGCGCGGGCCGGGCCGCCGGGCAGCAGGTGCAGCAGGACGAAGACGATGACGGAGACCAGCAGCAGGACGACGGCGGCCTGTGCGACGCGTTTGACCAGGAAACGGATCACCGGTGCGCACCGCCCTTCTTGACGAAGTACCAGTCCTGCGGCGCGAGGCCGAGGGTGGGGTTCTGGTCGATGCCGCGCAGGTCGTTGCGGATGACGGAGACCTGGTAGGCCGGGTTGGGCGTCCACAGGACGGGCACCTGGTCCGCCGTGTAGCGGGCGTAGTCGCGCAGCGCGGTCGGGTCGTCGGAGAACTCGGTGCGCTTGATCAGCTCGTCGGCCTTCGGGTCGGACCAGTTGCCCATGTTGGAGGGCGCCCCGGTGGCGAAGAGCGACTCCCCGCTGGCCACGGTCGGGAAGTACCAGCTTCCCTGGGTACCGAAGAAGCCCGTCTGCCAGGCGGAGCACACCGGTTCGGCCGGCTTGCAGGGGACGGTGGTGCCGAGGACGGTGTTCAGCGGCTGCTGCCGGACGTCCAGGGTGATGCCGGCCCGGTCCATGGCGGACTTGATCTCCTGCATGGTGTTGGAGGTCTCGGTGGATCCGGACTGGGAGAGGAGTTCCAGGCGCAGCGGCTGTCCGCCGGGGATGTCCTTGCCGCACTGTCCGGGGCCGGTGCCGGGGCGGGCGCAGCGCAGCCTGCCGTCGGTGCGCTGCCAGCCGTGCGCGGCGAGCAGGGCTTCGGCCTTCTTCGGGTCGTACGGGAACGGGTCGTGGTCCAACTGCGCGGCGGGCACCGGGCCGCGGGTGGGTGCCGCGCTGCCGTGCCAGACGACGTCGGAGATCGTCTTCTGGTCGACGAGCTGCTGGAGGGCGCGGCGCAGGTAGGTCTGGCGGAGCATCGGTCCGGCGGTGGGGTGGTGGAAGTTCAGGACGATGTAGGTGATCGCCCAGCCTTCCCACGGGTCGATGCGGTAGCCCATCTTCTCGAACCGCGTGGACTGGGCCATGACCGACGGCGGGATGTAGCCGTAGTCCACTCCGCCGGCGCGCAGCACGTTGAATTCGGAGTCGGCGGTGGTGAAGGGCTTGAGGACGACGCGGTCGAGATGGGGCTTGTCGGGGCCGCCGTACTGTTTGTTGGGAACCAGGGACACCTGCCCGGAGGTGGTCCACTTCTCGATGCGCCAGGGGCCGCTGACGGTCTTCCAGAGCGGGTCGGTGGCGAACTCGGAGAGCCGCTTGGCGTGCTGGAGCAGCCGCGCGAAGACTTTCTTCGGGTCCTCGTCGTGCGGGTCCCAGGCGTGTTTGGGCAGGGGGGTGAAGTTGTCGAGCTGGTTGCCGGTGAACCAGGCGGGGTTGTACGCGCGGTCCAGGCGCAGCCGGAAGGTGTGGTCGTCCAGCACCTCGAACTTCTTGACGTTGTCGGGCAGCAGGCCCGGCGAGTAGCCCGCCCACTCCTCCTTGTCGTGCTTGATCAGGTCGTACCAGAACTCCACGTCACGGCTGGTGACGGGCGTGCCGTCGGACCAGCGGTGGCCCTGCTCGAGCGTGATGGTGACGGTGGTGTTGCCGTCGCTGTAGCGGGGCTGCCCGGCGAGGTTGCGCGGGCTGTCCATGGTCAGGCCCGCGCCCTTCTTCTCGGCCGTGTAGAGCGGCGGGTAGAGCAGGTCCTGTACGGCGTTGTTGTACGAGGCCAGGTAACCGGCCGTGCCGATCGGGAAGATCCAGTTGGGCGTGGCGGCGGGCGGCAGCGCCATGGTGGCGGTGCCCCCTTCGACGCGGGTACCGCCGGTGGCTCCGACGTCGGTGACGGCGCCGTCCGCCGGGCCGCATCCGGTGACGGTGACCAGGCCGAGCAGCAGCGCGGTCACCGCGCGGAGCAGGGGGTGGACGGGCCCGCGTCGGCGGGTTCTGCGCGGGCCCATGCTGCCTCCGGAAAGGGTCGGCCGGTCGAAGAATGCGAGAAAAGTACGGACGGCCGCGAAAAGAAGTCAAGGGTCTGGCGGAACAACGGCAACTGGGCTGTACTGAAAGCTACTTGTAACCTCTTCTTTCTTCGGTATTCGAAGAAAGAAGAGGAACTACCCGCCGGATTTCCGTCGTTCCCCGCCGCTCGCGGCCGAAAGGCAGCGCCATGACCGTCACCATGACCACCACCCCGACCGCCGCCGAGGCCCCGACGTGACCGCCGCCGAGGAACAGCCCGGCTCCGCCGCACACGTCCTCGAACTCGTCGCGACCGGCACCGCCCGCTCGCGCGCCGACCTCGTACGGGAGCTGGGGCTCGCCGCCTCCACCGTCTCCGCCCGCGTCCAGGAACTGGTCGACGCCGGGCTGCTGACCGAGTCCGGCGAGGGCGCCTCGCGCGGCGGGCGCCGGCCGCGGCTGCTGCGCGTCCCGGACGGCGGCACCGTCGCGCTCGCCGCCGACCTGGGCAGCCATCACATCCGTACCGGCGCGGTGGGCCTGACGGGCACCGGCTTCGACATCGACGAGTGCGCTTTCGACCTGACGACCGGCCCGGAACCGGCTGTCGGCCTGCTCGCCGAACGGCTGACCGCGCTGGCCGACCGCCAGCGCGCGGCGGGACGCACCGTGTGCGGCGCGGGCATCGGCTTCCCCGGGCCCGTCGATCCCGGGTCGGGCCGGGTCATCGCGCCGTCCCGGATGCCCGGCTGGCATCTGTACGAGCTGCGCGACCGGCTCGCCGACCGGCTCGGCATGCCCGTGCTGGTCGACAACGACGCCAATGTCCTGGCCCTGGGCGAGCACCGGGCCGCCCACCCTGCCCGGCGGCACCTGGTGGTGGTCAAGGCGGGCCGCGGCATCGGCTCCGGCGTGATCAGCCACGGCCGGCTCTACCGGGGCGCCCGCGGCTGCGCCGGGGACATCAGCCACGTACGGGTGGACGCCGCCGCCGCACGCCCCTGCTCCTGCGGGAACATCGGCTGTCTGGAGTCGGTGGCCAGCGGCGCCGCGATCGCCGCCGCGCTGCGCGGCCAGGGCATCGAGGCGGATTCCACCACCGACATCCTGCGGCTCGTCGAGGACGGCGAACCGCACGCGACGACCCTGGTGCGGCAGGCCGGGCGGCACATCGGCGGGGTGCTGGGCGTCGTGGTGAACTTCTTCAACCCGGAGGCCGTGGTGCTGGGCGGCGCGCTCGCCGCCGCGGAACCGCTGGTCGCGGCGGTGCGCGGGGTGTTGTACGAGCGGTGCCTGCCGATGGCGACCAGCGAACTGTCCATCGTCGCGGCGAGCTGCGGCCCCGACGCGGGGCTGCTCGGCGCCGGCCACGCCGCGCTGCGCGAACTGGCCGCCGACGGCGGGCTGCCGGCCCTGCCCGTCGTCCGTACGTAGCTCCCCGACGGCCCCCGGTCCCCGCGTCCCCCTCGTCCCCCGTGTCCCCACACCCCCACGGAAGGTGCACGACCGACATGCGTATCGCCATCGGCGGCATGGCCATCGAGTCCAGCCAGTTCTGCCCGCACCGCTCGACGTACGACGATTTCCGCGTGACCCGCGGCGCCGCGCTGCTGGACCGCTACACCTGGACCCGGCCGGACAGCGACCTCGCGGACCAGGTGGAGTGGGTGCCCCTGGTGCACGCGGTGGCGCTGCCCGGCGGGCCCGTCGAGCGGAAGACGTACGACCGGATCAAGTCCGAACTGGTCACCCGGATACACGAGGCCGGACCGCTGGACGGCATGGTCTACGACATCCACGGCGCCATGAGCGTCGTCGGCCTGGACGACGCCGAGGCGGACCTCACCGACGCCGTACGGGACGCGCTCGGCCCGGACGTGCTGCTCTCCGCCGCCATGGACCTGCACGGCAACGTCTCGCGCCGCTTCGCCGACCGCCTCGACCTGCTCACCGCGCACCGCCTCGCCCCGCACGAGGACGCCTGGGAGACGCGCGAGCGGGCCGCCCGCAAACTGGTCGGACGGCTGGTGTCCGGCAAGGGCCGTCCGTACCGCGCCTGGGTGCAGGTACCGGTCCTGCTCCCCGGCGAGAAGACCAGCACCCGCCTGGAACCGGCCAAGTCCCTGTACGGCAGGCTCGCCTCGGTCGAGGCGCTGGACGGCATCGTGGACGCGGCGCTCTGGGTGGGTTACGCCTGGGCCGACGAGGCGCGCTGCCGGGCCGCGGTCGTGGTGACCGGCGACGACCCGGACCTGGCGCTGGAGCAGGCCCGCGGCCTGGCCCGGGAGTACTGGGACGTGCGCCGCGACTTCGTCTTCGCCGGCCCGACCGGCGACGCCGACGCGTGCGTCGCCCACGCCGTCGCGTCCCCCGCCCGCCCGTTCCTGATCAGCGACTCCGGCGACAATCCCACCGCGGGCGGCGCGGGCGACCTCGCGTACATGCTGCGGCGTCTGCTGGCCGACGAGGACCTGGCGAGCGGCCGGGTCACCGCGCTGCACCCGGGCATCACCGATCCGGCCGCGGTGGCCGCCTGCTTCGCCGCCGGGGTGGGCGCCCGCGTCACCCTGAAGGTCGGCGGCCACGTCAGCGCCGGCACCGGCCCGCACGCCGAACCGTACGAGCTGACCGGCACGGTGACCGCCCTCGAAGACCCGGCCGCGCCCGCCGCCGGTGCCCCGCGCGGCAACCCGGCGTACGACGGCGGCGGCCGCACCGCCGCCGTCACCCGGGGCGGCGTGACGGCCGTCCTCACCGAGCGGCGCAAGCCCTTCCACACCCGCGCGGACTTCGGCACGCTCGACCCGACGGCGTACGACATCGTCGTGGTGAAGATCGGCTACCTGGAGCCGGAGCTGTACGCGATGGCCGCCGACTGGCTGCTCGCCCTCACCCCCGGCGGCGTGGACCAGGACCTGCCGCGCCTGGGCCACCACCGGGTGACCCGCCCGCTCTACCCGTTCGACGACGCGGGCTTCGAGGACCCGGACCTGACACCGGTGCTGCTCTGAGGGACGGGCCCCGGGACACCGGCTCCGAGGGCCCGGCGCGTCCGGTCGGCCCGTTATGTGCGGCGCCGGTGCATGACGGCCCGTACGGTGGAGAGGCGCTCCCTGATCACCTTTCCCCCGACGGAGGGCCCCGATGGAGTCGCCGACCCCGCTCACCGAGAACGACCTGCTCGATCTCGACGCCCACTGGCGGGCGCTGAACTACCTCGCGGCCGGTCAGATCTATCTGACCGGCAACCCGCTGCTCACCGAGGAACTGCGCCCCGAGCACATCAAACCGCGCCTGCTCGGCCACTGGGGCACCTGTCCGGGCCTGAACCTCGTCTACACCCACGTCAACCGGGTCATCAGCACCCACGGGCAGGAAGCGGTGTGCGTGTGGGGCCCGGGGCACGGCGGGCCTTCGGTGTTCGCCGGTGCCTGGCTGGAGGGCACGTACGGGGAGCTGTATCCGGACATCGGGCGGGACGCGGCCGGGATGGGCCGGCTGTTCCAGCAGTTCTCCTTCCCCGGCGGGGTGCCGAGCCACGCGGCGCCGAACGTGCCGGGCTCCTTCCACGAGGGCGGCGAGCTGGGCTACTCCCTCGCGCACGCGTACGGCGCCGCGCTGGACAACCCGGACCTGCTGGTGGCGTGCGTGATCGGGGACGGCGAGGCGGAGACCGGGCCGCTGGCCGCCTCCTGGCACGCGAACAAGTTCCTGGACCCGGCGCACGACGGCGCCGTGCTGCCGATCCTGCACCTGAACGGCTACAAGATCGCCAACCCGACGGTCCTGGCCCGGCTGGACGAGGACGAGCTGGACGCGCTGCTGCGTGGCTACGGGCACGAGCCGCTGTACGTCACCGGCTCCGACCCCGCGCAGGTCCACCGGGACATGGCCGCCGCCATGGACACCGCACTGCTGCGCATCCACGACGCCCAGCGCACCGCCCGCGGCGACGGCGCGCGCTCCCGGCCCCGCTGGCCGATGATCGTGCTGCGCACCCCCAAGGGCTGGACCGGCCCCGGCGAGGTGGACGGCGCGCCCGTCGAGGGCACCTGGCGCGCCCATCAGGTCCCGCTGTCCGGCGTCCGGGACAACCCGGACCATCTGCGCCAGTTGGAGGGCTGGCTGCGATCGTACGCGCCGGGCGAGCTGTTCGACGGCGAGGGGCGGCCGGTGGACCGGGTGCTGGCCTGTGTGCCGCGCGGCGACCGGCGGCTCGGCTCCTCCCCGCACGCCAACGGTGGCCGCCTCGTCCGTACGCTGCCGCTGCCCGACCCCGAGAAGTACGCGGTGCCCGTCGACAAGCCCGGCACCCGGATGCACGAACCGACCCGCGTCCTCGGCGGCCTGCTGCGCGATCTGATGGAGCGGACCGCCGACCGCCGCGACTTCCGGCTGTTCGGCCCGGACGAGACGGCCTCCAACCGCCTCCAGGACGTGTACGACGCCACCGACAAGGCGTGGCAGGCCCGGACCGTGCCCACCGACGAGCACCTGGGGCGGCACGGGCGCGTGATGGAGGTGCTCTCGGAGCACCTGTGCCAGGGCTGGCTGGAGGGGTACGTGCTCTCCGGCCGGCACGGCCTGTTCTCCTCGTACGAGGCGTTCGCGCACATCGTGTCGAGCATGGCCTCGCAGCACGTCAAATGGCTCCAGTCGGCCCGCGACATCCCCTGGCGGGTGCCCGTGGCGGGCCTGAACTACCTGCTGACCTCGCACGTCTGGCGCCAGGACCACAACGGCTTCTCGCACCAGGACCCCGGCTTCGTCGACCACATCCTCAACAAGGACCCGCACACCGTACGGGTCTACCTCCCGCCGGACACCAACAGCCTGCTGTGCGTGGCCGACCACGTGCTGCGCACCCGTGACGTGGTCAACGTGGTGGTCGCGGGCAAGCAGCCGTGCTTCGACTGGCTGGACATCGAGCAGGCGCGGGGGCACGTCGCGCGCGGCGCGGGCATCTGGGAGTGGGCGGGCACCGAACAGCCCGGCAGCCGGCCCGAGGTGGTGCTCGCGTGCGCCGGTGACGTGCCGACGCAGGAGACGCTGGCCGCCGCCTCCCTGCTGCGTACCCACCTGCCGCAGTTGTCGGTACGGGTCGTCAACGTCGTCGACATGACGCGCCTGCAACCCCACGAGGAGCACCCGCACGGCATGACGGAGCGGGAGTTCGAGGCGCTGCTGCCGCACGACGTGCCGGTGGTCTTCGCGTACCACGGCTACCCGTGGCTGGTGCACCGGCTCACCTACCGCCGGGCCGTCCACCCCAATCTGCACGTGCGGGGCTACAAGGAGATGGGCACCACGACCACGCCGTTCGACATGGTGGTCACCAACGACATGGACCGCTACCGGCTGGTGATGGACGTGATCGACCGGGTGCCGGGGCTGGCCGTACGGGCCGCCGGAGTACGGCAGGCGATGGCGGACGTGCGGCAGCGCCACCACGCCTGGATCCGCGAGCACGGCACGGACCTGCCGGAGGTCGAGGAGTGGAACTGGCCGGGCGGCGGCCGGTGACGGCGGCGGGTGGCCCCGGGGCCGGGTGCGGAACCGGCCCCGGGGCCGCCCGTCAGGGCTGCGGGTCGCGAGCGTCGTAGCGGGCGAAGTCGCGCCGCCACAGGGCCAGCAGCAACACCGTCACGACGCAGGCGAGTCCCCCGCCGACGACCGCCACGGCCGGTGAGGCGAGGTCGGCCGCCGCCCCGGCCAGGAAGTCGCCGAGCCGGGGGCCGCCCGCCACGACGACGATGAACACGCCTTGCAGGCGGCCGCGCATCCGGTCCGGCGCGGCGGCCTGCAGCATGGTGCCGCGGAAGACCATCGAGACGGTGTCCGCGCACCCGGCGACGGCGAGGAAGAACAGGCCGAGCCACAGGTGGCGGGTGAGGCCGAAGCAGGCGACGGCCGCTCCCCAGGCGGCGACCGAGACGAGGATCGCCAGGCCGTGCCGGCGGACGGCGCCGAGCCACCCGGAGAACAGCGCGCCGAGCACCGCGCCGACCGCGGGCGCCGCGACGAGCAGGCCCACCGTCTTGGCGTCACCGCCGAACCAGAGGACGGCGACGGCGGGGAACAGCGCGCGGGGCTGGGCCAGCACCATGGCCGCCAGGTCGGCGAAGAAGGTCATCCGCAGGTTGGGCCGGGTGGCGAGGAAGCGCAGCCCTTCCAGGACGGACGGGCGGCGCGGCGCCTCGTCGCCGTCACCGTGGTCGGGGCGCATGGCGGGCAGCCGCCACATGGCGTACAGCGCGGCCGAGAAGCAGACCACGTCGATCAGGTAGGCGGCCTGGTAGCCCCACAGGCCGACGAAGACACCGCCGAGCATCGGGCCGCCCATCATCCCGAGGTTGCTGGTGAGCGAGGAGAGGGCGTTGGCGGCGGGCAACTGCTCGGCCGGCAGCAGACGCGGGATCATCGACGAGCGGGCGGGCGCGTTCATCGCGAAGCAGACGGCCTGGAGGGCGACGACCGTGTAGAGCACCCACACCTGTCGTACGTCCGCGAGCGCGGCGGCGGCCAGCGCGACGGAGAGCACGGTGGCGCCCACCGCGCTGTACAGGCCGAGTTTGCGGCGGTCGACGGTGTCGGCGATGACGCCGCCGTACAGCCCGAAGACGACCAGCGGGACCAGGGAGCACAGGCCGACCGCGCCGACGGCGAAGGTGGAGCCGGTGAGGGCGTACACCTGGAGGGAGACGGCCAGGGCGGTCATCTGCTGGCCGACCCAGGAGACGGTGTTGCCGAACCACAGGCGCCGGTAGTCGGCGGAGATGCGCAGCGGGGTGATGTCGGCGAAGAGGCGGGTGTACAGCGGAGGACGGGGCTCGGTGTCGGATATGGCAGGAGGCACGGGGCAGTAAAGCACGGTCCGTGGTGGTGCCACTTACCCGGGTGGCCTGATCATGACACCGGCCGCACGGCTACCGGCCCTCCGAAAGCCCGTACACCCGGCGGGCGTTACCGGCCGCGACCAGCGCCGCGACACGGTCGGCGTCCGCCGCCGACCAGGCGCCCGCGCGCGCCCAGCCGGTCAGCACCTCCGCCAGCGCCGTACGGAAGGCGGCGCTGCCGACGGTGTACAGCTCCGGCAGGCCGTAGGCGTCGGTGGAGAAGAGGAGCTTGCCGAAGGGGGCCAGTTCGAGGAATCCGGCGAGCACGGCTGCCGCGCGGGGCCCGGTGTGCCCGAGGGCCAGGCCGACGTCGGCGTACACGTGCGGGAAGGCATGGGCCAGGTAGGCGGCCTGGCGGTGGTACGGGTAGCAGTGCAGCAGGATCAGGTCGGTGCCGGTGCCCGCGATGGCGTGGGCGAAGTCGGTGAGCAGGGCCGGGTCGGCGTGGTGCAGGCGCAGGTCGGGGTCGCCGAAGCCGGTGTGCAGTTGCAGGGGGCGGCCGGTGCCGACGGCGAGCCACAGCAGGTGGCGCAGCAGGACCGGGTCGGTCAGGCGGTGGGGGCCGGCGGCGAGCCAGTCGCGGGCGGCGGTCACGACGTCGGCGGCGGTGGGCGGCTCGGGAGCCAGGGCCAGCCCGTGCCGGTAGGCGGCGACGGACTTGAAGCCCGCGGCGGTGCGGGCCGCGTCCCGTACGGCGTCGGCGAGCCCGGCAGCGAACACCTCGGCGGCCACGTCCGCGGTCTCCTCCCCCGCCGTCCGTGCCGCCCGTACGCCTGCCGCGACCCGTTCCGCCAGCGTCTCCAGGCGGACGATCTCGTGCCCGGTGCCGCCGCCCGCCTCGGCCGTCTCGTGCGCCCCGGTGAGGTCGCCGGGCAGACCGGTGTCCACCAGGTACGTGCCGATGCCGGTGCCGCCCAGCAGCAGGCGGCGGGTCTCGGCCGCGCCCAGTTCGCGCCGCCGGGCGAGGTACGCGCCGGGCGTGCAGTGCGGCGCGAGGCCGAGCAGCGGCGGGCACCAGCGGCGGACGGCGAAGCCCGCCTGGGTGTCGAAGAAGGTCGTGCCCGCGGCGGCGGGCCGGTTGGACTCGGTCAGGTACGACTCGAACTCGGCGGCCGTCAGGTCGCCGCGCAGCACTCCGTGGCAGTGCTGGTCGATCAGCGGCGGCAGGTCCGGGAACGGGTCCGGGGCGCCGCCGGTGGCCTGCGCGGTCATCGGCCCCGCCGTCCGTGGGCGGCCGGCGCACCGGGGGCGGGCACGAGGGCGGGCACGGCCATCAGTACCTCCAGCGCGTCGCCGCGGCGATCTCTTCGGGCTCGCTGTCCGCGAAGTGCGCCGCCTCGGCGCGGCGTACGGCGATCACGGCGCCGTACAGCACCTCGCCCATGGCCTCCCGCAGCACCGCCGACTCCGCCAGCCGGTCGGTGGACTCGGTCAGCGACGAGGGCAGCCGGACGATGCCGCGCCGGGAGCGTTCCCGGACCCCCAGGACGCCCGGGTCGCCGGTGACCGGCGGGGGCAGCGCCGCGCCCGTGGACAGGCCGTGCAGCCCGGCGGCGATCACCGCACCGACCGCCAGGTACGGGTTGGCCGCGGCGTCGAACGGCTTGATCTCGGCGTGCCCCCCGTCCGGATCGTCGGGGGCGCCGGTGACCAGGCGCAGCGCGGCCTCCCGGTTCTCCACGCCCCAGCACTGGTAGGCGCCGGCCCACACGGACGGGGCCAGCCGCAGGTAACTCGCGGGCGAGGGGCAGCCGACGGCGAGCAGCGCGGGCATCGTCTCCAGGACGCCGCCGAGGAACCGTACGGCGTCCGGGTCCAGGCCGTGTTCGGCGTCCCGGGCCCGGTGCAGGCTGCGTTCGCCGCGGTGCAGGCTGAGATGGAGGTGGCAGCCGTTGCCGACCTGGCCGGCCACGACGGAGGGCGCGAAGCTGGCCCGCAGGCCGTGCCGGAGCGAGACGGCCCGTACGGTCTCGCGGACGAGGACCAGCTCGTCGGCGGCGCGCAGCGGGTCGGCCGACGCGGTGGACACCTCGAACTGGCCCGGCGCGTACTCGGGGTGGAGCTGGAGGACGTCGATGTCCTGGAGGGCCAGCGCCTCGGCCACGTCGCGGAGGTAGTCGGAGAGTTCGACGACGCGGGTCATGCCGTAGGCGGGGCCGGCGCAGGCGTAGTCGAGGGTTTCCTCGGCGCCCGTGGAGCTGTCGGGGCGACCGCCGCCGGCCTCCGGCGCGCGGGTGACCACCCACTCCGTCTCGAACCCCATCCGCAGGACCAGTCCCGCGTCGGCGGCCCGGTCCACCATGCGGCGGGCGAACTGCCGCTGGCATCCGGGGTGCGGCGTGCCGAGCTGGTCGTAGCGGTCGACCGGCGCCCAGGCCCAGCCGGGTTGCGCGGCCAGCACCGTGACCCGCTCCAGGTCGGGGAAGAGCCGCAGGTCACCGTCGGGTCCGCCGAGGTGCGCGGACGCGGTGATCGCGTCGTCGGAGGTGAAGACGTCGAAGACCGGTGACATGCCGACGCCGCGCTGCACGGCGGGCGCCAGCCGGGCCGTCGGCACGGTCTTGGTACGGGCGATGCCCGCGTTGTCGACCCAGGTGAGGGCGATGGCGCGGACGTGCTCCGCGTCCAGCCGTGCCGCCGTCCGGCGGGCGTCGCCCCACTGCTGCGCAGGCCCCGGTTCCATAGCGCGTGTCCTCATTCCGCCGGGCCGCTCACTCGGCGGCCGATCGAACTGTGCCCTGTCCGCTGCCCGTGCCGCGGTGCCCCGTTCAGGGGCGGTTGCCGCGGGTGTCCCGCCGGACGGCAGGCGCGGCCGTCCCGCTCCCGGGGGCCGTACCGGCCGTCACGGACAGTCGAACTCGCACCATACGCACTTTCCGTTGCCGCGCGGCTCCACACCCCAGACATCCGACAGCCGCTCCACCAGGAGCAGTCCGCGCCCGGACATCGCGGACTCGTCACTGTCCCGGCGGCGCGGCAGGGCGCTGGAGCGGTCGGCCACCTCCAGCCGCAGCCGCCGGTCGGTGCCGTGCGGCATCCGTACCGTCACCACCGCCGCGCCGTCGGTGTGCAGCAGCGCGTTGGTGATCAGCTCGTCGGCGGCCAGTTCGACCTCCTCGGCGCGCTCCGGTGCGCCCCAGGCCCGTACCGCGGCGCGGATCATGTGGCGGGCGGCGGACAGCCCCCGGGCGTCGTCGGGTGCGACGTGCTGCTGGAGCCGTCCGGCGGCCGGCGCGGCGGGCTCCCCGCCGCGCCGCAGGATCAGCATCGCCATGTCGTCGTCGCCGGTCTGCTCGGCCGCCAGGTCGCAGAGCCGGTCGGCCAGTTGCTGGACGTCCTGGGGGCCGTCGCGGATCACTCTGGCCAGGTGCCGTACGCCGTCCTCGATGTCGATGCCCGGCTCTTCCACCAGCCCGTCGGTGTACAGCACCAGGGTCTCCCCGATGCCCAGGTGGGCGGTGGTGACGGGGTAGTCCAGGTCGCGGAAACCGGTCGCTATGCCCAGCGGCAGGCCACCGGCCACCTCCAGGCGCCGGCACAGCCCCTCGGCGTGCCGCAGCAGCGGGTCCACGTGCCCGGCCCGCACCAGCCGCACCGTCCCGGTGGCCAGGTCGGCGTCCGCGTACGTGCAGGTGGCGAAGCGGTCGGTGTCCAGTTCGCCGAGGAAGGCGGAGGCGCGGGCCATGACGGTGGCGGGCGGGTGCCCCTCGGCGGCGTAGGCGCGCAGCACGATCCGTAGCTGGCCCATGACGGTCGCGGCGTGGGTGTCGTGCCCTTGTACATCGCCGATGACCGCGGCGACCCGGCCTTCGGGCAGCGGGATCACGTCGTACCAGTCGCCGCCGATGTCCCGGCCGATCCGGGCGGCCCGGTAGCGTACGGCGATCTGGGCGCCTGGGATGCCGGGGATGCGGCGCGGCAGCATGGCCTGCTGGAGGCCCTCGGCGAGGTCGTGCTCCTGGTCGTAGAGCATGGCGCGGGCCAGGCTCTGCGCGACGCTGGAGCCGAGCGCCAGCAGCAGGTTGCGCTCCTGTACGCCGAACGGGTTCTCCGAGCGGTAGAACAGGCCCACCACTCCGATCGGCCTGGCCTGCGCGATGAGCGGCAGGTACGCGGCGGAGCCGAAGTCCATCCTTTCGAGGTGCGGCCAGAGCGCCGGGTAGCGTTCGGCGAACTCGGCGCGGGAGCGGATGAAGCACGGCTGGAGGGTGCGCACCGCCTCGCTCATCGGGAACTCCTCCTCGACCCGCAGCACCTCGTGCTGCGGTACGAAGCTGCCCGCCAGCCCTTCGTGAACCACCCGGATGCGGCCCGCCTCGACCAGGCCGACGATGACGTTCCGCGCGCCCAGCCGGGTCAGCGCCTGGTCGTCGCCGAGCACACCGATGACGTCGCGGACGGTCCTGGCGTGCGCCAGGGCCGCCGTGGTGCGCTCGACGAGGCCGGTGTTGCGCAGTCTGCGCGCGTGCGCCTGGGCCCGTTCCGCCGCCTGGGCGTACTCCTGGCTGGCGTCCCGGACGACGCCGATGACGCGGTGCGGCTTTCCGGCCCCGTCGCGGCGAATGCTGGCCTGGGTGTGGGCCCAGCGCACCGTGCCGTCCCGCAGCCGGACGCGGAAGTAGGCGCCGTAGGAGTCGCTGCCGTCCTTCAGGGCCTGGGAGACGACGCTGTCCAGGCGGGCCGCCTCGTCCGGCGGCAGACGGCAGCCCAGGGCGGCCGGGTCGGAGTCGTACTCCTCCGGCGGCAGGTCGAAGACCTCCAGAGCGGAGCCGTCCATGTGCATACGGCCGCTGTCGAGGTCCCAGTCGAAGCCGCCCATGCCGTTGAGGGCCAGCGTCAGGTCCGGATGAGCGGGCCAGTCGTCCGGCACCGACACGGTCGGCCGCTTCGCGCCCCGGTCAGCCATGTCCGCAACTTTGCCACATTTGCCCCATACGTGGCCGGTCCACCGGTGTCCGGTGCGCGGCCGGCCCGCGAGGCCGGACCCGGCGCGCCGACGCTACTGACTTACGCATCAGTCAGTGCTCAACACACGCCTCTCGGCGCTGTTACAGCAGACTGGCCCCAGTCGGCGCCGTGGAGGTCGTTGCGATGACCTCAACACACTGTTACGGTCCCTGACCATGTCCACGGACGAAGACCCCGGCACCCGGATCCCCGACGACACCGACGTGCGCGACCGCGTACGACAGGTGGTCGACCGCCTCGGCTGCAGCCGCCGCGAGTTCGCCCGGCGCATCGTGATGGACCCCTCGAAGCTGTCCAGGTCGCTGGGCGGCACCCGGCGTTTCACCCTCGCCGAGATCGTGCGCGTCGCGGACATCGGCGGCGTGGACGTGGCGTGGCTGCTCGGGTCCCGGGGCGGCGCCCCGGCACCGGCCCGGGGCCGGGAGCCGGTCGCGGTGCCCGAGGGCGGCCGGCCGCTGCAGATCGTCCGGGAGACCGTCCGGCTGATCGCCGAGCACGGCTTCCACGGCGTCCGGGTCGCCGACATCGCCGCCGCCTGCGGCACCAGCACGGCCGCCGTGCACTACCACTTCCCCGGCCGCGACGAACTGCTGGAAGCGGCCGTGCGCTGGTGCATGGACGAGGACACCGCGCGGCGCGCCGCGGGCCTGGCCGACGCGCCGGACGCCCGCGCCGAACTGCTGCACCTGATCGCGTTGCAGACGCCGCGCACCGCACAGCAGCGGCGGCAGTGGCTGGTCTGGCTCGACCTGTGGGCGCAGGCCGCGCGCTCCACCGCCGTGGGGCAGTTGCACGAGCACTACTACCGGCAGTGGCGGACCACCGTCGCCGAAGTCCTGCGCCGGGGCGTCGACCAGGGCGTCTTCCGCGCCGTGGACCCCGAGCCCACCGCACTGCGGCTGACCGCGCTCATCGACGGCCTGGCCACCCAGGTGCTGGCCACCGCGCCCGACAGCACCGGCCCGGACACCATGCACGCCGCGCTGCTCACCTTCATCGACCACGAGCTGGCCCCCTGAGCGGGCGGCTCCCCCGCCGTTCCGACCCCACCGACCGAAGGACCCGCCGTGAACAACCAGGTCATCATCACCTGCGCGCTGACCGGAGCCGGTGACACCGTGCGCCGCTCGCCGCACGTGCCCGTCACCCCCGAACAGATAGCCAGGTCCGCCGTCGAGGCGGCCTCGGCCGGCGCCGCCGTCGTCCACATCCACGTACGCGACCCGGAGACCGGCGCCCCGTCCCGCGACCCGCGCCTGTACGCCGAGGTCGTCGAACGCGTCAAGGAGACCGGCACCGACGTCGTCATCAACCTGACCGCCGGGATGGGCGGCGACCTCGTCATCGACCCGGACGAGCCACTGCGGCACCTGCCCGGTACGGACCTGGTCGGCGGCCTGGAGCGGCTGCCGCACGTCGAGGAACTGCTGCCCGACATCTGCACCCTGGACTGCGGCTCGCTGAACTTCGGCGAGGGCTCCAACCTCTACGTCTCCACGCCCGACATGCTGCGCGCGGGCGCCCGGCGCATCCAGGAGCTGGGGGTACGGCCCGAACTGGAGATCTTCGACACCGGGCAGCTGTGGTTCGCCAGGCAACTGCTCGCCGAAGGACTGCTCGACGACCCGACCGTCTTCCAGTTGTGCATGGGCGTGCCGTGGGGCGCGCCGGCCGACCCGGGCGTGCTCCAGTCGATGGTCGCGATGCTCCCCGAGGGCGCGCAGTGGGCCAGCTTCGCGCTCGGCCGGATGCAGATGCCGTGGGTCGCGCAGTCCATCCTGCTCGGCGGCAACGTCCGGGTGGGGCTGGAGGACAACCTCTACCTGAGCAAGGGCGTCAAGGCGACCAACGGCCAGTTGGTCGAACGGGCCGTGCAGATAACGGAGTTGCTGGGCGCGACGGTCGCCACCCCGGACCAGGCCCGTGCCCGCCTCGGCCTGAAGCCGCGCGGCTGAAGCCCGGTTCCCCCTCGCCCCCTCACACTCAGGAGCCTTTCGTGTCCCCCACCCCTCCCTCTTCCGTACGCCGTGTGGCGTGCGTCGGCGCCGGCGTCATAGGCGGCGGCTGGGTCGCCCACTTCCTCGCCCGCGGCTACGACGTCACCGCCTGGGACCCCGCGCCGGACGCCGAGGACAAGCTGCGCCGCCTGGTCACGGCCGCCTGGCCGGCCCTGGAGCAGCTCGGCCTGGCCGAGGGCGCCTCGCCCGACCGTCTGACCATGGCTCCGACCCTCGCCGAAGCCGTCGCGGACGCCGAGTTCGTGCAGGAGAGCGCCCCCGAGAAGCTGGAGCTCAAGCGCGATCTGCTGGCCCAGCTCGACGCCGCCGCCCCGCCCGGCGTGGTCATCGCCTCCTCCACCTCCGGCTACCCGATGACCGACATGCAGACGACGGCCGCCACGCCCGGCCGTCTGGTCGTCGGGCACCCGTTCAACCCGCCGTACCTGATCCCGCTGGTCGAGGTGGTCGGCGGGGAGCGGACCGACCGCACGGCGGTCGCATGGGCCGCGGAGTTCTACGAGGCGGCGGGCAAGTCCGTGATCACCATGGACCGGGAGCTGCCCGGCTTCATCGCCAACCGCCTCCAGGAGGCCCTGTGGCGCGAGGCGCTGCACATGGTCGCCAACGGCGAGGCCACGGTCGAGGACATCGACACCTCGATCACCGAAGGGCCGGGGCTGCGCTGGGCGTTCATGGGCCCGATGCTGACGTTCGCGCTGGCCGGCGGCGAGGGCGGGATGGCCCACATGCTCGACCACTTCGGCCCGTCGCTGAAGTCTCCCTGGACCCGGCTGGAGGCCCCGGAGCTGGACCGGGCGCTGCGGGACGCGGTGGTCGACGGCTGCGACCGGGCCGCCGACGGCCGTACGTACGCCCAGCTCGTCGCCGAGCGCGACCAGGGCGTCATCGACGTACTGCGGGCCACCGGCCGGCTGGACGGGCCCGACCGGTGACGGCGCGGCTGCCGCTGTTCCGGCGGACGGTCCAGGACGACTGGATCGACTACAACGGCCATCTCTCCGAGGCGTACTACGTCCTGGTCTTCGGCTTCGCCACGGACGCCCTCATGGACGCGGCCGGTCTCGGCCCGGCCTACCGCGCCCGCACCGGCCATTCGCTCTACACGGTCGAGGCGCATGTGCGCTACCTCGCGGAGGTGCCGCGGGGCGCCGAACTCCTCGTACGGACCACGGTCCTGGGCGTGGGCGCGAAGAAGGTGCGTTGCGTCCACGAGATGTACGTGGGGGACGCGGCCGGCGATCCGGTGGCCACCGAGGAGATCTTCGCCCTGCACGTCCACCAGGGCGAGGGACGCGCCGCGCCGCTGCCCGAGGAGGCGTACCGGCGGCTGGCGGGCTTGGCCGAACTGGCCGGTCCGGCTCCGGACTGGGCCGGGCGGGGCATCAGGGAGGTGCAGCGGCCGGGAATCCGGAAGGCGTGAGGCGGCGTTGCACGGCGTGTCCCCGGCCGTCCGGGGGCACGCCGCGCCGCCGTCGGGTCGGCCGTCCGCCTGCCGCGCGGTGTCACCCTAGGAGCCTCACACCCCGTCGGAGAGGAACCGTCATGCCGTCCGTACCAGGGCACCGCATCACCGTCGAGCAGGGCACCGAGCACGTCCGGGTCGTCCACGACGGCCAGGTGGTCGCCGACAGCCGCCGTCCGCTGCTGCTGCGCGAGACCGGTTATCCGGTGCGCTACTACCTGCCGCCGGAGGACGTCCGGACGGATCTGCTGGTCCCGTCCGAGACCCGTACCCACTGCCCGTTCAAGGGAGACGCCTCCTACTGGTCACTTTCCGGTGGCCCGGAGGACATCGCGTGGGCCTACCCTGCGCCGAAGTCCGCGGTCGAGCAGATCAAGGATCATCTGTGCTTCCACGAAACGGAGTTGGTGTGAGCGACACGGCGCGGCAGTGAGTAGGAAAGTTTCCTAACCATTCTCCGTCAGGCTTATTGACGCGTACATGCGCCGTCGTCAAGATTCCTCCGAACGGCACCTCCGCCGACCGAGGAGACGGACATGACGCCCACCCCCCGCGCCGCGAAGTCCCGCACCACCCGCCCGGCCAGGCCCTTCCTCACCAACCCCCGCACCGGCATACCCACCGCCGCGGGCGCGGTCCTCGCGCTCGTCGGCGGTGCGGTGCTGTGGTCGCCGGCCGGCCGGGCGGACGCCGCGCCGGAGCGGACGGCGGCGCGGGCCGGCGGGTTCACGGTGGTCGCCGCCGGTGACATCGCCGAGCAGTGCACCGCGAGCAGCAGTAGCTGCGTGCACCCGAAGACCGCGGCCCAGGTCAAGAAGATCGATCCGGCCTTCGTGCTCACCATGGGCGACAACCAGTACGACGACGCCCGGCTCAAGGACTTCCAGAAGTACTACGACACCTCCTGGGGCGCCTTCAAGTCCAGGACCCGCCCGGTCGCCGGCAACCACGAGACGTACGACCCGGCCGGCAAACTGGCCGGGTACAAGTCCTACTTCGGCTCCGTCGCCTACCCCCAGGGCAAGAGCTACTACAGCTTTGACCAGGGCAACTGGCACTTCGTCGCACTGGACTCCAACAGCCTGGACTCCGCGCAGACCAAGTGGCTCAAGAACGACCTCGCCGCCAACACCAAGAAGTGCGTGGCGGCCTACTGGCACCACCCGCTGTTCTCCTCCGGCGAGCACGGCAACAACCCGGTCGGCAAGCCCGTCTGGAAGCTGCTGTACGACGCCAAGGCCGAGCTGGTGCTCAACGGGCACGACCACCACTACGAGCGCTTCGCGCCGCAGAACCCGGACGGCAAGGCCGACCCGAAGGGCCTGGTCGAACTGCTCGCCGGGATGGGCGGCGCCAACCCGTACAAGATCGAGGAGGTCCAGCCGAACAGCGAGAAGCGGCTGACCAAGACCTTCGGCGTGGTCAAGCTGAACTTCACCGACGACGGGTTCTCCTGGGACCTGGTGGGCACGGACGGCAGGACGAAGGACAGCAGCCCGTCCTACCAGTGCCACTGACCGGCCCGGGACCCACCCGCCATGTATCTCGCCACCACCGGCGCGGCCGCCGCCACCACACGGCTGACGCGTGGCCGCGTCGCCGGACCGGTCCTCGCCCTCGGCACGGTCAGCCTGGTCACCGACATCTCCTCCGAGATGGTCACCGCGGTACTGCCGCTCTACTTCGTCCTCCAGCTCGGGCTCTCCCCCCTCCAGTTCGGTTTCCTGGACGGGCTCTACAACGGCGTCACCGCGCTCGTACGGCTGGCCGGCGGGCACGCCGCCGACCGCGGCGGACGGCACAAGCTGGTGGCCGGCACCGGCTACGCGCTGTCCGCGCTGTCCCGGCTGGGCCTGCTGCTCGCGGGCGGCGGCACGGCCGGGATCAGCGCGGCCATCGCCGCCGACCGCATCGGCAAGGGCGTACGCACCGCCCCGCGCGACGCGCTGATCTCGCTCAGCAGCCCGCCCGACGCACTGGGCCGGGCGTTCGGCGTGCACCGCGCGATGGACACCACGGGCGCGCTGCTCGGCCCGCTGGCCGCGTTCGCCCTGCTGTGGGCGACCGCGGACGCCTACGACGCGGTGTTCGTCGTCAGCTTCTGC
Source organism: Streptomyces sp. NPDC026394 (assembly GCF_055567735.1). Lineage (NCBI taxonomy): Bacteria > Bacillati > Actinomycetota > Actinomycetes > Kitasatosporales > Streptomycetaceae > Streptomyces > Streptomyces sp. NPDC026394. The sequence continues at coordinate 502,995 of NZ_JBVHPX010000004.1, forward strand.
GTCGGGCTGCTCGGCGTACTGCTGCTGGTCGTGTTCGTCCCCGGACGGGGCACCCTGGGGCCGGTGGCCGCGCCCGCCGCCGGGCCGCGGGTCCCGCTGCGCAGCAGGATCGCCGAGCCGCTGCGCGACGCCGCCTTCCGGCGCATCATGGCGGCCGCCGCCCTGCTGGGCGCCGCCACCATCGGCGACTCGTTCGTCTACCTGCTGCTCCAGCGGCAACTGGACTTCGCGGTCCGCTGGTTCCCGCTGCTGCCGCTCGGCACCGCCGCGGTCTATCTGCTGCTGGCGGTACCCGCCGGACGGCTCGGTGACCGCATCGGACGCCGGGTCCCCTTCCTCTTCGGCCATGCGGCGCTGCTCGCCGCGTATCTGCTGCTGCTCACCGTCGGCGACGGCACCGTCCTGCTGGCCGGTGTGCTGCTCCTGGTCGGCGTGTTCTACGCCGCGACCGACGGCGTGCTGATGGCCCTGGCAGGGCCGGCCCTGCCCGCGGCACGGCAGGCGAGCGGCATGGCCCTGCTGCAAACGGGCCAGGCACTGTGCCGACTGCTCGCCGCGGCGGGGTTCGGCGCCGCCTGGACGCTGTGGGGCAGCCGGGCGGCGCTGGTCATCGCCGTCGTCGTCCTCGCGGCTGCCCTGGTGGGCGCCGCCGCGCTGCTCCCTCGTACGGAAAGGCGGTCCTGATGGTCGCGACTGACATGGCAGGCCCGGTGGAGGCTGAGGACGCGGGCGGCCAGGCCCGTAAGGCGGGCCCTGGCGGGGTCTCGATGCGCGCCCGCGTCATCGCCGTCGCGGTGGCCACGGCCGTCCTCGCCACGGTCGCCGTGGTGTACACGGTGACGGCGGCCCGGCGCACCGAATCCACCGACCCGCCCTCGGCGTTCGGCCTGGACCGCGGGCAGTTGTACTTCCGCAGTACGCGGGAGGGGGACGGCGCCGGGCGGGTGGCGCGCCTGGCCGCTGCCTCCGGCCCCTCTGCCCACGGCGCCGCTGCGGTGAGCGCGGCAGCGGCCCCGGACCCGGACCGCCGCACCACCGGGGGCCCCGCCTGCGAGCGCTTCTACGCGGCCGGCGGCACCGCCCTGTGCCTCCAGCGCCGCCCCGGCATCCCCCCGGCCTCGTACGCCGTCGTGCTGGACGGGCGGCTGCGCGAGCAGCGCCATATCGCCCTGACCGGCATCCCCAACCGGGCGCGGGTCTCCGCCTCCGGCCGGATGCTGTCCTGGACGATGTTCGCCACCGGCGACTCGTACGCCACCACGTCCTTCTCCACCCGCACCTCGATCCTCGACACCCGCACCGGCTACCTGATCAAGAACATCGAGGACATCCCGCTCACCCTCGACGGCCGCCGCTACCACTCCCCCGACGTCAACTACTGGGGCGTCACCTTCGCCCGCGACGACAACCGCTTCTACGCCACCGTCTCCACGAAGGGCCGCACCTACCTCGTCGAGGGCGACATGCGCCGCTGGGCGGCCCGCACCCTGCGCGAGAACGTGGAGTGCCCGTCCCTCTCCCCCGACAACACCCGCCTCGCCTTCAAGAAGCGGGTACGCGAAGGGACCCGCGATCCCTGGCAGCTCTACGTGCTCGACCTGCGCACGATGCGCGAGCACCCGCTCGCGGAGCAGCGCAGCGTGGACGACCAGGCAGCCTGGCTGGACGACCGCACCCTCGGCTACGCGCTGCCGGGCAGCGGTGGGAAGGGCGGCGGCGGGACGGGCAGCGACATCTGGACCGTACCGGCGGACGGCACGGGCGCCCCGGCGCTTCGGGTGGCCGGGGCGTCTTCCCCGGCGCTGGTGCGCTGAGCCGGGGCGGGGCGGGCCAGGCCGAGGCGGGGCGCGTCGGGCCGGGGTGGGCCGCGTCGGGGCGTCAGGGGGTTTCGGCCGCCCGGGGGCCCTGGGCGTCGGAGATGCACAGGCGCGGCGCGTTCCCGGCCGCCGCCACCGGGCCGTCGAGCCGGTCCGCGAGGTCCCGCGCCCAGTCCGTGAGTCCGGGGACGTCGATGTCGTACGGGACGGTGTCCGCGTACGGGGCGATGGCGCCGGCGCCCCGGAGCAGCAGTGCCGCGCCGCCCTTGGCGTTGCCCCGGGCGGCGTGGGTCAGGCCGACGGCGAGCTGGGCGAGGCCACGCCACAGTTGCCGCTCCGGCTCGGGCGACATCTTCCAGGCGTCCTCCAGCACCTCGTGGGCATGGAAGGGCAGTCCGCGGTCCAGGAGGTCCTGCGCTTCGGCGAGCGCCTCACGGGGGCTGCGTTCGACGCCTTCGGGCTGGCGGGCCACGCCCGGTGCGCCGTACGGCAGCGGGCGCCCGAGACCGTCCCGCGGCCGGGCGTTGCGGGCCCGGCCTTCGGGGTCACGGTCCCGAGCGGCGGCCGGGACTTCGTCCGGGCTTCCGTTCAGGTCTTCGTCCGGGGCTTCGGCCGAGCCTTCATCCAGGTCCTCATTCAGGTCTTCATTTAGACCTTCACCCGATTCTTCCCTCGGACCTTCACTCGGGCCTTCATTCCGGGCGCGGGCAGCCATGGTCCGTCCTTCCGGTTCGGGGCCGTTCGCCACGGCAACGGCGTCCCCCGCTCCGCAGTGTTCGCAGCCGGGCTCCGCCGGGCGGTCCGAGATCCGGCCGCACTCCTGGCACACCTGGTCCAGCCAGCAGGCCGGGTCGCCGCCCTCGTCGCGTCGCGTCACGTTCACGGTTCGATTGTGCAGCGCGCGACGGGGCGGTGTGCGCCGGGGGCGGCGGCGCCCGATACGCGGCCCGGGTCCGGCTTCGTCATTGGCCGGATTTCGACGGCGCCGTGCAGCCGCCCACGACGGGTGGTGCGCCGCTGGTCAGGAGCCGCCTCCGGGCGTGCGCCGTCCGCGTACGTACATGCGCCAGCCGAAGACCGCGCCCACCGCGAGCGCCACGGCGAAGCCTCCGGCGACCGCCCACCCCGTGGTCTGCGACCACCGGCCGGGTTCCCGGGAGACCTGCGCGGCGACCGGCCGCGCGGAGGCGGAGGGGCGCTCGGCGCCGCTCCGCGCTCCGTCGGCCGAGGGGGCGGCCCGGCCGCCCGGCGCGGCCACGAGGGAGCCGACCGGACGGGCCTTGCCCGCGGCACGGAACCCCCAGTCCAGCAGCGAACCCGCCTCGTGGTAAACGGCGTTGGACGCGCCGGACTGCGGATTCAGCACGGTCACCAACAGCGTCCGGCCACCCCGTTCGGCCGCGGCGATCAGCGTGTTGCCCGCGTTGCTGGTGTAGCCGTTCTTGACGCCGACGATGCCCGGATAGCGCCGCAATCCGTTCGCGCCGGACAGCAGCCGGTTGGTGTTCTGGATCTCGAACGAGGGACTGCCCTTGCTGGGGAACCGGGCCGTCGTCGTGGCGCAGTACCTGGCGAAGTCGGCGTTGGCGAGCCCCGCGCGGCCGAAGACGCTCAGGTCGTACGCCGAGGACACCTGCCCCGGGCTGTCGTACCCGTCCGGGGACTTCACCGAGGTGTCGCGGGCGCCCAGTTGCCGCGCCCTGGCCTGCATCTCGCGGGCGGTGGCCGTCCAGCCGCCGTTCATCGCGGCGAGCACCCGTACGGCGTCGTTGCCGGAGCGCAGGAAGACCCCGCGCCACAGGTCGGCGACCTGGTAGCTGCGGCCCTCCTTGATGCCGACGAGGCTGCTGCCCGGGCCGATGCCCGCCAGTTCCGCCGGGGTGACCTTGTGCACGGCTCCCGCGCGGAACTTCGGCAGCACGGTGACCGCGAACAGGGTCTTGAGGGTGCTGGCCGGGGCGAGCCGCTGGTGCGCGTTCCTGGCCGCCAGCACGTCGCCCGTACGGACGTCCGTCACCGTCCAGGCGCGGGCCGACACGCCGTCGGGCAGCGCGGGAGCCCCGACCCCCGCCACCGTGCGCCCCGTACGGTCCCCCAGTTGGTCCGCCACCTGCCCCTTGGCCGCCCCCGCCCCCGGGTCCACGGCCCGCCGGCCCACCGCCACCTGCTCGGCGTGGGCCACCGCCGGTATGGAGGTGAGCGTCAGCCCGGTGGCGGCGATGACGGCCAGCACACCGGCATTCCGGGACAGAAGCGTCTCAAGTGCCATGTCTTCACGCTAGGAAGCCCGCACTTCGCCCGCAGAGGGGCCTACGCCAGACGGCCGAAGCGCCGAACGACCCGGCACATCAGAGGCCAAAGGCTCACGGGCGGCTACGGCAGCGGGGAGCGGTGCGGCCGCTCCGCGACACGGCAGGCGGAGCACATCCGCCCCGTACGCACGAGGACCCGCCCGGTGCGACGGGGGATGCACACCGGGCGGGCCTCACGACCTTTCTACCGCATGAAGGAACGGTTATGCCTCAAAAACTTGTTCGTCCCCCGATTCCCAGGCGACGGGGAGCGAGATCAAGCCACGTGCGCGCAGCGTGCGGCGGTAGCGCAGCCCGGACCGCGGAACATCCAGCCGCAGCCCGGGAAAACGGCTGATGAGAGCGGCCAACGCGGTCTCCGTCTCCATCCGCGCGAGGGCCGCGCCGAGGCAGTGGTGGATGCCGCGCCCGAACGTGAGGTGGCCCCCGGCGTCCCGGCCCGGGTCCAGCGTCCCGGCGTCGGGGAAGCGGTGCGGGTCCCGGTTGGCGGAGGCCAGGGAGAGCAGCACGGTCTCCCCCCGCGGCACCCGCACGCCACCGATCTCCACGTCCTCGACGGGGAACCGGCGGATGGCCAGCGAGACCGGTCCGTCGTAGCGGGCGAACTCCTCCACGGCCTTCGCGAGTTCGGCTGGATCCGCACGCAACGCCGTGAGGCGTTCGGGGTGGTCCAGCAGGGCGAGCACGGAATTGCCGATGAGGTGGACGGTGTTCTCGTAGCCGGCGAAGAGCAGGAGGAAGGCCAGCGAGGTCAGCTCGTCCTCGGTCAGCCGGTCCCCGTCGGTGTCCGGGCCCGCACCGCCGTCCGTACCGCTGTGCCCCTCCCCGTCCGTACCGCCGTCCCTGACCATGATCAGGTCGGACAGCAGGTCGTCCCCCGGGGCGGTCCGCTTGGCCGCGATCAGGCCGGTGTAGTACCGCATCATCGCCCCGACGGCCTGCTTCGTCTGCTCCGGCCGGGCCGGGTCGGGCGTGATCAGCGCGTCCGTCCAGCTCCGGAAGTCCGGGCGGTCCCGCTCCGGTACGCCGAGCAGGTCACAGATGACGGCGATGGGCAACGGACCGGCGTAACTCGCCATCAGGTCGGTCCGGCCGGCCTCCGCCACCGCGTCCAGCAGGCCGTCCGCGAGCCGCCGCACGGGCTCCCGCAGTTTCTCGACCCGGGCGGGGGTGAACGCCTTCGCCACCAGGCGGCGCACCCGCGTGTGGTCCGGGGGGTCCATGTTGAGCAGGTTGGCGTCCAGCGCGGGTGGCAGCGAGAACCCGCGGTAACCGCCCCCCGCATGGCGTTTGTCGAGCGAGAGCCGGGGGTCGGACAGTCCGCGACGCACGTCCTCGTACCGTGTCACCAGCCATGCGGGCTGTCCGTCGGGGCCGGCGATGCGGTGTACGGGCCCGGCCTCCCGCAGCGCCGCGTAGCCGGCGTACGGGTCGTCCAGGAGGTGCGTCACGTCGATGAGGTCGTCGGGGCCGGTCTCGGCGGTCTTCTGCATGGTGCACGACTCTAGACACGTCGGCAGCCGGTCCGGTCGGGCGGCCGCCGGTGCCCTCGAAGCCGCCGCGCCATCGCGACACCCCGCCCCGCGCCTCAGTGCCGCTGCATGGCGCTGCGCTGCCGCAGCTCGGTGAGCACCGTGTCCGTCAGCGGCGAGTGGTAGACATCGGCGACCCGCGCCAAGTGCTCGAATTCGGCCGACAGTTCGGCCACATCTCCGGGGCAGGCACCACCGGCCCGGCCGACCGGCAGTTGCTCCCGGCCCCCGGCCGCCCCCGGCCGGGCGCGCTCCCCCGCCCGCTCCTCGGCCATCACCACCACACTGTCGGAACCGAGGACGGGTACGAGGCCGATCGCCCGGTTCTCCAGTCCGCGGCGCAGCGCGGCAGCCTCCGCGACGGCCGCCAACTGCCGTTCGTCCGCCACGACCGCGCGCCCGCGCTCCCGCGCGATGTCGATGGTGTCCGACTCCACGTACCGCCGGATGCCGCGCTGGACGTCCCGGATCTCCGCCATCTGCCGGTCGGCGCGCCGCTGGAGGCCGGTGAGCCGCCACCGGCCGGCCCCGGCCGGACGCCGCGCGGCCACCTCGGGAGCTTGCGCGGCGACGTCCTTCCACAGCGGGTGCAGGCGGCGCAGCCGGCGCCAGGCGTACGCCCGGGTACCGGCGGCCGGCAGCGCGAGTCCGGCCAGCACCAGGACCGCGGCGACCGACGCGCTCAGCGGCGCCACCCCGTCGGAGAGCCACGGCGCCTCGTGCCCGGCCCAGGACAGCACGCAGCCGGCCAGCTTGCAGGCGCAGTACACCAGGCCGAGCCAGCAGCCGGTGGCCAGCACCCGCAGGCCGCGGGCGAGCCAGGACGGACCGACTCGGCGGGCGTAGCGCGGGCAGAGGGTGCCCAGCCCCGCGAGGCTCGCGCCGAAGATGGCCAGATACAGCACCAGGAACGTCATCACGCCCGGCGAGCCGGTGTACGCCGTACTGAAGTCGCGGGAGTCCTCCACGCCGCCCGGCCGCCCGACGGCGAAGCACAGGACCGCGAGCGCCCAGGCGACGGCCACGGCCGCCACCGCCGCGCGGGACCGCCTCCGGGCCCGCGCGCGGCCCTCCGCCCCCGTACCGCTGTTCCAGCGCAACAGCAGGACGAACGCGCCGGCCGAGAAGACCACGACCGCGGAGTAGAGAACGACCATCGACAGGTTCGGCACACCGGTCAGCCGGTCGAACCACCGGTACACGCCGGGGGCGGAGAGGACGAACCCGGTCGCGACACAGGCGCTCATCACACAGGTCAGACCCAGGTCCGTGTTGCCGCGGTCGCCGAGCCAGGCGCGTGTCTTGAGGACGACGACGGCCCAGGCCGCCCCGCCGAAACACAGGTACAGCACGTCAAACACCCGTTCCCCCGTCCGTGGTAACTGTGCCGGCGCCGCTCGCGGCGTCGTCCTTCCCGTCCGCGCCGCCCGCGCGTCCCGTGCCGTTCCGCTCGGCGCGCCGGTGCCGCAGTGCGGGCTCCCGGGCCGCGGCGAGGCCGGCGGCTCGTCCCGTCGGGCCGGGCCCGTGGTCGGGCGCCGAGGGCGCCACCCGCTCCATGAGCAGCGCGACCAGCACGGTGTGTGTCCGGTGCCAGGGTGCGGTCCGGCGTTCGCAGAAGATCCGGTACCCGTCGGCGGTACGGGACGTCAGGCCGGACGTGGTACCACCCAGCCTCGTCGGCACGATCCGTACGGGCTCCCCCAGGCGCGCCGCGACGGCGTCGCACACGTCCGCCTGGATTGTCGGGCCGGGCAGGCCGAGTTCCGTGATCAGTCGGCGGCACCGGTACCGTGCGCGCCGGGCCCGCGGGCCCGGCGCGCAGGCGGCCCCACCGTGTCGTACGCACGCTCCGCGCCCCGTTCCCGGTCCGCGCGCCCCCCATCAGCATCCGCCCCCCGGCTGCGTTCCCCCGGATTCCGGCCGCCCCGCGCCCCGCACGCAGTTGCCACCGCCGAAACCGCAGCCCGCATCCTGTCACGCGCGCGATATCGCGCACCAGTGCACTTACGGTCAGCGAAAAGCGCGGAAACCGCGGCCCATGACCGAGGATTCCCAGCTCGGACCGGCGCGAACGGCCGGAGCCCGACCGGAGCCCGACCGGTGGCCGTCCGCACCGGCCGCGCCGGCCGGACCGCGTCATGACCGGTTCGAGCTCTGGCCCGAACGCCCCGGCCTGCGTCCGTGGTTGCGCCCTGTCCATGGACAAGCGGCCGGGCCACCGGCCCCCGGCCCACACATGGCGCGCAGACACCGTTCAACAACGGCGCCAGATCCCCGACCTAGACCCTTACCGGCCATTTCGCTCGGTGTCGGCCCGGGAGTCGTGCCGGAGTGCTGACAGAGCGCGTCGAGCGGCCGGTGAAGGACGGGCTGCCGGGGCACCGGAGCCGGTCCGGCGGGGCATGACGCCTGCTCAGGTGGGCGCGGGGCGGGGCCGACGGCGGGCGGCGAAAGCACCTCCGCGGCGCTCGCCCGTCGCCACAGGTTCCCCACGCGGAACAGCCCGTTGGACGGTGTACGGCGATTGATCCCGCCGAGACACGATCGTAGTGTGGCGCGAGTTACCAGCGTGCTTCAGGCGCCCGCCCCGTCCTGCTCAGCTCCGTCCACGGGGAGTCCGCGTTGCTTCGCCAGACCGGTGATCGGGCCGGGGAAGGGGGAACCCATGCGCACCGGAGCGGCCCGTCCCGTGACCCGGCCCGCAGAGGCCGCGTCCGTACGGCGACGCGTGTGCCGCCCGCGCGAGGACACCGTCCACCTCGGCGACGCCGTACCGGCCGCCTCTTCGTGAAGTCCCGGTAGTCCCGCGAGGAACGTCTGTGCTGCAGTGACGGAGATCGTCGACGGGGGTCACATGGAACGTGCACCGATCCTGCCGTGCTGCCGGGCCCCGGGCCCGTCGGCGCGGCGCGGCATGCCCGGCACCGCCCCGGCCACGACGCGTCCGCGACGCGCGGTTCCCCCGTACACGTACACGGCGCGAAGACGCCGCCCGGCAGAGTGAACCGGAGTCGATTCGCCCCGCCTGGAGGTGGCTACGTTCTTTCGGTCTGCACCGCTTGATTCTCGCTGCGAAGAGGTCCGAAAGGTGAGGTAATGACCGGTCATCAGTACTCCAGCACGCTTGACGGGACCGACCAGGACGAGCTCACTGCACTGACCGGGGAGACGGCACCGGACACGGTCGGCACACGCGGGAGAGCGGAGGCGAACTCCGCCCAGCGGGTACCGATCGGCACACTGGCGGTGGGGGACGGCCCGCGTTTCACGGGTGAGGACGTCGCCCACACCCGGCTGCTGTCGGAAGTGGTCGACGACCTGCCCCCCATCGTCGTGCACCGGAGCACCATGCAGGTGATCGACGGTGTGCACCGCCTGCGGGCCATGCACCTGGCCGGCCGGGACAGCGTCCGGGTGGAGTTCTTCGACGGGAGCGAGGACAGCGCCTTCGTCCGGGCGGTCGAGGCGAACGTCCGGCACGGGCTGCCGCTGTCCGTGGCCGAGCGCCGGGCGGCCGCCGTCCGGATCATGTCCTCCCATCCGGACTGGTCCGACCGGCGGATCGCCGCGGTCGCCGGACTGTCCGCCAGGACCGTGGCCGACATACGGTCGTCGAGCGACTCCGTCCGGGAGGCGGACGAGGTGCGACTGGGGCGGGACGGCCGTGCGCGGCCCCTCGAAGCCGCCGACGGGCGCCGGCTCGCCGGCCGTCTCATCGCCGCACGGCCCGAGGCGTCGCTGCGGGAGATCGCCAAGGACGCGGGCATCTCACCGGAGACCGTGCGGGACGTACGGCAGCGGCTGGCCCGTGGTGAGGACCCGGTGCCGCAGAGCCGCCGCGGCAAGCCCGCCCGGACCCGGCGGGACGTCAGTTACGAGCGGGTACGGCCGGGCCGGGTCGTCGAACGGATCCCGAACGGCCCGGCGTCCCACGACCGTCAGGCGGCCATCGTCCAGGCCCTGCGGCGCGATCCGTCACTGCGGCTGTCGGAATCGGGCCGGCTGCTGCTGCGCTGGCTGGAGGTCTCCCTGTCCGCCGCCAGGGAATGGGACCGCATTCTGGGCGCCGTCCCCAGCCACCGGACGCAGCAGATGGCCGATCTCGCCAAGTCCTTCGCCGAGGACTGGGGCCGGCTGGCCGACCAGGTCGGCAGCCGGACGGCACCGGATCGGACGGCACGGGATCAGTCGACGCCGGATCGGACGGCTCCAGAACAGACGACACCGGATCGGACACCGGAGTCGACTGCTGTGACGCCGCTCGCCTCAAGGGGTGTCCAACTGCGTAAATCCGCAGTTGGACACCCCCCGTCGGCGGAGGCGGACATCGGCCTCGTGTGACCGGCCGCGGCGTGGCGCGGCACCCGGCCGGCCGGTCCGTTCCGTTCGCCGTCAGGGCGCCGGATCACCCGACGCCGCCGGCCGGTCCGGCACCGGCCGGGAGTGATCGCCGACGGGCGCCCGTACCTTCCTCCGCCAGCCCGCGGCCGCGGCCAGGAAGGCGTCGTTGTCCTCCGGTGACCCCACTGAGACCCGCAGGCCCTCTTCCGGGAAGGTGCGCACCGCGACCCCTCGGGCGGCACACCACTCGCCGAAGGCGGTGCTGGCGGCGCCCAGACGCAGCCACACGAAATTGGCTTCGCTGTGCGGCACGTCCCACCCGTCGGCGCGCAGCGCCCCGCGCACCCGGGTCCGTTCGGCGACGAGGTCGTCGGCCCTGGCGAACAGTTCCTTCCGGTGGTGCAGCGCGGCCGACGCGGCGGCCTGCGCGACGCTGCTCAGCGAGTACGGGAGGCACGCCTTACGCAGTTGGGCGACGAGGTACGGCGAGCCGATGAGGTAGCCGATCCGCAGTCCCGCGAGCCCGTACGCCTTGGAGAACGTGCGCAGCACGACGAGGTTGGGGTGGTCCGCCACCAGGGCGATCGCGCTCCGCGCCGCCGGGTCACGCACGTACTCGAAGTACGCCTCGTCCACCGCGACGAGACAGTCCTCGGGTATCCGGTCCACGAAGGCGCGCAGTTCCTCGGCGTCGAGCAGGGTGCCCGTCGGGTTGTTCGGGTTGCACAGCAGGACCAGCCGGGTGCGGTCGCCGACGTGCCGCGCCATCGCGGGCAGGTCGTGCCGCTCGGCCACCAGCGGCACCCGGACGCTGCGCACGCCGGCGAGGTCGGCGAGGACCGGGTACAGCTCGAACGTCCGCCAGGCGTGGACCACTTCGGCCTGCGGTTCGGCGACGGCCTGGAAGAGCATCTGGACCAGCGCGATGGAGCCGGCCCCCAGTGCCACCTGGTCCTCGGCGACACCGTGGGTCCGCGCGAGCTGTGCCGTCAGGTCGGTCCCGTGGAAGTCGGGGTAGCGGTTCACCGTGCCCGCCGCCCCGTGGACCGCCGCGAGGATGTCGGAAAGCGGCTCGCGCGGGGACTCGTTCGCCGCGAGCGGATGGAATTCCCCCGTCGCGGACCGCACGGGCCGCGACGGGAGATAGGCGGGCAGGTCGTCGAACACCGGCCGGATACGCGGCCTTCGCATGGCACCTCCGGGAACCGCGGGTGAAGGGATTCGACGGTAGCCAGGAAGCCGGAAGGACGACAGGACCACGAAGCCTTTTCCGGTGTGCGCGGTGGAGAGTTCGGAGAGCCCCCGGCGGCCGTGTACGAAGCCCGTCCGTCCACCCCCTCCGTCAACCGCCCGGTAACTACCGGAAAAGACGCTCGGTGGACAGGGTCCGGCGCGTTGGACAGCGGCCGGGCAGTTCGACGTCCGCCCTGTTCCCGGTGCGGTGGTGATTACTTGATTGGACGGAGACGGCGACACGACAATGTCGTTCGCCGAGTACGCACCTGTCGCCCCTCTTCCCGAGGACATCGCCCTCGAATTCGGAGCCGCGAATGAGCGTCAATGATTCCACCCACGACGGCGAGACAGCCGCTGATCTGGCCGCGGTGGCCGCCCTGCTCGAAGTAGCCGAGGAACTCGGAATATCCCCGCTGCTGGACCGCCCGGAGCCTTTCACGGTCGAGGACGTGGCCGAAGCGACCGCCGCGCCTTTGGGAAACTGCGCCGAGTTCGTGCGTGCCTTGCAGGTCGCGGGCCTGGTCGACCGTATCGACGACTCTCCGCGGTTCCGGCCGTGTGCCGACATGGCGGACCGCAGGTACGAGTCGGGATATCTGTCGTGGGCCATGAACGCGAACCGGCCTTACATCGAGCACGCGCTGGAATTCCTCCGCGACCCGGACGCGGCGGGCGAGAAGTACGACCGTGACGGCCGCTGGGTGGCCGTTTCGTCGCGCTGGGTCGGTTCGCAGGGCTTCTATCCGCACGCGTTCTCGCAGATCGTGGACTCCCGTCCGGCCAAGGTGGCCGACCTGGGCGCGGGCGCCGGAGGGCTCCTCGTCCACCTGCTGCGTACCCTCCCGGACTGTACGGGGGCCGCGATCGACATGAGCGCCGCGGCCTGCGCGGAGGCCAGGCGGGCCGCGGAACGTGCCGGTGTGGCGGACCGGCTCGACGTGGTGAACCGCAGCATCGAGTCGCTGGTGGCCGACCCCGCGCCGCTGCGGGACGCCGACGTCGTGCACGCGGGGTTCGTGATGCACGACGTGGTGAGTGATCCCGACACGTTCCTCGCGGTGCTGCGCACCTGCCGGTCGGTCACGGCGGAGGGCTGCCGTCTGATCGTCACCGACGCGGTGCCCTATGTGACCGATGCGCGGGAGCGGGCGTTCAGCTCGCTCTTCACCTATCTGCACGCGAGTTCGATGGATATCCGGCTGCCCGCCGAGGAGGAGTGGCTGGACCTTTTCCGCCGGGCGGGATACAGCGACGTCCGGTGCACGGCGCACCGCATGCCGACCGGACGCATGTTCGTGGCGCGTGGCTGACCTTTCTCGGCCCGCCGATGAAGAAACGTTCCACCGCGGCTGTTCACCTCCTCACCGACGGCCTTTCCTGCCAAAGGGGATCACTGTGCCGGAAAACCCCTTCGACCCACCCGATGCCACGTTCCTCGTCCTCGTGAACCAGGAGTTCCAGCACTCCCTCTGGCCGGCGCCGGTCACCGTCCCCGACGGCTGGGACGTGGTGCACGAAGGCCCGCGGGCCGACTGCCTCGACTACGTCGACCGCCACTGGACGGACCTGCGACCGGCCAGCCTGGCACGCTCCCTGGACCCGTCCGGTCCGCGGTCGGCGGGGTGAGCCGGTGGATCTCCCAGACGACAAGGAGTCGCTCCCGGTGACAGACGCCCCGGCGGCCGAGACCGTGCTGGACCGGTTCGCGGATCAGGTGCGGCGGCGCCCCGACGCGCCGGCGCTGGTCTGCGGGCCGGAGGAAGTGACCTACCAGGAGGCCGACCGGCGGTCCGACGCGCTGGCCCACCGGCTGATCGCCTCCGGCGTGGGCCCCGAGACACCGGTGGCCGTGCTGGTCAACCGCTCGGTCGAACTGATCGTTTCGCTGCTCGCCGTGCTGAAGGCCGGCGGCGCGTACGTACCGCTGGAACGGCGCAACCCGGCGGAGCGGCACCGCGTGGTGATGGCCGAGTCACGGGCCGAGGTGCTGCTGGTCGATCCCGCGTCGCTGAGCACACGGTTCGCGCACCAGGCCACCACCCTCGTGGTCGAGCCGGGCGGGACGCCCGCCCCCGACGCCCCACTGCCGCGCCCGGCCGTCCACCCCGACCAGCTCGCCTACGTCATGTTCACCTCCGGGTCGACCGGCGTTCCGAAGGGTGTCGGCGTGACCCACGGCGATGTCGTCGCGCTGGCGAGCGACAGCGCGTTCGCCGGCGCGGCCCACCGCCGGGTTCTGGTGCACTCGTCCTACGCGTTCGACGCCTCCACCTACGAGATGTGGGTGCCGCTGCTCAACGGGGGCTGCTGTGTGATCGCCCCGCCCGGTGACCTCGACGTCGCGACGATGGCGCGGACCCTCACCGAGCACCGGCCGACGGCGGCCGCGATGACCACGTCCCTGTTCAACCTCATGGTGGAGGAGGCACCGGAGGCGCTCGGTGTGCTGCGCGAGGTCTGGACCGGCGGCGAGGCCGTGTCGGCCAGGTCGATCCGCTCGCTGCGCGCCGGCCACCCCGGCACCCGGGTCGTCAACGGCTACGGGCCGACGGAGGCCACCACCTTCTCGACCGGATTCATGGTGCCGGCCGAGGGCGGGATCCCGGACAACGTGCCGATCGGCGGCGCGCTCGACGGCGTACGGACCTATGTGCTCGACGAGCGGCTGCGGCCGGTCAGGCCGGGGCAGTTGGGCGAGCTGTACGTGGGCGGCGCCGGGCTGTCCAGAGGGTACGTCAACCGGCCCGGGTTCACCGCCCAGCGGTTCGTCGCCGACCCGTTCGCCGGGGCGGGCGAACGGATGTACCGCACCGGGGACCTGGTGCGCCGCACCGGCAGCGGCGATCTGGAGTTCGCCGGCCGGGCCGACGACCAGGTCAAGATCCGCGGTTTCCGGATCGAGCCGGGCGAGGTGCAGACCGTCGTCCAGTCCGACGCGGCGGTCCGGCTGGCCGGGGTCGTGGTCCGCCAGGACGCCGACGGGGACCGGAGCCTGGTCGCCTACGTGGTGCCTGCCGACCCGTCGGCGGGTGTCGACCTGGCGGGGCTGCGCGAGCGGGTGGCCGCCAGACTGCCCGGCTACATGGTGCCCGCGGCTTTCGTACCGCTCGCCACACTTCCGCTGACCGCCAACGGGAAGCTCGACCGGGAAGCGCTGCCGGAGCCCGAACGCGTCCCCGGGCCGTCGTCCGCGGCACGGCGGACGGCCGACGCGCCGCGCGGCGCGGTGGAGGAGATCCTTTGCGGGCTGTTCGCCGACGCGCTCGGCAGGGAGCGGGTCGGCCCCCGGGACAGCTTCTTCGAGCTGGGCGGCCACTCGATGATCGCCATGCGGCTGGTGGCCCGGATCCGCTCCACTCTGGGCGTGCACTTCGCCCTCGCCCAGCTCTTCCAGGAGCCCACGCCCGCCGGTGTGGCACGCGTGGTCGGCCAGGGCGCGGCGCGGGACCGCGACCCCGTACCGCTGGCCCGGCAGGAGCCGCGTACCGAGCCGGTACCGCTGTCCTTCGCCCAGCAACGGCTCTGGTTCATCGACCAGATGGAAGGGCCCAGCGCCACCTACAACGTCCCGGTGGTGGTCCGCCTGCGCGGCGCGGTGGACGTGCCCGCGCTCCGCTCGGCCGCGCACGACCTGGTCGCCCGCCACGAGGCGCTGCGCACCCTGTTCCCGACGGTGGACGGCGCCCCCTGCCAGCGGATCGTGCCCGTCGACCAGGTGTCCCTGGAGCTGCCCGTCGTCGAGGTCACACGCGGCGCGGTGGACGCGGAACTGCGGCGGGCCGTCCGGCACGTCTTCGACGTCACGACGGACCTGCCGCTGCGCTGCCGGCTGTTCGAGATCACCGACCCGCCGGGGCCGGAGCCCGAGTACGTCCTGCTCGTCCTGGTGCACCACATCGCGTGCGACGGTGTGTCGTTGCGGCCGCTGCTGACGGACCTGGACCACTGTTACCGCGCGCGTGCGGCCGGGGTACGTCCGGACATCGATCCCCTGGCCGTGCAGTACGCGGACTACGCCGTGTGGCAGCGCGCGTCGCTCGGCGACGAGCAGGACGAGTCCAGCGTGCTGGCCCGGCAGCTCGACTACTGGGCCACCACACTGGACGGGATGCCCGGGCAGCTGGACCTGCCCTACGACCGGCCGCGACCGGCCGCGGCCAGCCACCGCGGCGAGACCATCGAGACCGCCACGGACCCGGCGCTGCACCGGGCGTTGGCGGAACTCGCCCGGCAGCACAACTGCACCCTGTTCATGGTGCTCCAGGCCGGGGTGGCCGCTCTGCTCAGCCGTCTGGGCAGCGGCCACGACATCCCCATGGGCACGGTGGTCACCGGCCGGGCCGACGCCGAACTGGACGACCTGGTCGGCTTCTTCGTCAACACCCTGGTGGTACGCGCCGACACCTCGGGCGACCCGACGTTCGCCGAACTGCTGCGCCGGACCAGGGACGTCGACCTGGGCGCCTTCGCCCACCAGGACGTGCCGTTCGACCTCGTCGTGGAACGGTGCAATCCGCAGCGGTCGCTCGGCAGGCACCCGCTGTTCCAGGTCCTGGTGGCCCTGGACCACGGCTTCATGAACCAGCGCGAGCGGTTGTTCGGCGCCGAGGCCACGCTGTCCGCGATGCCCACCGAGACGGCGAAGTTCGACCTGTCGGTGGACTTCGCCCAGCGCCTGGACGAGCAGGGCGCCCCGGCCGGGCTCGGAATCTTCCTGGAGTACGCGACCGACCTGTTCGACCGCGACACGGTGGTGGCCGTCGGCGACCGTATCGTCCGGCTGCTCACGGCCGTGGCCGCGGACCCGGACCGGCGGATCGGTGAGATCGACCTGCTCGCCCCGTGGGAACACCGGCTGCTGCTCACCGACTGGAACGGCGCGCAGCAGGCGGAGCCCGCGCTCGACACGCCGGTCCGGATACGCGGGACGGCGGCCCGGCGTCCGGACGCGGTCGCCGTGTCCGCCGCCGGCCAGGAGCTGACCTACGCCGGACTGGTGCGGGCCGCCGACGCCGTACGCCGGGAACTGGACGCCGCCGGAGCCGGGGCCGACACCGTGACCGCGGTGCTGTCCGAACGCGGCCCCTGGTTCGTGGCCGCCGCGCTCGGGGTGCTCGACAGCGGCGGCGGATACCTGGCGATCGACCCGGGGGTGCCGGTGGCCCGCGCGGCACAGTTGCTGCGGGAGGCGGACGTACACGTCCTGCTGGCGGCCGACGGGCTCCGGGACCGGGCCGCCGCCGTCGCGGCCGCCTGCCCCGACCACCCGCTGACGGTGCTCACCCCCGAGGCCACCGGACCGGCGGAACCCGAGGCGCCCGTCGCCGCCGTGGCCCGCGACGCGCTCGCCTACTGCGTGTTCACCTCCGGATCGACCGGCACGCCCAAGGGCGTCCTGGTCACCCGCCGGGGGCTGTCCCACCACCTCGCCGTGGTCGTCGACACGTACGGACTCGACGAGCGCGACACGATCGCCTTCAACGCGCCCCTGACGTTCGACGTCGCGGTCTGGCAGGCCCTGACCGCGCTGACCGTCGGCGGGCGGGTGCACGCCATGGACGACGACACGGCCCGTGACCCGTTCGCCCTGCTGGACGCCGTCGCGGAGCACGGCGTGACGGTGCTCCAGATCGTCCCCGGCGTGCTGGACGCCGTCCTGAACGCCTGTGCCGCCGACCCCGCCGCTGCCGCCAAGGCCGGGGGCCTGCGGTGGATGCTGGTGCACGGCGAGGAGCTGCCGACCGGGCTGGTCCGGCGCTGGCACGATCGGTTCCCCGACATCCCGCTGGCGAACGTGTACGGCCCCGCCGAGTGCACCGACGACGTCTCCATCGCGGTGCTGCGCCGCGAGGCGAGCGCCGCGTCCGGCCGGCCGCCGATCGGCCCGCCGCTGCCCAACACCCGGTGTTACGTGCTCGACGACCGGCTGCGGCTGGTGCCGCCCGGCGTCGTCGGTGAGCTGTACGTGGCGGGTGCGGGCGTCGCCCGGGGCTACGTCCGGCGGCCGTCGCTGACCGCCGAACGCTTCACCGCCGACCCGTTCGGCCCGGCCGGTTCCCGGATGTACCGCACCGGTGACCTGGTCCGGTGGAACCGCGACGGTGACCTGGAGTTCGTCTCCCGCGCCGACCACCAGGTGAAGATCCGCGGTCACCGGGTCGAACCGGGCGAGATCCAGGCCGCGCTGGAGAGCGACCCCGGCGTCGGGCAGGCCGCCGTCGTGGTGTCCGGGGCGGACGAACTGGTCGCCTACGTCACGCCGGCGGAGCCCGGCGGCGACGTCACGGCCGGGCGGCTGCGCCGACGGCTCGTCGACCTGGTGCCCGCGTACATGGTGCCGTCGGCCTTCGTCGCGCTCGACGCGCTGCCGCGCACCGGCAACGGCAAGCTGGACCGGGCGGCGCTGCCCGCACCGCAGCCGGCCCCGGACCGGGCTCTCGCCACGCCGCGGAACCCCCGGGAGGAGGCCCTGTGCGCGCTGTTCGCCAGGCTGCTCGGCCGGCCCCGGGTCGGCGTGGACGAGGACTTCTTCGCACTCGGCGGGCATTCCATGCTGGCCATGCGGCTGATCGTCGGCATACGGGAGGAACTGGGCCTGTCCGTGTCGGTGCGCACGCTGTTCCGGAACGCCACGCCCGCGGCGATCCTCGCGGCCGAGCCGGACGGCAGCGCACGGCAGGACTTCGACATCGTCCTGCCGCTGCGGACCGGATCGGACCGCCCGCCGCTGTTCTGCGTGCACCCGGCCTCCGGGCTGGCCTGGAGCTACCGGGAGCTGGCCCGGCAACTGGCCGTCGACACACCGGTGCTCGGGATTCAGGCGCCGGGCCTGCGGGACGGCGCGCCGGTCCCGGGGTCCGTCGCGGACATGGTGGAGCTGATGACCGCCGAGATCCGGCGGGCGTGCCCGTCCGGCCCCTACCGGCTGCTCGGCTGGTCGCTGGGCGGCAACATCGCGCACATGCTGGCCACCCGGCTCCAGGAGGAGGGCGCCGAGGTCGAGCTGCTGGCGCTGATCGACGCGTACCCCGGTGAGACGTGGCACTACCCGGCCTTCGCCGGCCAGAGCCAGTGGGACGAGTTCGCCCTGCTGGCCACGCTGGGCGCGACGGTGCCCGAGGAGATCGGATCGGCCGACCGGCTGCGGCACGCGCTGGCCGGTCTGCGCCGGACGGCACTCGACCGACTGGCGCTGGACGAAGCCACGTTGCAGCGGCTCGTGGACGTGGGCGTGAACGCCAGCCGGCTGACCGCCGCGTGGCGGCCGGACACGTTCCGCGGGACGGCCCTGTTCTTCACCGCGACCCACGGCCGGGGGCCGGGCTGGCCGGAACCGGCGGCCTGGCGGCCTTACGTGGACGGCCTGGTGGAGACACCGCTGCCGTGCCGTCACGAGGAGGTCCTGACCGACATGCCACGGAAGCTGATCGTCGACGCGGTCGCGGCCGCCCTCGGCGCCGACAAAGGAGCTCTGACGCGATGAGCGCACTGCGCAACGGTGACGCGCGGGCGCCGCGGGCGGCCTTCCTGTTTCCCGGGGAGCCCGGCTACGACGAGTCCCGGGCGGTGTGGAACGCCATGCACGACCGCCGCCCGGTGTGCGTCGTACGGTGCCGGACGGCGGCGGACGTGAGCGAGGCCCTGCGCTTCGCCGCGGCCGAGGGGTACCCCGTGACGGTACGGGGCGGTGGCCACAACGTGGCCGGCGCGGCGGTCGCGGACGGCGCGGTGCTGATCGACCTCTCGCCGATGCGCGGCGTGCTCGTCGACGCGCGGGCCGGGGTGGCGTACGCCGACGGCGGCTGTCTGCTGCGTGACGTGGACGCCGCCACCACCCGCTACGGCCTGGCCTGCCCGGCGGGCGTGGTGTCGCACACCGGGCTGGGCGGACTCGCCCTCGGCGGCGGCTACGGCTGGCTCGCCCGTACCTGGGGGCTGACCTGTGACCACATCCTGGCGGCGGAAGTGGTGCTCGCCGACGGCTCGATCGTGGAGGCCGACGACGCCGGGCACCCGGACCTCCTGTGGGCGCTGCGCGGCGGCGGTGGCGGCAGCGTCGGTGTCGTCACCCGCTTCACCCTCCGGCTGCGGCCGGTGGGCCCGGTCCATCACCACGTGGCGCAGTACTCGCTGGACACGGCGGCGCAGGCCCTCGCTGCGTACCGCGACTTCGCCGAGCAGCAGCCCTCCACCCTGCACACGGTGGGCGCGCTCAAGCGGGTGCCCGCACGGGCGGCCGGCGGCGGGGGCGGCGATGTCGTACTCCGGCTGAGCGCCGCCTACTTCGGCGACCCGCAGGACGGGCCGCGGCGGCTCGCGCCGCTGCTGGACGCCGCGCCGCCGCAGACGTCCGCCGGCCGCGTACTCCCCTACCTGGAGCTCCAGGCGCTCGGCGACCACAGCGAACCGCCGGGCCACCGCTACTACACCAAGTCCTGCTACCTGCCCGACCTGTCGGCGCAAGCCGTCCAGTCACTGCTGGCCGGCGCCGGTGAGATGCCTTCGCACCTGTCCAGCATCGACTTCGAGTTCCTGCGGGGCGCCATCGCCGAAGACCCCGGGCACGACAGCGCCTTCCCGCACCGCGACGCGCCGTACATCGTCACCGCCTCGGCCCAGTGGACCGATCCCGCGGACGACGAGGAGAACGCCGCCTGGGCCCGGGGGTGCGCCCGGCGCCTGGAGGCGTTCCGCCTGCCCGGTGTCTACCTGAACTACGCCCAGGACACGGAAGGGGCGCCGGAGGACGTCCATGGAACCGAACGAGCGCGGCGGCTGGCCGCCGTGAAGGAGACCTACGACCCCGGACACATCCTGCGCGGTGCCCAGTCCATGGCAGCCGTGCGGCCACCGACCCAGGCGTTCGAAGGGATGCACGAATGACCCGGAGCACCATGGCCCAGAACTCCGTGCGGCCGCCGTCCGTGTTCGACAGCGACGAGCCGGACGCCTTCGTGACGGCGTTGCGCTCCCCCTGGTACTCGCTCGTCGCCGAGCTGTACGACGTCGTCCTCACGGCCACCGGCGACTACGCCCGCTCCCGCGGCCTGCGCAGTTTCCCGCTGCCGCTGACCACCCGGTCGGTGACCTGCCCCACCGCCCTGGGCAGCGATTCCGAACCGGTACCGGTGACCGTGCTGGGTGTGCAGACCTACCTTCCGGACTCACTGCAGTTCGCCCTGGAGTACGGCTGCCGCCTGGCGCCGGGCGGCACGTTCGCCGTCACCCCGTCGTTCCGCGGCGAGACTCCCGACGCGACCCATCTGAACGAGTACACGCACAGCGAGGCGGAGATCCCAGGAGACCTCGACGACCTGATCAGCTACACGAGCGGGTACGTCAGCGCGCTGTCCGCCGCCATCCTCGACCGGCTCGGCGACCGGCTGGCGGCCACCCGGGGCGATGTATCCCACCTGGAACGGATGGCGTGCGCCGCGGGGTTCGAGCAGCTCACGTTCGACGAGGCGGTGCGCGTGGTGGCCGACGTGGACGGCTGCGTACGGGACGAGGGCAGTTGGCGGGTGCTGACCCGCAAGGGAGAGCGGCTGCTGATGCGGCGGGTGAGCGAATTCCTGTGGGTACGGCACTTCGACGCGCTGAGCGTGCCGTTCTACCAGGCGTTCGCGGACGACAGCGGCGCGACCGCGCGGAACGCGGACCTGTACTTCGGCCTCGGCGAGATCATCGGCTCCGGCGAACGGCACGCGGACGCGCAGACCCTGCGCAAGTCCATGGCGGCACACGACGTCAACGAACAGGACTACGCGTGGTACGTGCGCATGCGGGAGGAGTTCCCGATGCGCACGTCCGGATTCGGCATGGGGGTCGAGCGCTTCCTCATGTGGGTGCTGCACCACGACGACATCCGGGACATCCCGGTCCTGTCACGGCTCAACGAGCCACGGGAATTCCCCGCTGCCGTGAACCGGCCGTAAGCGACGGCTGGATGCCACGGGTGGACGCGATGCATGACATTCCGGGCCGGCCCCGTACCCGCTGGGGAGTGTTCGCCCGCCCCGATTTCCGCCGGCTCTGGCTGGGCGAGACCGTGAGCGGACTGGGCAACAGCATCACCGTGGTGGCCCTGCCGCTGATCGCGGTCGTGGTGCTGGACGCCGACTCCACCGCCGTCGGCCTGATCTCCGCGGCGGTGTGGCTGCCCTGGCTGCTGGTGGGGCTGCCGGTGGGCGCGTGGGTGGACCGGATGCGCAAACGGCCACTGATGATCGCGTGCGACCTGGTGTCCGCCGTCGCGCTGGTGAGCATTCCGCTGGCGGCGTGGGCCGATGTCCTCACCCTCCGGCAGTTGCTCCTCGTCGCGCTGGTCTGCGGCACCGCGGCGGTGTGTTTCAACACCGCCTACCACTCCTACATCCGGATCGTGCTGGACGGCCGCGACCTCCTGGAGGGCAATGCCAAGCTGCAGGGCAGCGAGGCCGCCACCCAGGTCGCCGGGCCGGGCGCGGCAGGGCTGCTCGCCCAGGCGGTCGGCGCGGTCAGCGGGCTGGTGGCCGACGCGGTGACGTTCCTGGTCTCCGCGTGCTGCCTGAAGCGGATCGACGTGGTCGAGCCGGCCCCCGCCCGCGACGAGGAACGCGTCCCGCTGCGGCGGCAGATCGCCGAAGGGCTCCGCTTCCTCGGCCGCGACCCGTACCTGCGCTCGATGGTCACCTGGGGCGCCGTGCTCAACATGGCGCTGATGGGCTCCCAGGCGGTCCAGGTCGTGTTCCTGGTCCGTACCCTCGGCCTGAACTCGGCCATGGTCGGGCTGCTGCTCACCAGCAGCAGCGTCGGCGGCCTCGTCGGGGCGCTGGTGACCACCCGGGTCACCCGGCGGATCGGCACCGGACGCGGACTGCTGCTGCTCCAGGTGGTCACCGCGCCGTTCGCGCTGCTCGTGCCGTTGGCCTCCGACGGGCCCGGGCTGCTGCTGTTCGCGCTCGGCGCCTTCGCCCTCGGCGTCGGCATCGCCGTGGCCAACGTCGTGGTCGGCAGCTTCCGGCAGACCTACTGCCCGCCGCGCCTGCTCGGCCGGGTCGTGGCGACGGCCATGATGCTCAACCACAGCACCATTCCGCTCGGTTCCCTGCTCGGCGGCGTGCTGGGCGACGCGGTCGGCCACCGGCCGACCCTGTGGATCATGGCGGGCGTCACCGCGCCCTGCTGGCTGATCCTCGCCCTGAGTCCGATGCGCCGCGTCCGCGACCTTCCGCTGAGCCACGCGTCGGAACAGGTCCACCAGCAACTGAAGGGAGAAAAGAGTGCCACCTGACCGGAACGAACCCCTGCGTGTCGCCATTCTCGGTGCCGGACTCATCGGCATCGATCTCCTGATGAAGATCCGGCGTTCCCCCGTGCTCGACTGCCGGCTGGTGGTCGGGCGGCAGGACGGCGGCCTCGGGCTGCGCCGGGCGGCCGACCTGGGCTGTGCCACCGCCGGGGGCGGCATCCGGTCGCTGGTCGCGGCCGACCGCCCGTTCGACATCGTCTTCGACGCCAGTAACGCGGTCTCCCACGTCGAGCACTGGAAGTGCCTCGAACCGCTGGGCACCCGGCTCGTCGACCTGACCCCGAGCATGGTCGGGCACATGGTCGCGCCGACGGTGAACGGGGCGGACGCGGCGGCGCACCGCAACATCAACCTGATCAGTTGCACCGGGCAGGCGGCGGTACCGATCCTGCACGCCCTGACCCGGCAGTTCCCCACCAGCTACATCGAGGTGGTCACCACGGCGGCCAG
This sequence comes from Streptomyces sp. NPDC026394, assembly GCF_055567735.1. Classification (NCBI taxonomy): domain Bacteria; kingdom Bacillati; phylum Actinomycetota; class Actinomycetes; order Kitasatosporales; family Streptomycetaceae; genus Streptomyces; species Streptomyces sp. NPDC026394. The sequence goes on from NZ_JBVHPX010000004.1 coordinate 525,973, forward strand.
TTCGAGCGTGGGCCGGGCGACCCGGCTGAACCTCGACGAGTACATCGACACCACGCAGGACGCCGTCCGCACGTTCACCGGCGTCCCGGACGTCAAGGTCATGGTCAACCTGAGCCCCGCGTCCCCGCCGACGACGTTCCGGGTGGCGCTGTCCGTCCTCGGCACCGGGTTCGACGCCGACGCGGTTCGCCACGTCGTGACGGAGGCGGCCGCGCAGGTCAGCGCCTTCGCTCCCGGATTCGCGGTCAAGGCGTGCACGGCGGCCGACGACCGGGTGTTCGTCGCCGTCGAGGTCGCCGCCACCGGCGACCGCATCCCGCGCCACGTCGGAAACCTGGACATCATCAACTCGGCCGCCGTACTGATCGCCGAGCGGTGCGCACGGGACAGTGCGCCGGCCACCACCCTGGGGGTGTCATGAGCCAGCCCGACGGACGACGTCGGGTCGTGATCCACGACCCGACGCTGCGCGACGGCCACCACGCCGTACGGCACGCCCTGAGCCGCGAGCAGTTGAGCCGGTACGCGGCGGCCGCCGACGCCGCCGGTGTCCCCGTGGTGGAGGTGGGCCACGGCAACGGCCTCGGCGCCTCCTCCCTCCAGGTCGGCCGGGCCGCGCTGAGCGACGACGAGATGCTCTCGGCGGTCCGCGAGGCGCTGCCCAACAGCAAGATGGGCGTCTTCATGCTGCCCGGCTGGGGGACGGCCGACGATCTGCGCCGGGCCCTGGACCACGGCGCGGACGTGGTGCGGCTGGGCACCCACTGCACCGAGAGCGACCTGACGGAACGTCACCTCGGTTTCCTGCGGGACGCGGGCGCCGACGCCCAGTGCCTCCTGCTGATGAGTCACATGGCCGACGCCGCGCGGCTGGCCAAGGAGTGCCGCCGGCTGGAGGGCTTCGGGGCGACGGCGGTCGGGATCTTCGACTCCTCGGGCCACTATCTGCCCCCGGACGTCACGGAGCGGATCTCGACGATCGTCGACGCCGTCCGCGTACCGGTCATCTTCCACGGCCACAACAACCTCGGCATGGCCGTCGCCAACTCGGTGGCCGCGGCGCAGGCCGGCGCCACCGTCATCGACGCCTGCGCCCGGGGGTTCGGCGCGGGCGCCGGCAACACCCAGCTCGAAGTCGTGGTGCCGGTGCTGGAACGGACCGGCTTCGCGACGGGCATCGACCTCTACAAGCTGCTGGACGCGGCCGACCTCGCCGAACGGGAACTCATGCCGGCGCCTCCCACCATCGACTCGGTCAGCCTGGTCAGCGGGCTCGCGGGCGTCTTCTCCGGCTTCAAGACGCGCGTACTGGACATCGCCGGCCGGGAAGGGGTGGACCCCCGCGACATCTTCTTCGAACTCGGCCGGCGGCAGGCGGTGGCCGGGCAGGAGGACCTCATCGTCGACGTCGCCCTGGAACTGCGGGGAGCGCGCGGATGACGGCCGGGACGGCAGCCGGACGGACACCGTCGGCCGGACGGCCACCGGACGCCGCGGTGATCTGCGGCATCGGATACTGGCTGCCGCCGCTCGCCGTGAGCAACGCGGAGCTGTGCGCCCGCCTCGACACCACCGAGGAGTGGATCACCCGCCGTACGGGCATCCGGTCCCGGCGCGTCGCCGGACCCGGCCTGTCCACGGCGGACCTGGCCACGGAGGCAGGCGCCCGGGCGCTGAAGTCCGCCGGCGACCAGGAGGTGCAGGCGGTGGTGCTGGCCACCACCACGCCGGACCGCACCTGCCCGGCGACCGCTCCCGAAGTCGCCGCCCGGCTCGGCCTCAGCGGGGTGGCCGCCTTCGACGTGGCGGCGGTGTGCACGGGCTTCCTCTACGCGCTGGCCTCGGCCACCGGCCTGATCGCCGCCGGCCACGCCGACCGCGTCCTGGTGGTCGCCGCCGAGCGGTTCACCACCCTGCTCGACCCCGCCGACCGGACCACGGTGCCGATCTTCGGCGACGGTGCGGGCGCGGTCGTCCTCCGGCGCGGCACCGCCGCCGAGCCGGGCGCGGTCGGCCGGGTCGTGCTGGGCAGCGACGGCGAACAGCAGGACCTGATCTGCGTCACGGACGGCTACTTCCGGATGCAGGGCCGCGCGGTGTTCCGGCAGGCCATGGAGCGCATGGCCGAGGCGGCGCGGGCCGCGGCCCGGTCGGCCGGCTGGCGGACGGACGACGTGGACCGGCTGGTCGCCCACCAGGCCAACGCCCGGTTGTCGGCCGCGGTCGCGTCCGAGCTGGAGATCCCGGCGGAGCGGCAGGCGCAGAACATCCAGGACGTGGGCAACACCGCGGCCGCGTCGATCCCGGTCCTGCTGGGGCAGGCCACGGCGGAGGGCACGCTGACGCCCGGCGACCGGGTGCTGATCACCGCCTTCGGCGGTGGCCTGACCTGGGGCGCGACCACGGTGGTCTGGCCAGAACTGAAGACGGCGGCATAGACGGCTGCACAGACAGCGGCACAGACAAGGAGACGGCGTGTACGAGCTGCTCAAGTCGATCCTGGTGGAGGACCTTCAGCTGACGGAGGCGGACGTACGGCCGGACGTCGACCGCGAGGGAGCCGGTCTGGACTCGCTCGCCCTGGTCGAACTGTCCATGATCCTCAGCAAGAAGTTCGCCATCGAGATCAGCGACGACGAGATGCTGGAGGTCGAGACCGTCGCCGACATCGCGCGGCTGATGGAGGAGCGCGGCCCGCGTCCGTAAGAGCCCGTGTCACGAACCCGGCCGGGCCGGAGGCGCGGCCCAGGCTCTGTCCCCGACCGGTCCCCGAACGAAAGCAGGTCACCGATGTCCGGACGCGGATCCCGCGACCACCGAGAGCGGGCGCAGGCCCTCTACAAGGCGAGGGCCACCCGCACGCCCATCGCCCCGCTGACCGACGACGACCCGTCGCTGGGTCTGGCGGACGGCTATGCGATCCAGCGGGAGCTGGTCGCGATGCTGGCCGACGACGGCGAGCGGATCGTCGGGTACAAGGCGGGGCTGACCTCCGAGCCGATGCGGCGTCAGTTCGGCGTCGACACCCCGGACTACGGCCCGGTGTTCGCTTCGACGCTGTACCGCGACGGCGGCCGGGTGCCCCGCGAGGATTTCATCGCGCCGAAGGTCGAGGCCGAGATCGTCTTCCGGCTCGGCAGCCGTCTGGCCGGCCCCGGCGTGACGGTGGAGGCGGCCCGTGCCGCCGTCGCGGACGTCATGGCCGGGCTGGAGGTGGTCGACTCCCGTATCGAGGACTGGCGGATCAGGCTGGCCGACACCGTCGCCGACCTGGCCTCCAACGGCGCTGTGGTACTCGGCGGCCGGGCGGTCCCGCTCCGCGGCGTCGACCCCCGCCTGATCGGCATGGTGTTCAGCCGCAACGGCGAGCTGGTCGCCACCGGCGCCGGGGCGGCCGCCTTCGGCGATCCGGTCGAGGTCGTGGCCTGGCTGGCCAACACGCTCGGCGCGCACGGCGTCGCCCTGGAGCCCGGACACCTGATCATGACCGGTGCGCTGCACGCCGCGGTCACCGTGGAGCACGGCGACACGTTCACCGCCGAGTTCGACCACCTCGGCTCGGTGACGTTCCAGGCGTGAGCCGGGTCCTGTCGTGGGGGGGGGGGGGCCCCCCCCCCCGGGGGGGGGGCCCCCACCCCCACCCCCCAAAAAAAAGAAACCCCCCCCCCCACCCCTCCCGGGCAGAGGACCACCGTTGAAAATTAGAGCACCCCC